>NZ_JAHLOQ010000001.1 GCF_018917435.1 Intestinibacter bartlettii
ATATCTGTTAATATAGACTTTATACTTGGCATCCTACAACCTCCTAAACATTAATATATCTCTATTATAACCTAAATGTATAAAAATATCTATTTTCAACACTAAATTAAAACATAGCCATTTCTTTTATATAGAGTTCCCTTATTTTTTTATCATCCATATTAAATAACTCACTTACACCAGCGCTTATCGGTATATCTAATTCATCTCGGTTTAGATAATTTATTACGTCTTCAATAAATGAAGTCGCTATTAAATTGTCATATATACAAAATTCTCTCTTTCGTCTAATACCATACATCCCTAAGACATCGGTAAGTCCTATCCTTATTCCTAAAACACGCTCTTTATGACTTAATATGCTGCTATACATTTCTCTAAAATACTCTTCTTTAATTTCTTTATATATAAATTTACTTGATTCTATTATGGGTAAGATATACAAATTGTCTAGTCCGAAGTTATGCAATATTTCCACAAATGCCTTTAATAAAACCCCATTCGCTTTTGGTATTATTATCCCTGTTATAAATTCCTTGTTTTTTATAAGTATATTTTTTATTCTTTTAAGCTGATCTATATCTTTTACTCTTATAAATATAAGTGGCAATTTATCTAATTTACAAAAAACTTGTTTTGATAAATCATCCAAAACAAGTTCTAAGCTTTCTATAGCTTCTTTTTCACCAAACTCCCCTATTGCATCTTCTAAACAAATTGCAAGTGGTTTTGGCTCTTTCTCTTGATTTAACACACTTTTATAAATTTGATTGTATTTATTTGCTGGAACATATAAAAAAGCTCCAAGGGCATACTTCAATATATCTTTATCACTATTTTTATCAAATTCTTGAGGCTTTTTATAAAATATATTCTCTAATGTATCTTTTTCTATATAATTAAAATACTTCACATTTTCCCTCCCATTTTCTTCCTTGATGATTATAATTATAATTCTATTTTTGATTTACAACAATTAAAAAAAGGAAAGTCTTTTGACTTTCCCTTTTTTAAAATTTTATAATAACTTATTTTCTTTTATAAGTATTTACAACAGATGTATTTAATTCTTCTAGTCTTCTTGTATTATTAGCTATTTCATCCCTATTAGCTTGTTCTATTCTCATAGTTTCTTCTATACCATTTTTTATAGTATTATGCATTTTTTCTAGAGTTTCTATTTGTATAGAACTTGAATTTGTCATTTTTGCAATTTGAGTACTAGCTTGCGATACATTTTGAGCATTTTTAAGTAATAACTCATTAGTTTTATCATCAAGTGCTTGTAGAGACTTAGTTTGAAGTTCTTGTTTTTTAATAAGTATTGCTTGTGATAAACATTGTTTAAATACAGGTAGTGTAACTATAAATGCACTGTTTATTTTTCTAATCAAACCATAGTTGTTATGTTGCATGCTTCTAAGCATAGGTATAGTTTGTAGAGATATATTTTCAGATATTCTAAGATCATAAACCCTTTGAACTAACATATCTTTTATATTAAGTAACTCTTGGTAATTTGCCATATCCATTTGATCCCCACTTTCAGCTTTTGCTTTAAATTGTGGAAGTAAGTCGTTATCTAATTCTTCTATGGCCATTTCACCTGCTACTATATATTTTTCAAGCTCATTATAGTAGTTAAAGTTTTCATTTAGCATAGCTCCTAATTGTTTATTAGAATCTTGTATTTGTCTTTCATAACTTTGAAGTTCTATTTGAATTTTTTCTACTTCCCCGCCTAAAGTTTCGTATTTTTGGAACATAACTTCTATAGCACTGTTTGCCTTTTTAAATAGTTTTTGGAAAAATCCTGGTTCTTTAGTTTGAGAAAAATCATCTAAATCGAATTTATCCATTATTTTAGTTAGTCTAACTAACATTTCTGAATTTTTTTCATTTTGATTCATTTTTATAGTTGAAAGTAAACTATCTGAAACCCTAGAAATTCCTTCAGAAGCCCCTTTCCCAAATTGAAGTATTGTATTTGGATTATCTACTTCTATTAATGAAGTAAGTTGTTCTACTTCTTTTGATTGTCTAAGTTCATTTTTTTTATTATCTGTATATTCAACTATATCGAAGTTATCTTGTTGTACTTCTTCAATTTCTTGATTTTTATTATTATCTTTATTTAAATCATTATTGTTATTCGAAAACTTGCTAATATCTATACCCATTATAAATCACTCCATTTCCCAAATATTTTTTCAAACCATGAAGTTGAACTCTTAGCCCCACTATTCATTGTTTGTTTATTAGATTTATATTTCAAATTATAATTTATTACATCTAGTCTATGAATATCTACAATTTGATTATTTATAATATTTTCAATACAGTTTACTCCACCTGGTGTAAATATTACTATGTCAAATCCAATTTTACTTAAAACAAGAAGTAAAAATACTATTTCTTTTGTAAACATTCTCATCTGTTCTATATATATTATTAATTTAGGATTTACATTCGCATAATCAAAACTGTTTATTAAATATATTAACCTTTGATTCATATTTAAAACTGTATAAAGACCTTTTACTATATCATCTTTGGTAAGTCCTTCTATAAACATGTCACTTAAAATAGTTTCTTCTACCTTATCTAATATAGTTTCTTGCCATTTCAAACTTAAATTTGAAATAGAAAAATTGCCTTCTTTTATAATTGATTTTTTATTTAATTTGCCATTATGGTCAATAAAGAATGATAAGTTATATCCTTCTCTTATAAATGGTTTTGATATAGGGCTTACATTATCTTGATACTGTACAAAATAAGAAAAGTCTTTTATCTGTAATTTATCAAGTAATGAATAATATTCATCTAAATCTCTATAAACCCCATCTATTTTTGTAAAAAATACTGGCAAAGTAACTATCTCATCATCAAATTTAAAACCTGGTCTTAGTTTTAAAGGTTCGTTCCAATATATATCTACCTCATCTACTGTAGAACTAAGAAGTAGAGATTTTATTTGTCTATTTTGCAGTTGCCAAGGTTTTATAAATCCAGAATCATTTAAAAGTTCGTCACTTATTTTTCTAGAAGCTTGTGCTCCTACAGTATATGCTTTTTTTATAGATGATTTTTCTATTATTTCACCTTTTTGTATTCTTTCATCAAAAGATATTTTTTCATTTGTTATTTGATAATTTTCTACTTCTATTTTGAATTTTTTGATATCTATATTTTGAATTTCACTAAGTCCATTTGGATTTATATAAAGTATGTCAAATCCTGCAAAGTAAAGTATCAATAGAAAATAGAGTTCATGTTTTTTTATATCTCCATAAAATACAACTTTTGGAGCATCATCATAGTTAATTACTAAAGGATTTATATATATTCTTATCCAACTCATTACTTTTATTATAAAGTTAAACTTAACTCTATCATTATTAAAACTTCTATCTTCTTCTCTTAAAAGGATATCAAAACCTCTTTTTATTCTATTATTAATTTCTTCATATCTTACTAAATCTATATCTAAGTCAAAAACACTTCCATTATATTTGGAAGCTTTATTTTTTAAGTAAGATATTATATCAAAATCATCTGGGTTTAATATATTGTTTTTAAATAAACATATATTTTTCCTTTTTTTTATTTCTCTATTTAAGTTGTATATTTCTGAATTATAAATATCTTCATTATCAATACCTATATAAGATATAAAGTAATTTTCATATCCTTTAGCTGATGTATAGTTACCCCTGTCTGATTGGCTGGAGAATATTTTTCCAAATATATTTGATTTATTACCTAACTCCATTTTATCCTCCTTATAATCTGCCATTTATTATTTTAGCTACTTCATTTTAAGTAAAAACAAAGTAGCTAAAACTTATTATGCCTCTACTTT
The DNA here is from genome assembly GCF_018917435.1 of Intestinibacter bartlettii. Lineage (GTDB taxonomy): Bacteria > Bacillota > Clostridia > Peptostreptococcales > Peptostreptococcaceae > Intestinibacter > Intestinibacter bartlettii_A. The sequence goes on from NZ_JAHLOQ010000001.1 coordinate 3,866, forward strand.
TGGCATATTTTCATTATTTTTATTTTCTTTTTTAAATAGTCTAAATACAAATTTAACTGCTTCATCTACTATTATAACTGTAAATGATAAAGCTATTACTTTTATCCATTCCATAACGCTTAGTGGAACTGCATTAAAGAAATCTTGGAATACTTGTGTGAAGAATATCTGTGCAATTCCTGTAATTGCTATTATTTGTAGTGCTAATTTATTTTTAGTTAAATTAGGTATTATACTGTCGAAATTAAATTCTCTACAGTTAAATGCATTGAATAATGCACTAAATGCAAATACACCAAACATTACTGTCTCGCCTTTTGCCTCTGAAACATTTAATATGTTTATTGAAGATTGTAACATAAGTATTAATGTTATATAAAAAGCATTACCTATAATTGTGAAAATCATAGATTTAGTAATTATACTTGCATTTCTATTTACTGGTTTTCTATCAAGTACGTGGTTTCTAACTGGTTCAAGACCTAAAGCAAGTGCTGGTGGTCCATCCATTATTATATTAACCCATAAAAGTTGTATTGTTGTAAAAGGCATTTCTTGGCCTACTACTTGTGAAATTATAGCAACTAAGAATGCTATTATATTAACTGTAAGCTGGAATTGAACAAATCTTTGGAAGTTATCGTATATTCCTCTACCCCATTTAATACCGCTTACTATTGTTGAGAATGAATCGTCAGTAAGTATTATGTCAGCTGCATTTTTAGAAACTTCTGTTCCTGATATACCCATTGCTATACCTACGTCAGCTTTTGATAATGCAGGTGCATCGTTTATACCGTCACCAGTTACTGCTACTACTTCTCCATCTGCTTGTAGAGCCTTTACTATTCTCATTTTACTATCTGGTTTACTTCTTGCAACTATTGAAATAGTTTTAATTTCTTCTTTTAATTCTTCATCAGTTAAAGTATCTATATATGATGCTTCTACTGCTCTCATATTATTTTTTAGAAGACCTAAATCTTCTCCTATTGCTCTCGCTGTGTTTATATTATCTCCTGTAAGCATTTTAACAGCTACACCTGCATGATTTGCGGTTTCAACTGCGTGTTTTACATCTGGTCTAAGTGGATCTCTTATTCCAACAAATCCGCCAAATACTAAACTTTCTTCACATTTTTCTATGCTTATTTCGTCTTCTTCAAGTGCTACGGCAGCTTCTTGTGATTCGTTGTAAAGAGGCATTTCTTTATATGCAAATCCTAAAGCTCTCATAGATTTTTCTTGTAATTTACCTATTTCAGAAAGTATTTTTTCTTTTCTTTCTTTAGTAAGTTCTTTTACACCATCTGGTTCTTGTACATATTTACAAAGTTCAAGGATTATTTCTGGTGCACCTTTTGTAAGTAATATGTATTTATTGTTTTCACTTATTATAGTAGACATTCTTTTTAAGTTTGATGAGAATTGATTTTGAGCTATTATTATAGCTTCATTTCTCATTTTTCTATAGTCAATGTCTTTATTTCTAAGAAGTAGAGCACATTCTGTTGCACTACCTAAATATTTTGTCTCATCTTCATGCACTTCTATATCTGCTGTTGAGTTTATTGTACAGTTTTCTAAGAAATAACTATTTGACTTAATTTTATCTTCTACATATCTTCCATCTATATAAGCTACTTCAACAGTCATTCTATTTTGAGTTAATGTACCAGTTTTATCTGAACATATAACTGAAACAGAACCAATTGTTTCACAAGCTTCTTTTTTAGTGACTAAAGCATTTATTTTAGCCATCTTTTGCATTGTTATTGCAAGAGTCATATTTATCATAGTTGGAAGACCTTCTGGTACTGCTGCAACTATTAATGCTACACAAACAGTAAATGCAGTTTTAACTTCGTCTATAGAGTCTAAAAATGCAAATACATTTGATGTATCTACCTTAAGTCCATTTAACACCATTTTTACTACCATAAATATAAATAGTAATCCCGCTATTGCACTTGAAATTTTAGCTATCATACCACCTAAGTTTCCAAGTTTAATTTGAAGTGGTGTATCTTCTTCATCATTTGATAGATGTTTTGCTATATCTCCCATTTGAGTATTATCTCCTATAGAAGTTACAACCATCATACCTGTACCATAAGCTACAAGTGTTCCTCCAAATACCATATTTATTTGTTTTGCTGGTATTGGTTCAAGCTCTTTTATACCATCTTTAGTTTCGACTTTTTCCATGCCGATAATAGCGTCGCATTTTTTAGATACATCATCAGACTCACCTGTTAACATATCTTCTCTTACTTTTAGGTTTATACTTTTTATAAGTCTACCATCTGCTGGAATCATATCTCCTGTTTCTATAAATACTATATCTCCAGGAACTAATTCTGATTTTGAAACTTGTTCTACTTCAGAATTTCTAAGCACCTTAACTTCTATATTTTCAGTTAATTTTGATAGTGCCTCTGCTGCTTTTTTAGAACGACCTTCTGTAATCATTCCTATTGCTATACCTATAGCTATAGCACATACTATACCTATGGCATCGTGGAACTCTCCTATAACAGCACTTATTATAGCTGCTATTATAAGTATAACTATCATAGGCTCTGATAATGCATCTTTTAGATCATCCCAAAAGCTACCTTCTTCTACTGGTGTAAACTCATTTAGACCGTATTTTTCTCTCCTTGATTTAACTTCATCTGAAGAAAGACCTCTATCGCCATTTACACCAAGCTCCTTTAGTACATCTTCTTTACTTTCACTATAAAATTTCATTTTTACACTCCATATGCTTTTCTTTCAAGATTTTTTTTCATGTCATTTAATCCTGTGTCATTTGTTCCTTCCCCTATTGCAGAGAATTTCCAAGTCTTATCATATCTGTATATAAGACCAACTACTAATGCTGTTTTTCCTCTGTAATCATCAGATAAATTATATCTAGCTATTTCAGAATTATTTTTTGCATCAAGCATTCTTATATAGGCATTTTTTATCATACCAAAGTTTTGATTTCGTCTAACACAGTCGTATATATTTACGACGAATAATAATTTATTAACGTTAGTAGGTATTTTATCTAAGTCAACTAAAATTACTTCATCGTCGCCTTCTCCTTCTCCCGTTAAATTATCTCCTGTATGTATTATAGAATCATTTCTAGTTCTTAAGTTCCCAAAGTAAATTAAATCTATTGGGTTACTATTTTCATCTAATAAAAATACAGATGCATCGCAATCTATATCAGCTTTTCCAGAACCAAATAAGGCTTTTAAAAAACCTCCACCTTGTTCAACTGGATCCCAACCTAATCCAACTCTTATTGTACTTAATCCTGGATTAGATTTTCTTAAATCTATTTTTTGTCCTTTTTTAAGATTTATTGACATAATAATCCTCCATAAAATTTGTTATATTATACGTTTAATCCATAACTTCTACAAAGAGCTTCAAGTCCTCCTTCAAAACCTGAACCTACTGCAGAGAATTTCCATTCCCCGTTATGTTTATATATTTCACAAACAACTATTGCAGTTTCTATAGAGAATTCTTCCCCTAAGTCATATCTTAATAATTCTTCTTCATTGTCACTATTTACAAGTCTTACATAAGAGTTATTAACTTGTCCAAAGTTTTGTCTTCTTTCTTTAGCTTCGTATATAGTAACTGTTACTGCTATTTTTTCTATTCTATCTGGCATTTTTGAAAAGTCTACTAATATTTCTTCGTCATCACCATCACCATCACCAGTTCTGTTATCACCTAAATGTTCTACAGCTTCTGATGGATGTTTTAGATTATTGTAGAATATAAAGTCTTCATCTTGTTCTACTTTTCCACTTTTTCCTACCATAAATAAACTTACATCTAGGTCAAAGTCACTTCCTCCATCAAACATATTAGTATCCCATCCTAATCCTAATCTTATATGTTTAAGACCTGGATTTCCTTTAGTTAAATTTATTTTTTGTCCCTTTTTTAATTGAATTGCCATTTCTATTCCCCCCAATTTTTTTATACATTTACTCCAAAGTTTTTACAAAGAGCTTCAAGTCCTCCTTCAAAACCTGACCCTAAGGCGTTAAATTTCCATTCTCCATTATGTCTGTATATTTCACAAACAACTATTGCAGTTTCTATAGAGAAATCTTCACCTAATTCATAATTCAAAAGTTCCTCATTAGTATCTGAATTTACTACTCTTACATAAGAATTATTAACTTGCCCAAAGTTTTGTCTTCTCTCTTGAGCTTCATGTATAGTTACAGTAAATGCTATTTTGCTTATATTTTGTGGTACTAAACTTAAATCTAATTTTATTTGTTCATCATCCCCATCACCTTCTCCAGTTAAATTATCTCCTAGATGTTCTACGGCTCCTGATGAGTGTTTTAAGTTATTATAAAAAATAAAATCTGTATCGACATTTACTTTTCCATTTTCCCCTAATAGAAAGGCTGCTGAATCTAGGTCAAAATCAAACCCTCCATCATATTTATTAGTGTCCCATCCTAAACCTACAACTATATGTTTAAGGCCAGGATTTCCTTTAGTTAAGCTAACTTTTTGACCTTTTGATAATGTGATTGCCATTTGTATCTCTCCTTTTTAAATTTTTGTTAAATATAATACCCTATTAAATACTATTATATCATTTTTTACATAGTATAGGGAATAATATTGACAGTCTTATGTCATTATTTTCAATATCTAATTGTATGTATTTCAAATTAATCTTCTAATACTTTTATCTGTTTTGTAACATACTATAGACGAGGTGATTATAATGAAAAATTTAATTTTATTTTTGTTAATTTTAATATTAAATATTACTATATGTCCTAATTATTCATATGCATTAAATTTTTTTAATTTAAGGCCTATTGAACTTAATTACAGTTTTTGTGATTTAAATAATTTTATTGAGTCAGATACACTTAAATATTCCTACTGTCAATATAGGGCATATTTAGATAATTTAAATGCTATACTAAAAGATTATAAAGAATTTGATGGTGCTTCTTTAGAAGATATACTAACTAACTTAGATTCAATGCCTAATGATATATCATTAAAAGTAAAAACAAATGCTTCACACGCTTTAAATTATGAGTATTTTTTTAAAAGCTTGTCTCCTGAAAAAACTTTTATAAAGGGAAAACTTTTGAAAGAAATAAATAAGTCCTTTACATCATTTGATAATTTTAAAAACGAATTTAAAAAATTGGCCTTAGACTCACAATCAACTTGGATTTTTCTAGCTCGAAATCCACAAAATGAACTATATCTAACTACATCTAAAGAAATTTTATGTCCAATAATATATAAACACCAAATCGTCTTATGTTTAAATATAGACCAAGAACTCTACAGCGATAAAAGTGAATTAGTTGATAATTTCTTTAGTTTTATAAATTGGCAACAAGTCAATAAAAATTACTGCCATAAAATAAATCATTAAATAAAATTAGAGGTTAAAATATAACCTCTAATTTTGTATTCATTCATTTAATTGTAGATAAACTTATATATTATCTAACTTTTTTCCCAACTTCTATATAATCTTCTTTTTGGTCTTCTTCTTCACATTTGTGAGTTACCTTTTCTTCTATATAGTCTAAATCTTTATTTAATTTATTACCTAATTTCCATGCTAAAAATACTAAAGCACAGAATCCTATAATTTTTGCTGGACTTGTAATAAATCCGTATATATCTTGACCTATATAACTAATTACTAAGAACATTATAAATTTACCTGATAAAACTGCTGACATAAACGTAGTCTTTTGTCTTTTACTTATAGCAGATGCAATAGTTATTACACAAGCAGGTAAAAATGGACATGCATAAGCTATAAATAGTAATTTAAATCCTTTTTTATCTATCCATAAAATGGCCTTTTGAACTTTTTCATTTTTTATCTTTTCAAATATCTTGCTATTTTCTCCTATCTTTAGAACAACTAAAAATAAGCAAATTGTTCCGATTACAGATCCTAGCCATGATATTAAAAATCCCTTTAACATACCAAATAAAGCTGCATTAGCGGTTACTATTGCAACTAATGGCAACATAGGTATAAAACTTTCTATAAACGTGCTAAAAAATCCAACACATAATGAAAGTACCCAATAATCTTGAACTAAATTTTGCAAAGCTTGTATATATTCCATATTATCCTTCTCCTTAGTTTTAAATATTATAAAACTTTTATTACATAGAGATTTATTTTTATTTTAACCACTTGTTTATTTTATATTTTAAATCTCTCCTAATTATATGCTTAATATTTAATAATCTTCTTATAAGATGATTATACCTTATTTAATGATTTTTTTTATTTAAATATTCTTACATTTTAATAACAATTATGTAATTTTTATAAGAAAAATCGTAATAAAATTATTATAATTTCCTATATATCAAAATTTCACTTTCTTTATAATTAAAAAAAGAGTTGAAAATATCTAAATATATTTTCAACTCTTTTTAACTTTTATTGTTTATTTTTTAAATGTAAATCCATTTGTGGATATGGTATATCAATACCTTCTTTGTCAAATCTATTTTTAACTGTTTCTAATAAATCAAAATAAACAGTCCAGTAATCTGAATTTTTAACCCAAGCTCTAACAGTAAAATCTAATGAACTTGCATTTTGTTGTATAAGCCCTATAAATGGCTCTGGTTTATCTAAAATAAGTTTATGTTTATCTACTATTTCTTTTAAAACTCTTCTAACTTTTAATAAGTCTGAATCATATGATACAGAAAACACTAAATCCACTCTTCTTGTTTCTTTAGCTGAATAATTTATTAAACTTCCATTAGATAATGTTCCGTTTGGTATCATAACTAACTTGTTATCTACAGTAGCTAAATTAGTGTAAAATACTCCTATTTGTTCTACTGTACCTTCAAATCCAGCAGCTTGTATATAATCTCCTACTTTAAATGGTCTTAAGAAAAGTATTATAAAACCTCCTGCGAAATTTGATAAACTTCCTTGAAGTGCTAAACCTACTGCAACCCCTGCAGACGCCAAAATAGCTGCAAGTCCAGTTAATTTAACATCCCAATATCCTCCAATTATAACTAGTAGTAATAAACATTTTAAAGAAATATTAATACAAGATTTAAAAAACTTGATTATTGTCACATCTACCGCTCTAAGTTCTGCAAATTTTAAAAACTTTTTAGATATATTGTTTATTATTTTAAATCCAATAACCATTACAAGTATACCTATTATTAGTTTAACCCCCATATTTATACCATCATCTAGTACCCAATTTGTCAATCTCTTCATAAATGTCGAAAAAGACAGATGATCAAAATCCATATTTGTAATTTGTTCCACGATATTTCCTCCTCAATATTTTGTCTCATATATAATAACATATTTTTAAAATATATTGGAGCATAATTTAAAAAGTCAACTATATTATATATACTTATATATAATATAGATTTTTCCATTTCTTACCTTTGATTTTTTTTTACGTTTGAGCTATCATTTATTCATAATTAGATTTTATATATTATATACACTGGGGGGGAATACAAATGAAAAATTTTTGTAGTAATTGTAAGGGAGAAAATACATATATAATATCAGAAACATCATCTAATTATGTTTATTGTAGAAATTGTGGTAATAAAGAAGAAACTACTTTAAAACAATATTTATTTGACTCAATTTTAAAATCTATGGATACATACTTTAAACATACTCAAGTTAAATCTATATATGATTTAAAAGTTGATGTAAGATTAGAAAACGGATTCTTAATCGAAGAAATTAATGGGGATATACTAAATAAAAAAGAATGTCCTTTTACTCTTTCAGCAAAAGACGAATACTTTTTTAAAAATACTGTAGATTATTTAATCGAAGATGATTTACATATAAGTAGCGATGAAATCGAACTTCATGTTGATTTTATGCATTAAATTTTAATATTTTTTATAAAAACTTTTATTACATTTCTAAAATAAATATAATTTCCTATGTTCTAAAAAAACACCCTTAAAAGGGTGTTTTTTACTTTTCATAAAATTTGTTTATAAATAGTTTAAACAATATTTATCTAAGATTTATAGTAAATTCAATTAAGATAGTTTATTGTTTTTAACAACCCAAAATCAAATTACATATTAATGCAAAAAATTCTCTAGTATAATTTAATATTGCTAATCTAGAATTTGACTTTGATGTATAAAATGTAGTATTTTTATAACCACTTTTTTTAGATATTATTTTGCTTCTTAAAGTATGAAAATCGGTTGTTATAACTTTTATATTTAAATTTTCTATTTTTTTATGTGAGGCATTCTCTATTATTTTCTTAGAAAAATCAAAGTTTTCCTTTGTCGTTGTAGATTTATCTTCAATCAAAATTAAATTTTTATCTATCCCTTTAGATACTAAATAGTCCCTCATTGCAGAAGCTTCAGTTATATTTTCTCCTCTTCCTTTACCACCTGAAACCACAACTACAGTATCTTTATCTATTTCTTGTAAATATTCTACACAGGTATCTAATCTATCTTGCAGACTCTTACTAATTTTGTTTTTATTCACTAATGCTCCCAAAACTATTATATAGTCACAGTCTGTTTTTAAATCATGTTTTGGGTAAAATAACATAGCAGACTCTACTAAAGCAAATATGATCATTATTGTAATAAATATTTTCTTTATAAACTTATACAATATCTCTTTTTTCTTTAAATACTTTTTTATAAAATGATATATAAAACATAATATACCTACAATTAAAAATAAATATTTAAATGTTAAAAGAGACATTGTATTTATAATAAAAAAGTAAAAAATGAGTAAAGAACCCACTATCAAATCTATATATTTTTTTAACATATTTTTATTTTGTATAAAACACCTTTCTTTTATAAATTTTATCAGGTTAAAAAGTTTTTATAATAATGGTGCAAACATTCTTATAACTAATCTTCCAAATTTTCTTAACGCATTTGTATTTTTGCATTCTTGTATAGTGATTTTATGACATTTTTTTATTGTATTTAAATAATCTTGTTTTATGTTTTTTATACTATCTGTTTTATAAAGCCACACACCGCATTCATAATGTAAATATAAACTTCTAAAATCTAAATTTATACTTCCAACTACTGCGTATTCATCATCAACTACAAAAGTTTTAGCATGCATAAATCCAGGTGTAAATTCATAAATCTCTATTTTATCTTTTATAAAAGATTCGTAGTAGGATTTTGTAACCGCATGAACAAATTTTTTGTCTGGTATATATGGAGTTACAATTTTGATATCTACTCCCGATTTTGATGCTATTTTAAGTGCTGTTGCCATTTCATTATCTATTATTAAGTATGGAGTATTTATATAAATATACTCTTTTGCTTTATTGATTAAATTTAAGTATACTGTTTCACCTATTGGTTCATTAATAAGCGGGCTATCATCAAATGGTTGAACATATCCATTTGATTGATAATCTATATTTTTAGATGGTTTAAATTTCATATAATCCTCATCTATATTGTCTATATAATCCCACATAGATAAAAACATTATTGTCAAATTCCAAACTGCTTCTCCTTTTAACATTATCGCAGCATCTTTCCAATATCCATGTTTTTCATATTCATTTATATACTCATCAGCTAAATTTATTCCCCCAGTAAATCCTACATTACCATCTATTACTACAATTTTTCTATGATCTCTATTATTAAGTCTTCTAGTAAAAAACGGCTTAATAGGGTTGAAAACTCTACACTTAATACCCTTTGCTTCTAATATATTTTTATAATTGTGTGGAAGAGTAACTATGCATCCTACATCATCATAAATAAGTCTTACATCTACACCTTCTTTTGCCTTTTGCTCTAAGATTTCAAGTATTGAATTAAACATCTTACCCTCTTGTATAATAAAATACTCTAAAAATATAAATTTTTTAGCTTTTTTTAGCTCCTCTAATAGAGCTTTATATTTTTCTTCGCCTATTTTAAAGTAAGTAGTCTCTGTATTATTATAAACTGGGCATTTAGCATAATTTAATATATATTCACTTTGATTTTTTGCATAAACATTTTCTTTTTCTAGTTTATTTATTATTTCATCATTTTGTTTTAATGAATATGTCATCTTTATATTTTGTTTTGCCATCTTTAGCTTTTCTCGTGTACTAAGCTTATTGCCTCCATATAATAAATAAAAAAGCCCCCCAAACACAGGAAATATCATAACTGGAATAATCCATGCTATTTTATAACTAGGATTACTCTTGCTATTTGTAATAATGAAAACTATCGCAATACTAAGCGCTAGAGAACCCAGATAAAAATTAAAGAAATTCTCTCTGTATTGTAATAAGAAAAATATTATTATTGCTATTTGTATTATAAATGAGGTTGCTAAAAGTATTATTCTTTGTACAGATCTCTTAAATAAAATATTCATAATTTCCCCTCTTTTGCAATATATTCACTATTATTATATGTTATTTTTATCCATACTGGTATAAATTTAAAAAGAACCACTATATAATTAATTATCACATAATGGTTCTTTAAAATCAATTTACAATGTATATGAAATTTCTAATTAAACTAAAATAGCTAATTTATCATCTAGCATTTTTTTAGCAACTTGTGGATTTGCTTGACCTTTTGAAGCCTTCATAACTTGTCCCATCAAATAACCTGCAGCTTGTTTTTTACCAGCTTTAAAATCTTCTATTGATTGTGGGTTGTTTTTAAGCACTTCATCAACTAATTTTTCAAGCTCATCACTTGAACTTATTTGGGCAAGTCCTTTTTCTTCTATTATTACGTCTGGTGATTTATTAGTATCGAACATTTCTGCAAATACTTCTTTACCAGCAGTTTTACTTATTTTTCCTTCATCTATAACTTGTATTAAATGAGCTAAATTTTTAGGATCCATAGTTATATCTTCTGGTTCTAATCCTTTTAAATTTAATAATCTAAGCATATCTCCTAATATGTAGTTGTCTACTACTTTAGGATCTACGCCAAATGCAACTGTATCTTCATAAAAATGTGCTAGAGTTTTATTTGCAATTATTATAGATGCATCTTTTTCTGGTATTTTATAATCTCTAACAAATCTTTGTCTTTTTTCTGCCGGCATTTCTGGAAGATTAGCTCTTGTTTCGTCTACAAATTCTTGTTGTATTATAATAGGTGTTAAATCTGGTTCTGGGAAATATCTGTAGTCATGAGCTTCTTCTTTTGAACGCATTGGTAAAGTTTTAGCTTTCGCAGCATCCCATCTTCTTGTCTCTTGTTTTATTTTATATTCTTCACCATATTGATATAATTCTCTTTGTCTTTTTTCTTCTCTTTCTAGAGCCTTTTGAACTTCTCTAAATGAGTTTATATTTTTTATTTCGACTTTTGTTCCGTATTCTTCTTGTCCAACAGGTCTTATAGATATATTTGCATCACATCTTATTGAACCTTGTTCCATACGACAGTCAGATACTTCAGCATATTCAAGTATACCTTTTAATTGTCTCATAAATTCTGCAGCCTCAGCAGGAGAACGTAAATCTGGTTCTGTAACTATTTCTATTAGTGGCACACCACATCTGTTGTAGTCTATTAATGAATATGGTTCATCTTCTAAATGCACAAGTTTACCTGCATCTTCTTCTATATGTATTCTATTTATTCTTACTTTAACTTCTTTTCCTTCAAAATCGAATTTAACAAGTCCCTCACCACACATTGGTATATCGTATTGTGATGTTTGGAAGTTTTTTGTTAAGTCTGGATAGAAGTAGTTTTTTCTGTCCATTTTATTGTAATTATTTATCTTGCAGCCAAGAGCAGTTCCTGCTTTTACTGCAAGTTTTATAACGTCTTCGTTTAATACTGGTAAAGTCCCTGGAATACCTAGACATATTGGACAAGTATTTTCATTAGGTTTTTTACCGAATTCTGTAGAACAGCTACAGAATATCTTTGTTTTTGTTTTTAATTCAGCATGTATTTCAAGCCCTATGACTGTTTCGTATACCATAATCTACACCTCTCTATCAAATTGTAGTGCTAATTTCTTTTCAAGTTGATAAGCTACTTTATATATCTTATCTTCACTAAATGTATCTCCTATTAATTGGATACCTACTGGAAGTCCTTCTTTGCTCTTTCCTCCTGGCATTGATAATGCTGGAACTGTAGCTAGGTTTATATTTATTGTATAAATATCAGCTAAGTACATTGCAGTTGGATCTTCACATCTTTCACCTATTTTAAATGGAAGTATTGGAGATACTGGTCCAAGTATTATATCGTATTTTTTGAAAGCTTCTTTAAATTCATCTTTTAATTTAGTTCTAAATTTTTGAGCTTTGTTGTAATAAGCATCATAGTAACCTGATGATAATGCATAAGTACCAAGCATTATTCTTCTTTTTACTTCTCTACCAAATCCTTCACTTCTACTTTTTTCTATCATATCATCTACTGATGTATAGTCTTTTGCTCTATATCCGTAGCTTACTGAGTTGAATCTCGCTAAGTTTGAACTAGCTTCAGCAGAAGATATTATGTAATATGGAGCAAGACCGTCTTTAGTTGATGGTAGTGAGAATTCTTCAACTTCACAACCTAATTCTTTTAAAGCTTCTAAATCTTTAAGTACTATATCTTTTATTTCAGGATCTAATCCTTTTTCTTCTATAAATTCTTTTGGTATACCTATTTTCATACCAGATATATCTTGACCTAATTCTTCAGTATAATCTACTTTTTCAAGTCCTTTTGCAGTAGTACAGTCTAAATCATCTTCACCTGCTATTATATTTAATAAATAAGCATTGTCTTCTACATTCATAGAAAATGGTCCTATTTGGTCAAGTGAAGAACCAAATGCTACAAGTCCAAATCTAGATACTAAACCATAAGTTGGTTTCATACCTACTATACCGCAAAATGATGCAGGTTGTCTTATTGAACCTCCAGTATCAGAACCTAGTGCTAATGGTACCATTTCACTTCCAACAGCAGCTGCTGAACCCCCAGAAGACCCTCCTGGAACCCTAGTTATGTCTATTGGATTTTTAGTAACTTTCATAGCTGAATTTTCTGTTGAAGAACCCATAGCAAATTCATCTAAGTTTGTCTTTCCTATAAGTATTGCATCTTCAGCTTGTAATTTTTTAATTACTGTTGCATCGTATGGTGGAACAAAATCTTCTAACATTTTTGATGCACAAGTTGTTCTTATACCATGTGTACATATATTATCTTTTATAGCTATTGGTATACCTGCAAGACGTCCTAATTTTTCACCTTTAGCTACTTTTTCATCTATTTCTTTTGCTTTTTGTAGTGCTTCATCAGTTCTAAGTAATAAGAACGCATCTATTTTATCTTCTTTTTTATTTATTGTATCTACATATGATTTAACTACATCATAACTTTTTACTTCACCAGATTTTATCTTAGCTACTAATTCTTTTATACTCATTAAAACGTCCTCCTATTCAATGATTTTTGGTACTTCTATTGCAGTACCTCTCATTGTTTTTACATTTCTAAATAAGTCTTCTATTTCACATTTTTTAGGAATGTCTTTTCTAGTTACTGAAACTGTTGGTCTTTTTTCTACAACATCGTCTAAGTCTAGAGCATCTAGTGTTTTAAATTGTTCTAATATATTTTCAAATTCTTTTGCAAATTTTTCAGCTTCATCTTCGTCAAAATGTAGCTTAGCTAATTGTGCGATGTATTTAACTTCATCTTTACTAATTGCCATAATATATATCTCCTTTTCAATTTAATTTTAAAAGTATATTTTTATAAATACGATATTTATCGAGTTTAAATATTACCTACTTTTAAGTATTTATATATTTTACCATAATTTATCTTATGGAGTTAATCTCTTCATATCTCTTGGTACAAGTGCTGCTTCTCTTATGTTTGAAAGTTTTAATATTTTCATAGTAAGTCTTTCAAGCCCTATAGCAAAGCCTCCATGTGGTGGCATTCCATATTTAAATGTATCAAGATAAAAACCGAAATCATCTGGATTTAATCCAAATTTAATTATATTTTCTTTTAACATTTCATAGTCATTTATTCTTTGACCACCTGTAGTTATTTCAAGTCCATCATATATTAAGTCAAAACTCTTTGTTAATGTTTTGTCCTCATCATCAGGCATAGTATACATCGGTCTTTTTGCTACTGGATATTTAGTTAAGAATACAAATTCTGTGCCATATTCTTTTTTAACGTAATCACAAATTAATTCTTCACCTTTTGCATCTATATTTCCAAGTGGTGATTTTTTATTGTATTTTTCAAGAAGTATTTTGTGAGCTTCATCTAAAGTTATTCTTGGTATTTTAACTTCATTTGGAAGTTCTATTTTATACATTTCTAATTCTTTCTTACAAACTTTATTTAGATGTTTAAATAAGTAATCTAAGAAACCTTCTTCTAAGTCCATAAGTTCAAATTCATCCTTTATAAATCCCATTTCAACATCTAAGCTTACATATTCATTTAAATGTCTCCAAGTATTGTGAAGTTCTGCTCTATATGCATGACCTATTTCATAAACTCTTTCAAAACCAGCTCCTACCATCATTTGTTTATAAAATTGTGGTGATTGAGCTAAGAAAGATCTTCTATCAAAATAGTTAACTGTAAACATTTCAGAACCACCCTCAGTAGATGAATCTATTATTTTTGCAGTATGTATTTGTTCAAAGTTTTTAGATCTTAAATAATCTCTAAAAGCTTGTTCTATTTCATTTTGAACTTTGAATATAGCACGTATTTCTGGTCTTCTAAGTGCTATAGTTCTGTGGTCTAATTGAGTTTCTAATGCTGCTTTATTTTTAAAACTATTTATTTCAAATGGAAGTTTATCATAATATGTTTTTCCTAGTATTTTAATTTCATCTACAATTATTTCTATACCACCTGGTGCTTTTTCATTTTCACTTTTTTTACCTATTACTTCTATAGCATTTTCAAGTTTTAATCCTTCAATTTGTTCTTTTGTAGTAACGAGTTGTGCTATTCCACTTTTATCTCTTAATTTTACAAATACTACATGACTTAAATCAATTATTTTGTACACCCATCCTCTAAGTAGTACAACTTCATCTTTTGAATCTTTAAGGTCACTTACAAACGTTCTTTCTAATGTTTTGTCTATTGTCTGCATAACTTTCACCCTTTCTATTATACTAATTTTTCTATTCCCCTTGATTTTTTGAATTAAAAAACCCGTCTCTATACTATTGTATAGGGACGGGATAATTTCCGCGGTACCACCCTAGTTGGCAAAAAGCCCAACTCTGTAAAGTACTATTATACTTTTTCTCCTCTAACGGTGAGACTCCGTTTAGCTTTACTCTTACAAAACGTAATTTCTTCTAACTACTCCAAAGCGTTATTTCAATTTAAGTATCATGTAAAGCTTCCACCATTCTTTACTCTCTATAAATCAATCTTAAATCTACTTTCTTTTTCATTGCATTTTATTTATTAACTTTATATTATGTCTACATTGTAGAATAAAAAAACACCAATTGCAACCAAATTATTTATTTTTTTCATATTTTTTTAATTTTCTCTAAATTTATATCTATATTATATCTGTTTTTTTTAGTTTTATACATTTTTATATTTAATTTTATATTAAAATTGTATAAAATAAGGTTATTTAAATATAATTAGGGGTGATATATATATGAATAAACTTGGATTTGGTTTCTTAAGATTACCACAAATAGATGAAGATAAAATAGATTTTGAAACTTTAAATAAAATGGTAGACTTATTTTTAGAAAAGGGCGGTAAATACTTTGATACTGCTTATACTTATTTAGATGGTAATAGTGAAATTGCTCTTAGAGAGTGTGTTGTCAAAAGATATCCTCGAGATAGTTTTTTAATTTGTGACAAACTTCCTTCTTGGTATATAAAATCCTATGAGGATTGTAATGTTTACTTTGAAAAACAACTTAAAAGATGTGGTGTTGATTATTTCGATGTATATATGATTCATTGGTTAAATGAGACTAATTACTCTATTTGTGAAAAATACGATCAATTTAAATTTTTGAGAAACTTAAAAAAAGAAGGTAAAGCTAAAAAAATAGGATTTTCATATCATGACAATGCAAAACTTTTAGATAAAATTTTAGATGACCATCCTGAAGTAGATTATGTTCAGCTACAAATAAATTATCTCGACTGGAATAGTTCGTCTATAGAATCTAAAAAATGTTGTGAAGTCGCTAAAGCTCACAACAAAAAAGTAATCGTTATGGAACCTGTAAAAGGAGGTACTCTAGCAAACTTGCCAGATGATGCTACTAAAATTTTAAAAAATATAAATAAAGATGACTCTATAGCATCATGGGCTATTAGATTTACCCAGTCTATAGAACAAGTTGAGATTGTACTAAGTGGTATGAATAGTATTGAACAGGTAATCGACAATATGAAGGATATAAAACCTTTGTGTAATTATGAATTTGAAGCTTTAGATAATGTCTGCAAAATTATAGAAAGCAATACGGCTATTGCTTGTACAGGTTGTGGTTATTGTAAAAAAGATTGTCCTATTGATATAGCTATTCCAAAATACTTTTCACTTTATAATGAGTTATACAGATATCCACATGAGGATTGGAAGATAAAACCTGTATATAATAAGATAACTACTTTAAATGGCAAACCTTCTGACTGTATAGAGTGCAAAAACTGTGAAAATAATTGTCCACAAAAGATAGAAATTACATCTTGGTTGAAAAAAATTGATTCTAAGCTTAATTAATTTAGAATGATTTTAGTATTTTTAAATAGTATTTAGAGGCAAGGTATGTAAAAACATACCATGCCTTTTATATTTTATTTTTTATATTCTCCAAAATATCTTTCTAAAAGACCTAAAAATGCTTTACCGTGTCTTGCTTCATCTTTACACATTTCGTGAATTGTATCGTGTATAGCATCAAGCCCTAATTCTTTTGCTTTTTTAGCTATTTTTAATTTTCCTTCTGCAGCTCCATATTCAGCTTCAACTCTAGCGCTTAGATTTGCTTTTGTACATGGTTCTACTACTTCGCCTAAAAGCTCTGCTATTTTTGCTGCATGTAATGCTTCTTCAGCTGCTATTTTATCGTAAGTAACCCCTACTTCAGGATAGCCTTCTCTATCTGCAACTCTACCCATAGCTAAATACATACCTACTTCTGTACATTCACCTATAAAGTGTGCTCTTAAATCTTCTAATAATTCTTCATCGATTCCTTTTGCACATCCTACATGGTGTTCATCTGCCCAATCTAATTTATCTTTTTTTTCTACGAATTTGTCGCTATTTACACCACACACTGGACATTTTTCTGGTGGTTCTTCACCTTCATATATGTATCCACATACTGTACATACCCATTTTTTCATATTAAATCTCTCCTTTATTTTTTCTTACGAATAGATATAAAAAAATTATCATATTTATTTATATATTCTTTTATGTATCTTTACATATTACATAAATTATTTACATCTAATTCTAGGTATATTTTGGTCTAATATCTCAAAAAATATACGCGAATATATAATTTATCTAAGGAGGTTTTTATGAGTTTTCTCAATATTTTTTTAACCGGATTTGCCCTTTCTATGGATGCATTTGCTGTCTCTGTAACCAAAGGTATAACTCTAAAAAATATAAATTCTAAAATTGCCTTCAAAATTGCTTTTTCTTTTGGTTTTTTTCAGGGTGTAATGCCTCTTATCGGATGGTTTTTAGGAATTAGATTTGAATCTTACATAAAATCTATAGATCATTGGATCGCTTTTTTCTTATTATCTTTTATCGGTCTTAAAATGATTTTTGAAGCATTAGAAAGCAATAAAATAGAGTTTAAAAATGAAGCTGAAAAAAATACTTATATGCAGAGCATAGCAACCATAGATAACAAAGAAATCCTAATATTATCAATAGCTACAAGTATAGATGCTCTTGCAGTCGGTGTAAGTTTTGCATTTTTAAATATTTCAATCTTTCCTGTTTGCTTTAGTATCTTTCTTATAACTTTAATAGTGTGCTTTGTTGGTGTTTTAATCGGTAAAAAACTAGGGTCTGTATTTAAAAATTACGCTCAGATTATCGGTGGAGTTATTTTAGTATTTATAGGTATTAGTATATTAAATGAACATACTCATTTTATTTCTAAATTCTTTTATTAAATTATAAGACATGCTGTTTTACATTAAAATCTAATCTCTTTATATTTTTTTATTATTGGGTTAAATTTTATTTTCTTTATAAGAATACAAAACAATTTTAAATAAGTAAAAAATATCGATATAATTTATATCGATATTTTTTACTTAACTATCTCTAATACTTACAAATATATTAATTTTATAAATGATATACTCTCTTAACTCTCTCTCCAATAACACTCAATGTTTCATTAGTTATAGTGTTACTAAGCAAACTTATTTGATTTACAGGTAAATAATTGTCTCCATCTTGACCTATTAATGTGACAGTATCTCCTGATTTTACATCTATACCACTTACATCTATCATCATTTGGTCCATGCAAACGTTACCTATTTGTCTGGCAAATTTTCCATTTACTAATACCTTCATATCCTTTTTAGAAATAAGTCTTGATAGGCCATCAGCATATCCAATAGTTATAGTTGCAACTTTTATAGTTTCTGTAGCTGTAAAGTTATTACCATATCCTACAGATTGACCTGGTGTCACATCTTTAACCATAGCGACTTTACATCTCAATGAAAGAGGAGCTTCAAATTTCATATCATCTGGCAAATGTTCTAATGTATCATCTAATGGATCTGTTGGCACTCCATATAAAATTATACCTGGTCTTGCTAAATCATAATGTAAATCTCTATATGTAACTATACCATAACTATTTTGAAGGTGTAATTTTCCAAGCTCGAATCCATCATCTCTTAATTTATTTATTATGTAATCAAAGTTTGCTATTTGTTGTTTTGTAAATACTATATCAGCTTCTAATTTACTATCTGCTCTAGATAAATGAGAGAATATACCTTCTATTTTTATATTATCTAAAGTAAATATCTTTTCAATTAAGTCTAAATGCTCTTTTGGTTCACCTAGTCTATTCATACCTGTATTCAACTTGACATAACCTTTTACAACTCCAGGTAATTTGCTTAATTCTTCAGCATATTCTTCACTTGATAATGTTTGACATAAATCATATTTAATTAATTCATCTTTTTGACAAGAAGGTGTCCATCCTAATATTATTATTTCTCCTTTTATGCCACCTTCTCTAAGTTTTATGGCTTCTTCTATACAAGCAACAGCAAAGTATTTTATACCTATACTTTCAAAATACTCAGCTACAACAACATCCCCATGACCGTATGCATTAGCCTTTACAACCCCAACTATTTCTACATCATCATGCAAAAGTTTTTTTATAACCTCTATATTGTGTTTGAATTTTGATAAATCAATTTCCGCCCATGCTCTAAGCTTCGAAGTGTCTATTTCTGATTGGCTATTATAAATTTTGGTTTCCATATTTATACCCCCAATACATTATTAACTCTAATTTTTAAAAATTAAAGTTTTATAACAAAATAAATATGCTATAACTCACTTTTAAGTCAATTATAGCATATTTTACTTAATTATATCGCGCTTTATCGTTTTTTCTTAATATTAGTTTTCTAATCTTCATTGTTTTTAGATTCGTTTTCTGTTGTTAATCTTCTCGAATTAAATTTTTCTACTTTTTCTTTTAATTCTATTTCTTCATCTGATTGTGATTTTTCTTGATTTTCTTGTTTTGGAGTTTCTGTATTTATTTCTTCCATTTCTAATTCGTGTATTATTTTTTCAATTTTTCTACATTTTATTTTTTTACATATGCCTATTACCATTATAGAAGCAGCGGCAACTATGCCTCCTATTATAATGCCTTTATAGCATATATCATCTTTTCTTTTTTTATCATCGCAACAAAACATTACTAATCACCTCATCTGTTTAGATTAATAATAGTATTTGTATTTATAAAAATAATATTTTATATAAAATTAAGAAATACTATCAGCTAATATCAGACATTTCTAGATTTACCTTTTCTTCTAAATGTTGTGATATATCATAAATTTCTTCTATATCATTTTGTTGCTTAGATTTTTTGAAAATAATTCTTACAGTAGTACCTTTATTTAATTCACTTTCTATTTCAATTTTTCCGTCTAATGCATCTACAAGTTTTTTAACTATGCTAAGACCAATTCCACTTCCTTCTTTAATCACTGCATTTTTATTTTCCATTCTTTCAAATCTATCAAATATTGAACTTATTCTCTCTTTTGGAATTCCAATTCCACTATCTATAACTTCTATATATATTTCTTCTTTTTTGTCTTTAACTATTACATTTATATTTCCATTTGGCCTATTATATTTTATAGCATTTGATAATATATTTAACATTATCCTTTCCATTTGTTCTATATCTATGTCACAATATAATTCTTCCTCTTCTGCATCAAATATTACCTGTATATTTTGTCTTTGGGCAAAGTTTATAACGGACATAGTAATATCTTCTGTTATTGAAACTATATTTACACATTTTTTATGTATATCTAATTTGTTATTTTCTAATTTTGTAGAATCTATAAAATTATTTATAAGCCTAATAAGTCTATTACAGTTTTGCTTTATAAGTTTATTAAATTCAAGTATTTTACCGTAATTGCCTTTTTGTAAGTTTAAATCTTGTATTTGTACTGTAGAATATATTACATTTACAGGTGTTTTAAATTCATGAGATATATTAGATAAAACTTCATCCCTAGTTTTTTCCATTACATCTCTTAATTCTAATTCTTTTTGTGCATTTTCTAATTTAATTTTATCCTCTACATTATTTATTATAGATACCTGAAAATTCTTTTGGTGCACATTTTCAAAGAATCTTATTTCTTCTCCCTCAAATATTACTCCATTATATGAAAACCTTATGTTAATTATTTTATTATCATTATTAGTTTTATTTAAAGATTCTAGCATATCAATATATTTTTCTCTATCATCTTCATAAACTAAATCCAAGATGTTTTTGTTTATCATATTTGCATCTGATTCTAAATTAAATAAGCTTAATACTTTATTATTAGCGAATATTATTTTTTCTTTAGATGATATCAATATTCCACTTGGCATATTTTTTAGAAGTTGTTCATATACTAGCTTATAATATTCCATATTGAAATTTGCTTGTTCTAGTCTTTCTAGGTTTTTTTGTAGTTTTTGTTTTTCATCTAGTAAATTATAATATAAATTTCTATTTGGTCTTTTTATTATATCTCTAAAACAAATAGTGTATACCAAATATACGTGTATAAAATCTAAAATAATTAAACTTATACAATTTAATTTATTTACTATTAAGATCTTTTGACCTGCATCTACAAAATCTACACCTCCTAAAAATAGCATAATTAATATCCTTACTATTCTAGATATAAACATAACCTTTATATCTTTAAGTGTTTTATAGTTATAAAACTGTCTATTTAATTTATTTACATTTAATAAACAATATATATATGCTATTATAAAAACAACACATAATATATTTTTTACTATAGAATATGATCCATCTATATATATCTTCGGTAATATATTTGTCCATGTTATTAATATATACATTATAGGTATAAATATTGTAATTATATGCGACATATTATTAAATATACTTGTCTTCTTTTTATTGCTATAAACATATACAAACGTCATATACAATATAGCTTGAATGAATAAGTTTATTAATGTAATCTCTACTTCTTGATTTAATGTGCTACGATCAAAATTATCAAATACGTATATTGCAAATAATGTTTTAGATATTGAGACTATTCCGAAAATTCTTGCTAAATCTTTATAAATTTTTTCTTCTGCCGTACTTAATGTTTCAAGACTTATAACATATGCGAATATTTGCCGTACTTAATGTTTCAAGACTTATAACATATGCGAATATTGCAACAACACTATTAATTATTACAAGGATTAGATACATATAATAAATATCCATATTCCTTAAAACTGTAAAAAATCCACATATTATTATAAAGTAAATCGCTATAAAATCAATTAAATAACTATCTCTATCCAAAAATTTCATAAAAATCCCCCCATAAGCATTCTCCTCCCAAGGAGTAAACTATGTTTCTTTATATTATATATACTATCTTATATCTTATATTATATTTTTTTTCCCCTTAGATTTACAAGAGTTTTTAAGTTTTTTATAAATATTTATATGAAGCTCTGAGCCTATTATTTCTTTAATACCCATATTTTTCTTATACTAAACATTTTCTAAAAAATTATTTATTTTTCTTACAAAATAAAAAGAATATCGTAGTATAATTACAATATTCTTTTTATTTATAATTTTTATAATTTTTTTAAATATTATTAAGAATTCAAAACTGCCTTTTGAACTGTGACATTTACTATCTTATAAATCAATACTCCAACTATTAAATTTATAGCAACTGCAGGCACTACTACTGACATAAATAACATTGTGAAGTTTCCTGGAAGACCTACTATTATTTGAGCTGCTGTTAAGAAAATTGTTCCACTTACAAAAGTTCCTATTATCATCATTATTCCTGTAACTACTAAATCTTTTACTTTATCGCCTAAATTTCTAACAAAAGGTAATTTATATGAAATAGTCATAACTAAAAACATTATATTAGTAGTTAAGAATTTATCTATAACATTTGGTATTTGACCACCAGGAAAAGCACTTGTCATTCCAGCAAATACTCCTGCTATGATTCCTGCTACTAAACATGTTTTATAACTGTCTCTATTTATAACCATAAGTGTAAATAACATTATTAGTGTTGTATCTGGTTTAATTGTAAATATTGGTGGTGTTACTTGATGTAGTACTAACCCCATTGCTAATAAGATAGCATTTAATGTTAATCTTCTTGTATTTGTATTTGTTCTCATTTTTTAAAATCCCCCTAAAATCTTTATTTTTGTAATATTCTTTAAATTTCTTATATTCTATCTTTTTAAATCCTTCTAATAGAGTTCACAACATTTTAACACCTCCTCCTTCATTATTTTTACTTGATGTAAATTTCTTAATCACATTGAAAGTTTTAAAAGTTTTACTAAATTACTATTTTTTTAATATTTGTATGGAAATTAAAAAACTCCGTCCTATTATTATAATAGGACGGAGATAATATCCGCGTTGCCACCTAGATTGTATATATAAATATATACCTCTCATTAAAGTACTAACATACTCTTTCGCTGTAACGTGCGATCACGGTAAAGTCTACTCTCAAAATATGATTTCAATTTACTCCTCTAAGGCCCATTCATTAAACTTTTTCTTGTCGAGATTCCACCATCCTCAACTCTCTATATTGAACCTAAATTTAATTACTCTTCCTCTTCAAAGGATTTAAGTTATCTTATATTTATATAGTATTCACTTTATTAATTTTTGTCAACAACTTTTTTATTTTTCTAACTAAATTATTTTAAATGGATTTAGATAAACTTCACTTTTAATTGTTTCAAACTCATCTAAAGTATCTATAAATCTTTTCATAACATCTTTAAATATATCTTCTGTGTCAAAGTGACCACAATCAATAACATTCATATTCATATCAAGTGCATCTTGTGCTTCGTGATATTTCATATCTCCAGTTATTAAAACTTGTGCCCCTTTTATTTTAGATAGTTTGACTAAATCAGATCCTGCCCCTGTACAAAGAGCTACCCTTTTTATTTTAGAGTTTAAATCACCAACTAATCTTATTTTATCCATATTCAAAGTAGTTTTTATTTTATTTGCAAGCTCTTCTAAAGTAATTTCTTCATTTAATGTAGCTATTCTACCAAGACCTTGTTTTTGGCCTTCATTTTGAAGTTCATAAACATCATATGCTACTTCTTCATATGGATGAGCTTTTATCATTTCTTTAATTACTTTATTTAGTATACTTTTAGGTACAACAGTTTCTATTTTAATTTCTTTAGCTTCTTCTATATTCCCTATTGTTCCTAAAAATGGATTTGTGCCTTCTTCTGGTTTAAATGTTCCCGTTCCAGATATATTGAATGTGCAGTGGCTATAGTTTCCTATATAACCCGCATTATTTTCGCCTAGAACTCCTCTTATAGCCTCTGCATGTGTTTCAGGTACATATACAGCAAGTTTATATAATTTTTCGCTATGAGTTTCTTCTAGTATCTCACAATTTTCAAATCCCATTATTTCCATAAAGTAATCATTTAATCCATCTTTTGCAATATCAAAATTTGTATGCATAGAATAAAGACTTATATCATTTTTTATCAATTTTAAAATCAGTCTTCCTTTTAAATCGCCAGAATTAACTCTGTTTATTTTTGAAAATATAAACGGATGATGAGTTATTATTAAATCAATCCCCATTTGAATAGCTTCATCTACTACTTTTTCATTAGCCTCTAATGTAACTAATATTTTTTTTACTTCTTTTTCATATTCCCCAACTAATAATCCAACATTATCCCATGAATATGCTAAATTAGTAGGATATTTACTTTCTATTTTATCAATTAAATTTCGAAGTTTCATATATTTCCTCCTTATTTATTTAATAAATCATTTAAAGTATCTATCTTTTTATTTAAAGCAGCTCTTTTATCTACTATGCTTTGTCCTTCTTTTCCTTCTAATTTCTTTAATACATTTTGATTTATTCTAATTTTATTTTCTATAAAGTCTGTAAGTAATGGGTCGTTGTTTTCAATTAATTTTTGACCTATTTCGTAATAAATAGGGTCTATCTCTTGAGGAGGTAATCCCTCATATTTACAAACTATTATCTCATATAATCTGTGCTCTTCTCTAACTAAATGTTCATCTAATATTTTATATCCATTTTGATATAAGAACATTCTAAGCTCTTCTGGAGCTTGCATTGGTTGTAATATTAATTTTTCTGTAGTGTGGGCTACTTTTTCATTTGCTTTTAATAAATTATTTATAAGCATTCCCCCCATACCAGCTATTATTATTTCATCTACTTCATTTTCTTTTAAAACTTCTATACCTGAACCTAGTCTTAAATCAACTTTATCTTGTAATTTATTTCTCATTACCTCTTTTTTTGCATTTTCTAGAGGTCCTTTATTTACATCCCCTAAGATAGCATATTGTATTTTATTTTGATTTAAAAGGTATACAGGTATATATCCGTGATCTGTTCCTATATCCGCTATTCTTTTATCTTTATCTACTAATGATGCAATTTTTAATAATCTGTCTGTAAGTTTCAAATATTTCATCCTTTCTGGTTTAAATTTTATGTATATTTAAATCATTATTAATTTAAAAATTCGCCTTTTCAGGCGAATTTTTATCTTAGTCTAAATAATCTCTTAATTTCTTAGAACGACTTGGATGTCTAAGTTTTCTAAGTGCCTTAGCCTCTATCTGTCTAATTCTCTCTCTAGTTACGTCAAATTCTTTACCGACTTCTTCTAGAGTTCTAGCTCTACCATCTTCTAGACCAAATCTTAATTTTAAAACTTTTTGTTCTCTTTCATTTAATGAACCTAATACTTCTTCTATTTGGTCTTTAAGTAAAGAATAAGCAGCTGCTTCTGCTGGTGCTAAAGCATCTTCATCTGGGATAAAGTCTCCTAAATGGCTATCCTCTTCTTCACCTATTGGAGTTTCTAAAGAAACTGGATCCTGTGCAATTTTCATTATTTCTCTTACTTTTTCTTCAGACATATCCATTTCTTTTGCAATTTCTTCTGGTTTTGGATCACGTCCTAATTCTTGAAGTAATTGTCTAGATACTCTTATTAATTTATTTATAGTTTCTACCATATGAACTGGTATTCTTATTGTTCTAGCTTGATCTGCTATAGCACGAGTGATAGCTTGTCTTATCCACCATGTTGCATAAGTACTGAATTTAAATCCTCTTTCATAGTCGAATTTTTCAACAGCTTTTATTAAGCCAAGGTTTCCTTCTTGGATTAAGTCAAGGAATAACATTCCTCTACCAACATATCTTTTAGCTATACTTACAACTAGTCTTAAGTTAGCCTCAACTAATCTTTGTTTAGCTACTTCGTCACCCTCCATCATTCTCTTTGCATATTCTATTTCTTCATGTGGTTTAAGTAGAGGGATTTTTCCTATTTCTTTAAGATACATTCTTACTGGGTCATCTATACTGATTCCTTTAGGAAGAGATAAGTCTATTTTATCCATTTCTACATCGTCTTCTTTTTTAAGTTCATCATCAGATACTCCATCAAAACTATCATCTACTATTAAATCATTATCGTTATCAGAAAAATCAACATCAGCTTTTTGAGTTTTATCCTCGATTATCTCTATTCCTAAATTTCCAAGTGTTTCATAAAGATTTTCTACTTGGTCTTTATCTAGTTCTGTTTCCGAGAAAGCTTCCATAATTTCTGATAATGTTAAAGAACCTTGCTTTTTACCTTTATCTATAAGTGTTTTTGCCGTTAATCGTTTATTGTCTTTTTTACTTGCCATAAATACTTCTCCTCCTTTCTATAAGTCTTTTTTTATTTTTTCTTTTTTTAAAATTTCTAAACTTAAATTCATAATTTTCTCATCTACCTCTTTCGTATTGCTGTTGCTTTTTTTCAATAACTCAAGCTGACTTGACAGCTCTTTTATTTCACTAGACATCAATTTAATTTCGTTGTCTATTATATTTCTTTTAATTTGTTGAATTATTTTTTTAGTGCTCTCCAGAGTATAAGTATTAATTTCTTCTATTTTGATATTTTCAATATTTTTAACATATTCTTCAGATATGTTTAAACTTTTAATTTTGTCAGTAGTTATTTTGTCCAATTCTTTATTTTTAATTATGTAATTAAAAATTTCTTTTGTTTCCTCTAATAAAAAATCTTTTGAGTCTATATCTTCTAATACTGCATTTCTTAAATTAATATTTTCCATTAATAATTTTATAAACTTAGCTTCTACTTTTAAATATCCATCTTGTATTTTTGACATTTGTTGTATTTTCTTATGAACATTTGTATATTTCTTATTATTTTTATTATAATTACTATTTACTTTAATGCCTATATTTGCGCGTATTGATTCTATACTTATATTTGTCAAATCGCTTAAGTACTTAGCATATAGATCTTTTTCTATAGGACTTTTTAATTTTTTTAGCATTAAAGTTGATTCTTCTATAAAACTCATTTTTTGACTATCATTATTTAAATCATATTTTTTTCTTAGTATATCTATTTTATATTTAATATAATAGTCTGATTGTTCAATTGCCTTTTTATACCCTTCAAAGCCATATTTTTTTATAAAATCATCAGGATCTTTGCAATCTTTTAAATTTAGTATTTTTACTTTAATATCAGCCTGAAGTAAAATATCAATAGCCCTTAAAGTGGCATTTTGCCCCGCTTGATCTGAATCATAAGATATAATAACATTTTTTGCAAATCTTCTAATCAATCTCGCCTGTTCTATTGTTAAGGCAGTTCCTAAAGTGGCTACAACATTTTCTATATTATTCTGATAAAGTGAAATTAAATCCATATATCCTTCAACTAGGATTAAAGTATCGTCTTTTATACTCTTTTTAGAAATATTTAAACCATATAAGTTTAACCTTTTATTAAATACCATAGTTTCTGGTGAATTTAAATATTTTGGAAGCGAATCATCAAGGACTCTTCCTCCAAACCCAATAACTTTTCCATTATAATTAAATATAGGAAACATCACTCTATTTCTAAATCTGTCAAAATATTTATTAGTTTCAGTTTTATGAGTAACTAGACCACATCTAACCAAATCTGTCTTATCATAGCCCTTGGCGATTAAATAATTCATTAGACTATTCCATGAATTTAAAGAATATCCTAGTCCAAATTTTTTAATGATTTTATCGCTCAATCCTCTTTTCTTTAGATATTCATATCCAGGATTTTTTGTGCCTAATAAATTAGAAAAATAAAATCTCGCCGCTTCTGTATGAATTTCTATAAATTTATTTACTTCTTGTATTTTTTGTTTTTCTTCTTCACTTATATTTCGTTGTAAAGTTATACCACATCTTTTGGCTAAGATTTTTACAGCTTCCATAAAGTCTACATTTTCATATCTCATTACAAAACTAATTACATCTCCGCCTGCATTACATCCAAAACATTTATATATTTGTTTTGATTTACTGACCATAAAAGATCCTGTTTTTTCCGAATGGAATGGACATAATCCTGTATAGTTAGAACCCGAGCTTTTAAGTTGCATATAATCTGATATTACATCTACAATGTCACATCTACTTTTTATTTCTTCTATAATGTCTTTTAAATCATTCAAATTTATCACCTTCCGGTGTTATTTTTTGTTAACATTTCTATTTTACCTTATAATATGCATTTGTCAAATACTATTATACATAATTCGACTTTTTTTGTTTATTTCCTTCTAATAAAATTATTTTTTCTGCTTTATTTTTTGCTTTTTCGTAATAATATTCTTTTTAATTTATTTTTATACCGTTTTTAATAGAAATTAAAACATTTTTCGTGCTTTTTTAATATTATTTATTATTATATTTGTCATTTGTCTATATTAAAAAACTTTGTCATATAATATATTGTAGTATATTTTTCAAAAAATATCTTCTTAAAACATATAGTTATTAAATTTTTAATTTTTATACAATAGAAAAGGGACTATAAGCCCCTCTTTATTAATTTACATGTTACATTGTAATATTTATCTTTTTTACCTTTGTTTCTTCTAGTATTCATTAATTCGTATATTTTTTCGATATAATTATTATCTTCGCTCAATCTTATCAAACTTACTAAATAGTATTCATCTGTACTTTTAGGGACTTTTTTTTGATAACCAGGTCTATGGCCGTTTTGGCAGCATCAAAATGTCTTAAATGTGTATGACCATCTTGAAAACATTTCTTTGTATTGTAAGCTATATAACCTCCTCTTACTTGAAAAATTATATATTCTTTCTTTTCATAGATTTTATTATACATTTAATCAAATCCTTCTAAAAATATTCTTAATATATAATATTAAGTTTTTTCAAAGTAATTACTATTTTTTAAAATTTATCTATTATTTTTATCTAAAAGTTCTGATACAGTAACAAATTTATATCCTTTTTGTGTTAATGTAGATAATATTGTATCAAGTGCTATGATTGTATTTTCTGTCCCATAATCATGTAGCAGTATTATATCGCCCTGTTTTACATTATTTATTATTTTATCTGCAATTTGTGATGGAGGCGGATTTCTCCAATCTTTTGCATCTACACCACTCCAAAGTACAACACTATAACCTAAATCTTGTGATAATTCTTTTAGGCACTGTTCGTTGTAATTTCCAAATGGTGGCCTAAATAAAGTTGGTTTTTTGCCTGTTTTTTCAATAATTATATCTTCACAATTTTTAATTTCAGTTTTTAGTTGCTCTTCTGATAGTGTACTTATGTCTGGATGAGTAAAAGTATGGTTTGCTATTTCATGACCTTCTTTACTCGCTCTTATCACAGAATCTGGATACCACTTAACATGTTTCCCTACAACAAAAAATGTAGCTTTCGCATTGTATTTTTTTAATATATCCAGTATTTTATTTGTTTCTTTTGGATGAGGACCATCATCAAACGTAATCGCTATTTCCATATTATTATTTGAATTATTTTTTATTATATTGTCCTTATCGTCTATTTTTTTATAAGCCATTATTAAAGGTGTATTTACTAAAAAAAATAAAAGTGCTAGGGCAATAGCTTTTTTTAGATACTTTTTATATTTCATAATTTTATCCTTTCGCAGTTTTAATATTTTAATTCTCAAAAGTAATACACTTTATTTTAATAATTAAAAACTGTTTTAAAAGTTTTCTAAATATCATCTTGCTAATAGTTATGATACCCTAAATATATATTTATAATTCATTTTATATTACATTATTAAATTAGTTATAAATATACTTTAATTTGTTTAGCACTTTAAAGTATATTTTAAATAAAATTTATATTTAAATTATACTTTATTTTTAGAATTTTACTGTGAATATTTCCTCTAGACTTCTCCCAAATATAGAAGGCTTATCAAATTTCCAAGTACCTTCATATACTAATTCTCCATCTAAATAAAATTTCCCAAACCCGTGTTTTTTACCATTTCTAAATTCACCTATGTACTTTTTATTATCACTCCAAATATAAGTTCCAAATCCATGTATTTGATTTGCTTTCCAAGTTCCCTCATATATTAAAACTCCTGATTGATTATAGCAAGATCCATCTCCATCCATTTTATTGTCTTTGTAATCTCCATAATACATGCACCCATCGCTCCATTTAAAGATGCCTTTTCCATTTTTTTTGCCATTTTTAAAATTACCTATATATTCATCTCCATTTGCATAAATTATCTGCCCGACACCTTCTCTAACATCATCTTTAAAAATACCTGTATATATATTTCCATTTGGAAATATATATTGTCCACTTCCATCTTTTAAATTATTTTTAAATTCTCCTGCATATTCTAGTATTCTTTCATCTTCTGTAAAAAAAGAATATACCCCTATTCCATTCATTTGTGCATCTTTTATTTTTCCTATATATTTATCTCCATTACTAAAACAATAAATTTTAACACTATTGCAATTAAAATCTATTTTTTCATCTGTTAGAGCCCTTTTTTCTATTAATTCTACATCTTCTTCGCTTGCTTTTATATCTTTTTTCAATGCTTTTCTTTTTATATTTTGTGCATTTCGTACTTTTCTTTTCACTTCATTTATAGACTTTAAATAATCATTATATATAGCAACATTATTCTTTGTATCATTCATATAAAATGCTCCCTTTCTCTATATGTTCATAATATAATTATATAATTATAACACTTTTATAACAATAAAGATTTCTTTTAATGAATATAATTTCCTAATAAATAAAAAAGCCTTCCAAAATAGAAAGGCTTTTTTATTTATTATATATTTAGTTTTATAGATATCTTTCTTTAAATCCTTTACCTTTTACTTCATTTACATCATTTACTGATATAAATGCTCTTTTATCGTATTTAAGTGCTATTTCTTTTATTTTTGGTATTTCTTTTGATAATGCTACACAGTAAACTATTTTCTTCTTTTCACGTGTATATCCACCTTCTGCATCAAAGAATGTTACACCTCTTACTAAATCTTTCATTATATCATCTGCAACTTCTTGAGATTTATTTGTAAATACCATAACGGCTTTTTCTTCAAAGAATGCATCTTTTACTATTGCCATTGTTTGAGCATTTAAAAACATACTTATTAATGTATATAATGCTAGGTTTATACCGAATAAAAAACTACCACATAAAACTATTGCTATATTTGTAGCTAAAGCTGTATTTTTAACTTCGACATTTCTTTTTATTTTTAAAATTGCACCTATAATATCTGTACCACCTTGTGATGATTTTGCTCTAAATGTAAGTCCTACACCTATTCCACATAAAACACCACCAAATGCACTTTGAAGTAATATATCATCAACTTGTATATAACTTCCTATATCTTGTGTTATACCTAAGATAATTGAGAATAATACCATATTTATTAAACTAGTGATACAAAAATCTTTGTCTAAATACATAAATCCAAGTATGAATATTGGTATATTTATTAAGAATGTAAGCAAACCTACATTTATATTTGTAATATAATTAAGCATTGTTGCAAGCCCTGTAACACCTCCACTTAAAAGATGTGCTGGTCTTATAAATCCATTTATTCCTATGCTTGATATAATCATTCCGGATAAAATTATACTATATCTTACTAAAATATTATCCTCTACTATATTATTGACCTTACTCATAATACTCCTTGTCAAAACTTTGCCCCTTCTTTATTAGTTTTGACTTCTCCTTCCTTTTAATACATTATCTAATAATTTCTGTATTTCCTTTTCTTTACCTATTATTATAATATCTTTTTTTCATCTGTAAAGTGCAATTTTTTGGTCATTTTTGGATTTTTAAATATAATTTATGAAATTTTGCTTTCATTTCTTAAAACCTATCTTAAAATGATTTTTTTGTTTTTTTTTAATTCATTTTTATATATCTAAAATAGCAATTTTACTTATAAAATTTCTGACTTAAGCAATTTTTGCATATTCAACTTTCACTTTATGAAAGTTTTATTTGCCCAAATTCATTATTCTTATTTTAAAATTTTTTTATTTTTTTTTAAGATTTTTATAAAACCATTTTCCTTGCAATTAAAAAAGGTGATATTGTATTTTTATATATACAACATCACCTTTTGTCTATTGTTTTAAAATTTCTAGAACTTTTTCATTTTTATTATATGCACTATTTGGATCTGTAGATCTTAAAGCATATAATGCATCTTTTGCTTCTTGTAATCTATCATTTTCATAATATAACATTGCAAGTTGATAATAAGCATCATCATAATATTCTTGAGCTGGTGAATATGTGCTTACATATCTCTTATAATATTTTATAGCATTTTCATAATCACCTAATTTTTTATATGAAAGAGCTATATTATATATTGAATCAGCTTTATACTGAGATGTATCAGTAGCTTTTAAAGTATATTCATAATATTTTATAGCAGTTTTATAATCTCTTGCAGTTTTATATCTTGTCGCTTCAAAATATAGAGTTTCTGCCCCTTTTGATACTTGTTTTGCTGCTTCTTCTTGTTCTTGGGCTTTTTGTTCTAATTCTTGTGCTTCTTTTTCTTTTGCATTTAATTTTTCTTCTTTTTCAGATAGTACTTTTTCTTTTTCATTTATTTCACTATCTTTTGAACTAATTTGTTTATTTAAATCATTTATTTTTCTTTGGTTGTTTAAATAAACTCCACCCATACAAACTACTAATACAGCAATTACAGCGTATAATATCATATGCTTTTTATCTGTTTTTTTATTTTTAGCTTGAGGTTCTTCTTTTTTATCTTTATTAGTATCTACTTCATCCTTTTGTACATTTTCACTTTCAAGATTTATACCTTCTTCATTGAACTTTTCGAAAATAGGGTTGTTTTTATCAATGCATCTAAGTTCATCTAATAATTCTATTTTTTTCTTATTATTCCCTACTCTGTCATAAAGTAATATAGATATTACATATGGCTCTATAAGTTCTGGTTCTTCTAGTATTAAACTATCAAATATTTCTATTGATTCTTCATTTAATTCTTCATTTATAAACCTAATTGAATGATTATATCTTTCTAAGAAAACTTTAAAATCTTTTGATGATAATAAGTTAACATATTTTCTAGATAATTCATTATTTCCATAACATTGACTTGTGTAAAAACTCTCAAATGCTTTTGAAAAGTCACATTTTAATAAACATAAAAGACCTTTTAAATTTAGTATATCTGGGTCTTTTGGGTTTAATTTAAGAGCCTCTTCTACAAATTCCACAGCATTAGTAATATAATGCCTAATAGCTAAATCAAGTGCATTATTGTATTTATTATAAGATTCTAATTTAATTTCTTTTGAAATCTCAACAGAATTAGTATTAAGCTCCTTTTGTAAGTTTAAAATTGTTTCATTTTTATAATTTGAAGTAACATATGTCTGTTTCAATGCCTTTAATGTATCATTATCTTCATCTTCATCCTCATCTATTTTAAAAAATGTATAATCACTTTTATTTTCTTCAACTAAAGAAATGTCCATTATTTTTCTCGGCATATTTTCAATATCTAAAATTATATTTTGCCCTAAAATAACAATCGCCTCCTAATATTTCATTTACTCTAAGATAACACATTTGCAAATTATAGTCAAAAAAAATCCCTCATTTTATCATAATGAAGGATTAAAAAACATTACATATTATTTTATATTGTATTTTTTTACTTTTCTGTATAAGGTTGCAATACCTATATTTAATGCTTCTGCAACTTTTTTCATCTCTTGCGTATTGCTGCCGTATTTTTTTATTGCTTTTTCTATTTCTTCTTTTTCTAATTGTTCAACTGTTTTAATTTCTTCTTTATACATTTCATCTAATTTAAAAGAAATTAAGTCAGACATACTTGATATAAATTCTCTAAGCTCTTTATCTTTAGATAATATTTTTTGTTTTTGCTCTTCAGTAAATGCCGCTATACCTAAAATTCCTATACTTTCGTTTCCAAGTTTAATAGGTGTACATATATCTGCTAATTCTTTACAATGTTCTCTACTTGAACACACCTTGCAACTATTCTCGATATCTTTGTCGATAACATATGCATTTCCGCTCTTTAGTACATTTGAATAAACAGCTTCTTCTGAAATCTTATCTCCTATTTTGTCTTTAAATATTCCAGTACCTGCTATTCTAAATAAATCTTTAGATACTACAGTAACATCAACATCTAGTACATTAGAAATATTTTGACAAATATCTTGAATATACTGGGTTATATCATTAAGCTTCAAATCAACACCCCCTATAATTTATATTTATTTTCACCGGCATTTTAATTTGTTTATTTGCCATTTTTACACTCCACATTACTCTTCAGATGGTCCTGGTGTAGCAGGTGGAGTAGTTGGTTCTTGAGGTGGTGTAGTTCCTGGATTTTGGTTTCCACCACTTTCACCTGAATTATTATCTCCTGGGTTATTATTTCCTGAGTTATTATTTCCTGAATTTGAATTATTACCTCCTGATGGAGTTTCATCAGTATTATTACTTGATGATGGCTTTGATCCTACTGCAACTACTGCATTTTTGCTTGGATAATGAGACTTACATACTATTTCTTTTTTGATTTCTTTTCCGTTTTTATCATAAAAAGTTCTGTAAGTCGTAACACTATAACCTGTTCTTCCACTTTCTAATAATTTAGTAGCACCTGCACCTAGGCTAGCATCTGCTTTTTCTATTGTTTTATATGGAATAGTAGAATTTACTGTTGTAGTTATTTCGATATCTTTTTTGTCACTCTTAACTCCAAATATCTGACATGTTATTTTTCCATTAGCATAATAATTTTTTATAAAAACAGGATTATCGTTATTATTTTTAAATACAAAGTCAATTCCTGAATCTGTAACTGTAGCATCTCTTCCTAAGTCTACATATGTTGAAGGTATTGAGTGATTCACTCTATTTACTATATCTAATCCTGCATATAAAACACTATTAAATAAAGTCGATGAAACTTGGCATATACCGCCTCCTATTCCATATGCAACTTCACCACCACTTATTACAGTGGCTTTTTTATATCCATTTGCTTCAGTTATTTCTCCTGTATGTTCATTATAAGAAAATTCTTGATTAGGCATTAATAAGATATCACTTGTTCTTTCTGTTGCTAATCTTATATTTTCGACTCTTCCACCACTTGTACCAGATAACACTGTACTATAACTTGCAAGCAAAGTATCTATATTTTTTAAATCATCACTGTTAACTTCAGGTTCTATTTTTGCAACTACTAGTTCTTCTGCAAAATTAGTGTTTTGAAGATTATTTATAAAGTTTTTCTTACTCGCCTCTATATCTAATTCTAAACCACTTTCTTCTTTTACTACTTCAATTTCATCATTTACTATGTTTAATGTTGCATTTTTAACTTCTACATCAATATCTTTTGCTATTTTTTCTAGTTCTTTGACTAATTTATCTTCATTAAAATCTATTGACACATTTATTACACTCTTGCCTCCAACAATAGATTTTAATGTTCTGAATGCATTTGATATTATGTTTCCCTTTCTATTTATATCATATGCATTTTGTACAGTTTTACCTAAATCATAACTTACATCTATTGTTTTAGGATCTATATCCCACTCTTTATCTTGATATTTAAAATTAAAAGCTTCCATTTTATATTCATTACTTAATTTCTTTTCTGCTTCATCTTTTGTTAATTTTCCTATATTTATATCTTTTACATATACATTTTTAGCTATTTTATCCCCCTTCATAGAGAAAATTCCTACTCCAAAAACTACTACTAGTAAAAATAAAATACCTAAAATAATTTTTTTCCTCATATTTAACTCCTTATAAAACTAGATCTTACTTATTTTATTATCGACACATTTATATACGGATTTGTTATACATATTTACTAGATAAACTTCTTTGTTTAAAGAAAACCATCCTTTTTTTACAAGAACATAGTAATATATATTATTATTTTTTTCTATTAATTTGTTTAATTGATCTTCATCTACATATTTTACAATATCTGATTTAAATTTAACTTCTAAATCATTAAAGTCTTCTTTTTTATCTTTTAATTTATCCCTAACTATAGAAGCTGCATCTTTCGAACTTATTGCAAATATATAATTACCGTCTTCATCTACTTTATAGTATCCATCACTATATTCGCAATCATAATCTACCTTTTCAGATTTGTAAGAATATATTTTTTTATCTTTAGCTTCAATTAAAACTTCATTATGTATTTTATTATCTTTTACAACTTCTGCATAATAATAAAGTGTATCACCTATAGACTGTTGATATGATATAACTGATAATTCATCAGCCTTTATCCCACTTTTTTTACTTATTAAGTTTAAAATATCATCAGATGTAAGAGTGTATACAGATATTTTTTCTTTATAATCATCTTCTAATTTTTCTATTTTTTCATCACTTGAATAATATGGTTTTAAATAAGTTAAATAAACTAATGCTTCTTCATATTCACCTTTTTTAGAAGAATTATTTGCTTGTGTTATGTAATAATTATACATTGATTTTATACATTCTTGTTTTTTACTTGATGCTAAACTATAGTACTTCTTATCTTCTTCTACTACTTTGTCATATTTGTCTATAGCTTCTTTATATTTTTTTATTTGTTGAAACTTACTACCTTCTTGATATACTTTTCTAGATTGATATATTGTTTCTATATTATTTTTATATTCATCTAAATCTTGATAGATTCCTTTTAGTGATGTAGTTACTTCCATATAAGAAGATGCTTTTTCATAGCTTATATTTTCATCCATATACATTTGTTCTACTCTACTTGATATATCTAATAATTGATTTACATCAATTTCTATATCATCTAAAGCGTTTATTGTATTTATAAGTCCAGAATATTGTTCTTTAGACATTTCACCACTCACATATTTATCTCCACTGTTTGCAACTAATGAAGATAATTTATTTGATGCTGACTTGTTAAATTTATTCATCTTAGACGCTGAAAATTCTTTTTCTAGATTTCCATAATATTGGTATGCTTCTGCGTATTTTCTACTAGATATACTATCTACTAGAGTATCTACTTCTTTGCTTACACTAAAATCTCCATTACTAAAAAAAAGAACTACTAAAAGTATTAAAAAAGCCACAAATGACAAAGATAGACTAACCAAATATTTTTTATTTAACTTGATATTATCAATTACATATTTAACTTGATCTTTTAATGTGTCGAAAAAACTTTTTAAATTCATCCATCTTTACCTTCCTGTTATTTTTAGTTTTATAATTTATTATACCATATTATTTGATTAGCACATTATGTATTTATACACTTTTTTACTTTAATATCATAAAAAATAAGCTAGAATATAAAATTTAGCTTATTCTAGCTTTGATATAAATTACTCTTTTCCATTTTTTATACATGTATTTTCAACGAATATTACACTAATATCATCATATGAACCATATCTGCTCAAGTTATTTAAATGTTTTTTATATGAATTTTCTAACTCTAACTTTATAAATACATTTTTATTTAATAATTCAAAAGTTTTATCTAACTCTAAATTTAACTCACTGTACGTATTAAAGCAATTTATAAATCCATCAGTGAATAAAACTAATCTTATATATTCATACTTATCTAAAATCTTATACTGCATTTTTTCTTGACAATTTTCATGTGCTAAGGAGTTTACAATTTTATAATTATTATCTTCAAATATAAATTCATATTTATCATGTAGCTTCATTAAAACATTTCCATCTCCTAAATTAAAAAATATTATTTTTTCTTTTAGTACAATCAAAAAAGTCAACGTTGTTCCATAAAGTATATAATCAATCTTATATGCTCTATAATTTCTTTTATAAAAATCATTATATACTAATTCTCTCCATATATATTTTATTTGACGTTGGATTTCTCCGTTTTTTAAATCATCTATAAATACATCACTATCTTTATCTAGTGAATACTTTTTTGATATATCCAAAACAGCCTGGCATGCGAGTTTTGCTCCTATATGACTATATTTAAACCTTTCCATACTATGACCATCTGCTACTACACAAACAAGATAATCTTTATGTTCTTCATAAATAGAAAAATCCTGTGAGCAACAAGCTTTTATTATATTTTTATATCCAACTGTACTACCTCTAAATACACTTATTTCCATAAATTTATATCCCCCCCTACTTCTACATTTATTATTATTTAGTTTTATAAAACAAAAAAAATACCATCAAATTTTCATTTGGTGGTATTTTATATTAATTTAACTAACTTATCTGAATTATTCCTAAGATATTTCTCGTTTTCGGCTCTTTCTTTGTATGTTTTTTGGGTGTGTTTTAGTTTTTTGTTTAGGTTTTTCATTAGGTTTTCGATTAGCTCTTTTAGGTTTTTCCTTTTTAAAAATATAATCAAACCTAGCAAAAATTATACCCACAGATAACATGAAGAAGCTTAATGCTCCTAAAAGAACGTAAGCCATTCCTACACGATATACTCCCATTATCCTATTACTAATCATTAATATTATCATTACACAAAAACATATTAAAAAAGACGTTAATAAAGTTTTAAAAATTTTTTTGAAAACACTTTTCATATTATCCACTCCCAAAATTATATTTTCCTTCAATATATATATTAACAAAATAATACACAAATATCAATTGATATAAGAATTTTGACACAATTTTGTTATATTTTGTTAGTAATTTTCAAATTATTTTATTATGTGCTAATTGTAACAATCCCACCTATTTTTAATAATATAAATAAAGATTAAATTTAAAAGGGGTGATATTATGCCATGTTTGCCTAACTTGGGTTCAAAGGCTCCTGATTTTACAGTAAATACAACATTTGGTCCAATTAATTTATCCGATTATTGTGGTAAATGGGTCGTTTTATTTTCTCATCCAGGTGACTTTACTCCAGTATGTACTACTGAATTTATATGTTTTGCCAAGTATTATAAAGAATTTGAACAGAGAAATACTCAACTTATCGGACTTAGCGTTGATAGCAACGCTTCTCATCTAGCATGGGTTTATAATATATGTCAACTTACGGGGATTGAAATTCCATTTCCAATTATAGATGATTCTAGTATGCAAATTGCAAAATTATATGGAATGATTTCAGAACCAATGAGTGCAACATCTACTGTTAGAGCTGTATTTATTATTGATGATAAACAAATTTTAAGAACTATCTTATACTATCCTATGACTACTGGAAGAAATATATTTGAAATACTTAGAATTTTAGATGCACTTCAAAAATCAGATAAAGAAAATGTAGTAACTCCTGCTAATTGGCTTCCTGGAAATTCTGTTATTGCCAAACCACCAAAGACTTATAAAGAACTTAAAAATACTATGAAAAATTGTGATAAAAAGTATTCTTGTCTAGATTGGTACTTATGTTTTTTAAATGATGAAAGTAGAAAAGATATGCCTGAATATATAACTCAAAAAACTCAATCAAAGTATATTTATCCTAAAACTCAAAAAACTATACCTTCATCTACTAAAAAAGTAAAACCTTCAAAAAATGACAGACAAAATACTGAATATATAAATGCTAACTGTCCAAACGTGAATCCTATAGTATTTCAATATGTATTAGGAAATCCAAGAAATCTAGATCCAACTTATCTAGATGCTGCAATTTATGCATTTGTAGAAATAGATGATAATGGAGACTTATATGTACCATCACCAAGATACCTAAATGAAATGTTAGCACTTAAAGAGGTTAAACCTTCTTTAAAAATAATAGCAGCTATAGGTGGATGGGGTGCTGATGGATTTTCTGATGCAGCTTTAACTCCAGCATCACGATATAACTTTGCTAGAAATGTAAATCAACTTGTAAATGATTATGGATTAGACGGTATAGATATTGACTGGGAATATCCTGGAAGTGGAGCTTCTGGCATTAAATCAAGACCAGAAGATAAAGAAAATTTCACACTACTTTTAACTGCTTTAAGAGATGTTTTAGGAGAAGATACATGGATAAGTGTTGCAGGTACTGGTGATACTGGTTATATTAATAGAAGTGCTGAAATAGATAAAATAGCACCTATCATAACTTATTTTAATTTAATGAGTTATGATTTTACTGCTGGGGAAACAGGTGACCGTGGAAGAAAACATCAAGCGAATTTATATGATTCAAACTTATCTCTACCTGGTTATAGTGTAAACTCTATGGTTAATAATCTTATAAATGCGGGAATGCCTGCTAGAAAAATAAATTTAGGTGTACCATTTTACGGTAGATTAGGAGCTACTAACACTAAATCTTATGATGAACTTAGAGAAAATTATATCAACAAAAACGGTTATAATTATAAATTTGATAATGATGCATTAGTTCCTTATTTAGAAAAAGATAATGTATTTGCAATGTCATTTGATAATGACTTATCTATATTCTTAAAGGCTCAATATG
Source organism: Intestinibacter bartlettii (assembly GCF_018917435.1). GTDB lineage: Bacteria > Bacillota > Clostridia > Peptostreptococcales > Peptostreptococcaceae > Intestinibacter > Intestinibacter bartlettii_A. Next base: position 44,718 of record NZ_JAHLOQ010000001.1, read on the forward strand.
TTATTCAAAATTGCCTTGGTGGTATTTTTTCATGGACATCAACTTACGACCAAGCTAATATTTTAGGAAGAGCTATGTATTTATCTATAAATGATATGTACAATTTTGAAGATGAACTTCGAGATATATACGGAAGTGTTCCTACTCTTCCTGAATAAAAACTCTTATAAAATGTTATAAAATTGAAAGGTATTGTAAAATATAATTTATATTTTTTAATACCTTTTTTTAATTTTTTTCAATTATAATTTATAAAAGTTTATATTTTATATTATTTTATCTATAACATAATTATTGTATATTCAAGTTACAAATTAAAATCAATATAATTATCATAAATTTTGTACATAATAGATGTGTAAGCTAAAAATTTTTAAGATATAATACATATATAAATAAAATATAAAAGAAAGGAGAATGCCTAATTTGGGCAATTTAAAATGAATATAACTATATTTGGGGCTAATAGTTCTATTGGAAAATATTTAATAGATCTTTTTATAAATGATAATCACAAAGTTATTGCTTTTATAGATAAACCTGGCTCTATAAAGCTTCCTTCAAAAAATCTCGAAATAATTGTAGGACATACATATGATAAGTTTCTAGTTAACAAAGCAATACAAAATTCTGACATTGTAATAAATGCTTTTAGACCAGACTTTAAAATATTAAAAAATACAAATTACTATGCAAATAATATTTCAAATAAAACAATAATAGAAGAAATGATTAAAACAAATAAAAAGCGCTTTATAACTATTTCTAGATTAGTAAACAACAAAAATACCGGAAAAAGTAATCCTTTAATATCAATTTCACTTAACAATATTTTATATAAATGTTATAAAAAAGATTTTTTAGATACTTTTGCTCTACTTAATGAATCAAATTTAGATTGGACTATTGTAAAAATTATACGAACTGCTCCATCTAGAAAAAAAGGCGAATATCTAATATCACCAAATGATAAAATCGGTTCTTTTGTATCCAACTACAATATAGCTCATTTTATATACAATATCTCTATAAATAATTTATTTATCAATGAATCCCCAATTATATCTAATAAATAATTAGTAATATACAAAAAGCATGTATTAAAATCAACATGCTTTTTTACAATCTATTTTTTTTGATTTTTCTTTCTTTTTACATATCTAAGAACTTCTTCTAATCTTTCAATTTCTAAATCTTGAAGTATTTCATCGATTTGATGTATTAACTCTTTTTTAAAATTTATTTCTTCATTATTTGATTTATATTCTTTAGATTCTTTACTAATTTCATTTTCTTTTATAGTTTTTTGAGATTCTTCATATACAATAATATTTTCTTGTCCTCTTACTACTAAACTTTCAATTTCTTCTTTTATCTTGTTATCTTTAACTTTTATTTTGTTGTTTGATAAATATTTTTCTAATACTTTATCGTTATCTATATTTAATTCTTTTTTACATATTGTATCTGCCATTTCATTGAATAAGTCTTCTTCATGACTTTTAACTTGAACAAATTGAATTTCTATTCCCTTTTTCATAAGGTCATTCATTTTTTCATAATATTCTTGAGAGGATTTATCTTTTCTCTGCCAAAAACCTGTCGCATGGTGACATATTCCCTCATAGTCGTGGAATATAACTACTTTTTTATGCTTATTATTTAGTGCATATTGAGCTCCCTCTAGCGCTGCATTTAACTCTCCAGCAATTTGTCTTATATTATTATCTTCTGAATTTTTGCCAGACCCACCATGTACATATTCTACTATATTATCTTTTACTGCAACTACTCCATAAGAAAATTTTCTACTTGCTGAATTATAACTTCCATCAACATATACATGTAGACAATTTTCATCATATTTATCTTTTCCTTTTCTAAGAAGTTCACTTCCTTTTTGTAAAAAAGATTTAGCTTCATTTATATCTTCAAAACTTTTATAAATAGCACCTTTGACACCTTTTATATATTTTTGGCATTCACTCCATGAATCTACTAATTTATTTTGTACCCTTTCATTTTTAGAAAAATCAAATCCTTCTTTTATAGCATACACTTTTTTCTTTGCCATAATTTTCTCCTTTTATATTAATTCTATATTCTCAAATTTAACTAATATACATCATATTTCTCATCTATTTAAGTAAATAATAAATATACCAATATCGGTATTGTAAATACACTAGCTAATGTTGTTATAAATATTGATTTTGATGCTAGATTAGTATTTCCTTCATATTGATTACAAAACATAACTGCTATTGAACCTACAGGCATTGCTATTAATATAACCAATACTCCTAACACTATTGTATCATCTATAAAAAATTTCAATACCCACCAGAATAAAATTGGCATTAAAATTTGTTTTATTAATGTATATGGATATATTCTTATATCATTTATTACTTCTTTTGCTGGAATTTCTGCTAATGAAGATCCTATTAGCATCATTGCAAGCGGTGTTGTTGTAGATCCTATTAAACTTGATGCTTGTCTTATTATCTGAGGCATTTGCCATTTTGTCAAGTAGATTATAACAGCTATTATTGAAAAGATAATTCCTGGATTTATAAGTTGTTTAAAATTAAAAGATAGTTTTTCTGAGCCTGATATTAAATAAATTCCATAACTATAACAAAATAGATTAAATACCATATTGCATATAGCTGCAAAAAATAAAGCCTCTATTCCAAATATAGATTGTATTACAGGATATCCCATAAAGCCTATATTTGAAAAAATAGTCATAAACTGATATAAATTTCTATCTTCTTTTGGTACCTTTAAAAGTCTTGCCAATAAAATTCCCACAAAAGGTAGTAAAATATATATAACTATTGAAATTATAAATATCTCTATAACAGTTGTAAAATTTCCACTTTTAGTCTCAGATACTGAAGCTAAAATAAGTGCCGGACATGTTATATTTAAAACTAATGAAGATAGTTTTTGATTTTGTTCTTTATCTAATATACCTACTTTATTTGCTATATACCCAACTATTATAACTAAAAACAATATTATCATCTGATTTACTATAACTTCTATATGCATAACTTACATCCCCCTGATATTAATATAATAATATATTATATTATAATTAAAAAACTTGAAGCAGTAAAACTACTCCAAGCTTTTATCTATCTCATTATAATATAAATTAAATAAATTACATAAAGTAAAAATAAAACTGTACCTTCTGCTCTATTAATAGATCTTTTAGTAATGGCAAATATATAAGTTAAAATTGTTGCAAGTATCATTATAAGCATATCATAAAATACTTCTGGGTGGACTACTATACTATGTATTGATGAAGATAGTCCTAAAACCAATAATAAGTTAAATATATTTGAGCCGACAGCATTTCCTATGGCTATATCACTTTCACCTTTTCTAGCAGCTACTATACTTGTGACAAGCTCTGGTAGGGATGTACCGATAGATACTATCGTTAGTCCGACTAAATTTTGACTCATACCCCAAGCTAATGCTATATTACTTGCTGAATTTACTACTAATTGACCGCCTATAATTATCCCTGCTATCCCAATAATAGTATATATGATACTTTTTGAAAGAGGTATTTCTTCTATTTCTTCCTCCTCAACACTATCTTTTGATGTAAGAGCCATTTCAATTAAGTAGTACATAAATATTGCAAATAGAGATAATAGTATATATCCATCTGCTCTAGATAGCATGTTTTCTGATGCATTTTGAAATCTTGTATCATGTGAAATTACTGAAAATACAAAACTTGCTAAAATTACAAAAGGAAATTCCTTTATGATTGTACTTTTTTGTACTTTAATAGGTTTTATCATTGAAGTTAGACCTATTACAACTAAAAAATTAAATATATTAGAACCAACTACATTTGCTATTGCCATATCATTTTGTCCTTTTAATGCTGCTGTCACACTTACTGCAGCTTCTGGAGCACTTGTACCAAACGCAACTATTGTAAGTCCTATTATTAAAGGAGGTATGCTAAATTTTTTAGCTATCGATGATGCACCAGATACGAAACCATCTGCTCCTTTAACCAAAAATACAAATCCTATTAATAATAAAATATAATTCATAATCTTCAACTCAAAAAATTTTTTGAGTTATTCTCCCTTCTTTAAAATATGTCATTTTAATCTTTAGATATTTTTTCAATTTCTACAATATATTTTACATTATAGTATTCAACTAATAATTTATTTTGCTTTTTTTCATAGTATTTTACTGTTGCTTTTATTGAACGCTGTCTTATTTCATCGTTTATATAATCCACTAAATCCAGTTTATTTTGTTTTTTATATTTATTTTGTAGTATATCGATGATAAGTCCTGTGATTACTTCTCTTCTACTTTTTTTCAAATGATAATATATATATTTATGTATATTATCGCTATTTGCATCTTTTATAATACATCCATGAAGATTTTCTTCTAATTTTTTATTGCTATAAGTATTATTTCCCATATTAAATAATACAAATATACCATAATCATACTTACTTCTAAGAAGTCTCCCTAATGCTTGTTTGACTTTTATGACCATTTGAGGATAATTCACATCAAAATATGTCTTATTAAACTTAGTCATTATACTAAAATAAAGTGGATCAGTTGGTTTTAGATTTGGCAGCTTATCTAATGTTACACATATAAGACCATCACCAGGTATATCTACACCTTCAAAACAACCTTTTGAGCCTAATACTATGCTTTTATCTTCTGCATTTTTTAAATATTTAATTCCTTTTTTATTCATATACACATGTATATCTGTTTCACTTAAATTATTTTCAAGCATATTATATGTATCTTCTAGCCTTTTTTTACTATTAAACAAAGATAATACATTAGAACCACTTATCTCTACATATTTTTGTATATTAGAAGCCATATTTGGTACAAAGTCTTCACCTTTATATCCTCCTATATCTGTAGTTCTTATAACTTCTACTCTATTTTTGTAGTTATAAATAGGTTCTATTATTTTTTTAGTATTATTTACTTTATTTATACCTAATGTATTTGTAAAATAATCCATATTATTATCTACACTAAGTGTTGCAGATACAAAAATTCCACAATTTAATGTTGATAATATATTTTCTCTAAATAAGTCTGCTAAATTAAGAGGAACTACCTTTAAAATAAAATTGTTAAACTTACTAGAAATTGTAACTATTCTAGCTACTAAATCATCTTGTTCATCTTCTAAAAATTTACCTATTGTAACTGAAATATCTTCTAGGTCTTTTATCTTTGATTTGCCGTATTTATAAATATCACTTTCTTTATCTAACAAATCATCATCCATATTTCTATCAAATAATACTAATATCTTTTTTATATTAGATAGTATATTTTCAAAACTCGATTTTATAATTTGTGAATAAGGTTTATATGTCATGTTGATATATTCATCATTTTTATATAAAGTACCTACCTTATCATCTTGTTGTAGATTTATCTCCCAATTTAAATCGTAATTAGTAAGTGAAGAATATCCTTGATATAATCCAAAATCAAGAATTTCGTTCATCTTTTCAAAAATAAAATTAATATTATGGCTTATTTTTTGTTTTATATTTCTATCTAATTTTATTTCCGAATAAAATCTATCTATCGGTTTTACTTTTCTCTTTTGTTTATCTTTTATATCTTTATAGTATTTAGAAGTCCCTGAAAATTCACTAGGATAAATTTCTTTTAAAAAATATCTAACGCTATTATATTCTATCTCTTCTGAGAAAAAATCATATCCTTTTTCAACTAAGTTATGGGCCTCATCGACAATGATATTTTCCATAGGCTTTTCATCCATATATGGCCATCTCGCTAAAAGAGAGTGATTAACTACTGTAATGTCTTCATCTTTTAATTCTTCTACTCTTTTTTTATAAAGACAATTTTCATAACATTTTTTAGGCTTACATAAATCCACATCACAAATTATTCTATTTATATGACCTTGTAATTCTTTAAAATTTTCTAAAAGCCAGTAACTTATCTCTTCTATATCTCCATATTTTCCATCTTTAATTAAGTTTTCAATAATTATTATTGAAAGTATATCTGTATAAGTTGGATTTTCTGAATCATAATCTTTTTTATACTCATAAAATTTGCTTTTACAAATATAATTATTTTTTCCTTTTATATAACCGTAGCTAACTTTACCTGAAAGTCCTAATGAGTTTATTACATTTGGTAAATCCTTATCTATTAATTGTACTTGTAATTCTTTTGTTGCAGTTGAAACTATTATTCTCTTTTTTTTATATCTAGCTTCTAAAACTGCTGGAAGTAGATACCCTACACTTTTTCCGATTCCTGTAGGGGCTTCTATACATGCTATATTATTTACATTTTTATTAAACGTCTCTCTTATTAACTTTGTCAAATCATACTGACCTTGTCTAAATTCATATATAAATCCTTTTTTGCTGTTCCAAATATCGCCTTGTTTTAGTAATTCTTCATAATTTGATTTATAGTCTCCAAGCAACTTAAATATCTCTTCTTCTTTTAAGTCGTTTTTTTTACTACTTATCTTGTCATTTTCTTTTTCATAGACTGTATTTGTTTTTTCTTTTAAATCATAATTTGCATTATTTATAAAATCTGACCATTGCCAATTTTCTAGAGAATATTTATTTAAGAGTGAATCTATCTCAAAAGTAAGGGGATATAGTGTAAGTTTTTCTTCTTTTTCTAGTCTATCTTTAAATCTTAAAATTAGAGCATTTACAACGTCTATTGTATCTTTAATGTCAGATAATGCTCTGTGTTTTTCATCTTGTTTATTCTTAGTAATCTTCTTTTTTAAATAATCTAGATTAAATTCTTTATGAAATGGCTCTAAAACCCCAGCTAACTCCATAGAATCTATAAATTTGTTATTTACTTGACCTATATAATAATTTATAAAACTTTCTTCAAACTTTTTATTGTGGCATATTATAATTTTATCTTCTAAAAAATCTAAAAAATCTTTTTTTATTTGATTTATCGTTGGCGCCTTGTCCAAATCTTCTTGATTAAGATTTTTGCAAAGAGAAAAAATTTCATATGGAACTTTTTTATTATTTTTTATAAGAGTTTCAAAAGTAGATATGTTGTTATTTTTATCTATTTTTACTGCGCCAATTTCTAGTATTTCACTGTTTATTGGATTTAAACCACTTGTTTCTATATCTAAAAATACTACATCATTTATAATACTTATAATATCCATAACTTCTCCTTTCTAAATCTTAATATCTATAATTCTACAAGTTATACTTTACTACATTATTTTATATATTTAAATAAATTTTTTATGATAGATAAAATTTGATGCCAATTTAAAATTATCAATACCTTACTTCAAATTCATTTGCTTAATTTTAAAATGTTAAATACTTTACACAAATGTTAAAAATTTGTATTTTTGTTACTTTGTAATATCTATATTTCATATTATCTTTAATAAATAGAGTAGTTAATATATTACATGAATATTTTTTACTAATTCTAAGAAAATATTAATAATTTAAATTAAATTGTAAGGAGGATTTCCAGTGAAAAAAAACAATGTTGGAAATTATTTTATTATAGGATTTTTTGCACTTCTTCTTGGAATTATCGCTATAACAAACTCCAATTTATTTAATAAATCTAAAACCCAAATTTTAGATACAGAGTTAAATACGACTGAATATAATTGGTACTTTAATCCAAGAGAAGATCACAAACAACCAGACCCTATAAAAGAAGCCGAATTTTTCAGAGACTACAATACTTATTATGTAGGAGACCCAAATGAAAAAGTTATATATCTGACATTTGATGCAGGATATGAAAATGGATATACTAACCTTCTTTTAGATACTCTAAAAAAACACAACGCTCCTGCAAACTTCTTTGTCGTTGAAAGCTATATAAAAAATAATCAAGATTTAGTAAAAAGAATGGTAGATGAAGGTCATTTAGTCTGCAATCACTCAAAAAGTCATGTTTCTATGGCTAGTATTGATGATTTAGATAGATTCAAAAAAGAGATACTTTCTGTAGAAGAAGCATATAAAGAAGTTACCGGCAAAGAAATGCCTAAATATTTTAGACCACCAATGGGTAAATTTAGTGAAAGATCTCTAAAATATACACAAGACTTAGGATATTCAACTATATTCTGGAGTTTTGCATATGTAGATTGGTATGATTCTAATCAACCTAGCCATGAAGAAGCAAAAAAGAAAATTTACTCTAGAACCCACCCAGGGGCTATTGTACTTCTTCATTCTAATTCCCAAACTAATGCAGAAATACTAGACGAAGTTTTAACTCATTGGGAACAAGAAGGATACACTATAAAAAGCTTAGATTATTTAACTAATAAAAAGAGTTAATCATTTTTTATTCTAAGTTTTATATAACACACCTTCTCAATACTTGCCCTATCTAGAATAAATTTAACAAAAAACTTGAGGAGTTTAAACCCCTCAAGTTTTTTTAAGCATCTAAAAATATCTTCTTTCCATTATATTTACAAGTCCAAAATGGCTTATAAATACTAACTATCTCGTCTAAAACTAATTTTTCATTTTCATATCTTTTACAATATTTTTCTAATTGACCTTTCAGTTTATTTCTTAAAATATACTCACTTATCTTAGATTTTTGAATACAATCCCTAGCAATATACTTTTTAACTGTGATAGGCATTTCATCTATAAATTTGATATGTCCTGTATAAGTATTTAAAACAACTATTCTATAATCATTTCTTAAAAATCCATTTTCATAATTATTTATTTTATACTTTAAAATCTTATACTCTATATATTTTAAATTTATATCATTTATACTTTTATTAAATTGTATAACTTTACTCAGAAGTGGAATTTTTTTTAGAAAGTTTTTTACTGCCTCTTTTTCATTTGTTTTAATTTCAATTAAATCAACCAACATAGCCAATCCCCCCGAATATATTTTTTGATTATTGAATTTATAAAGATTATATGAGCATACTAGTTTTAAAAGATTTTATATTTTTAATCACTATTACTTGTTATAAATATTTTATTGTTGAAAGGACGAAATTATGAAATTTTATAGATTTTTAACTATATTTTTTATATTATTTGTACTTTTTATGTCTGCAGATTTAATTGAACTAAATAGTATATCAAAAGATAATACTCCTCCAGCAATTAAAATTATTACACCAACTAAATCTCAAGATTATATAATATCTCAACCAACTATAAAAGCCAGTTTTTATGACAAAAATGGTGTAGACTTGAGATCTGTAAAATTGTATGTAAATAATAAAGATGTTACAAATAAAGCACAAATAACTAAAAATAATATAGAGTATACTCCTGACAAGAAATTTAAAAGAGGTACCCAAATTATAAAGATATCTCTATGTGACAATGCTAAAAACAAAACAACAATAGAATGGTATTTTACTGTTGGAACACCAATATATAAAAATTTTATTGGTAATTTTATAGATACAGAAAATATTGATAAAATCTATAAAAACGATGAATTTTATAGATATAGTGATTATTGTATTTTATATAATTCAAACTCTGTTTCTAAGAAAACTCTAACAGACTTTGAAAATAATATAAAAAACACTATGAAAAATAATTTTATATCATTTAATGCTTATAAATTTAATGTAAACTCCTCAGAAGATGAGATTTCAATTTACAATAATGAATCAAAGGATAATGACAAAAATATTACAAAATTAAATACTGAAAAATTATATAAAAAGTTATTTTATAGTGGTGATTTTATATGTTCCTTTAATCCTAAATCAAATAACATAAATAGTTTTGATTATATGAAATTTTCTAATTATGGTGATTCTATTATGTCATTAATAGATATAACAAATAAAGATTCAAGTTTAGATTCTCCATTTTACTTAGACATATATAATCAAGCACTAGATAATGGATGGCATATTTCACCTATAAGCACTAAATTTATTACAAAAATACTCTCAACTGATTTAAATAAGGATAGCCTTTTAAATGGTTTAAAAAATAGGAGAACATATGTTACAAATAATCCTAAGCTAAATTTAGAATTTACTATAAATAACTCTCATATGGGTTCTATTATAGCAAATCCATCGAAATTAAACTTTAATATAAGCGCTATCGACTCTCCTTATAAAAATAAAATAAAAAATATATATATAATAAGTAACAATAACGAAACAATAAAAAATATAAATTGTAATTCATATTTATCTAAATATGAATTTACATTAAAAGAATTTGATAAATATTCTTATTATTATTTAGTAATAATACAGGAAAATAATTATATAACAATAAGTGCTCCAATCTGGATAGAAAGTAAGTAAAAATTAAAATGCTATCATGGATTAAATCTAAAAAAAGATGTTATTTAAAGTAATTTTAAATAGCATCTTTTTTTAACTATATATTCTATAAATATTATTTTACATCTAAAGTTCCATATCCATTTGAAACAGTTTTTCCTAATACATCTAATTCAATAGGGTTATTAAAAAGCGGACCATCTATAACAAATGTATGATATTCGCCATTTTCTCCACATGCATCAGATCCAGTTTTCTTAATTTCTTCTACAAGAGGTTTATCTAGTACCTTTCCTAAGAAATCTTCACTCATATTTGCTAAATTTACTTTTTTGATTACTGCTTTAAATCCATTATCAATAAATTCATGTACGACCTCTTCTCTATTTGCTTGCCATAAAGGAAGCTCATAATCAAGCCCTGCATTAGTTGCTCTATCTATATCCCATTGTTTATGAAGTTCTATATCTATATCTCCATATACTACTGTAGTCGCTCCCATTTTTTTAGCTTCTATTAATTTTTCTTCAAATTTTTCTTCATAGTCTTTCATTTCACATTCAACATATATTATTGGTATATTTAAGCTTTTACTAGCTTCATTTAATAGTCTCTTATTTATTGAATGTGTCCAAGAATCTACTGAATCCTTTTTAATTGTTGTTATTAATGCCACTGGTGTCCATCCATCTTTTATTTTTCTATGCATTGCAAGCATACAATCCTTTCCACCACTATATGACATTACAAATTTTTTACTGTCCATTTTCTCACCCCATTTTGAATTTTATTTACAAACTATATTATAAACTTTATTATAATAGATTAAAAATATTTTTATATTGTTTTTTATAACATCTCTACTGCTGCTTTTATAAATCCCTTAAATATTGGGTTAGCTCTATTTGGTCTACTTTTGAATTCTGGATGATATTGAACCCCAACATGGAATTTATTCTTACCTACTTCTACAGCTTCAACTAATTTTTTATCTGGTGATGTACCCGCAATAGTAAGACCATTTTCTATCATTTGTTTTCTGAAGTCGTTATTAAATTCATATCTATGACGATGTCTTTCTGATATATTTAAATCGCCATAGCATTTATGTAGTATAGTTCCTTCTTTTACTTTGCATGGATATGCCCCAAGTCTCATTGTTCCACCCATTATATTTCCAAATTGGTCTGGCATTAATGCTATTACTGGGTATTTTGTTTCTAAGTCAAATTCAGTTGAATTCGCATTTTCCATATTAAGCACATGTCTAGCATATTCAATTACTGCAATTTGCATACCTAAGCATATTCCAAGGTAAGGTATATTATTTACTCTCGCATAATTTGCAGCACAAACCATTCCTTCTATACCTCTATCTCCAAATCCACCTGGAACTAATATACCTTGGCAATCTTTTAGTAAAGAATCTACAGTATCTTTATTTACACCCTCAGCGTCAACCCATTTTATATCTATAATTGCACTGTTTTCATATCCTGCATGTGATAAAGCTTCAACTACTGATAAGTAAGCATCATGTAATTTAGTGTATTTTCCTACTAAAGCTATCTTAACTGTCTTGTCTCTATTTTTAACTCTTTCAAGCATATTAGTCCAATCAGATAAATCACATTTATCGTATTTTAAATCAAGTTCTCTACAAACTATATTACATAAATTTTGTTCTTCTAACATCATTGGAACTTCATATAATACATCTATTGTTTTGTTTTCTATTACACAATCTTGTTTTACATTGCAGAATAATGAGATTTTCTTTTTAATAACTTCATCAATAGGTGCTTCTGAACGAGTTACTATAATATTTGGCATAATTCCTAAACCTTGTAATTGTTTAACTGAATGTTGTGTTGGTTTTGATTTATGTTCACCAGAACTTTTTATATATGGAACTAATGTCACATGTATAAATAAGCAATTGTGTCTTCCAACTTCTAGTGATACTTGTCTTATCGCTTCTAAGAAAGGTTGACTTTCTATATCCCCTGTTGTACCACCGATTTCAGTTATAACTACATCAGCATCGCTTTTTTCACCTACATTATATATAAAACTTTTTATTTCATTAGTTACATGAGGTATAACTTGAACAGTTTCGCCTAAGTATTCTCCTTTTCTTTCTTTATTTAATACATTCCAATATACTTTTCCTGTTGTCAAGTTTGAATATTTATTTAAATCTTCATCTATAAATCTTTCATAATGACCTAAGTCTAAATCTGTTTCAGCTCCATCTTCTGTTACATATACTTCACCATGTTGATATGGACTCATTGTTCCTGGATCAACATTTATATATGGATCTAGTTTTTGAGCTGCTACTTTAAATCCCCTAGCTTTTAATAATCTTCCTAGAGATGCTGCTGTTATCCCTTTTCCTAATCCTGAAACAACACCACCTGTTACAAATACATATTTAGTCATACTAATACCTCCTACACGAATATAAATATTTAAAAAATCAAATCAACTTACATTTCATAAGTCTTTAAAATATTTTCTGCAATTTCTTTCTTAGTTACTCTTAAATCCATAGCTTGTTTTTCTATATATCTGTGAGCCTGTGGTTCACTCATGTTTAAATACTGTATTAAAATGCATTTAGCCCTATCTATTAACCTAATTTCACTAATTTTCACCTTAAGTCTTTCATTTTCACTTTGAAGTCCTAAAAATTTCTTTCTTGAAACAAAAATATACTTTATACTCTTATACACAAATTGTCTATTTAATGGCTTTTCTATTACAAATACTCCATAATCCTCTACTTTAGATGAGATTGCATCTGCAATATCATTTTTTACTACTAATAAAACGCCTGCATTATAATTTTTGCTAATTGTAATAGAAAGTTCATGCCCAAATTCATCACATAATGGAGCATTAATTATTACTAAATCAAAATCAGTTCTATTTAATATACGTCTAGCCTCACTACCATTGCCAACAGTGACCGTATTCGAAATTCCAACTGTTTTTATCAAATCAGCAAAAAAACTCTTTCCCTTTTCCGACGTTGACACTATCAGCGCACAACTCATCTTGCTACCCCCTTTATTAATTTAAAGCTTTTCAAAATACAACTCTTTTTCAGCTTTAAATTTATCAGTTATAGAGCTGTAAATATTCCAATCTTCTACTTTATCATTTATATAATTATCAATAGTTTTTTGTGGCAATACTGTATTGATAAATTCGCTATTTTTTGCAAGTTCAATTGCTTTATTTAAATTATATGGTAATTTTTTTAAATCTTTTACTTCATTTTCATCTATATCGAATAAATTTGTATTATATGCATCACAAAGGTCTAAGTTTTTTTCTATTCCTTCTATACCTGATTTAATAAGTAGTGCAAATGCTATATATGGATTACAACTAGAATCCGGAGATCTAAGCTCCATTCTACATCTATCACCATTAGATGCTGGTATCCTTATAAGTTGTGATCTATTTTCTTTTGACCATGTAATATATTTTGGTGCTTTATCTTTTCCAAGTCTAGCATATGAATTTGTAGATGAATTTAAGAACAATGTAATTTCTTCTATGCGATTTAATATGCCTGCAAGAAATTTTTTAGCATATTCATAATCAGTTGAATTTTTATCGCTAAAAAGATTTTTTCCATTTTTATATATCGATATATTTATATGTAGACCATTTCCACATTCTGTACTTAAAGGTCTAGGCATAAACGAAGCAAAAAGTCCATTCTCACAAGCTTTAGTTTTTACAAGAGATCTAAAACTGATTAAGTTATCAGCTGCAGTAAGTGCATCTGAATACTCATAATCTATTTCATTTTGCCCTGGACCTTGTTCATGATGTGAACTTGTAGGCTTTATTCCCATTTCTTCAAGTGACAGGCAAATATCTCTTCTTATATTTTCACATCTATCATTTGGATATATATCGCAATAACTACCTTTATCATAAGGAATCATAGTAGGATTTCCAAATTCATCTTGTTCAAATAAATAAAATTCACTTTCACACCCAATTTTACATATAAATCCTTTCTCTCTGCTTTCTTTTATTACCTGTTTTAAAATATTTCTACAGTCACCTTCAAAATATCTTCCATCTGGATGTTTTATATTACAAAAGAATCTTACAACCCTTCCATGCTGAGGTCTCCATGGCAATAAATACATTGTACTAGCCTCTGGAAATAATAATAGATCAGATTCTTCTACCTTCATAAAACCAGTTACTGCTGATGCATCAAAAGAAACACCTTCTTCAAATGCTCTTTTTAGTTCACTTGGCATTATAGTTATATTCTTCTGATTCCCAAAAATATCACAAAATGCTAATCTTATAAATTTTATGTCATTCTCCTCTATAAATTCTAAAACTTCACTAGTTTTATAATCCATAAAATTCCTCCTAAATATCCCTAAATTTTTATATATACCCAAAAAAGGGCACTCATTAAAAGGTATTAAATAAATATTCATACCCTTTAATGAACGCCCTTGTTCAATGTGATAATTATAGAATATTTATTAATGCCTGTCAATATTTACAAATTGTATATTTTGAGAATTTTATTTTATTATTTTTTCATATATATTATATATAATAGCAATTTCCGACATATAATGTAGCTTTTTTATTTTTATAAATCAAAAAATTTAATTTATATATAAAATTAAAAAAACTCATTCTTTTGTGTTGACATTTTATTCCATTCTGAATACAATGTGTTTATAAAGTTAATTGAAACAGCAAAGGCGCTGTAGGTTATAGATATCCTACAGTGCTTTTCTTTTTTTCAAGATAATCTTAATAAAATTAGTAAAGTTTTAGATTATACGAAGATGTATATATCTATTTTATTAAAGATTTTGATTTTTTAAATTTTGGAGGTAATTATTATGACAAAAGTCCCAGAAATATTTGGAAGCTTAGTATTTAACGAGACTGTAATGAAAGAAAGACTACCTAAAGATGTCTATAAAGCATTACAAAACACTATAAAAGACGGTAAACCAATCGATTTAAAAGTTGCAAATGTAGTTGCCACTGCAATGAAAGATTGGGCTATAGAACACGGTGCTACTCACTTTACTCACTGGTTCCAACCAATGACTGGTATCACTGCTGAAAAACATGATAGTTTTATAAGTCCAACTAATGATGGAAAAGTTATAATGGAATTCTCTGGTAAGGAATTAGTTAAAGGTGAACCTGATGGTTCTTCATTCCCTTCAGGAGGATTAAGATCTACTTTCGAAGCTAGAGGATATACTGTATGGGATCCAACTAGTTATGCATACTTAAGAAATGGTACATTATGTATACCTACTGCTTTCTGTTCATATGGAGGCCAAGTTCTTGATAAGAAAACTCCATTATTAAGATCAATGGAAGCTATAAATAAATCAGCTGTAAGACTTTTACACTTATTAGGTGAAACAGATGTTAATAGAGTAACTACTACAGTTGGTCCAGAACAAGAATATTTCTTAATAGATAAAGAATTATACAACAAAAGAATAGATTTAAAATTTACTGGTAGAACTTTATTTGGTGCAAAACCACCAAAAGGCCAAGAATTAGATGACCACTACTTCGGTGCTATAAAACCAAGAGTAGTTGAATATATGAAAGATTTAGATGAAGAATTATGGAAGTTAGGAGTTTTAGCAAAAACTAAACATAATGAAGTTGCTCCAGCTCAACATGAATTAGCTCCTATATTTACAACTACAAATGTTGCTACTGACCACAACCAATTAACTATGGATGTTATGAAAAAAGTAGCTTGCAAACACGGTTTAATGTGCTTGTTACATGAAAAACCATTTGCTGGTGTCAATGGTTCAGGTAAACATAATAACTGGTCTATTTCTACTGACACAGGTAAAAATATATTAAACCCAGGTAAAGATCCTATAAATAACAAAGTTTTCTTAACTTTCTTAATAGCTATAATAAAAGCTGTTCATGAAAATCAAGATTTACTTAGAATATCAGTTGCAGATGCAGGTAATGACCATCGTCTAGGTGGAAATGAGGCACCTCCTGCTATATTATCAATGTTTATAGGAAGTGACTTAGAAAAAGTATTACAATGTGTTGAAGATGACCTTCCATATAACGAAGAAACTTTAAACTCATTAGCAATAGATGTTGAAGTATTACCATCATTCAAAAAAGATACTACTGATAGAAATAGAACTTCTCCATTTGCATTTACAGGAAACAAATTTGAATTCCGTATGTTAGGTTCTACAGCTAATATAGCTTGCCCTAACACAATACTTAATACTATAGTTGCTGAATCTCTTGATTATGTTTCTGACTATCTTGAAGGAAAAGATGATATAGATAAAGCATTAAAAGAAATACAAAAGAAAATATTAAAAGAACATAAAGCTATAATATTTAACGGAAACAACTATGCACCTGAATGGGTAGCTGAAGCAGAAAGTAGAGGTTTATTAAACTTTAAATCTTCTGCAGATGCTCTACCTCATTATGCAGATGAAAAAAATATAAAATTATTTGAAAAACATGGAGTATATACTAAATTAGAATTAGAATCAAGAAAAGAAATACTTCTTGAAAAATACTCTCAAACTATAAATATAGAAGCACTTACAATGCTTGAAATGATCAAAAAAGATATTATACCAGCTGTATGCAACTATTCTAAAGATTTAACTGAATCTGCTTTAGCTAAAAAGAACTTATCTCCTGATATAGATGTTTCTTTAGAAACTGGCTTAGTTTCTAAAATATCTTCATTAAGCAGTTGTTTATCTAAGAAAACTGCTGACTTAGAAAAAGCTCTTTTAGATGCAAAAGATTATGATGATAGTGAAAAATTAGCTAAATACTATCATGATACAATATTATCTCAAATGAATGAAGTTCGTGCTATAGCTGACGAATTAGAAACTTTAGTTGGTAAAAGCTATTGGCCATTCCCAACTTACACAGATTTATTATTTAGCGTATAAATTCATATTTTAACATAATTAAATACTATCTACACAAAGGCGTGTACTTTATCTAATTTTAGATAAGTACGCGCCTTATATTTTTTAAAATTTATTTAAAAGAATTTATTCTACTTATTTATAAACTGTATTTTTACTACAAATTTTCGAAATTTTAATTCAATTACTGAAATTTTATATTATTAGGAGGATTTATTATGTATTCATCAGTCGATACAATTTGGGTATTATTAGGAGCTGCTTTAGTATTCTTTATGCAAGCAGGATTTGCAATGGTTGAAACAGGATTTACTAGAGCAAAAAACGCAGGTAATATTATAATGAAAAACTTAATGGACTTTGCTTGTGGTTCATTAGTCTTTTGGGTATTTGGATTTGGTTTAATGTTTGCCGGTAGTGGTAAACTAATCGGTGGTCTAGATTTATTTATACAAGGAAATTACGGTGTTGAAGGTGGTTATCCTTCTTGGGCATATGTAATATTCCAAACTGTTTTCTGTGCTACTGCTGCTACTATAGTTTCAGGAGCAATGGCAGAAAGAACTAAATTCAAATCTTACTTAGCTTATTCAATAGCAATAAGTGCATTTATCTATCCTATATCTGGTCACTGGATTTGGGGCGGCGGTTGGCTTTCTCAATTAGGATTTATAGACTTTGCAGGATCAACTGCAGTTCATATGGTAGGTGGTGTCGCTGCTTTAGTTGGTGCTAAGATATTAGGAGCTCGTATTGGTAAATATAATAAAGATGGCAGTGTAAATGCAATCCCTGGTCACAACATAACAGTCGGTGCTCTTGGAGTATTTATATTATGGTTCTGTTGGTTTGGATTTAATGGATGTTCAACAACTTCAATGACAGGAGACGACAATATAATGCTAGCAGGTAGCGTATTTGTAACAACAAATATAGCTGCAGCAGCTGCAACTGTAACTACTATGATATTTACTTGGATAAAATATAAAAAACCAGATGTTTCAATGACATTAAATGGTTCTCTTGCAGGTCTTGTTGCAATAACTGCAGGTTGTGCAGTAGTAAATCCAGTTGGTGCTTGTATAATAGGTATAGTAGCTGGTATAGCTGTAGTAGTTGCAATAGAATTTATAGATCAAAAATTAAAAATAGATGACCCAGTTGGTGCAATAGGTGTCCATGGTGTATGTGGTGCTTTAGGTACAATACTTACAGGTGTATTTGCCGTAGATGGTGGTCTAGCTTATGGTGGAGGTTTCCATTTATTAGGTGTTCAAACTCTAGGTGTTGTATCTGTTATAGCTTGGGTTGTTGTTACTACTACTATATTATTCAAAGCAATAGATGCTACATTAGGTCTTAGAGTTACTGAAGAAGAAGAAGTTGTCGGTCTTGATAAATTAGAACATGGCTTAACAAGTGCATATGCAGACTTTGCAAAAGCTAGTACAGTTAGAAAATTAAAAACTGTAGCTGAAAAAGTTTCTGTAGACAAAGCTGTTCCAGTGCAATTAGTAAGCAATAGTGCAAGTTCTGATGCCGTAGCTTCTGACATTAAATTAACTAAAATAGAAATAATAACTGATCAAGATAAATTTAAAGATTTAAAAGATGCCTTAAGCGACATAGGCATAATGGGTATGACTGTTTCAAATGTTTTAGGATGTGGTACTCAAAAAGGTGCTCCTAAATACTATAGAGGTGTTGCTGTAGAAATGGAATTACATCCTAAGATATTAGTTGAAATAGTAGTCGCTAAAGTACCAGTTCAAGCTGTTATAGATACTGCTAAAGAAGTTTTATATACTGGTAATATAGGCGATGGTAAAATATTCGTATCATCTGTAGACAATGCAGTTAAGATACGTACTGGTGAAGAAGGTGTCGATGCACTTCAATATCCAGAAGCTAAAGCTAATTAATATGCTAGTTAACTATAATCTATTTATAATTAATTAGGTCATAGTAATTACATTTAATCCTAGGATTATGATAGAGGTATCATATCCTAGGATTTTTTAGGTTGAATATAAAAATAGACTTGAAAAAATTCAAGTCTATTTTCTCTCTATTTAAATTAAATTATTTTCCTACAACTCTTAATGCAGTTTCAACTACGTTTTCAACTGTAAATCCGAATTCTTTGAATAATATTCCTGCTGGTGCAGATGCTCCGAAATGATCAAGTCCGATTACTTCCCCATCTAAACCAACGTATTTGTACCATCCGAAAGTAGATGCAGCTTCTACAGCTACTCTATTTCTAACAGCTTTTGGAAGTACACTTTCTTTGTATTCGTCGTCTTGTGCTTCAAATAATTCAAATGATGGCATACTTACTACTCTAGCGTCAACACCTTTTTTAGCTAGTTCATCAGCAGCACCCATTATTAATTCAACTTCTGAACCTGATGCCATAAGTATTACATCTGGAGTTTCTTTTTGAGATTCTTTTAATATATAAGCTCCTTTTAAAGCAACTTTTCCATCTATGTCGTATAGTGGTAAGTTTTGTCTTGTTAATACTAATGAAGTTGGTGTAGTTTTGTTTGTTACAGCATAGAACCAAGCAGCAGCAGTTTCATTTGAGTCAGCTGGTCTAAATACTGTCATATTTGGTAAACTTCTAAGTGCAGCTAATTGTTCTATTGGTTGATGAGTAGGTCCATCTTCTCCAACACCTATACTATCGTGAGTTAATATATAAGTCACTGGTAAGTTCATTAAAGCAGATAATCTCATCGCACCTTTCATGTAGTCACTGAATACGAAGAATGTTGCACAATAAGCTTTAAGTCCACCATGAGCAGCTATTGCATTAGCTATTGCAGCCATTGCATGCTCTCTTACACCAAAGTGTATATTTTGTCCACTTCTATCTTCTTTAGAGAAAAATCCAGTGTTTTTCATATCACTTTTATTAGATGGTGCTAAGTCAGCAGATCCACCCATTAAGTTTGGTATGAATGATGTTAATCTATTTAAAACATCTCCTGATGATTGTCTAGTAGCACATCCTTTTTCAAATTTCCAGAATTCTTCGCTATTTAATAATTCATCAGTAACATCTAAATCATGCCATTTTTTATATTCTGCTGCTAATTCTGGATAAGCTTCTTCGTATTTTGCAAATAACTCATTCCAGTTTTGTTCAGCTTTTTCACCGTTAGCTATATATGTTTCCATATTAGTGTAAACATCTTGTGGCACAGCAAAATCTTCATTTTCCCATCCCATTAATTCTTTCATTTCTTTTATATTGTCAGCACCTAGTGGTTCACCATGAGCTTTAGCTGAACCTTGTCTTGCTGGACAACCATATCCGATTTGAGTTTTTACGATTATTATAGAAGGTTTTTTGTCTTCTGCTTTTGCTTCGTCTATAGCTTTTGATATAGCATCTATATCATTTCCGTCTTCTACATTTAATACTTGCCATCCATAAGCTTCATAGCGTTTAGCAACATCTTCTGTAAATGCTACATCTGTATCCCCTTCTATAGTTATGTTATTTGAATCGTAAAGTAATATTAATTTACCAAGACCTAATGTACCTGCAAGTGAAGAAGCTTCTGAAGAGATACCTTCCATTAGACACCCATCACCTGTTATAGCGTATGTATAATGATCTACTATGTTAAATCCATCTTTGTTGAATTTGTCAGCAAGTTTTGCTTCAGCTATTGCAAAACCTACAGCATTACATATACCCTGTCCTAAAGGTCCAGTAGTTATTTCTACACCTTTAGTGTGACCATACTCTGGATGTCCAGGAGTTTTACTTCCCCATTGTCTGAATTCCTTTATGTCATCTACAGTTATTCCATATCCAAATAAGTGTAGTAATGAATATTCAAGCATTGAACCATGACCAGCAGATAAAACAAATCTATCTCTGTTTTTCCAGTCAGGATTTTTTCCATTGTGATTCATTTTTGTCCATAAAGTGTATGCCATACTAGCAGCACCAAGTGGTAAACCAGGATGCCCTGAATTTGATTTTTGTATAGCATCAGCTGCTAGTACTCTAATTGCATTAATACATTTCACATCTAAATTGTTCATATATTTCCTCCATTAAATTAAAACGTTGCGATAAAACTAAGATAATTTTTCTTATTTTCCAAATGTAGCTTCCCAATCTTGTTTAAATTTTTCTATCCCCTGATCTGTTAAAGGATGTTTTAACATTTGGTTTATTACTTTTGTTGGAACAGTAGCTATATCAGCTCCAGCAAGTGCAGCATCTATAACGTGTATTGGATTTCTAACACTAGCTGCTATTATTTGAGTATCTATATCATGAACTGCAAATATTTCAGCTATAGTTCTTATTAAATCCATACCTGGTGTAGATATATCGTCTAATCTTCCTAAGAATGGAGAAACGTATGTTGCCCCAGCTCTTGCAGCAAGTAATGCTTGAGTTGCTGAGAATACTAATGTTACGTTAGTTTTTATCCCTTCTTTAGTTAAAACTTTTACTGCTTTTAACCCCTCACCTGTCATTGGTATTTTTACTACCATGTTTGGATGAATTTGTGCTATTTCACGACCTTCTTTTATCATACCTTCTGCATCATCGCTATTAACTTCTCCACTTATAGCTCCGTCAACAATTGATGCTATTTCTTTTATAGTTTCTTTGAAGTCTCTACCTTCTTTGGCAATTAATGATGGGTTAGTTGTAACTCCATCTATTACTCCCATATCATTCACTGCTTTAATTTCATCAATATTAGCTGTATCTAAAAAAAATCTCATGTTTTAGTCCTCCTTAACGTTTTCATATCTCATTAATCATTATAACATGTATTATTCCAAATTCTACAAAATATAATAACTTTTTATATAAAATATGATATAAACTTTATTTTTATAATTAAATTTTTATATAAAGTCGAAAATTGTAAATAATTAAAGTTTTTTAAGAATTATACGTTTTATTCTATTTGCTTCTATATTTTAACTTGATTTTATATGTACTTATGTCTCCAGAATCTCTGGATATAGAATATTCTATAATTCTATTTTTGTCATCATAAGTGATAGTCTTTACTTCTTGAAGCGGACTTCCAATTTTAAGTTTTAATTTTTCTGATTCATCCTTTGTCGCCGCTATTACTCTAAACTCTTTTTCTGCATAAGAAATATTGATTTTATATTCATCTGACATTGTCTTGTATAATGACACAGATGAAAAATCATATTCATCAATTTTCGGAAAAATTGATGCTGGTACGTAAGTTGTAATATACATAGCAGGACGCTCATCTATAAATCTAACCCTCTTTAATTGGTACACTTCTTTTTCTTTACTATCAAAAATATTTTGTAATTTATTATTTAATTTTATACATTTAATTGAAATCATTTCTGTTCGTATTTCATGATTACTTTCTTTAAATGCTTCTTCAAAACTCTTTAAACTTCCCAAGTCCCATGAATTAAGTTTTTCCCTCTCAACAACAAAAGTTCCCACACCTCTACGTTTTTCAATATATCCTTCTTTTACTAGATTATCTATGGCTTGTCTAACTGTTATACGACTAACTCCGTATTGTTCTGTTAATTCGTATTCCGTTGGCAATGCCTTATTTTTAGGGTACGTGCCATCTTTTATCTTTTCTAAAAGTGAATTTTGTAATTGAAAATATAGTGGCAACGGACTATTTTTATCTATCATATCTATTCCTTTCATACTAAAAATACTTTAATTAATGATATCATTATCCCATTGATAAAACTTTTGGTCAAGAAATTTGAAATATACTATTACTAAATATTTTACTGTATTCAAATCCATAGACTTATATGTCATTTTAAATTATGATGAGTTATTTTTACCATTTACAAATCTAAACTTTATTTATTATTACATTATGTTGTTATGATGTCATTATATCACATCTGATTATAAATACAACATTAATTAGAAAATTTTAATATTTGCACATATATATGATATAATACTAAAATGATATACTTAAAATAATAGTAAAAATCAATAATATTTATGAAAAGGTGAATTAAAATGGCAAAATTTAAATATGCATTTGATGATAATAAAAGATACCATACTTGGAATTACTATCTTAGAAATAATTTCGGTGAAAAAGTGTTTAAAGTCTCTTTAAATGCTGGATTTACATGTCCAAATTTAGATGGAAAAATTTCAAAAGGTGGTTGTACTTACTGCAGTAACAGTGGTTCAGGTGATTTTGCTGGAAACCCAGCAAGCCCTTTAAGTGAACAATTTGATGAAATTAAAACTATGATGCACAAGAAATGGCCTAATGCTAAATATATAGCATATTTCCAAGCATATACTAATACTTATGCTCCATTAAATGTTTTAAAAGATAAATTTGAAGAAGCACTTTCTTTTGAAAATGTAATAGGACTTTCAGTTTCTACAAGACCTGACTGTCTAGAAGATGATGTAGTTGATTATTTAGCAGAATTAAATGAAAGAACTAATTTATGGGTTGAATTAGGGCTTCAAACTATACATGATGTCACTTCTAAAAAAATAAATAGAGGACACGATTACAATACATTTTTAGAGGGGCTAAAAAAACTTCAAGATAGAAATATCAAAGTAATCGTTCATATTATAAATGGACTTCCTGGAGAAGATTACAATATGATGATGGAAACTGCAAAAGCAGTTGCAGATATGAATGTAGATGGAATCAAAATACATCTATTACATGTTATAAAAGATACTGCTCTAGCAAGATCTTTAGAAAAAAATCAATTTGAACTTATGGATAGAGATGATTATATAAATTTAGTATGTGATCAACTTGAAATACTTCCTCCTGAGATGATAATTCACAGACTTACAGGAGATGGTAAAAGAGATGAGCTTGTAGGTCCTATGTGGAGCTTAAAAAAATGGGAAGTTTTAAACGATATAGATAGAACTTTAAAAGAAAGAGATACTTATCAAGGTATTTATTACAAAAAATAAATTTATTTAATAAAAAAGCATCTAGCTATTTTTTAGTTAGATGCTTTTTATTATTTATTTTTGACTATCTGTCGCTACTTCTGCTACTGTACTTGAATCTATTTCTTTATTTTCCTCAACTTCTTCAATTGCTTTAACTGCTATAAAAGTAGAAACTACCATAAATAAAACTCCGAACATCTTTACAAATGAAAAGTCCTCTCCAAGTAAAGTCCATCCTATTATAACTGATAAAACAAGTTCTATTGATGCAACAACACCAGCTATAGATAATTCTACTCCTTTTAATATTCCTTTAGAATAAACAATATAGGACATAGCTGTAGGTATTACACCTATCGCTACTATATATCCAAATACTCTCATATTATCTATTTTAGAAATAGTTTCAATTGGATTAATTCTAAAGCACATAATAAGTGCAGCAATTAAAAATGCATATGCACTCATAGTTATATTATCCATTTCTTTTAATGCATTTTTATTAAAAATAGGAAGCATTGCATAAGTTATCGCTGCCATTATACCAGCAAAAACTCCCATTAGATTTAACCCTTCTAGTTGAATTTTTCCTCCTGTTACTGCTAAGAATGCACCTATTACACAAAATACTAGCGATAGTATTTTTATTTTATTAATTTTTTCTTTATAAATTATCTTAGAAAATATTGCTACAAATACTGGTGATACATAAAGTAATACAGCTGCCATAGATGCCCCTACCATTGTAATAGAGCTCATATATGATATATTGAAAATAAATTGACAAACTATACCTATTGATAATACATATATTATTCCTTTTTTCGTTATTTTAAACATTGTCGGCATAGTTATCTTTCCATATATACTAATTGCTATAAATCCACCTACCATTCTAAAGAATGCTACTTCTTCAGATGAAAAATTGTAATCGTTTATCTTACTTACTAAAAATCCAAGTGTTGACCAAAAGATTCCAGCCAATAAAATATAAAAATATCCTATTTTGCTTTTCATAGTTTTCCTCCTTATTATAAATCTATAATATATTTTCTCCATAAAATACAATTAGAGTGTAAAATATCCACACTCTAATTATATCAATTTCCTATAAAATAATCTTTTGGTAATGTTTTCTTTTTGAATTTTTATTTTATATGATCTACATAAAAATTAACTAACATTTCTTCTTTTATTGTTTTTGCTTTTTCTGTATATCCTAATTCTTCTAAGATTTTAAATGCAAATTCTAATGCTGTAGCAGGTCCTCTACTAGTTATTATATTTTTGTCTACAACAACTATTTGATCTTCTAAATAGTTTACCTTATCTCTCCCTTTTATAAAACCTGGATATGATGTACATTTTTTATCATCTAGTAGTCCAAATGCTTCTAAAGTTTGAGGTGCTGCACATATAGCTGCAACTATTTTCCCCTCATTATTAAATTTTAAAGCCATTTCTTTTACTCTTTTATCTAGTAAATTATCTGCCCCTGGTAATCCGCCTGGTAAAACTATTGCATCATAGTCATCTTGGTTAACATCGTCTATTCTACAATCAGATTTTACTATTATATCGTGTGTACCTCTAACATATTCATCCTTTATAGAGCATAAATCACATTTTAATCCTGCTCTTCTAAGTACATCTACAACTGATAGTGCTTCGATTTCTTCAAATCCATCAGCTAAAAATACTAATATTTTTTTCATACCTAATTCTCCTTTGCTTTTATGTACAAACTTTTTGGGTTGTAAAAATTATTTTTTCTTGCTATTATTATAATAGCTAGTTAAAAGTTACAACTATAATTTAATTATATAATTAATATATGGAAGGTGCAATTAATGATTTTAAATACACATTTAATAATTTCAAATGCTCTTATCGAAAGTGTAGACTCAAGTAAATCGTTTTTTTTAAGTGACAAAAACTTTATTTATGGTAATATAAAACCAGATATAAGTTCTAAGTACGTCTTACATAAACATTATTTAAAAGAATCTTTCGATATGATAATGGGAAAAATAAAATCCCTGTGCAAGTTATCATTAGACTTTATTGAAAAATATTTTTCTGTTAGTAAGTTTAGTCAAGAATTAGGTGTTATATGCCACTTTTTATGTGATTTTTTTTGTGTACCACATAGTCAACGTTGGGAATTTTCCCACAGTTTCAAAAAACATGTAATATATGAAAGAGACCTTCAATCAATTGCTAAAGATACTAATTTTAGCAAGATAATTGAAAGAGATTCCATAAGTCATATAGGTGTTGAGGAATTCTTTAACAGATTATATAAACGATATGTTGAAAGAGAAGATTTTGAAAATGATTTATTTTTCTCAACTTACATGTGCAATAGTGTTGTCAATTATATTTTAGATTGCATCTTGGAAAACACTATAAAATCTTATTCACTACAAATTTGTGGCTAATAAGTACTAAATATTATATCATAGAAATATAAACTGGATGTTTAATATACATCCAGTTTTCTTTTTTTGAAAAAAATAAGGCCTCTTATTTTTAAGAGACCGTAAAATGTATTAGAAAGAGTTTTATATCTATTTAGCAGTGTTATGTTTTTGTTCCCAGAAGTCTGCTCCTTTTATTCCTAATTTAATAGGATCAAAGCTTATTTCTTCTCTTGGAACACCAGCTTTTAACTGTGATTCATAGTCATTAAAACACAATAAAGCTTTCTTTGATAATATTAAAATAGCTATTAAGTTAAGCCATGCCATCATTGCTACACCAATATCCCCCATTGTCCATGCAAGTCCTGCTGATTTTACACAACCAAATGCTGTCATAGCTAATAATATTATTCTAAGACAATTTATAGATAATTTACTAGATTTTCCTCCAGTAAACTTTTTAACTAAGTAAGTTAAGTTAACTTCTGCTATGTAGTAATAAGCCATCAAAGTTGTAAATGCAAAGAAGAAAAGTGCTATTGCTACAAATGCTCCACCAAATCCTGGTATTAATGTATTTATCGCATTTTGAGTATATACAGGTCCTATATCTTCTATAGCATAACCTGGCATATTTTCTACCATTATTTTTTGAGTGCCTTCATTAAAAGTATTGTAGCATCCTGTCATAAGAATCATAAATCCAGTTGCTGAACAAACAAATAATGTATCAACGTAAACTGAAAATGCTTGAACAAAACCTTGTTTTGCTGGGTGAGAAACTTCTGCAGCTGATGATGCTTGTGGTCCCGTACCTTGACCAGCTTCATTTGAGTAAACTCCACGTTTTACCCCCCAAGCAATTGTTGAACCTAATATACCACCAAAACTAGCCTCTGCTCCAAATGCAGACTTAAATATTAAAGCTATAACACCTGGCAAATCACTTATATTGGCAATTATTATAACTATAGCCATTAATATATATATTCCACCCATGAAAGGTACTATAAATTCAGCAGCAGAACCTATTCTCTTAATTCCACCAAATATAACAACACCAGTTAAAATTACTAAAAATACAGCAGTAATATTTACACTTATTCCAAAAGCATTATTTATTGATACTGCAATTGAATTTGATTGTACACCTGGAAGCAATACACCTATTGCTATAACTGTCACAATTGCAAATAAAGTAGCATATATTTTTGAAAAAGTCGTACTTCCAAGTCCTTTTTCTATATAATAAGCTGGGCCTCCACGATATTCTCCATCATGCTCTTCTTTATAAAGCTGACCTAAAGTAGATTCAGCAAATGCTGAGCCTGCTCCCAAGAAAGCTATTGCCCACATCCAGAAAAGTGCTCCTGGCCCACCCCATGCTATAGCAGTTGCAACACCTGCTATATTACCTGTTCCTATACGTCCTGCAAGAGCTGTACAAAACCCTTGAAAAGATGATATACCTTTGTCAGATGATTCTCCTCCAAATAAAAGACCTACCATTTCTTTAATATTCCTAATTTGTGAAAATCTTGTCCTAACACTGAAATAAATCCCTGAAATAAAACATAATCCAACTAACCAGTTACTCCACACAATATTATTGATTGTGTTAATTACACTCTCCATAATGTCCCTCCCTTTCTTTTTCGCTTGTTGCATTTTTATTTAATTAAATTGTATAATCTTTTATATTAATTAGTGTTAGAGAGTTGTTATAAAAGAGTAATAAAAACTTAACAATCATTAAAGTTATTTAACTGATTAATATAATATTCTGTATATTTCGATAATAAAAGACATAAGATAATTATAAGTTACACACTTGATATCTTATGTCTTTAACAATAAATTTAACTTTTATGAACTCTTTACTTTTTCTTTCTAGACATAATTAAAATAGCTAATATAAAAAATACTATTGTAGAACCTATTAATATAAGAATACTCGTAGTATTTTGTACAATTTTATCATTTAAATAATATACTACACCCATACTTTCTTTAAATTCATCTATATAATTTGTAGGAACATTTGCAAATGATATATCCATTTGTTTCTTCATAAAAATCTGTCTAAGTATACTTATTCCATGTGAAGTCGGGAATAATTTAACTACAGTTTGGACTGAATCTGGCAGCATTGAAATCGGAAGATATATTCCTGTAATAAATCCAATCAATGTTCCAACTATTGTACTTGCTGTTGAAAATGCTTTTTCACTATTAAATAAAGATACTATAAATAAAATCATTGCACTATTTGAAAGCGACGTTATAAGTATAACTAAAAATACTTCAATTAACTCCTTAAAGTTTAAAACATCCACTCCACTATATGCCAAATAAATTTGTGAAATTATAAGTGTCAATACTGACATCATACTCCCAACTATAAAAGAACTTATAATATATCCACCTACTATTTTAGATTTTTTTATCGGTGATACATAAAAATCTTTTATTTTATTTTTATTTTTGTCTTCGATCATTGTTCCAAAAGCGCCCATATTTGCTGTTACAGATGTCACCCCAATAAGCCCGGCCATAATCCAACAATTCATAAGATTTTTAACTCCTTTTATATTTGGAAAAGATTTTACCCATACATCCCCTAAAAAGAATACATATAAACCCAAAACAATAAACACTGCTAGCAATGAGAAAAATACTGCCGTTTTATCTCTAAAAAATACTTTTAAATTTCTATTTACAAAACTTATCATCTATTGATTCCCCTTTCCTGTAATATTTATAAACACATCATCCATACTACCTTTAATAACTTCAAAAGATTCTATATAGTCTCTGCACTCTTCTATTATTTTTATACTTTCTAATGTATTTTCAATATTTATAATTATATTATTATGTCCTACTGAGAAATTATAGTTATTTATAGATAAATAGTGCATAAAAAAAGTATTATTTTTTGTATATATTATCATCTTATCTTTTGCATATTTTTCTTTTAACTCATAAGTTGTTCCTTTAGCTTCTATTTTTCCTTCATTCATAATTATTATATAATCTGCCTTTGCTGCTTCTTCCATATAATGAGTTGTAAGAAATACGGTCATATTATTTTCTTCTTGTAATTTTCTTATCATATCCCAAACGCTTTT
Organism: Intestinibacter bartlettii; assembly: GCF_018917435.1. Classification (GTDB taxonomy): domain Bacteria; phylum Bacillota; class Clostridia; order Peptostreptococcales; family Peptostreptococcaceae; genus Intestinibacter; species Intestinibacter bartlettii_A. Next base: position 74,567 of record NZ_JAHLOQ010000001.1, read on the forward strand.
TCTGCTATTTGGGTCTAAACCTGTCGTTGGCTCATCTAAAAACAATATTTTTGGTTTATTTATAAGCGCCCTTGCAATATCTACCCTTCTTCTTTGACCTCCAGACAACTTACCATATTGTCTATTTAAAAAATCCTTTATACCTGTGACATAGGCTATTTCTTCTAAGTTTTTATTAAAATCAGCTTTGCTCATATTGTAAAACTTACTTCTTACTTTTAAGTTTTCCTTAACTGTTAATAAATCGTCTAATGCGCTATCTTGAAACACGACTCCTATTAATGATTTTATTTTATCGTCATCCTTATTTACTTCAAAATTATCTATTTTTATTTTTCCGCTATCAGCTTTTAAAAATGTACATAGCATATCGATAGTCGTCGATTTTCCCGCTCCATTTAATCCTAAAAAGGCAAACAGCGAACCTTCATCCACATAAAAATCAATTCCTTTAACAGCTTCTATATCGCCATAAGATTTTTTCAAATTATTTACTTCTATTATCTTTTTATCAAGTTTCAATCAAATCACCCCTTAAAATTTTTCACCTTGATTTTATACAAGCCTTTATGTTTATATTTATTCCTATACCAAATACATTATTTCTTAATTTTCCTTATTGTTTTGCTCTGTTATCTTTTGATTTATTTTTTCTGATGTTATGCTATTTATTAAAAATGTAACACCATAAGTTATAAGATATACAACTACAAATATACCTATCGTTATAGATACATATTCTAATGTCCAGCTAAACCATTTCATAACGCCTCCACCTATACCAAGTACTGATATAGCTACACTCAATATTTGTAAAATTATATACACAGGTTGGCTTTCTATATTTAATTTATCGATTATATACATAAACAAACTTATTAATGTTGTAACTAAAAAAAGTTCTAAATTAAATATCCAGCTTAAACCTGTTACTCCCATTCCGTTTAAAATTGATATTATAATCATAACTGCAGTGTATGATACACAACTTATAACTATTGATTCTCTTAGCTTCATAACTACCACCTCCTAAATTCCAAATTTCTTTTTAAACTCTGGTACATAATGTCTATTTATAAGTATTTTTTCATTATTTTTAAGGTTAGCTTCTAATTTTCCATTGATTAGAGGTTTTACACTTTGTAATTTTTCGATATTTAGTATTATCGACTTGCTAACTCTTATATATGATGTATTTTTTAATTGCTCTTCTAACTCATATAATTTTAAATTGCTTTCATAGACTTCTTTTTCTAAATAAACAAATGTCTTTTCTTCAACACTTTCTATATAATAAGCATCTTTTAATGATATTTGATATATTTCCTTGCCTTTTTTACATACTATTGAAAATGAATAAAGTCTTATTTGATCTATCAATTTCTGAAGTTTTTCATCTATTATTTGACCGCACTTAATATTTATTTCTACTTCGTTATTATCAGATGATTGCTCTATTGTGAATTTCAAAGTTATTCCCCCTTTCTATTTTCCGTATTTTAATTTGTTTTCTTAATAAAATTATATTCACAAAAAAAAGAAAAACAAGCAACTTTAGGGTCACTTGCATAAATTTAGTGGTAAGATGCAATTTTAAAATTGTGACTTAAATAAATTTGCATAAAAACCGTCCTCTTCTAATAATTCTTCATGTTTTCCTTGTTCAATTATTTTTCCGTTGTTTAATACTAGTATTTTATCTGCATTTTTTATTGTCGATAATCTATGTGCTATTATAAAGCATGTTTTTCCCTTCATAATTTCTAAAAGAGCATTTTGTATTTGTATTTCAGTTTTTGAATCTATATTAGATGTCGCTTCATCTAATATCAACATTTTAGCGTCTATCAACATCGCCCTAGCTATATTTATAAGTTGTTTTTGGCCTTTTGATATATTGTCGCCATTTCCACTTATTATCGTGTCATAACCATTTGGAAGTTTTTCTATAAAGTCATCTATTTGTGCCAATTTCGCAACTCTTTTTACATCTTCTAATGTTGCATTTTCATTTCCATAAGCTATATTTTCATAAATACTTCCTTCAAATAACCATGTATCTTGCAAAACCATAGCATATGCTTGCCTCATACTTTTTTTCGTGATATCATCTATATTTTTATCGTCTACTAATATTTCACCATCGTCTCTATTGTAAAATTTCATAAGCAAGTTTATTATTGTCGTTTTACCACAACCTGTAGGTCCAACTATTGCTACTACTGTATTTGATTTTGCATTTATATTTAAATTTTCTAAAACCTTTTCATTTAAATCATAGCTAAATGTTACATTTTTCATATCTATCTTTCCATGAACTTTTTCTAATTTTACTGCATCAACTTTATCATCTTCTTCTCTTTTTTCATCTATAAATCTAAAAACTCTCTCACTTGCGGCAAATGATGACTGCATATCCGATATTAAATTTGATATTTCTCTAATTGGACCAGAAAACTTTCTAGAATAAAGTACAAAGGAAGAAATTTGACCTAATGATATTTCATTTTTTAAATACAATATAGAACCTATTGTGCTTATAAATGCAAGTGATATATTGTTTATAAAACTAATCAAAGCAACTGTCATACTTCCGTAGTATTCTGCGTTGTAATAAGCATCGACTGCATTTTTATTTATAGTTCTAAATTCATCTATAGTTTTTGATTCTTTGTTGTAAGCTTTAATTATTTTAAGACCACTTATATTTTCCTCTACAAAACCATTTAAATCTCCTATTTTTTTAGCTCTTTTTCTAAATAAAGGTCTAGTTTTATTTGTTATATATTTTGTTGATATAACAGACATTGGAATAGTTATAAAAAATATAAGCACTAATTTTTTAGATATTGTAAACATCATAAAAAAAGAACCCACGAGTGTTACTATACTTGTAAGTATGTTTATCAAATCAGTTGAAAGTGTAGAGCCCATTGTGTCAATATCGTATGTGATTTTGCTAAGTACATCGCCTATTGAATTTTTGTCAAAATAGCTAAGTGGCAAATTTAAAAGTGTATCAAATGCATCTTTTCTCAAAGAATATACTACATTTCGAGCTGTTTTTACCATTATAATAGAAATTATATAAGACAAAATAGATGAACAAATATAAAATACTATCATTAAAAATGCATAGTAAAATATCTTTGAAAAATCTATATTTCCTTTTTCTATAACTTCAATTGCATATCCTGAAAGCATAGGTCCTACTAATGCGAAAATATTTGATACAATAGTCAGTATTATAGATATTATTATTGTGAATTTATATTTGTATAGATATTTTGACATTCTTTTTAAAATATATTTTGTACTTTGTTCTTTATTTTTTTTAGACATGTTACAAATCCCCATTTTGAATTTTATTTATTTCAGAATAAATCTCACAACTTTTTATCAAATCTTCATGCTTTCCATATCCTACAACATTACCCTTATCTAGTACCATTATTTTTGTACAATTTTTTATAGAATTAATTCTTGATTCTATAATTATTTTAGTAGTATTTTTATAATATTTTTTTAGGCTTTCTCTTAAAAGTCTATCAGTTTTAAAATCTAGTGCACTACATGCATAATCTAAAATTAAAATTTCTGGATTTGATGCCAATGCTCTAGATAAAAATATCCTTTGCTTTTGGCCTCCACTTAAATTATTACCACTTTGTGAAATATTCTCGTCAAATTTAGCTTCTTTTTGATTTATAAAATTCATTGCCTGTGTAGCTTTTGCCGCCCTTACTATATCTTCACCATCTATATCTCTTCCAAAATCAATATTTTCGTATATAGTTTTTGAAAATAGATAATCATTTTGAAAAACTGATCCAAACATATTTCTAAGCTCAGATTTTTTTATATCGTTTATATCAACATTATTTATAAGTATTTGGCCTTCATCAGCTTTATAAAATCCCATCAAAAGCATCATAATTGTCGTCTTGCCAGAGCCTATTGGTCCGATTATTCCAAGTGATTCACCTTTTTTTAATTCAAAACTTATATTTTTTACTACAGGTATATTTTTATTGTAAGAAAAAGTTACATTCTTAAATTGTATATGATATGTACTTTCTTTATGTATATTTTCAATCTTTTGATTTTCTTTTATTAAATCTGCATCTAAATCCTTTTTGTTCCATTTTTTATATGTATTTTGTATATTTAAATCTTCTTCGTCTATATCTAAATTATCTTCTATATTTAAGATTTCACTTATTCTAATTGCAGATGCATTTGCTTTAAAATAAAGTATAAATAACTTTGTGACTGATTTCATAGCCGTAAGTATTATTGTAAAATAACTTAAAAAAGCAACGATTACACCTACTTGTATCGCTTTACTTTGTACCCTATAAGCACCTACTAGTATAACTAAAACTAGACCACAATTAAAAAGTATATTTACGATTGGTTGATTTAAACTCATAACAATATTAGCAGTCGTATCGTTATTTATGACGTTTTTATTAACCTTATCAAATCTCTTTCTTTCGTAATCAGTTTTAGATAGTGATTTAATTACCTTAACACCAGTTATATTTTCTCTAATTACTCTAACTAAATTATCTATACTTTTTTGCAAATTCATATAGAGAGTTACCCCTCTTTTTGAAATAAAATATATGACAAAAGCTATAAAAGGCATTATCAAAATCAATATAAAAGTTAGTACTGGATCAAGTGTCAAAGTTATTATAACTCCACCAATTAATAAAATCGGCGCTCTAACACCTAGTCTTTGCATTACACAAATCGTTCTATGTATATTGTTGGTATCTGTAGTCAATCTAGATATAAGAGAATTTACACCAAAATAATCTATTTGAGAACTAGATAACATGCTGACTTTTTTGTATAAGTCATTTCTTATATTATTTGTCACATCCCTTCCAACAGCAGATGCATTTCTATTTGCATATATATTTGCAAATACTCCTATAAATGAACAAATAATCATCAAAATTCCCCAAAGGTATATTTCTTTTATATTCTTTTTTGAAATTATATTATCTATCATATAAGCCAGTATCCAAGGTATACATAGATCCATACTTGTGCCAATAAATTTAATTGAAAGGCCCCAAAATATTTTTTTAAATTGGGGCTTTATATATTTAAATATAGTTTTCATAAATTATTTTTCCATATTTAAAAGTTCTAATCTCAAGTCATTTAGTATAGTTCTTGTAGCTCTTTCTCTAACACCTTGTCTATCTCCATTAAATACGTATTTTTTAGATATAACTTTTCCATTTATATAAATTCCAAAATAAACAAGTCCCACAGGTTTTTCGTCTGTACCACCACCTGGTCCTGCTATTCCTGTTGTCGCAATTCCTACATTTGTATTGTATCTAGCTGCAACTCCACTGGCCATCTCTTTTGCACATTCAGCACTTACTGCTCCATAAACATCTAATGTTTCTTTTTTAACTCCTAGTGATTTCATCTTGGCTTCGTTTGAGTAAGTTACGCATCCCTCCATAAATACAGAAGATATTCCAGGATAATTTATAAGTGATGCTGAAACCATACCACCTGTGCAAGATTCTGCAACAGCAATTTTCAAATTATTTTCTACTAACATTTTTGCCACAACTTCTTCTATGCTAGTTTCTCCTGTTGCATATAAACTTTGTCCAAATCTTCTTTTCATTTCATCTGACATAGGTTTTATAAGCTCTTTAGCTTCTTCTACACTCTTTGCCTTTGCAGTAATTCTAAGTGTACATTCATATCCTTTTGCATAAGTAGCTATAGTTGGATTGGTTTGTGAATCAATTATGTCTAGTATATCATTTTCGACTTTTGACTCTCCGACACCTATTATTCTAAGAACCTCTGATTCGATTACATCATCTGTTAATTTTGATAAATAAGGCTTTACGTAATTTTCAAACATAGGTTGCATTTCTTTCGGAGGTCCAGGAAGTACCACTATCATTTTATTATCTTTTTCCATTATGCAACCCGGTGCTGTCCCATTGTCATTTTTAAGTATATAAGCTTCTTTTGGGAAATAAGCTTGTTTTTCATTATTTTTAGTTGGAACTCTATTCATATGTTTAAATCTCTCTAACATAGCATCTAAAGATGGTTTGTGAAGTTCTAATTCATATCCAAAATATTTTGCACATACTTCTTTTGTCATATCATCTTCAGTTGGTCCAAGACCCCCTGTACAAATTACTATGTCGCTTCTATTTAAACTTTCTTCTAGTGTTTTTAATAATCTTTCTTCGTTATCGCCGACAGTTATTTGATAGTACATTTCTATCCCCATAGCTGCAAGCTCTCTAGATAAATATCTACAATTTGTATTTAATATATCTCCTAATAAAATCTCTGTTCCTACTGTTATAATCTCTGCTTTCATAATTACTCTCCTAATTTTCAATCTTTCTTACTATTTTTATTATAATTCCCACAAATAAAATTTACATTAATTTTAATGTAAAAAATATGTAGAATAGAATTTTTTTATTGCAATTTTACTTACAGTCTAATAAATTATAATATAATTAAATATTTCAATATAATATGGAAAGCAGGTTGTAAAATGGTATTTGATTGTCATTCTGATTTATTCACTGATGTAACTGTAAAAATGCTCAAAGGTGAAAAAGATATTATAAAAAATCACTACTTAGATAAATTAAATAAAGGTGGTTTGATAGGAGGAATATATGTAATTTGGATAGATCCGCCTTATGATAAATGCCCAGATAAAAGAGTAAAACAAATTGTAGATTGTCTAACTCAAGAGATTAATTCTAATTCTGATATTATACATCAGGTTAGAAATTTCTCTGATTTTGAAAAAGGTCTAAAAGAAAATAAATTAAGTATAATGGTCGGTATGGAAGGACTTAGTTATATTGGAGAAGATGTAGATATGCTTCACTATTTTTATGATGTAGTAGGTGCTAGACATGCATCGCTTACTTGGAATGAACAAAATGCTCTAGCAACTGGTGTTGGAGGAGACCCTTCACGAGGCCTTACAGAAGCAGGCCAAAATGCAATTAGAAAATTAGAAGAACTAAAAATGCTAGTTGATGTATCTCATGCAAATGAAAAGTCATTTTGGGACATAATAAATATTGCATCAAGTCCAATAATTGCATCACATTCAAATGTAAAATCTCTGTCAAATCATAGACGAAATCTTACAGATGATCAAATTAAATCTATTGCTGAGAGCGGCGGCTTAATAGGTATGAACGGTTATAGAGACTTTGTCGACCGTAAAATTTGGCAAAAGGCAGATGTTAAAGACTTAGTAAATCACATAGATTATATCGCTGACTTAGTTGGTGTCGAACATATATGTTGTGGTTTTGACTTTTCTGGATTTATAGACCAAGACTGTTTATCTGCATTTTTAGAAGATACTTCAAACCCGAATGTATTAGGTTTAAAAGAATTTGAAGATACACCTAATTTAATAAAAGAACTTCAAAAAAGAGGATACACCAAATATGAAATTGATAATATCAGTTATAAAAATGCATTTAGAGTTATCAAACAAGTTATCGGAAATTCTAAACTTTAACTCTATTTAGTTTGTTTTTTTATTATCTACCACAATATAGCTCATTTAACTATATTGTGGTACTTTTATTTTTTTAGATTTCCAAATATAATATATAATGTATTAAATTGTTTTTTTAATTATATTGAAAATTATATTTTTAGGAGGATTTATATGAATAGTTTAATTTCAGCCGATAACACTTGGGTCTTATGGGCTTTTTTATGTGGTTGGGCTGCAATAAGTATCGTATTAGAACAAAAATACAATTGGGCTGCTAAAATTACAGGAGCAATTATAGCCTTAATTGGTGCTTTAGCACTATCAAATTTAAAAATTATACCAACTGACTCTCCTGTTTACGATGATGTTTGGACATATGTTGTTCCACTTGCAATTACACTTTTATTATATCAATGCGATATAAAAAAGATATGGAAAGAAAGTGGAAAGATGCTTGTAATTTATCTACTAAGTGCAGTAGGTACTATGACAGGTGCTATAGTTGGATTTTATTTATTAGCAAGTAAAATTCCTTTCCTAGCTGAAGTTGCTGGAATGATGACAGGATCATACATCGGTGGTGGAGCAAACTTTGCTGCTATGTCAGCTGCTTTTGAACTTCCTGGTGATGTTGTTTCTGCAGCAGTTGTTTCTGATAATTTATTAATGGCATTATACTTCTTCGTATTAATAACTATACCATCAATAAACTTCTTCAGAAAACACTTCCTTCATCCACATGTTCAGGAATTTGAAAAACAAGAAATAAAAGAAGGTGAAACTACAGCTTCTTCTTATTGGAGCCGTAAAGATATATCATTAAAAGATATAGCATTATCTATAGGTAGTGCATTTGCAATTGTAGCTATATCAAATACTATAGCAGAATTTTTATCAGCTACTATACCTACTAGTAATGCCTTTTTATCACTTTTAAATACTTTACTTGGAAACCAATATTTAATAATAACTACTGTTACTATGATTTGCGCTTCTGTGTTTAGTGATTTCTTCTCTAATCTTGGAGGTGCTCAAGAAATTGGTACATATCTAATATACATATTCTTTGTTGTAATAGGTGTGCCTGCTTCAATACAATCTATAATAGTAAATTCACCATTATTATTAGTATTCTGCTTTATAGTAGTTCTTATAAATATGTTAGTAACATTTGTTTGTGCTAAAATATTTAAATTTAACTTAGAAGATGCAATACTTGCTTCTAATGCTTGTATCGGTGGTCCTACAACAGCTGCTGCAATGGCAGTATCTAAAGGCTGGACAAAATTAATAGCTCCTATAATGCTTATTGGTACTTTAGGTTATGTTATAGGAAACTATTGTGGAATTATAATAGGTAATTTCTTATTATAAGGTTAAATTGTAGATAACTATAATTTTAAAATAAAATAATACTGTATAAAAAGAGATAACATAAAATACTTGTTATCTCTTTTTTGTTTGTTTTATTATTAACAACCACTACTATTATTATTTACATCAATCGTGGTACTTTATATTTTTTTTATCTATACATATAATTATTATATAAGATAAACATTGCTACTATATAGTAATCTTTATTTATTTAATATAAGCAAAAAATAAATCTAAAATTTATACTTATTATAACTTCTGTAAATAATAAGTGTAATTTAATAGCAAATTCAATATTTTATATATTAATATTTTATATATTTAGGAGAGATAAAAATGAAAAAGAAAGTTGTTGTAATAATGGGTGGTATTTCATCTGAACGTGAAGTATCTTTAAATTCTGGTAGATCTGTGCTTAAAAACATAGACAGAGAAAAATATGACGTACATGAATTAGTAATAGATCATCCTATGGATGTTGTAAATAAAATGCCTGAAGGAGTAGACTTTGCATTATTAGTTCTTCATGGTAAATATGGTGAAGATGGAACTATTCAATCTATGTTAGAATCTATGGGCATTAAATATTCAGGATGTGGACCTCTAACTAGTGGAATATGTATGGATAAAAATATGAGTAAAAAGGTATTAAAAGCATCAGATATACCTACTGCTCCTTGGACAATTGCAAAATCACTTGACTCAATAGACTACGATGCAATTGAAAAAATGGGTTATCCAGTTTTCATAAAACCAAACAGCGGTGGTTCTAGTGTTGCTACATTTAAAGTAGATAGAAAAGAAGATGTTTATGAAGCTGTAAGACAAGGCTTAGAAGTAGACGATATAGTTATGATAGAAGGTTATCTTCCTGGAGATGAATATACTTCTTTCATATTAAATGGAGAAGTTTTCCCAACTATAAAAATAAGTTCACCAAATGAATTCTTTGATTATGAATCAAAATATGCGACTGGTGATAAAGCCGCTACTGAAGAAGTTGTTTATTTAGAAGAAAATCTTCAAAATGAAATAAATATGAGAACTAAAGAATGCTGGGATGCATTTAACTGTAAAGCATTTGTAAGAGTTGACTTTATATTATCAAACGGTAAATTCTATGTTCTTGAATTAAACACACTTCCAGGAATGACAGTTACTAGTTTAATCCCTAGAAGTGCAAACGCTAAAGGTATATCTTACAGTGAATTAATAGATAAAATAATAGAATACTCATTATAAAATTATAAAATAGTAAAAAATCTTTAAAAAAGTCATCATATATTCTTTCTTGTGACTTATAGTGGATAGTATCTGACTTTTAATTTTAGTCAATATAATTTCCTATGAGTTATAATATATGTTATAATAATAAAGACAGTTGTGTTTTAGTAAATTAAAATATAATTGTCTTTATTTTTATGTAAATTTCAATTTAAATAAAAATATATTTTAATTTATTAAAGGAGGTACACTTTGTTATTTTTTAATTTTAAGTTAAATAAGGATGAACCAGTATATATTCAGATTAAAAACTATATAGAAGACTTAATAACAAAAGGATTACTTCCTATAAACAGTAAACTGCCTTCTACTAGAGAACTTTGTTCAATTTTAAATGTAAGCAGAAATAGTGTTTTAAGTGCTTATGAGGAATTAAAAACTGAAGGCCTAGTCTACTCTATTAAAGGTCAAGGTACTTTTGTAAAAGAACAATCCTCTATTAGTACGTCTAGTTGGAATGTAGATTGGTCTTTATATGAAAATGAATATACAAAAAATTTAAATAAAATGGATTCTTCAAAAAATGAAATTACTTGGAAGTCTGACTTAATCTCTTTTAAAAGTATCTCACCTGCTGGTGATCAATTTGATATGGAAGAATTAAAAAGAGCTTTTTTAAGCAGATTTAATTTAGAAGGACATAAATTATTAAACTACGGATATGCTCAAGGTTATAAACCGTTAATTGAATTTTTAACAGAATATATGAATAATAAAAATGTAGACTCTACAAATAAAGATATACTGATTACTAATGGATTTACAGAGGCTTTAAATATAATTATATCTTCACTTACTAAACCTGGAGATTATATCTTATGTGAAAATCCAACTCATAATGTATCTTTAAAAATATTTAAATCATATAACTTAAATATTTTACCTATGAATTTAAATAAAAATAGTCTAGATTTTGAAGGCATAAATGAGACTTTAAAAAAATATAAAGGTAAAATTAAATTTGTCTACATTACACCATCGTACAATAATCCAACTGGAATAGTATTATCTCCAAATGACAGATTTAAGTTTTATAATTTAATGAAAGAAAACAACATAGCCATAATAGAAGATGGATTTAATGAAGAGCTGCTTTATTCTAGTTCGCATATATTCCCAATATGCTCTTTAGATAATAAAAATAACGGTGTAATCTATATTGGTAGTTTTTCAAAAATTCTATTTCCAGGAATGAGAATTGGATGGATATTTGGCGATAAAAACTTAATTAATAGATTAGTAAGTGTAAAAAGAAGTATAAATATGCATGTATCATTTTTGGATCAAGGTATCTTATACGACTACTTAAAAAACAGTAACTTTGACAAATACTTAAAGAAAATACGAAAATATTATGGAGATAAATTTAACTTTGCACTACAGTGTGCTAACAAATACATCAACTCTGAATATGTATTAGGTGATGGAGGTCTTCATTTATTCTTTAAAATAAAAGATATAGATACTAGATATTTACTTGAAAAATGCCACGAAAAAGGTGTTATATTTATGCCTGGTGATGTATTTTTCATAGATGAAAATCAAAATAATTTTATGAGACTTGGATTTTCTAGATTAGAAAAAGATGAAATAGAAAAAGGTATAAAAATAATTGGTGAAACTATAGATCAAATTAGACAATCTAAATAAATTTAAAAGGTGTGCATAACTTGAATGTTTTGCACACCTTTTTTAATCTTTTTATTTTTTTATAAATAACTTATACTTCTTTAGGTATTAATTATTTGCTTAAGAACTCAACAACTTCTTCTAAGTGCATTCCTCTAGATGCTTTAACTAATATAGCATCTCCTTTTTGTAATATATCTTTAAAGTTTTCGATTGCTTCTTCTTTTGTTTCAAAGTAGTGAGTATTTTCTTTATTCATGCCGTTTTCGATTGCTTCTTCTACCATAAATCTTGCATCTTTACCTACTGCTATAAGTACATCTGCATTTTGGCTAGCATCCTTACCTACTTCTCTATGACCAGCTTCTGCAAAAGAACCCATTTCAAACATATCTCCTAATACAGCAACTTTTCTGTTTTCATATCTGTTTAATACTTTTAAAGCTGCTCTCATAGAGTCTACACTTGCATTGTAAACTGAATCTATAACTGTATAATTATCAGTTTTTATAACATCCATTCTAGATTTAGTTATTTCTAAATTTTCAAGACCATCTCTTATTTTATCTAAACTTATTCCTAGAGTTTGACCTACAAGTATCGCTGCCATAGCATTGTATATGTTATGTTCTCCAACTGTTGGTATATAGAACTTTTCTATTTTATTATCTATCATAACGTTGAAAGTTGTATCACTGTCGTTCATTTCAAAATCTACACAGTATATTGTGTTATCTTTTTCAAATCCGAAAGTTTTTAATTTGTAATTTAATTCTTTTCCTTTTAATGTAGCTAACATATCATCATCGCCATTTACGATTAATGTAGAGTTTTCATCAAAGTTTGTTGTTATCTCCATCTTAGCTTTAAATATTCCCTCTCTAGAACCAAGTCTTTCAACATGAGAAAGACCTATATTTGATATAACTCCTATTTGAGGATTTACTATATTAACTAAGTACTCAATTTCATTAAATCCACTCATACCCATTTCAATTACAGCACATTCATAGCTTTTATCTAAATTAGCAAGTGTTAGTGGCACCCCAAATTGATTGTTTAAATTTCCTGTATTTTTAAGAGTTTTATATTTGCTAGATACAGCAGCATAAACCATATCTCTTGTAGATGTTTTCCCTACACTACCTGTAACTCCTATATAAGGTATATCGAATTTGTTTTTGTAGTATCTTGATATATCACCAAGTGCGAATTCAGTATTTTCAACTTCAATTATATTTACATCATCGCCTATTATTTCTAAATTATTATTTTTATTTTTTATTATTGTTTTACATCCATTTTCTATAGCTGAGTTTATAAACTTATGTCCGTCTAAAGACTCCCCTATTATAGCGAAAAACACATTATTTTTATTTGCAAGTCTACTATCTATAACTAACTCATTTATAGATGTTACTTCTTCACTTTTGCTTACTAAATGACCATTGCTGGCATTTACTAATTCTTCTATAGATAAATAATCCATATTTGCACCTCTCTAATACTTTAAATTCTCTAAAAAATTATACCATATATCTTAGTAATATTATAAGGTTTTAATAATTTTATATTGTTAATTTAAAGTTTTTGGTATAAATACTATTCTAATTAAATATTATTTTTTACTACTTCTCTTAATTTTATAAAGCCATTTTTATAAAGTATATCTAAAGATTCTCTAAGTTCATCTACATCATTGATTTCAAGTGCTATAGTTATATCTTTATCTTTTAATTTATTTAACATTTCCATTATGTTAATATCGCCTTTATTTATTGCTAGATGTGAATCCTTATCCCCGTAGTTATTGTGTATATGCATATGTTTCATATAATTTCCTAATGATTGTATCCATTCTTCTACATCTATTTTTGAATATGCATTAACATGGCCTATATCTAAACATGCAGATGTTTTTTCATCGTAAATTTCATCCATAAGTGCATTTATTACATAGCTCTCATCTTCATGTACATTTTCAATATGTATTTTTATTTTATCGTTCTTTTTATCTTTTAAGAAGTTTTTCCAATAATTAGGTGTACGAGTAAGCCACTCTTCATAACTATATGTTTTAGGATAATATCCATTATGATATACTACATAATTTGCATCCATTTTTTTTGCCACATCATAAGCTTGTTGCATCCTATGATTAGTAACTTGAGATATTAAATTGTCACGAGTTCCCGTACATAAATCAGCATATGGTCCATGTATCCCAATTTCTATTTTATTGTATAAATCTCCTAACTCCTCTTTATAAATATCTATAAATTCATCTTGCTTGTCTAAACAGTAAGGACTTGCAAATAATACTATTTCTAATCCAATGTCGTATTTTTCTAGCAAATCTATAATATTTTCTGTTTCTGTTAATTGTGATATATATACCTTCATGTTATATTTTTTCCCCTCTTTAAGTTTTACATTATAAAATTTTAATAAAAAATAAACTAAATAAATATTCTACATAATATTTTATTTTTATTATTAATATTATTAGTCTAATATGCGTTTATGAGTTATAATATAATGTATATTTTAATCAAATTAAATATTTGTTAATTAAATTTTATACTGTGATAATAATCTTTACAAGAATAATCATCGCAGTATTTGATAACTATTAGTTATACCTAAATTATTAATAATTATTAAATTGAAATTTTATATAAAGGTGAGATACATGAATTTAATAACATTAGAAAACATTAGCAAAAGTTATTCTGAAAAAAAATTACTTGAGAATATTTCTTTAGGAATAAATGATAAAGAAAAAATAGGCTTAATAGGTGTAAATGGTACTGGTAAATCTACTCTACTTAAAATAATTGCTGGAGCAGAAATACCTGATGATGGTACTATTACAAAAGCCAACAAAGTAAGAATAGAATATCTTCCTCAAAACCCATATTATGATGAAGATGCTACAGTTTTAGAACAAGTATTTAAAGGTACTTGCGAGGAAATGAAAATTATAGGAGACTATCAAGATATTTTAGATAAAATAAATAAATCCTATGATGAAGAGTTAAATGAAAAACTGCTAAAATTACAAGAGAAAATGGATGCTTTAAATCTTTGGGATTTAGAAAGCAGCGCAAAAACTGTTTTAACTAAACTAGGTATAAAAGATTTCAATCAAAAGGTTAAAGAGCTTTCAGGTGGACAAAGAAAAAGAGTTTCACTTGCTTCAGCACTTATCCCACCTTGTGAATTACTTATTTTAGATGAGCCTACAAACCACTTAGACAATGATACTATCGACTGGTTAGAAACTTACTTAAACTCATTTAAAGGATCTATTTTAATGATTACACATGACAGATACTTCTTAGATCGTGTAACTAATAGAATATTAGAACTTGATAAAGGTGTTTTATACAGTTATGAAGGAAATTATTCTGTATTTTTAGAGAAAAAGATGAATAGACTTCAACTTGCTGAATCTATGGAAGCAAAACGTCAAAATTTACTTAGAAAAGAGCTTGCTTGGGTAAGACGTGGGGCAAAAGCTAGAACTACAAAACAAAAAGCTAGACTTCAAAGATTTGACGAATTATCAAATAAAAATGACTTCACTCCAGAAGATAAATTAGAAATATCTGTTGGTAGCAGCAGACTTGGTAAAAAAATAATCGAAATAGAAAATCTAAGCAAATCATTTGATGGAAGAACTTTTATAGATAATTTAGATTATACTTTAGCCCGTACAGATAGAATAGGTATAGTTGGTAGAAATGGTCTTGGTAAATCTACTTTAATAAGACTTTTAAATGGTGAAATCAAACCAGATAGTGGTACAATTTCTATTGGTGAAACTGTAAAAATAGGTTGCTTTAACCAAGATACTTCAAAAATGCACCCTGAAATGAGAGCTATAGATTATATAAAAGAAGAAAGTGATTATATAACTACTGCTGATGGACATAAAATAACAGCATCACAAATGTGTGAAAAGTTCTTATTTAATGGAACTCTACAATACACTCATATTAAAAATTTATCTGGTGGAGAAAGAAGAAGACTTCAACTTCTTAGAGTTCTTATGATGGCTCCTAATGTACTTTTACTTGATGAGCCTACTAATGACTTAGATATCGATACTTTAAGTCGTCTAGAAGATTATTTAGACGAATTTAATGGTGTTCTTATATGTGTTTCACATGATAGATATTTCTTAGATAGAGTTTGCAATAAAATATTTGCATATGAAGGTCGTGGAAGAATAAACATCTATACAGGAAATTATAGTGATTACTTAAATTACAGAGAAGAAGAAAATATCGAGTTTGAAGAATTTGAACAAGAAGTTAAAGAAGAAAAACCTAAGGCTGTTAAAAAAGAAAAGCCTAAAGCTAAAAACAAGCCTAAATTCTCTTATAATGAACAAAGAGAATTTGATACTATAGATGAAGATATAGAAAAATTAGAAGAAAAAATAGCAAGTTTAGAAGAAGATACATCTAAATTTGCAACTGACTTTACAAAATTACAAGAAATAATGGATGAAAAAACCAAACTAGAAAATGAATTACAAGTTAAATATGAACGTTGGGAATACTTAAACAACCTAGCAGAAGAAATTTCTAATTGGAGTAATAATTAAATACTCAAGAATAATTATTGTAACACTTGGGCAATCGACCTAACTAGCGAGGTTTATGAGGAGGAATAATATGAATATATACGCCCATAGAGGCAATAGTGGTTTTTACCCAGAAAACACTATGTATGCTTTTAAAAAATCTATTGATTTAGATATTTGTGGCATCGAACTTGATGTACAAAAAACTAAAGATGGAATACTTGTTGTACACCACGATGAAACTTTAGGAAGAGTATTTGATGGCAAGGGTTCTATAAAAAAAATTACATTTGATGAGTTAAGAAAAGCAGATTTAAATGATGAAAAATTAAGAGATAAATCTGACTGTAAAATACCTACACTTGAAGAAGTATTAAAACTTATTGAACCTACAAACTTAACTTTAAATATAGAAATAAAAAATAATAAAGTTAAATATAAAGGCATTGAAGAAGATGTAGTTAATTTAGTAAAAGAACATAACATGGAAGATAGAGTTTTAATATCTTCTTTTAATTCTAAAAGTTTAAAAAGAATTTCTAAGTTAGATGAAAATATAAAAACAGCTTATTTGGTAGGTCCTTTAACTTTTAAATTTAGAAATTTAAAAAAGGTGCTAAAGATATGTAAAGAATGTAAATGCACTTATATACATCCTTCTTATGATGTAGTAAATAAGGAATTCGTAAAAGAGGCACACAAAAAAGGTCTTTTAGTACAAGTTTATACTGTAAACTCAATAACTATAATGAAAAAACTTTTAAAATTAAAAGTGGATGGCGTATTCACTAATTATCCAAAAATAATCAATACTATAGTCAATGATCAACTTTAGATTTTATATTAAACTAAATACTATTTTAGTATATAATTAATGTACTAAATTACCAATATCTATTGACATATGTAATATAAAATTATACAATTTTATTAAATTATCGTGGAGGTTACAAATGGAAAATATACTTAAAGAATTTGAAGTTTTACAAAAAAACTTAGACAATTTACCGATAGAAAATTTAGCTGACTACGATTTAAGTAAAACTGCTTTATTTATTGTAGATATCAATAATGGGTTTGCCAAAGAAGGAGCTCTATATTCTGATAGGATAAAATCACTTATAAATCCTATATATGAATTTGCAAAACCTTTAGAAAAGAAGTTAAACAAAATTATAGCCTTTACAGATACTCACGAAAAAGATTCCGTAGAATTATTAAGCTACCCTGCTCACTGCTTATCAGATAGCGATGAATGCAAAGTAGTAGACGAACTTCTAGATATAGAAAATCTTGAAATAATACCTAAAAATTCTACAAATGGATTCTTTGCTATAGATATTAATATATTAAACGATATAGATAACGTAGTGGTTGTTGGTGACTGCACAGATATATGCATATATCAATTTGTAGTTACATTAAAGGCTTATTTTAATGAAAAAAATATTAATAAAAACATAGTAGTTCCTATGAATTTGGTAGATACATATGATATCCCATTTGTTCATCCAGGAGACCTTTTGAATGTAGTATTTTTAAATAGTATGGTTCAAAATGGAGTAAAGCTAATTAAAAAATTTTCATTATAAATAACTAAAACACACACTTCTAAAAGAGATACAAAATTTAATGTTTTGTATCTCTTTTTATATATCAAATTTTACTTTTTTAATTTACTAAAAAAGGACAATCTTATTTAAGTTTGTCCTTTAATGAGTTATTTATTAATTTTATTTTAATAGTCGTATTCCTTACAATTTTCACAAATTGTAACTTTCATTTTCTTTCCTATCATATTTTTATAATCTAATAAAAATTCGTTTAATTGTGAGTCTACTAAATTTATAGCTCCTTCACTCATAAGAGTAACTCTTTCTTTATTGATTATTATTTTAAGATCATTTACATCATTTTTTAACTTGCTTACAATGTAACTATCATATTCAAGTCTTGTGGCAAATTTATTATAGAAATCAGAATTTTTTACTATAGTTTCTTGTATATTATCAACTGGTACAAATTCTACTTTTGGTTCTTCTTTTTTAGGTTTATTATTATTTAAGTTTATGTTGTTATTTCTTATATCATTTATATTCATAGAAGATAAACTGCTTAAATCATTTGGGTTTATTCCCATATTTTTAAGTTGTCTTTCTATTTCTGATTCATCTACCCCGTATCTCTCTAATAGCTTCTTTTGCATATTCATAAACTTTTCATTTGATATATTATTTTCCCTCATATAATCGTATATTTTTGAGGTAAACTGTGCCATAGTCATACTTCCATCAGCAACCGAAAAATACATATTATACATATAATTTTCAAATTTGTCTATGTCAGTTTCTTTTACTTTATTTTTTAATTCATTAAAATCTATTATTCTATCATCTGACATCCTAATCCCTCCTGTCCATATCAGACTTTCTATGTATTAAAGAAAATCATTATCTTAAAATTATATCATAGTTTTTTGAATTAATTATTGATTATTTGTTATATTTTCTCATTT
The DNA here is from genome assembly GCF_018917435.1 of Intestinibacter bartlettii. Lineage (GTDB taxonomy): Bacteria > Bacillota > Clostridia > Peptostreptococcales > Peptostreptococcaceae > Intestinibacter > Intestinibacter bartlettii_A. The sequence continues at coordinate 93,509 of NZ_JAHLOQ010000001.1, forward strand.
ATACAATATTATATAATAATAGATTAGGAGGTGCACTTTGTCATTTAGACTTTTATTAGTTTTTATTATTTTGATGTTTTTAATGACACCTTGATACCTACACTATATAATATTGTTATTTTATATTGCATATAAAAAGAGGTAGGAGAAAATATAGTATTATATACTATTTTACTCATACCTCCTATTTTTATATACTAAATTTATGAATTTTATATAAATAAATTTAATTATTTTTTCTAAAACATCAATTTTTCTATTTGTTTTGTCATTTCTACTGCATCATCAAAAAATGACTTAACATCTACTACTGTTTCGCTTACATTTGCAAATTCTGCTGCAAATGTAGCAACATGACTTTGTATAACTTCTTTGACAGATGAAATACATGAGTCGTAGTTTTTAGTAGCTACCCTATCTATAAAATCTACAAATAATTTTTCATCTATATCTTCAGTTTCTAATTTTATTATTTCTTCTTCAGTGTTTAAGAATTTCTTTATTTTTATTTGTTTATCTTTAAGAGAAGCTTCTACTTCACCTTCTTTAAAGAAAAGTCTTATTTTTTTATCACTTTCTTTTGTAAATGCATTTATATTGAAGTTTGCTGTTACCTTATTATCAAATTTAAATATACTTGTTAAGTTATCAGCAACATCATTGTCACAATAAAATACACACTTACCATAAGGTCCTTCTTTTAATATAGCTTCTAAATTTTCTTTTGTTGGTTTTATATGAACCGAATTATTTATAAATTTATCTTCTTGTAGATATATCTTTTTAGCTGAGAATGGACATGACTCCTCTTCCCCACATCTAAAACAATTTTGGCTCATTTTAGTATTAAAATTATCCCAGTTAAACACTCTTAAGTCAGAAAAACATGATACCTTTTCACAATTTCCGCCAGATAAACTTACCATCATATCAATATCTTGACAACTATTTGTAAGCATTATTGTTGCTGTATCACTTGTTATTCTCCAATTACCTCTTACATAATTGTGGATGAAGTTTTGATATCCAATATCTACATTATATGAAATATTTATTAAATCTCCTAATTCTTTGCTGTCTGTTATTTGTTTTAGTTTTTTATAAAAACTAGAATATCTATTGTTGTAGGCAACCATAAATAATCTATCTTTATTTTTTTCTGAGTATTCCTTTAAATGAACTAAACCATCTAAGCTGTTTGCCACAGGAGTTTCAACTAACACATCATATCCTTTGACTAAAGCCACTTGAGCTGTATCATAATGTAAAAGATCATAATGTGATATTATAACAGCATCAGCTAGCTTATCATGAGCTATAAAATCATTTAAATTATCAAATACCATATCTTCGTCAACAGGATATTTTTCTAAAAATAAATCTCTTCTTCCCTTTTTATTTTCAACAAAAGCAACTATCTCACACTTATCTTTATATTTTTCTATCAAAGGTGCATATGTATATGCTCCTCTAAGACCTGTCCCTATAATCGCTAATTTTACTTTTTCCATACTAAATTCCCCTTTTCTTAAAGTGCTTAATATATTCGTATGGTTTAATTATAGTATATTTATACAAATTATAGGTAAATTTATTTTTCTTGAATTTGTTTTAAGTCGTTATCTTTCTTCTCTAACTTATCTAATTTTTTATTGTATAAAAACATATCAAATGCAGCAGCAAATATGATTAAGTAACCTATGATACTTATTGCATCTGGATGTTCTCCAAAGAAAACTATTCCTAAAATTGCAGAACATATTATTCCACTATAGTCGTATATAGATATTTCTTTTGCTGGTGCAAATTTATACGCAAGTGTAATACCGAACTGTCCTATACTTGCAAATACACCAGCAAGAAGTAAGTATGCTAGCTGAATCATTGTCATAGGTTTATATACAGCTATAAAAATAGGTAAAATAGATATAAGTGAAAATGTTGAGAAGAAAAATACAATTGTATAATAATCTTCTTTATTACCTAAAGCCCTAACACAAGTATATGCAAGTGCTGCTCCTATTGCACCTAATACTCCAACTAAGTATGGTATAACTTCAACATTAAAAGTTGGCTTTATTATAAATAATGCACCTATAAATGCAACACTTACCATTGTAATCTGTTTTAAATTTATTTTTTCTTTTAAAAATAATGCACAGAAAATTACAACTAAGAATGGACTTAACTTATTTAACATATTTGCATCAGATAATACTAATTTATCTACTGCATAGTAATTACATATGATTCCTATAGTCCCACATATAGATCTAATAACTAGTATCTTTCTATTTTCTTTTTTACCTACTAAACTTCCCTTATGTTTTATAATTAAATATAAAGCAATTAAGGCTGCCACTAAGTTCCTAAAAAATGTTTTTTGGAAACTTGGCAAATCTCCGGCTAATTTTATAAATGCCGACATAATTGCAAAACCGCATGCAGATGCAATTATACAAAGTATTCCTTTTATTCTGTTTGATTTGATTATTTTCTCCATATTTTAAGCGATAATTTAATTTTATATTTTAAATTCCGCAAATGTCACCTCCTCATAATCTATCCTCAATTTTTGATGTACTATTTGTAAATATAACTTATATTTTTTTAAGTATACTTTAACATAGTTAATATACCCTTCAAATTCACTTATAATACTATCACAAATTATTATTGTAGCTTTTATTTTTCAATCCGTCAAATAGTATGTATTTTTATATTTTGTATTTGTATCTAGTAAAAATATCTCACTTAATAAACATTTATTTTCACTTATTTGAAAAATAATTTAAATTTTTTATTTTTTGTATTGCATATTAATTTAATAGTTATAAAATAGTAATAAAGGTTATTTGAAATCACTATTAAGGGAGGTGACAATATGCAAGATAATTACACTATGCCTATTTATCAAAAAATAGCTTTAGATTTAGCTAATAAAATTTATACAGGCAGTATAGTAGAGGGAAGTACCTTATATGGGCGCTCTGTTTTAGCTGGAAAATATAATGTTTCTCCAGAAACAATAAGACGTGCTATAAAACTTCTAGAAGATATTAAAATTGTTGAAAGTGTAAAAGGAAAAGGCGTTATCGTTTTATCTTCTAAAAATGCGCTATCATTCATAAAAAAATATCAAGATATCACTAATATTTCATCTTACAAAAGTAGTTTATATAAACTACTTGGAGAAAAATCTAAATTAGAAAACGAGATTGTTGAAACTTTAAACAAGATAATCGATTATTCAAACAGACTAGAAATTATAAACCCATTAGTTCCAGTACAATTTACTATTGAAGAAAATTGTAAATACATAGGGAAAACTGCAGGTGAAACTAAGTTCTGGCAAAATACAGGTGCAACAATTGTTGCTGTAAAAAGAGGTGAAGAACTTATTATTTCTCCTGGACCATATATAGAATTCTTAGCTGGTGATTTACTATTAGTTGTTGGAGATAAACATATCTACAACTCTGTACCAGCATTTTTATATGATAATAAATAAAGAAAGAAATCTTTATCTTAAAAATCTTTAAAAATGTAGATTTCTTTGAAATGCATTAACGGAAATTATATTTATCCATAATCTAAATATGATTATAATTTCCTATACATTATAAATAAAAACTGTTACTTAAGTCTTTAAACTTATGTAACAGTTTTTTTGTATTTAATATTTTTATTGTCGTATTTCCTAGGTAATTATATCGTTTAGATATAATACTATTTATGATAGGCGCAACACCAGCTAATGAAATTGACACTATAAAAAAAGCTTTTGATGACAATTTGACTCAAGATGAACAAAATAATATCCCCCATTTTTATGCAGTCGGTGGACTTGATTACGATAAAATGAGCTTTAAACATAAAATAATGATGAAGGGTTTATTGATTGTCCTAAAAAATAAACAACCTGAGCGCTATAATATTATTTCTAAATCATTTGATGCTCGTGATTTTAGATATTTGAATGATCTTGTGAAATATGTTAATGAAATGTAGTAAAAATTGTTTAAAGACATATGTTAAAAAACACCCCAATTAAATTGAGGTGTTTTTTAACATATATCATAATAATAATCTATAAGTTTATTTGCTCTGCTTGGATGAGCTAATTTTCTAAGTGCTTTTTTCTCGATTTATCTAGCTCTTTCTCTTGTAACGTTAAATACTTTTCCTACTTCTTCTAGAGTTCTTTTTTCTCCATCTGTAAGTCCATATCTAAGTTCTAGTATGCCTTTTTCTCTGTCGCTTAATGTTTCTAAAACTGATTCTATTTCTTCTTTAAGCATTGAAGTTGTGACTGCTTCTTCTGGCGAAATAGTATTTTTATCTGCTATAAGTTGTTCTAACTCTGTGTCGTCTTCTTGTCCTATTGTTGAATCTATAGATTGTGGTCTCTGAGATATATTCATAACTTGTACTACTTTTTGTACAGGCATATTTAGTTCTTTTGAAATTTCTTCTGGTTTAGGTTCACGCCCTAATTCATTTGAAAGCTCTAATGATACGCTAGATATCTTATTAATTTTTTCTACCATATGTACAGGAACTCTTATAGTTCTCGCTTGGTCTGCTATTGCGCGAGTAATTGATTGTCTAATCCACCAAGTTGCATATGTACTAAATTTAAATCCTTTTGTATAGTCGAATTTTTCTACAGCTTTTATAAGTCCTAATGTTCCCTCTTGAATTAAGTCTAATATTGGCATTCCCTTTCTTATATATTTTCTTGCTATACTTACAACTAGTCTAAGATTTGATTCTACTAGTATTTGTTTTGCAACTTCATCCCCTTCATAAACTCTTTTTGCTATTTCTAACTCTTCTTCTCTAGTAAGTAAAGGTATTTTTCCTATTTCTTTTAAATACATTTTCATGGAATCATCTAGATTTGCAAACTGGTTTGATTTTATCTCATGTGAAATATCTGATACCTCTTCCCCATCTTTTGTTACTGTAATTTTATCTAGCATCATATATTTTACCCCCCTATTAATAATTTACCTATTTTTTACACCTTAGGCATGCAATTTAGAAAATACTAATATTTTAGTAAAAATAAATTTAACAATGTTTATAATTGTAGATTAAAATATTTTTGATATGAATTATTTGATAATTGTTCGTATTCTTAGTATATTCTACATATTATATTAAAATCCTCCTAAATCTTATAATTTTTTCGATAATTTATATTGTACAACATATTCCATATTATGTAAAACCATATATTTGACTTTATAAATCTTTTGGTACTATAATTTTCTTAATCCCGTACAATATAAAAGGAGGTGAACGCCTTGAAAAAATATAATTTTGATGATGAAACAATCTACAAAAATAGGTGGATTATACAATTTGTCTTAATTGTAGTTCCTTTTATGGGTAGTCTAGATGCTAGTATTGTAAATGTTGTTTTACCCTGTATAAAAAAAGATCTAAATATAAACTTATCTCTATCAAGTTTAATTGTGTCATCATATATAGTGACTGTTGCAACTACAATTATTATATTTGGTAAACTTGGTGATTTAAAAGGAAAAGGTCGTGTTTTTTTATACGGTATAATCGTATTTATATTGGGTTCTTTTTTATGCAGTATATCCCCAAATATAACTATTTTAATTTTTTCTAGAATTATACAAGGTATCGGTGCATCAATTGTTATGGCAAATAACCAAGGACTTACTGCAATAGTGTTTCCTGAAAATGAAAGAGGAAGAGCTCTCGGTATGTCTGGATCTGCTGTGGCATTAGGTTCTATATTAGGTCCTGCTCTAGGCGGATTTATTACAACTTACTTAACTTGGCATTTTATATTTTTAATAAATATTCCTATTGGGATTATATCTTTTATAGTTGGATATAGAACTTTACCTGCTAGAAATTCTACTACAGATGTAAAACTCGATAAGTCTGGAGCTTCTATGTTCTTTGTGACTATATTTGTACTTTTTTCATCACTTTTATTAAGTCAAGATATGGGATTTGGCAATATATATGTAGATTTAGGATTTTTATTAGGTTTTATATTGTTATTTATATTTATAAGATTTGAAAATAAATTAGAAGAACCTATGCTAAATACTAGTCTTTTTAAAATTAAATCACTTTCATTTAATTTGATGTGTGCTTTTATCTATTACTTTATTTCAAGTTCGATAAATTTAATTATACCTTTTTACTTGACAGATACTTTAAACTATTCACAAGCTCAAATATCTACTATCATCTTAGTAAATCCTCTAGTAATGTTTTTTATAGCACCTATAAGTGGATATTTATCAGATAAAATCGGTCCTAAAAAAGTAACACTTACTGGGATTATTATTATAATTTGTTCTTTATTTTTAATGATACAGTTTGATGAAAATACAGCAAAAATTTTTCTAATATCATCTTTATTTATCTTTGGTTTTGCAAGTGGTACATTTAATTCACCCAATACAACTCTCGTTATGAGTACTGTTCCTTCTGAATATCTCGGAATAACAGGTAGTATTAATTCTCTAATAAGAAATCTAGGGATGGCATCTGGTACATCTATTTCAACTTCTATACTTTATCACCAAATGAGTAAACTAGCAGGCTATAAAGTTGAAGATATTGTTAATGATAGTTTTGTTTATGGAATGAAAAGTGTATTTGTAGTTTTACTTATTTTATCTTTAATAGCTTTTATAATATCAAATATAGATAGAAAATTAAATCATTATTAATATACAAAGTCGGAGCTAATTGATAGCTCCTTTTTATATTCTAATTTAAGTTATCTATTATATCTAGTAAATCATATATTTCGTCGTATTCACACATAATTCCTTCTTTTAACATATCTCTAAATTCATTAGTATTTACAAGCTTAACTTTGGCAACTTCCTCTTTTTGAAGAACTACATCTTCAAGATTTACGTCTTTTCTTACAAAATATATATCCCAAATCATTCCCAATCTATTTTTTAGGTATGATTTTACTAATTCACATTCATCCTCTGTGATATTAACTCCAAGTTCTTCTTTTAATTCTCTAACACAACCTTGTCTTGTTGTTTCACCAGATATTACTCTTCCTGTAGTAAGAGCCCATATCCCCGGCAAAAGCTGACAATTATTTGATCTCTGTTGAATTAAAATTTGTTTTTTAGAATTTATAACCCATACTTCTGTAGCTAGATGATATTCATCTTCTTCCCATTTTTCATACTTGCCTTTTTTTCTCCCTGTAAATTTACCATTTTTATCATAAATATCCCAATATTCCATGATAGTACTCCTTTATATAGTAATAAAAACTTTTAAATATATTTTCTCTACGTTACAAAGGACTATTCATAATGAACAGTCCTAAATTTCTATATTTATTCTACAAATTCAATAACGCCTTTGGCAAGTCTTGATATCCTTGCAAGAGAATATACATCAAACCCTCTATCATCAAGTTTTTTACGCCCAGGTTGGAAAGATTTTTCTATAACTATACCTATTCCAGAAACAGTAGCTCCTGCTTCTTCAATAAGTCTAATTCCACCTTGTGCTGCTTCTCCATTTGCTAAAAAGTCATCTATTAATAATATTTTATCGTCTTTATCTATATATTTTTTAGATAAAGTAAGTTCATAACTAGTCCCCTTAGTAAATGATGTTACTTTAGTTTGATAAACTTCTCCGTTTAATATTTTTGATTGTTGCTTTTTAAGTATTACCATAGGCACGTCTAATTTTATAGCTGCCATAACAGCTGGAGCTATACCAGAACTTTCTATAGTAAATACTTTTGTTATTCCTCTATTTTTAAAATAGTCTGCAAATTCTTCTCCTATTCTTTGCATAAGGAATGGATCAACTTGATGGTTTAAAAAACCGTCTACTTTAAGTACAGTTTCATTGATAGCAGTTCCTTCTTTAAGTATTTTCTCTTGTAATTCTTTCAAGTCTGTCACCTCATCTATTTATTTAAAACTATTAGATAATTATACCATATTTTTTATGTACATAAAACATAGCATCTAAAATAAGAAAACTTAATTTTTTTATTTTAGATATTTTATCATAAAACAATATTTTTTTATTGTTTTTCAATAAATATAATTGACTACATTTTCTTTCTCTGTTATTATTAATTCATAACAAAATGAAAATATAATTGGAGGTTATTATGAAACAAAATGAGTTAGCCAAATCATTAAAATTATTTATAGGATTAACTTGTATAATTTTAGCTATTTGTGGATTTATAGTTGTTCCAAAGCTTGGACATGATATAGCTTCATCTAATCCTGAATTTTCTCCTTTATACTATCCTTTTATAATATTTATATGGATTACAATAATTCCTTTTTATGGAGCACTATTTGAAGGTTGGAAAATATCTAATGAAATAAATAAAGATAACTCTTTTTCTAAAAACAATCTAAACTCTTTAAATAGAATTAGAAAATATGCTCTATCTGAATGCTTTTTATATTTTGTAGGAGCTCTTATTTTATTATATTTTAATTTGCTACATTTAAGTATTTTAATTATAATATTATTTGTGATATTTATAGCTATGTGTATTTCTGTATTTACAGCCGTACTTGCACATTTAGTACAAAAAGCTTGTGATTTGAAAGATGAGAATGATCTTACAATATAAATTGTGTAAAATATAGAGGTGATCTTATGAGTATAAGAATTAATTTAGATGTCGTTTTAGCAAAGAAAAAAATGAGTGTAACTGAGCTTTCAGAAAAAGTGGGAATAACTATGGCAAATATTTCGATTTTAAAAAATGGCAAAGCAAAAGCAATACGTTTTACGACACTAGATAAAATTTGTGAAGTTTTAGAATGTCAACCTGGTGATATTTTAGAATATACGAAAGATGATAAATGATAAAGTGATAGAATTAACTATCACTTTATTTTTATCTATTATTAGCTTATATTGTAGTAATTTTTTATTTTATATCATCTACTATCCCTGCCATTTTAAGCAGTACTTTCGCATTAGTAGTAACACATCTTCCATCTCTTATTTTATAATCAAATTTAATTTTGTCATTTTCATAGTATTCAGCAAAATGATAATTTACAGCATTTATACTTTTATCCTCTTCTAAATTACAAAGTTCAAAGTCATGTGTAGATACTAATGTAATGCTCCATGGTTGTGATAATTTCTTTATTGCTTCTGTTGCACATATTATTCTATCGGCTGAATTTGTTCCTTTAAATATTTCATCTATCAAACATATCATCGGTCTTTTATTTTTATTGTATTCTGTCATATCTTTTATTCTTAAAAGCTCAGCATAAAAAGTTGATATACCTTTATTTACATTATCTTCAACTCTTATAGATGTAAGTACCTTCATTACAGATGCGTTGAAATTTGATGCTAAAACTGGTCCACCAGCATATGCAAGCACTAAATTTATGCCTATACTTCTTAAGAATGTAGTTTTTCCAGACATATTAGAACCAGTTATTACACATGTTTGGCCATTTAGGTTTATACTATTTCCCACTGCATCTTCTATTTTTATAAGAGGATGTTTTAAGTTTTTAAAGTCTATATTAGGATTTGCATCTTTTAAGTCACTTATATTTGGGAAAGTATAATCATCCCTTATGTATGTAATAGATGCTAAACTTATAAGAGTTTCAATCTCGCCAACTACTTCTAAATAAGTTCTTATATTTTTGCCATAAGAAAGTTTCCATTTATCAAACATATCTATACAATGAAAATCCCATAAAAATATACCATTAAGAAGTACATTGCCTAAGAAGTTCTGTCTTAGTTCTATATATGAACCTATTTTCTTAAGTTCTTTTATTGAGTTTACACTTCCACCATCTTTATTTAATGTATTTTTTAATTCTTTTAAATAAGGACTTTTAAAATCTGTGTTTTCTATTTCTTTAAAAATATTTTCATATACTTTTAAATTTTTATAAAAATCACCAACTGGGGCTAAAATAGCTGTACTTTTCTGCATATTAGCAAATGCGATTAACAAGTTTATTATTAATACTAATTTTAAAACATTAAAATACATAGGATTTATTCCTATTAAAGATAATACAGCTAACGCTATAAAAATTGCCGGTAAAATAATCATAAGTATCTTATTTATTTTAGATTGATTACTTACTTTATTTTCGCATACTTCTATAAATTTTTTTATTTCTTTATTTATATTTTTCTTTTTATTTTCTTTGATTAAATAAGATAAAGTCTGTATTTCATCTGCAAAATCCTGCATTGATGAAAGCTCTTTTACTGCCTCTTGATATTTAATTATATCTTCTAAATTGTGATCTTGTTGTTTTAGATGCTTTACTAAAGATATTTTTCCATATATAGTATTGGCACTGCAAATATACTGATAAAGTGAACCTTCTCCAAATATATCTAAATCTTTTAAATAAGGCATATTTTCATCTAAATATTCAGTTCCTTTATCTTTAAAATCATACCAAGTTGAATTTAATCTTTTTATGTATCTTTTATATACTTGAACTTTACTCTCTTTATATTTTACTTTTGCTTCGATATTACTATGATATTTCACAATTGCTAAAAATCCCACAGTTAATACTACTGATAAAACATAAAAAAGATTATTCTTCTTAAAATAACCATATGCTAAAAATGCAATGACTAAAATAAATAAAGCAACTCTTATCCAACTAATTAAATCGCTTTTTTTAGTCATTTCTTTTAAGTCTTTTTCAACTTTTATTTTGTCATTCTTATAATTTTCAATTTTCATTAAAAAATCTCCCTATACATAAATTTTCCTATACAAAAAAGTATAACAGATTTTATCTTCTGTTATACTTTTTATTTATTAAGATTTATTAAATTTTTAATATGCCATTTTTTTAGTTATATAATTTATAAATGTATTTGCCATTAGCTTATGTGCCTTTTCATTAGGGTGTATACCATCTTCACAGATAAAATCATCTACATTTTGCTCTAATATTATAGGTGTACGTATATCTATCAAATCACATCTTTGCTTATTAGCAATATCCATAAGGGCAAGAGAATAGGTTTCCTGATGTTTATAGATTCTATCTATGTTTCCCATCCATTTCTTTATATTATCTGTATTTAAACCATTTTTAGCAAACCAATCAAAGTATTTTTGAGAAGAAAGTGGTGGCAAGTTTGTAAGTATTGGTTCAATTCCATTTGCTCTAAATTTTTCTATAATTGTGTTGATACTTTCTATAAATTTTGGTAGTGGCGTATTTGGAGAATATTCTCCATCTGGATTTTCAGAGATTTCTTTCCAGTTGTAATCACAATCATTTCCGCCTAGTTCTATTAATGCATAATTTGGAATATCTCCTTTTGACAAACTTTTGTCCATAAGTCGCATAGCTTTTGTAACTGTAAGTCCAAATTTGGAATTATTTTTTATTGTAAGTTCAAATTCTTTTTTAGTAAGTTCTATGCTGCTGTCTTTTAATAAAGAATATCTATCTTTTCCTTTTTCTAAAACTACTCCTTTAAGTACAGAATCCCCCCAAACAGCTATTTTCTTCATATATATCATACCTTTCTTTTATAAACTTCTTTTTGATATCTACTTAACATGTTTTTATATTTTATTTAATGTAGTATTTAATACTATATTAAATCTTTTATCTAACCAAGTCAAGTCCTTTTGATAATAAATATTTCATCATATAATATCAAATACTATATAATATATTATTGATTATTTGTATGCTACATGATAAACTTTTTAGATAGATAATAATATATTTTGCAGTGTTATTAATATATATGACAAAAGGAGCTGATAAATTTGGATTTTAAAGATTCTCACTATATAAAAGAAATTTTAGAATTTCATCTCCCTAGATTTGATGAACTTCCAAATATAGATTTATACATGGATCAAGTTTTAAATATTATAGAAAATTCCTTAATTATATTTTCATCAGAAAATGACGAAAATATAATTACTAAATCTATGATAAATAACTATGTTAAACAAAACGTTATAGAAAAGCCAGAAAAAAAACGCTATAAAAAATTTCATGTTGCTTACTTGATTATTATATCTACATTAAAAAGAGTGCTTAGTATATCTGAAATATCTAAAATTATAAATAATCAAGATTATGAAGTAGAGCAATTTTACAATATGTTTTGCTCTGAATTAGAATATTCTTTAAAAAACACATTTTTAGGTAAAAATGAAGATAATCAAGAAGAAAATAAGTTAATTGATGAAAATATACATAATAAAATATTAATTGCATCCACTCGTGCTTTTGCCAATAAAGTATATGTTCAAAAATTAATAGAATTTAATGAAGAAGAAGTAAAAGTAATTCAATAAAATATAAATAACTAAAAAACTTTTTATATAATTAAAAAAGCAATTTATAAATTTCTGTTAGATATTTTTATACTACAGACATATAAATTGCTTTTTTATCGTAAATTTTTAAGATTGTTCAATTTTATGTATTCTAAATTTTTCAGAGTCTAAGTTTAAATCTCCCACTTCTTTATTTTTAGTTATAACAAAATACTTATTATATATATCTTGTCTAGTTTTTTCATCTAAAGATTCTACTAAAGTTATTTCATCAATATACATAGGTACCTTTCCTAAAAACTCCATAAAGTGAATTAAGTCATGGTCACAATAGCCTTTTATTAACACTGGATCAAGTAAATCTCTCATTTTGTATTTATCATGTATATCTACCATATCTAAATTTTTATTTACATTTATAAATAATCCATTTTTATCTGTTTCAACTTCAAAAAACTCGTCTTTTAGTAGATCCTTATTTATTTTTGAAAATAAATCATTTGATATAAAGTTGATGCCTTCTACTCCACTTAAAAAACCATATCTATTGTGATTTATATAATCTTTATTAATTACATTGTCATTTATATCCTTGTGTTCTATAAACTCCATTTCAAATAAGTTAAAGTATTCTGTTTTGAATTTTTTTTCTGATATAAATATATTAGCACATAGTGATTTTATTACTTCACTAGATTTTTTAACAAAGTCTTTTAAATAATTTATAAAATAATCAAATTCATAATCAAGAATATATCCACTTATATTAAAACTCAATGAACCATAATATCCAAGGTCAGAGCTGTTTTCTTCATTTTTGCCTTCTTGTTTTGTTATATATTCACAATTAAAATTAAGTCCTATATCTTGAGGAGTTGGCTCTCCAAAATAATTTATATTTTCATTATTAATATTGCTTATTATGTAATTTTTAATGCTATTTATGTTATTTAGGTCATATTCAAAATGTGGTTCTTCTAAAACCCACTCATCCATAAACATTTTACTTGTTATTAAGTTTCTATAATCTGATCTTTTTTCAATTTGTTCTGTTTTTAGTATTGCATCATATAAAAGGCTTATTTTTCTAGTTAAATTATCTCCTACGTTATTAAATTTCTTATGAAGTGATTTTGGAGTTATTGATTCTTCATCAAATTGCATATCAAATACAAATTCATCTTCAAATTTTTCTATTAAATCAACTTCTATTAATTTTAATAATTTTAATACATTATCTGCCTTTTCATTTGTAAAATTAAAGTAAAGGCATAAATTCCTACAATCTATTTTCTGTTTTTCCGAAAATATACTTGATTTTTTATAATTCATAATATTATCCCCTCTATATATTTTTCTATTATTTTCAATTTACTTATTATAATTTTTAGCGTATTTTTCAAAAGCTTCTATATAGTTTTTATTATTTCTTCTTTTAACAGCATATTGGTGAAGTTCTATAGTGATTTTCTCCTTATCTCTTACAAAACGATATAAAATTCTAAGTTGGGTATTGTCGGCATACCTAAATTTATATGTATAGAAATTATTTTCAAATACATCATATTTTATAGATTCATTATTAAAGATTCTTTCAAAAGGCTGTCCATTTTCTTCAAATTGGAGAATTGTCTCACATAATTTATTTAAAGCTTTATTGATAGCTTCTTTTGTTTTTTCATTTTCTTTATTAAATTTTTTATTGTTTATACTTATACAGATTTTATCGCTCATACATATACCACCTATTAATTTTTTTACACTAATTTATATTATACTACTTTTTTTATATTATTACTTATTATAAATACTTATATTTATTTTGTTTTATTTTATATTTATAATACCAAAATTTAATATATAGATTTATTTTCTTTTTATGTATTTTATGATAAAATAATTAATATGTTTTATTTTGGCTTGAAATTTAAATTTCATTTATACTTTTAAAATATATTACATAGGCTAAAATAATAAAAACTAAATATCTATTGAAATTAGGAGGATTAATATGGGTTTAAAAGACAAATTTGCCGAATCATATGCTAGGTCAAAAACTATGAGTGGACCAGAAAAAAGAGCAAATGAAATCATGGGTAAATTATTAATGAAAAAAGCAATCATACCTATAGTAGCTATGATTATATTAATAATAGTTGGTGCTTTCATGCATATTAATGGATGGATAATCCTTGGAATAAACTTAGCTATATGCGTTGCTACTTTCTTCTATATAAGAAAACAAGCTCAAGAATTCCAAAACTTTACACCTTATGTTGGTAATCTAATAAGTTTAGAACAAAAAGGTAAAAAAGAGTTCGTTGCTATATTAAAACAAGGTAAAAAACCTATTAAATTAAAAATAACTTATGGTGCTGAAGATTTACAAAATATAAAGAAAAATCAATTAGTACAAATAAGTTACAACTCAAAATATCAAATTGCAATATTAGTTACTAGATAGTAATTGTAATTTATATAAAAAATAAGCGTGTCATATGACCGCTTATTTTTTTATCTATTCTTCATCTTCATATCTATTTTGATTATATACAAATTCTTTATATATCTTAAGTGCATTAGCAAGTTGATCTGGGCAAGATGTTCCTCTCATTTTACATGGCACCTGTTCAAGCATTTTTATAACATAATCTATATTTTGACCCCTTACCAAGTTTTTAATAGCTATTAATGCTCCTTCACATCCACCTTCAAATACTACATCAACTACTACATCATCATCTATATCTAATAAAATTGACTTTGCACATACTCCATTCGTATAATATCTATACATATTATCCCTCCTAATACTTGACCTAAAAAAGTTCTAATATTTAACTTTGTATAATATCCTATATTTATAAACTTATGATAAAATACTATTATTAATGTTATTTTTTTAATAGGGGAAATATAATTTCTATAAATCAACTTTAGGACGTCATTTTGAATTCACAATTTTTTTATAATATTTATTTTTAAACCACTAATATAGAAGTTTTTTCCTTTCAATTTGAATTGCGTATATATTAACTATTATTGGTTAATATTTATCTATAGAAATAGATGAGGAGAGAGTTATGATTATATTAGAATTTTATTTTAGAACTTTAACAGTTTTATTTTGGATTACACTACTATTTAACTGGATTTTTATACCTAATCCAGATATAAATTATTACATATTTAATACTTATTTGATTTTATCATTGATATACATTATTTTATCTATCATAAATAAAATTAAACATAAATGCATAGATATAAAAACAAAAGTAGATTTCTTTTACAAATCTATTTCAATCATAACTTTTGTAGTCTCAATGATGTACTTTTTATTATATTCAAATAGTATTAAACTACTTTTAATAAAAACGTTTATAATTTTTATATATTTCTATATATCTTGCAAAAAAGTTAACTTAAAAGACGAAGAAGGCGTGGTTGGTATCATAGGTTCTATACTAATCTTTGTGTTTGCTACGTACTATTAATGTCTTTATTATACATTACTATGGAAAATGTTAGACATATTAATATTTTTTTGTTATTATGTATAATGAAGTTAATTTAAAAAGCAAATGAAATTAAATTAATTAAATAAGAAAAAGGAGTAAACAACTTATGGAAAAGAAAATATTAGCTAAAGTTGGAGATAAAGAAATCTCTAATATCGACATTGATAATGCTATACAAGGTCTAGACCCTTATCAAGCACAACAATTCCAAACTGAAGAAGGTAGAAAATATGTATTAGAAGACTTAGTAAACCAAGAACTTCTTTATATGTATGCTAAAGATAATAAAATAGACCAAGATGAAGCTTTCAGAAAAGAAATGGCTGAAATAGAAAAAAACGTATTAAAACAATACGTAATAAACCAAATATTAACTGGTGTAACATTAACTGATGAAGAAAAACAAGCTTTCTATGAAGCTAACAAAGCTAACTTCTCTAACCCAGAAACTGCTAATGCAAAACATATATTAGTAGATTCAGAAGAAAAAGCTAACGAAATATTAGCTCAAATAAAAGCTGGAGACGTTACTTTCGAAGATGCTGCAAGAGCTAACTCAACTTGTCCTTCTAAAGATCAAGGTGGAGACTTAGGTACTTTCGGTAGAGGACAAATGGTTCCTGAATTCGAAGATGCAACTTTCGCTATGAATGTTGGAGATGTAAGTGAACCTGTTAAAACTCAATTTGGTTACCACTTAATCAAATTAGAAGCTAAAAATGAACCAACTATACCAGCTTACGAAGAAATAGCTGATAAAGTTGAAAAAACTTTAATGTTCCAAAAACAAGGTGAAGTATACAAAAATAAATTAGATGAAGTAAAAGCTAAATTCGGTGATATAGTTTCTTACATGTAATCTAAATAAATTTGTAAATCAAAAAAGCTTGTCTTATACTAATTATGACAAGCTTTTAATTTTACCCATTTTATTAAATTAGACTAACATCCAATTATAATTTACGCATATTTAATTTTATAACCTTTGTAATATAATAATTTATTTTACAGCTTAACTGATTTGTCTATCAATTAAATCACTTTCATTTTATGTAAATAATCTTCTACTTTTATATTTTTTAGTAATTATATTATATTCAACCTCAGTTATCCCCTCAATTTTATAAATTTCTTCAAAAACAAATTTTTCTAAACCTTCTACATCTTCAACAAATGCTTCTGCATATAATTCATTCTTTCCAGTCATAACATATACACTTTCTATTTGTGGATGTTTTACAAGTTCATCTGCAACATCATTTAATTTATTTGGTATAGCTTTTACTTGTAAAAATACAGGAGTATTTAAACCAACTTTTTTTGAATTTAATTGAACTGTAAATCTTTCAATTATTCCTTCTTCAAGCATTTTCATAACTCTTTCTCTTACAGCCATACGTGACAGATGTACTTCTCTAGCAATCTCTGCATACGATATTCTACTATCATTTGCTAATAATTTTAGTATTCTTATATCCGTTTTGTCTAAATGAATACCTAATTTGTCAAAATCTAAAGAATCTTCTCTCATAAATATACCTCCTCATTAGGAAAATTTTAACACCCCTATAATTAGATTATAACAGTTAGTATATCTATCGGTATATAAAAACTTATTTTATATGGATTTTTTTTATTTTTTCATCTTTTCGTAACAATATTCCACAATCGTTCTTCTTTTAACCATTCCTATAAATGTTTCAGTATCATCTATTACAGGAACAAAATTTTGAGTAATTGCCTTTGATACTAACAGCTCCATGTTTGCACTTATAGGTACAGGAGTGTTATTCTTCCTTCTAGGAACTTCTATTACAGGCATTACATCTATATCTTTTAAACTTATTTCTTTTTTTTCAATCAAATCTTTTAATGTCCAAAGTAAATCCCCTTCTGTTATTGTCCCTACATATTTCCCATCCTTTGTTAATATAGGAATAGATGAATATCTATGGTATTCCATTTTTTCTAAAGTTTGTCTAATAGTAAAGTCTTCTGTTATATATGCAACTTCACTTTTTGGTGTTAGAAAAAATAATATATTCATGTCTATATTACACCTCCATAATAATTTACAAAAAAAGTCTATCTCATATTATTTTATCATAGTTAAGTAAGGGTTTGCATCTAAATTTACTACTTCTTTAAAAACAGTATTTACAATATTTATGATTAAAATTCATATAATTTTACGCACAAAAAAAGCCACCTAGGTGGCCTTTTTCTCACATATCACTAGCGTTACTAATATATATATGAATTTTCATTATAATCCTAATTATAATCTTACTACGTTAGCAGCTTGAGGACCTTTTGCTCCTTCAACTACGTCAAATTCAACATTTTGTCCTTCTTCTAATGATTTGTATCCATCACATTGTATAGCTGAGAAATGTACGAAAACATCTCCTTCACCTTCTACAGATATGAATCCAAATCCTTTTTCGTTGTTAAACCATTTTACTACACCTGTTTTCATTAATAAATCCTCCTAAAAACACACTTAATTGGCTATTAAAATAGCCTTATACTTAATTTATCATATATAATTATATTTGTCAATTAAATTTAATTTTATACTTTTTTTCTGCATTTTATAAAAATAAATTATTTAAATCTTGAAATTAAGCAAATAATGTATATAAATTCAATAAATCTACATCATTAATCATTAGTAATTGACTTTGATTAAGTGGAATTTTATTGATTTATCACTCCAACCTAAATCCCATGGAACTAAAAGTCTGTCTGTGTTGTGGCAAGTAACTAATGGATAACCTTTAGAATCTAATCCTGTTACTGTGGATACATGAGTTATTCTACCGTTCTTTTCATATCCGACTATATCCCCAGGTCTCATATCGTAAGCTTGTTTATATACTTCTTCATAACTACCTTTAGCTAAATAGTAACCTCTTCCACTATAAACGATATAATTTTTAAAACCTTGAGCATTTACCCACGCCTTTGTAGCTGCTCCATTTTCATAATTCCATGTTGGATTTTTTGAAAAAGTTCCACTTTCAAGCATTATCTGTGATGCAAAATTAGCACAATCACCACCATCACCATTAAAATCTTTATAATTTGGATTTATAAGATAAATTTTGTCGCTTACATTTGTAGCTGCCCCACAATATTTATGGGCATAATCTATAGCCTTTCTTTGTCTATCATTTAAATCTAATTCTACTGGTTTTTGAGCTAAAATATAACTTTTTATTTCATTTGAATTTATATGTTCTAAATTAAGTGAATCCGCAAATGGATCACTATACCACTCTTTAGTTATTACATATTGGTCATCTTTTACTCTTACATGAAGATAATGTTGAGTTCCTATTTGAAATTCATTTTTTATTTCTGGTTGATTTTCATAATAGTATTTATATTTGGTGCAAACTGTACAAATTATGCCGTATAAATTTTTTTCTCTTTCTCTCATTTTATTTACTTTTACTTTAGCATCAATTTCATCAAACACTACACCTTGTTTATCTGACCAATTTTTGAGATATTGCATTTTTTTAATTTCATGTTCATATGCCCAAAGTCCAAATTTGATATCTGTATCATATAAACCTTTTAATATTTCTTCATTGTGATCCATAATAGCTTTGTTTCTATAGTTAAATAAATCTTTTAAGTAGCCTTCATACTCTTTGCTTATATCTTGAGTTTTGTTCATATCTTTATTTTTTTCATTGCCATCTTCTGATTGTATGTTTTTACTATCTTCTAGATTTTGTTTTGAAGTATTGTCTTTATTTTGTTTTGTTTCTTGTTTTATATTCGAATTTTTGTCTTGTTGTGTCCCTTCTTTCTGATTTTTGTTATTGTCTTTGTCTTCATTTTGATATGTTATTTTATTTTGTGCATATATATAAGAATTAACTTTAAGATTTGTAGAATTAATTGTTACTATACTTAAACTCAATACTAATAAAATCTTAAAGAATCTTTTATATCTTATCAAAATACTTCACCTCCACTTGATAATACCTTGTTTGTCTTTTAGTTATTATAGCTTCTAGTAAATTACATTTTTAAATATAATTTCACTTGTTTAAGCCAAAATATTTTCTTATAATTTTTATTAGTATATCCAAAATATTAAACAAATAATTATCATATGTGGTTTACATATTTTTCAATTATGTTATATACATTTTAGATTTATATTTTTTAATTGTACTGATACAAATCTCATTTTATAATTTTTACAAATAAGTGTTATCATACTAAGGCATTTAATAGTAAAATATACCTATGCAATTTTTTAATTTATGGAGGAAAACGTATGATCAAAAAAGTGGCCGCAATAAATGATATGTCGGGAATTGGCAAGTGTTCTCTTACAGTTGCAATCCCTATATTATCGGCATTAAAAACCCAATGCTGTCCTTATCCAACAGCAATATTATCTAGCCAAACTGGATATCCAAAATTCACTTATTTAGATTTTACATCTCATATGGAGGAATACAGCGAAACTTGGAAAGAATTAAATGTTAATTTTGATACTATATATAGTGGTTTTTTAGGATCTATTGATCAAATAGATATTGTTTGTGATTTTATAAAAAATAATAAAAAAGCTTATGTAATTGTAGACCCTGTTATGGGTGATGGCGGAAATTATTATCAAACTTTCAACGACGAAATTTGTAATAAAATAAAAGACCTAGTTAAAATATCAGATTTAGTAACACCTAATTTAACAGAAGCATGTCTTTTAACAAACAATAAATATCACACTAATTATACATTAGAAGAAACTTTAAGTTTAGCAAAAGAAATAGCTAATTTAGGTCCAAAAAAGGTTATAATAACAGGAATTTTAATAGATGATAACATTATAAATCTAGGTTATGACAAAGATAAAGATGAATCTTTTTCTTATTCTCTAAAATATAATAATAAATCCTATAGTGGGACAGGAGATATTTTTACATCTATTATCTCTGGTCTTATAACTAATGGACATGATTTTAAAGATTCAATAAAAATAGCTTCTGATTTTATATTTAAATGCATAGACTATACAGGAAAATACGATACTGACCCTAATGATGGCGTATTTTTTGAATTATTTTTAAATGACTTAACATCACTAAATAATTAGATATTGAGTTCTACATCCTCTCTTATTTTTATATAAATATATTATAGATTCCAAGGCATAATTGTAATTTAAATTATAAACAATTATCACTTGCCTTTTATTTATAATATAGACATAAGGGAGGATTTTTATATGAATATAAATCAAAAAGCTCAAGAATTAGCTAAACTTATAAAAACTACTGATGAATTTAAAACTATGAATAAATATAAAAAAGAAATTGAAAAAAATAAAAATGTTAAAAGACAACTAGACAACTATTTAAGTAAAAAAGATAAAATCTACACTAAATATAAATTAGATGAGGCAAATAGAAAGGTTTCTCAACTTGATAGAGAATATTCAAAAGTTTTTCAAACACCATTAGTGGAAAATTATTTTAAAAGTACCCAAAACTTTAACTTACTTATGCAAAGTGTATATAAATCTATTGAAGATGAGCTTCTAAGATAATTTTATATTACTGCTTTAAACATCTAATTTTAAATTCTAAAATTCACACTTCTCAAAAGAAATAAATTCACTATTGATTCTCGTTGATTTTATCTTATTTAAGACTTATCATTTAAATATATACTTCTCTAAAAAGGCTTTTTATTAAAAGCTTTTTTAGAGAAAATACAAATAAACACCTTTGATTATTCTTAAAACCTGCATTTATAAGTAGATTGACTATAATTATAGTTTTATTCTAAATAAGGGGGATTAATATGTGTTCACTACCAACAAACCAAAAAAGATTATGTACAAATAAAGAAATCTGTACTAGAGAATTAGAAGTTTTAGCTAAAACTCAAAAACTACCCTATTGTCCAATAGCATTTAAATCTGGACAAGATGCCCTTCTTTATGACTATGATGGCAAAGAATATATAGATTTATTATCAAGTGCATCTTCAGCTAATATTGGACATGGTAATAAAGAAATTGCTAAAGCAGTTTATAATCAAATGTCTAAACTTCCTCAATTTGCAATAGCTTATTTTTCTTGTAGAGAAGCTGTTGAATATGCAGAAAAATTGATAGAGTTATACCCTGGAGATAACAATAAAAAAGTTATATTTTCTTCTTCTGGCTCTGAATCTATTGATGCTACTATCAAATTATCTAAGTGCTATACTAGTAGAAATAAAATAATTTCTTTTAATGGAGCTTATCATGGAAGTACTTTTGGAGCTCTTTCAATCTCAGCTATTAGTTTAAATATGAAAAGAAAAATGGGACCTATGATACCAGATATTTATCATTTCAATTATCCAATATGCATCAAATGTCCATATGAAAAATGTGAATCATCATGTAATTTACAATGTCTAAAAGAAATAGAAAATGCATTTAGTTTATATCTTCCACCAGAAGAAGTTGCCGCCGTATTTTTTGAACCTATAGCAGGAGATGCCGGTATAATCGTTCCACCTAAAAGATATGTACAAGCATTAGCTGAGCTTTGTAAAAAATATGGTATTTTATTTGTAGTTGATGAAATACAACAGGCTTGGGGTCGAAGCGGTAAGTTTTTTGCTATTGAAAATTTTGATGTTGAACCTGATTTAATAGTAATGGGTAAAGCCTCTGGTGGAGGGTTGCCTATGGGTATTGTAATGGGTAAAACTGAAATAATGGATAGTTTAGATGCTCCAGCTCATGTTTTCACAATGTCAGGAAATTCTACTGTTTGCGTTGCAGCCTTAAAAATGCTAGAAATATTTGAAAGAGAAAATTTAGTAGAACAATCAAAAACTAAAGGTGAATATTTTAAAAATAAATTATTAGAATTAAAAAATAAGTACGACATAATAAAAGATGTTCGTGGACTTGGTTTATCTATTGGAGTAGATTTAGATAATAAAATTTCTACTACTAAGATAGTATATCAATGTCAGCAAAACGGCCTTGTTTTAATATCTATCGGAGAATGTACTTTGAGGATTCAACCTCCACTTGTTATAACTTATGCTCAAATAGATAAGTCTATTGATATAATTGAACAATCTATAAATGCTTTACTAGACGGTAAAATATCTGATGAAGCTTTGTCTGTAATAAATGGATGGTAATAGAATATTTATCAAACTTCAAATCAATATACAATAAATATCAAATTTAATAATTTTTATTATATATAATTTTAAAAAGGGAGAATACGCTTATGGAATACAGAATAAAAAAATCGATAGCTTCTCAAATAAAAGAAAGTTATGCAGCTGGAGATGAAGTTAAATTAAGCGATATAGAAATCGACTGTTCTGAAGGTATTAACTTAGTATCATTCTCAGATATAGCAATAAATGCCTTTAATTCTATTGATTATACAATAATGCAAGATTATCCTCGATCAACAGCCCTACAAAAATCTATAATTGAGTTTTGGGAAAGATATGCTTCCATAGAAATAAATTATGATAATATAACTTTATACGATGGTTCAATAGGAGCATTATTCCTAACCAACAAATTATTTATAGAACCAAATGATAAAGTTTTAGGCCTTGCTCCACAGTTTCCAGAGTACGGTATGGATGTAATTATGTGCAGTGGCATTTTTAATACGTATAAATTAAAACCCGAAAATAATTATAAATTTATTGTAGATGAATTTATAAATTTAATAACAAATGATTTAAAACTAATTTATATCGATAACCCAAACAACCCAACAGGACAAATAATACCATTAAATGATATAGAGAAAGTAGTAAAAGCTGCTTATGATAAAAATATTGTTGTTTTAATAGACGAAGCTTATGGTGACTATATGCCTCCTAAAAATTCAGCTATAAACCTAATCTCTAAGTATGAAAATTTAATAGTGTCAAAAACATTTTCAAAAGCTTACGGTCTTGCAGGACTCAGAGGAGGCTATTCTATTCAAAATGAAAAGTTAACTAAAATAATGAGAAATGTAAATACCCCTTATGAAATGGGTTCTATCACTAGGTTTGTTGCTTCTAAAGTCATAAATGATTATGATTTCTTAGATAAAATGAAGGAATACAATTACAAAATAAAAAAACAACTTATAAAGCATTATAAAAACTTAAATATATCAGAAACTGGTGATACTACCTCTATAATGCTTGTAACACATAAAAATAAAAATCTCGATCTTGCAAGAGAATTTGCAAAACTAAAAATAGGAGTCATATCTTGTGATTCATTTGAATCATTAGGAAAAAATTCTGTTAGATTTAGATTGCCCTCACCAAAATATTTGCCTAGATTGGTTGAAGCATTTAATATCATAGATAATATAAAATAACAAAAAACGGCTGTATCAAAATACAGTCGTTTTTTATTTTCTTTATATTTAATTTTCATTTTTTAAAAATTTAACAGGGTCTTTTCTAGATGCTATTTTTGCAGGAATAAATCCTCCTATAAGAGTTATTAATATGCTTATTATTATTAAAACTAATGCATATTCTATTTTCAAAACTGCAATATCTGCTAAATCTGTAATTTTTTCTAGCATAAAGTTCATAGGTACCATAAATAGATATGCCATAAATACTCCTAAAACTCCAGATAAAAATCCGATAATTATATTTTCTGTATTAAATAACCTAACTATATCCCTTTTTTTGCTCCCTAAAACTCTAAGTATACAGACTTCTCTCTTTCTTTCTAATATAGATGCATAAGTTAATATAAATATCGTTATTAAAGATATTAAAAATGTAATTGATGCAAAAACTATTAAAACTATTGTTATACCCTTCATAATACTTGTAGATAATTTATTTATTGTAGTTGATGTATCTTTGTACAATACTTTTTCATCTTCTGCTTTGTTTTTATTATATTTATCTAAGTATTCAATTATATCATTTTTACTTTCAAAATCTTTAGGATAAATAGTTATACATGAAGGTAAAAATGATGCCCCTAAAGAACTCAACATCTGATTTTTTGTTACAGATTGATTTATACTGCTTAATATGTTTACACCAGATATTTCATCTATTATACCTTCTTTATCTTTTTTGCTTTTAAAAGTTTGACCTGTTATAACATTATAATCTGAATTTTGTTGATATTTTACGATTTCAGACTTTTGACAATCCTCAATATAGTAATTACATAATTCATTACTATATGAAATACCTTGTGGTAAATCAGATAAGTTATTACTTTTTTTCGATCTAAGTATTCCAGTTATACTTATAGTTATAGCTTCTTTCGAGTTGTATAATTTATTTAAATTTTCTTCACTGCTATTTATATAAAAATAGTTGCCTTGTTTTTCATAAAATTGATTGTTTAGAATAACTTTATATTCTTTTCCTACCAACTTATCAAACTCTATTTTCTCATTACCTTTATAATTTATTCCAAGTGCATTTAAAATATTTCGATCTAACCTATTATATTCATCTACAACTAATACAATATCATTTTTATCTGTAGGATAATATCCATATAATAAATCATAATTTTTTTCTAAATATTTGCCATCTCCATAATCTTCTGGATAAGACGATAAATTAACTGATGATGTATCTAAAACAGATATTTTTCCATCCTCATCTTTTTTTAGTATATTCATGTTGACTTGACTTTCATAGGATATAGCTGAAAATAAATCGTTGTCCATATTTTTTATATACTGTATATATTCTTGAGTTATTTTATTTTTATATTCTGTATTATTCTCATTTGAATCATATGGATAAATTGCATCCTCATCTTTATTCAAATCTAACTCATCTTCAGTTTGTGCATTTTTATTACTTGATTTTGTATTATAAATAAAATTATTATATACTTTATTTATAACGATTGGATAATTAGCTAAAGTATCATTTTCATAGTTGCTTATTTTTTCTCCAAATCCCTGAATTACAGATATTATTAGTGCAATACCCATAATACCAATGCTTGAAATCAATATATAGAAAAATGTTCTTAATTTTTTATTTGAAATATCTCTCATAGCTAATTTCATAGACATAGATACTTTCATTTTAGTTTTATTTAAACATATTTCCTTTTGAGATAACTCTTCTTTTAATGGATTTGTATCTTCTATTACTTCCCCATCTCTAAAAGTAATTATTCTTGTTGCATATTTTTTGGCAATAATAGGATTTTGAGTAACCATAATTACTAATTTGTCTTTAAAAACTTCTTTCATCAAATCCATTATTTCTATACTTGATTTACTATCTAAATTTCCTGTTGGTTCATCCGCAAGTATTATTTTAGGATTATTTACAAGTGCTCTTGCAATTGCAACCCTTTGCATCTCATCTTTAGAAAGATACTCAGATGTCTTTCTCATATAGTCTTTAATTCCTACTTTATTTAATGCCTCTATTGCTTTATCTTGCTTTTCTTGTTTTGATAAACAATTAAGTGATACAGCAAGTTTTACATTTTCTAATATACTTAAATGAGGTATAAGATTATAATTTTTAAATATGAACCCTACAGTAGTATTTCTATATGAATCCCAGTTAGAATCAGAAAATTCTTTTGTAGACTTTCCATTTATAATTAAATCTCCTTTATCGCAGCGTTCTAACCCTCCAATTATATTCAAAAAGGTTGTTTTTCCAGAGCCACTTGCACCTAATATTGTTACAAATTCACTTTCTCTAAATTTTAAATTTATTCCATCTAAGGCAATCTGCCTGCTTCCACCTGTTATGTAACTTTTATAAATATTTTTTAGTTGTA
Organism: Intestinibacter bartlettii; assembly: GCF_018917435.1. Taxonomy (GTDB): domain Bacteria; phylum Bacillota; class Clostridia; order Peptostreptococcales; family Peptostreptococcaceae; genus Intestinibacter; species Intestinibacter bartlettii_A. The sequence continues at coordinate 120,177 of NZ_JAHLOQ010000001.1, forward strand.
ACATAATGCCTCCTAAATTTTTATACCTCAACAATTACAAATATAATACTATTATTTTAATATATTTTTTATTTATTATAAAGTTAATATATTAATAAAATGTGAATTACTAATATCTTCATCAAATTTTATATTAAGTTCATATTTTTTATTTATAATTTTATAGTATAATTTAGTTTAGAATAATTTATACTTATACATATAAAAATTTGAGGTGCTTTAAATGTTTAATATATTAGTAATTGAAGATAACAAAAATATGAGAAAACTTATTTGTGCTACTTTAAAACAAAATGGATACTCAACTTTTGAAGCAGAAGATGGTGAAGTTGGTCTTGATGTTTTAGATACTACACATATAGATTTAATAATATGCGATATAATGATGCCTAATATGGATGGCTATGAATTTACTGAGACTCTAAGAGAAGGTCATTGCGAAATTCCTATAATAATAGTAACTGCTAAAGAACAACTAGAAGACAAGAAAAAAGGATTTTCAATAGGTGCTGATGATTATATGGTTAAACCTATAGATTTTGAGGAATTAATTTTAAGGATAGGTGCTATACTTAGACGTTCAAAAATTGTAAATGATCATAAAATAACTGTAGGAGATACAATCTTAGATTATAATTCATTATCAGTTACATCTAATGGTGAGTGCAACACTCTACCTAAAAAAGAATTTTATCTTTTATTTAAACTTGTTTCCTCTCCAGACACTATATTTACACGTAGACAATTATTAGATGAAATTTGGGGAATGGAAAGCATGGCTGATGAAAGAACTGTAGATGTACATATAAAGAGAATTAGAGAACGCTACAGAGATTCAAAAGATTTTGAAATAGTTACAGTAAGAGGACTTGGTTATAAAGCGGTGATAAATTCATGATAAGAAATTTACAGACCAGACTTATTTTATTTATCATTATAATAGCGACATTTTCTGGCTGTTTTTCACTTTTATTATCATATTATTTTTATGGTGATAGTCTAGAAAATAATATGAAGCAAAATCAAACTAAAATAGCTGAAAATATTTTATTATTACACAATGAAACTGATTTTCCACTAGAAAAAATTATTTCTATTGATTTTAGTAATGAATATGACTTAACTGTAGTTAATGATATTTCTTCTTATACAAATTTAACTACGTATGGTGATATAACTTACTCTGAAAAACCATTATTTCATTCAATTACGACTCTTGTAAAGGTTGAAGATAAATATGTCGTAATAAGTAATAGACCAAGAAATAATGTATTTTTCTATACAATGATAAATAGTTTATTATCAATTTCTTCTACATTACTTTTCATATCACTTATGACAACTATGTTTAGTAAGAAAATTTTAATGCCTATCAGAAATTTAAATTATGCTACAGGCGAAGTTTCTAAAGGGAATTTTAAAATACAACTTCCTATTCCAAATGATTTTGAAATGGGATCATTAACAGCTAAATTTAACTCTATGGTTAAAGAATTAAATAGTATAGAAACACTTAGAAATGATTTTATAAATAATGTATCACATGAAATTAAAACCCCTATTGCAACTATACAGGGATTTTCTAATTTACTAAAAGATGATACTCTTTCAAAAGAAGATAGAGATGAATATCTAGATATTATAATTAGTGAAACGTCTAGGATATCAAACTTAACTAGTAATATCCTAAAGCTTACTAAACTTGAAACCCAAGGAATAATGACAGATAAAACTTCATTCTCTTTAGATGAGCAACTTAGACATTCTATACTTCTTTTACAAAGAGATTTATCAGAAAAAAATCTAGATATAGATATAGATTTAGATAGAGTTCAAATTTATAGCAATGAAGAATTACTACAACAAGTTTGGTTAAATCTACTTTCTAATGCTATAAAGTTTACAAATGAAAATGGTAAAATATCTATACAACTTATGGATACTGAAGATACTGCCACTGTCAAAATCACCGATAATGGTATTGGAATGAAAGCTGAAAGCTTAAACCATATTTTTGATAAATTTTATCAAGAAGATAGATCTCATTCAAGTAATGGTAATGGTTTGGGACTCCCTCTTGTAAAACGTATCGTTGATTTATGTGGTGGTACAATAAGAGTAAAAAGTTTATTAGGTGAAGGGTCATCCTTCACAGTTGAATTGCCTAAAAATAATATTAAAATAGAGGGTTCATAATATATGAATCCAAATACACTTTTAATTACTTAAGGGAGGATAAAATCCTCCCCTTTTTCATATGTTTATACTAATAAAAATTTATTGAAACCAAACCAATAACAGTTTAGATAAATATTTTATATAGTTTAATTATTATTCATTGATTGAATCATCTTTTGAATATACATATAGTAATTATTCCACATGTCATTCATACTATCCATTTCATCAAATGTCATTATATATGGAGTTTCCATTGTCATATATTGATTTGACATATTTCCCATATATTGCATTGGAGTCATATCGTACATTGGATTTACATAACTATATTGAGATTCGTTTTGATTCATACATCCACAAGTATCTTTTTTACAACTACAATCTTGTTGTTCTGGAGCTAATTGTATAATTTCTTCGTCACATTCTTTGCATCCATAGTCAATATATTCATAGTTATTGCATTCATACATTTCCTTTTTAGGTTGGCATGAGCAATTATTAACTTGTTTTTTAGGTTTGCAACCACAATTAGGCATTTCTTTATTTTCACTCATATTACATCCACATGATGACTTAGTTGTTTCTGGTTTAACACAACTATTCATACAATTATTTAATTTTGTGTTACATTTGTTTATAAGATCTTCGCATTTTTTAGATTTTGCTTCCATTTCTTTTATTTTTTCTTCAGCAGTTTTATAACATTCTAAAGTTTTTTGTTCATATTTTAAAGTTTGATTATATAAATATTTTGCTTGTGCATTATAATTTTCAGCTTTTTCATAAGCACATTTTGCATTTTGACAATTTTCTGCAGCTTCTTGTTCTAATTCTTGAGCTTCTTTATAAAGACATTTAGCCTTACAGCATAATTCTTCTGCCTTATTCATCAATTCTTGAGCTGAACAAGTTGCATTTTTAGACCCTTTATCTGCTTCTTTTGCATTTTGCATTAAATTACATGATTTTTGAGATAAAGTCTTTGCATTTTGTTCTAATTCTTTAGCGTCTTGAAGTGCACACATAGCTTTTTGTTCATATTTTACAGCTTTGTTAAATAGCTCTTCTGCTCTTTCAGCTAAATCAGAACACTTATCTTCACATTTAATTTCACATTCTTCACATGGACAAGTATATTCTTTTATTTTTGGTTTACACTTTGTAGGTTTACAACTATTTATTGGACTTATAGTTTTATCAGGTATACAACTTTTTGGGTTGCATTCAGTTGTTGGTTTAGTACAGTTACATTTATCTTGGCTACTGTTGCTTTGACATACGTCTTCCTTTTTTGAGCAATAATTCATATTCTTGTTGTTACACATGTTCCCCTGATTATTGCATCCACAAGATTTTTTCTTCTTTCTCATGATAAGTCAATCTCCTTTTTGATAGAAAATTTACAAAAAAGCCTTAATTTAAATACTTTTAAATTTATAGACTTCTAAAAACATATATATATTTTTATTTATTATATTTGTTTATTATAATTATATGTAAACTTGAAAAACTGGTTACAAAGGAGAATAAAAGTCTGTTTTAAAAAATCTATGCTGAAAATCCGAGATAAAAATAATAAATTAGAAATATTATAAATGTCATAATTAAAATTTTTTCTAAATATACTACTAAAATATTTTTATAGTCGATAAACCTCATATATACTCTAATAAAAATAATATTTGTTGTCAGTGATATTCCTTGGCAAATAATAATTATTGCTATTGTAAGTCTTGATATAAAAGTAATTCCATTATTCAATACTTCAACTGCATAAATTTGATTAAAAAATCCCAACACAATGGATTTTGAAATATAATCAGGATAAGGCATTTTTAGTTTGATTAAAATAACTTCATATAAACTGCCTAATATACTTATTATATTTGAGCTTCTAATTATTATATCTATGAGTAAGAACATAATTAGTAAAATTGGTATTATATTTGAAGCTATATTAATAGTTTCATTAAAACAATTCAAAATATTTTTAAATAAATTTTTCTTTTCTCTATTTTCTAAATACAGTAAAATAGACATTTTTAATTTATTTTTCTTATATGATTTCTCTTTAAATTTGTTCTTTACAAAAAAAGTCTTTTCACTATTTTTTATTGGATATATTCTGCATAAAATTAGGCTAGTAACTAAGAATACAAATAAGTAAGATATTATGAGAAGTATAAAATTAATTTTTAATCTACTTGCTATATACGTTGCTATTGAGATATGTAAAACTGGATAATTTAATATGTCCAAAAGAGCTTCATTTTTTCTAAGTTTTCCTTCCTTATATAATTTATAAACCACATAGAAACCTACAAACCCGTCAACAAAGAAAAATAAAGCAAATATAAGTATATTTTTTCCGCTCGTCCTAAAAAATTTTTTAGTAAATCGTCCAAAACAACAATCTAAGATATATAATAATCCGTAATCAAGTAATAATGGTAAAAATATAGAACTTATAGGTAAAAATATCATGATTTTAAATATGCTCTCTTTCATTATTTGTATTAAATTATCATCTTTAAAAAAGATAAATTCATTTTTAGTTGTTAAAATGATTAATATCAAAAGGGATACAAATTTTAACACAATATCTATTTTATCAAATATACTTTTTTCTTTTTTTCCTATTTCCTTTATACATAGAAGTGATATAAAAACAATCATACAAACATATACGAATTGTTCATACTTTAAATAGACTAAGTCTGTAATAAAAAATATAGGAAAAACTACTTGTCTATTTATGATCAAAGGTAGGAAAAATACACATACTCCTATGCCTGAAAATATTATTAATTTTACTAGTTCAGAAAAATCATCTCCTCTTATATCATTAGTCTTTTTAGATTTTATATCATCCATAAAATCACCTCTATATCTAATTTGATTTTTCTCACTTTATTCCTTTAATTTAAATACGTAAATTTACTTCTTTTAGTAAACCTATTACAAATTTTAGTAAATACTTTGTATAAAATTTGATTTAAATTTGATATAACTGTATAATACTATAAATAGTATTATTTTTAATTGGAGGTGATATTTTGAGTAATATTAATAAAACTATATTAATATTAACTGCTCAATTTGGTGCTGGCCATGTAAGTGCAGCAAATGCTATTAAAGAGTATATCCTAGAAAAAAATCCAAATTTCAATATTGTAATTCAAAATTTTATAGACGCCAGTATACCACGCATAAATAACCCAATGGTTAAAATGTACGAAAGAAATACTAAATATGTTCCAGAACTTTATAATTATTACTATTATGCTAAGAAAAATTTTAATTCAAAGTTTGATATAACTTATAAGATATATACTCCCAAACTAACAGAATATATCTTAGAAATAAAACCAGATTTGATAATATCTACTTTTCCATCAGCTGCTGGATGTGTCCATGATTTTAATTCAAAAAAAGAAAACACACCTATTCCATGTATTACAGTCATTACTGATGTTGTAGACAGCTTAGAATGGATTTTCCCAAATACTGATATGTATTTTGTTCCTACATATGAAATTAAGCATAGATATGTTCAAAAAGGATTAAATCCTGATATTTTTAGAGTTACTGGTGTTCCAACAGATAAGAAGTTCAATATAAAAGATAAAGTTTATTTCCAAAATGGCAAATATAATGTACTACTTATGGGTGGTGGAAGAGGTTTATTCGATTTTGACGAAGATTTTATTAGATGGTTAGATTCATTTTGTGGAGATTATAAAGATAAACTTAATGTAACTATTGTAACTGGAAAAAACGAAAAGTTATTTAATAATTTAACAATAAAAAAACCTCTAACTAATATGAAAGTATTAGGTTTCGTAACTAATATGCCTGAATTGCTTAAAGATAATGACTTACTTGTAACTAAACCAGGAGGTGCTACTTTATTTGAGGCAATAAATGCTCAAATTCCTATTATAATTAAAACCCCTAAAGTAGGTCAAGAAATTGAAAATTCGAAATTTATAATAGATAAAGGAATCGGAATTGTTTATAACAATGACGCTGAATTACAAGAAATCTTTGATTTAATGGTAAATGGCGATTTAGATCATAGAATTAATTTTATGTTAGAAAATTTAGTCCATGTTAAGAAAAATATAAATCCCGAAAAAATTGGTGATTATGTAATGGAACTTTTATAAAATTAACTTCGTTCATGGCGCCAACGAATCAAAGATTCCGTTGCTTAAAATTTGCTTCACTCATAGCGCCAACGAATCGAATACTTCGTTGCTTAGATTTTATTATCGTATAGGCAACTTGATATTTTGGCAAAAATAAAGGGGTTGTTAAACAACCTCTTTTTTATTTATCTATATTGTTCTAAGTTAATAACTTTTCCTAAGTCTACTTTTTCTTTTACAAGTTTTTTATTCTTATATTTTATGTATTTTACTTTACTTCTTATTATATTTAATTGATACAACTCAACTAAAGCAAAAATTATAATTGCTAAAATTTCATAACTTACCATATAACTTAAATTTTCAATATTCTTAATATTTATATAGTAAATAGCTATTAAATCACAGCATAACAATTCTAATATAATTATTATTGATAATTTTTTTAAATTTAAACTTACTTTGCTTTTTTTACCTATTTTATATACACCCATTTTGCTCTCACCTAACATCATAAGTATATCTTGAAAAGCAATTTTACATATACTAAGATCCATAGCTTCTAGTGTTAAGATTGCAATAGATATAAATAAAACAAAACTTAAATTAAATTGAATTAGAGTATCATTTTTCATATTATTTGTTATTAAAAAATAAATATTAAAAATTATAAAAAATGCTGTAAATGTATAATTTATTCTATTTTCTCTTTTCTTAATATAAAAAGTATATAAAAATCCAATCGTTAAAATTATCCACGGGATACTTTTATATTGATTATAAAAAACTCCGATTGCAATTATAGGTAAAATACAATAAATCAAGCTTTCTTGTACTAATTTACGTTTCATAAAATCGGCTCCCCTCTTTTTACTTTTATAATTGTTAGACGATAACTATCAATACATAAATTATAAATGTATAAAATGTTATCTTATCTACTACATCAAGTTCTAAAAAAATAGTATATTTTTTACACCAATTATTTAAAATATAATACTACTCGCTTCGCCAAGTATCAAAAATATTATTCAACAAATAAATGAATAAAAGTTATCTTCTATTCAATAAATATTTTTTATATTTATATATTCTATTTTTAGAATTATAATTCCTCTAAATTGTATTTAATTTTTATATTTAACATAATTTAAATAAGGAAAAAATTATTTTTAATTTCTAAAAGATACTTTTTTGTTATTTTATTAAATATATAATTAGTAACAAATATTTTCATATTAAGGAGGGAGTCTTATGATTAGAATATTAGGTAATATAAGTGGAATTATATGCACTATTATATTATTTATTAATTTTATATTATACCTTCTAAAAGATATATACTTTAAAACAAATATATTAAATATAAAAAAAGCCATAAATTCAATCTTGCCTATTTTTTCAAAATACCATATATATCTTATGATTATCTGTTTTATATCTTGTTTAATTCATATATCTTGCTTTTTTACAAATATAAATTATATTACTTTAGATGTTTTTCTTCTTATTTTTTTACTTCTTATAATTACATTTGATTTTCATATATTCTCTAAAGCTACATACTATCATTTGAAAAAACTTGCATCCTACCTAATAATAATTCTCATACTATTTCATATACTAATATATTAATTTATTTTCGTTAAAATTTTTTATAATATAAGATATATAAATAAAAAACTGTTACAAATAGGTAATACTCCTATCATGTAACAGTTTTTTTATTATTAATAAATATTTTTTTTATAATCTGAATATAAAGTTCTTATTTCTTTCATATATTTGCTAAGTTCTAATTGTAAGTCCGAAACTTTTTCATAATCTTTAGCATCTATAGCATCGTTTATTCTTGTAAATAATGATTTTCTAGTTAAAGTATCTTTCATTATATTAAATTTTATATCTGAAATTTTATTCCAATTAACTTCATCTAAAGCATCCATATTTTCTTTATTGTGTAATTTTACATAACCTCTTAATACTTCTATATCATCATGTATTATTCTATGTCTTAATTCTTTTTTCCACTTATCAAGTGATCCATATTTAAATGAATCGATTATGCTATCTGTAAATACATTGCCATCTTTTAAACATTCTAATTTTTCTTTATATTTATCAAGATTTAGCATATTTTCATATACTGTAGCTGGTGGCATACCAAATCTTTCATTTCTTTCTTCATCATTATAATAATCAAATACATTGTTTTCATCTCTGTATTTTCTATCTTTTTCTAGGTATAGACCTTCTTCCCCGATATCTTTAGATAATTCTTTTTCTAAAGCTTTAGTATCTAGTCCGCTTTTTGCTGCAAATTTTATACCGTCTAGCATAGCTTGATAACAAGCTGCCATAACTAAGTATGTATTTGAAAGTGGGTTTGGAGATCTAAGTTCAAATCTAAGTGATTTAGGTTTTTTAGCATCTCTTATAAGCCCTACAAGTACAGATCTATTTCTTGATGGAGTTTCATAAGTGTGTCCTAATGAAGTAACTATACAAACTGGAGCTTCAAATCCTGGTACAAGTCTTTCAAATCCATCAATACTATTAGTTACTATTGGATTTATAACTTCATAATTGTGTAATAGACCCATTAAAGCACCATAACCAGCTTCACTTAAGTAGTCTTTAGTCATATCTTTTGGTGCAAATAAATTTTTAAATGTACCATCTTTAAGTATTAAACTTACCCCAAAATGAGTGTGTCCACCACTTCCTGCAACACCTTGAATTGGTTTTGCTTTAAATGTAACCTCTAAACCATTTATTGAGAATATATCTTCTACTACTTCTCTTACTGCCATTTCATTGTCAGCAGCTTGAATTGGATTATCAAATTTCCAAGATATTTCAAGTTGTTCCATAGCATGTTTAGTTTTACCATCTCTAGTTATAGAACTAGCGATTCCACCAACTTCTTTATGTGCCATTTCTGGACATATTCCCATTTTTTCTAATTTTTCTAATGATTGTTCTAGACAAGTTCTTATTATTCCGTGAGTTCTTTTCCAGTATTGTTCTTTTAAACTTTGTGAAACAGATAATTGCTCTAAATCTGCCTTATCTTCTGGAGTATTTACCCAAAATTCTAATTCAGTAGCAGATGTTAAAACTATATCTTCTATATCATTTACACTGTCAATACCTATACTGTTTATGATTTTAGGATATTCAGCAAATATTTCTATTAATGATTTTTTAAAGTTTGATTGTGCTTTTCTAAGTATCCCTCTAGACCCTACTCTTTTATTGTCATGTATTAAAAGTGCTGGTATTTTAAGTGTACCTACAGGAAGTCCTGTTTTAGGATCTATGTTTTCTAGATTATAATCAACATACCATTTACAATCTTGGTCTGGCATCAAATCTACTTTTGCATTATTTAAAGTAGCTATATTATGAAGTTCAACACTTGATCCATCTGTTTGTATTGCAGATTTTAAAAAATCATCTACATCATCTAATAATAAACTTACAGGAATCTTTTCATCTGTTGCATTTCCTCCAAGGTCCACACCCATAAGAGATACAAATTTGATATTTTCATTTTCTAATAATATTTGCTTTAATTCTTCATTACTCACTTTTCTTTTGTCTATCACATGAATTTGTTCTTTCATAAAAAAAATAATCCTCCTATAATCCCCAAATAAATCCGTATTTTCTTCTTTTTTTTATATATTTTATTCGTATTTAGTATTTTACTTATTATATAAAATTTCACAAAATTGTGCAACAGATTTTATTTATTTTATAATTATTTTATTATGATGACAAAAATTAATTTTATCATATATTAATACTAAAAGCATATTTTTTATTAATTTAATGCTATAATTAAATATATATAAAATCCAATTTTGATAATACTAAATTTATTTACTCAAAATATGAAATTTTTGAAATATGCGACAGAAATATATTATACAACTATACAGATTTTAGGAGAGAAATTATTATGAATTATATAATTTTTGATTTAGAATTTAACCAGGGTTTTGATAGGGTTAATAATAAAACGGTTTCAAATGCCAAATGTCCATTTGAAATAATACAAATTGGTGCTATTAAATTAGACTCTAATTTAAATATACTAGATACTTTTGCAAGTTATATAAAGTCTGAAATATATAAAGATATACATCCTTTTGTAAAAAAAATGACAGGTATTACAAATAGTGATCTTAAAAATGCGCCTTCTTTCAAAGATGTATATAGAGACTTTTTACAATTTATAGGGTCAGAAAATGCCATATTCGGTACTTGGGGAACAAACGATTTAAAAGAACTTCATAGAAATATACTTTTTTATAATTTATCTTTAGAAAATATTCCAACAATGTATATAAATATCCAACAACATGCTTCAAGTTTTTTTAATAATCCTGTAGGCAAATGTATTGGGCTACAAAATGCTATTTCTATATTAGATTTAGAACAAGATAAACAGTATCACAATGCGCTAAATGATGCATATTATACAGCACTCGTTTTTCAAAAAATAAATAATAAAAATATTAAAGCTGAAACTTATACTTATAATCTTTCTAAAAAAGAAAAACAAAAGCAAAAACTAAAAATCGATTATGATAAGTTATTTGCTGAATTTAAAACTATGTTAAAAAGAGATCTTACCAAAGAAGAAAAAAAAGTAATTAATATGGCCTATAATATGGGGAGAAAAAATAAATTTCTACTTAACACAAAAAATAATAAAAGCAATTAATAAATTTAAATATGCAATAAGTAAAAAGAAGCTATTGCATTAGTAAGTATTCCTAATACAACAGCTTCTTTTTACTTATTATAATATTATTTTAAATTATCAACTACTAATTCTATTGGACAATGGTCTGAACCTAATATCTCGGTATGTATATCTGCACTTACTAAGTTATTTTCTAAATCTTTTGATGTACAGAAATAATCTATTCTCCATCCTGCATTTTTTTCTCTAGCTTTAAATCTATAAGACCACCATGAATATACTTGTTCTTTGTTTGGATTAAAATATCTGTATGTATCTATAAATCCACTATCTAATAGCTCAGTAAATTTATTTCTTTCTTCATCTGTAAATCCTGCATTTTTTCTATTTGTTTTTGGATTTTTTAAATCTATTTCTTTGTGAGCAACATTTAAATCTCCACAAAGTACTACTCCTTTTTTTGAATTTAAATCAAGTAAATATTTTCTAAAATCATCTTCCCACTTCATTCTGTAATCTAATCTTTTTAATTCACTTTGAGAGTTAGGTGTATATACTGTTACAAAATAGAAATTTTCGAACTCTAAAGTTATTACCCTTCCTTCTTTATCATGTTCTTCTATTTGTATACCATAATTTACAGATATGGGCTCTTGTTTTGTAAATATAGCAGTACCTGAATATCCTTTTTTCTCTGCATAATTCCAATATTGATGATATCCTGGTAAATCCAATTCTATTTGTCCTTCTTGCAGTTTAGTTTCTTGCAAACAAAATATATCTGCATCTACTTCATTAAAAAAGTCTAAGAAGCCTTTTGTTACACAAGCTCTTATTCCATTAACATTCCATGATATAAATTTCATAGTTATCTCCTTTTTTCTTGTTATTTTACTTATTTAATAATTTATTCTTCTTTATTATATCTATATTAATCATTTTTAACTATATATTTTGATATAAATTTCTTAATATATTTTTAGCATAATTTTAAACATTTCAAACTTTAATTTTTATAAATAATTATTTTTATATATATACTATTTCTACAAATTATATATTTTTATTTGTTTTTTATATAAATATATATTTGAATTTATTTTTACTTTTAATTTAAAGTTATATACTTTTTTTATTTAGTAAAGAAATCTTATCCTAAATATTTTTAAAAATGTAGATTTCTTTTAAACTCATTAACAGCGATTATATTGATTATATTTATCAACAATCTAAAAGGGTATCGTACTTACTTTGCCAAGTGATAAAACTAATTATAGTTTCCTATACGTTATAAATAATAATATATATTTATATAAAAATATATATTATTATTATAAAATTTTACGTTATATCTTCTTAAATTAAATATTTTTAGAATTTTATTAATTTTATTTATATTTAATAAATTATTATATTATAATCTCCTCTTTGTAAGCATTTATATTTTTTTGTAATTTAATGCGATTTTTACTTTATTCAAAACCATGATTTTTATTCCAAATTATGCTAATATATTAATAGATTAACATATATAAATCTAATTATATTTTTTAATATACAAGGGGGTATTCTCTTATGAAATTTTCTAAAAGATTAAAATCTATGCAAGCTTCTCCAATCAGAAAACTTGCTCCATTCGCTGCTCAAGCTAAAGCAGACGGTGTTAAAGTTTATCATTTAAATATAGGACAACCCGATATAAAAACTCCAGATTGTTTCTTTAAGGCAGTTAAAAATTTTAATGAACCTGTTCTTGAATATGCCGGATCTCAAGGTCTTCCTGAATTAATAGAAGCATTACAAAAATATTATGAAACTTATGATATGCATTTTTCTAAAGATGATTTCTTAGTAACTAATGGTGGTAGTGAAGCTCTATTATTCACATTTATGGCTATATGTGATCCTGGAGATAATATCTTAATACCTGAACCTTTCTACACTAACTACAATGGATTTGGACAATCAATAAATATGGAGGTTAAACCTATAACTACTAAAGCTGAAGATGGTTTCCACCTTCCACCAAAAGAAGAAATTGTATCTAAGATAGATGATAAAACTAAAGGTATATTAGTATCTAACCCAGGTAATCCAACTGGTTGTGTTTATACTAAAGAAGAAGTTTATATGTTAGCTGAAATAGCTAAAGAATATGATTTATGGATAATTGCTGATGAAGTTTATAGAGAATTTATATATGAAGGTCTTGACTACACTAGCTTTGGTAATGTAAAAGAAATAGAAGATAGATGTGTAATAATTGACTCTGTATCTAAGAGATATAGTGCTTGTGGCGCTAGAATAGGTTCTATAGCTTGTAAAAATGCTGAATTAATAGGGGAAATAATGAAACTATGCCAAGGTAGACTTTGTATAGCTACTATAGAACAATTAGGTGCTGCTGCTTTATTTAATGAAACTCCAGCTTCTTACTTAAAAGAAGTAAATGAAGAGTATTGTAAGAGAAGAGACACACTATATAATGAATTAATGAAAGTTGATGGCGTTATATGTAAAAAACCAATGGGTGCTTTCTATATAGTTGCTAAACTTCCAGTTGACAATGCTGAAGATTTTGTAAAATGGATGTTAACTGATTTCCGTATGGATAATGCTACAGTAATGGCTACTCCAGCTGAAGGATTTTATGCTACACCAGGTCTTGGACGTGATGAAGTAAGACTTGCTTACATATTAAAAGAAGAAGACCTTAAAGTAGCTGGAAAATTATTAGCTGAAGGTTTAAAAGCATATAAAGCTGCTATGGCAAATGCTTAAGTCTAATAAATTTAAGATAAAAGTTTAAAATTATTAAAGGGGATACGTTATCATATCCCCTTTAATTTATTAGTTTAATTCACTTTTATTTAATAAAGTCTCTAAAGTTTCTATAGCATCTAGATATTTTTCTCTATCTTCACTATTTAACTTAAAGAATTTCTCTTCTAAATCATTGCTTAGTTTTTCTGTAAAATCAGCAGCTATTTGCTTACCTTCTTCAGTTATAACTATCATATATTTTCTTCTGTCTTTAAGATTTTTTTCCCTATAAACATATCCCTTTTTACTTAAGTCATCTATCATACTAGTTAAACTACCTTTTTCTATATTTAACTTAGCACATAATTCTGTCATGCTTATTTCGCCGTAGTTTCTCATAAATACTAATGCTCTTAATTGAGTTTTGTTTACATCATATAAACCAGAATATTGTTTTAAATAGTTTAAGTATAAACTAGAATAAATTTTTGGAAATGTGTTTGATAAAAAACTTATCGTATCAGTTACTATACATTTCATTTGATCACCTCAGATTGCTGTTATTTTATTTTCTTTGTATATTTTACACTAAAGTTATTTTTAGTACAACATTTTTAAGGATATTTTTATCAATATTTTTAATTTTATTATATTTTTAAATTAATTGTCTAAAAAACTCCTAGAAATATGATATTTCTAGGAGTTTTTAGAAGTTATTTATATATGTTTTTTAATAATTAAACTTTTAAGTCTACATCTACATCGCCAAGATATTCTTTAAATGGTTCTATAGCTGGGTCTAAGTATTCTTCTACAAATTCCACTACTTGTTCTGGAGCTCTACCTACGAATTTCATAGGATCTAGTATATCTGATATTTCTTCTCTTTTTAACATGTTGAATTTGTCAGATTCTAGGATTAAATCTATTAAGTTATTGTTTAAACCTTCGTGTTTAACTCTATAAGCCGCTTTCATAGATAATTCTCTTATTTCTTCATGTAGCTCTTGTCTATCTCCACCTCTTTTTACAGCTTCCATTAATATATTTTCAGTCGCCATAAATGGTAGTTCTTCATTTATATGTTTATTTATCATGCTTTCATAAACTACAAGACCATCTGTTACATTTATACCTATTTCAAGTATAGCATCTGCTGCCATAAATGCTTGTGGTATTGAAAGTCTCTTATTAGCAGAGTCATCTAAACTTCTTTCTAGCCATTGAGTAGCTTCTACCATAGCTGGAGAAATAGATTCTGCTATTATAAATTTAGAAAGTGATGATATTCTTTCACTTCTCATTGGATTTCTCTTATATGCCATTGCAGACGAACCTATTTGTTTCTTTTCAAATGGTTCTTCTAATTCTTTAAGATGTTGAAGTAATCTTATATCATTCGTCATTTTATGCATACTTTGAGCTATTCCTGCTAGTACGTTTAAAACTTGAGAATCTAATTTTCTAGTGTATGTTTGTCCACTTACAGCATAAGAAGATTCAAATCCCATTTTATTACATACTATTTTATCTAATTGTTTTATTTTAGCGCTGTCACCTTCAAATAGAGCTACGAAACTAGCTTGAGTCCCAGTTGTACCTTTAACTCCTCTAAGTTTCATATTTTCTAATCTGTAGTTTAAGTCTTCTAAATCTATTATTAAATCTTGAGCCCATAGAGTCGCTCTTTTTCCAACTGTTGTAAGCTGAGCAGCTTGGAAATGAGTAAATCCTAAAGTAGCTATATCTTTATTTTTAAGAGCAAATTGTTTTAAATTGTTTATTAAGTTTACTAATTTAATTCTTATTAATTTTAAAGCTTCGTTCATTTGTATTACATCTGTATTATCTCCAACATAAGCTGAAGTAGCACCTAAATGTATTATTCCTTTTGCTTTTGGACATTGAAGACCATAAGCTTGAACGTGACTCATAACGTCGTGTCTTACTTCTCTTTCGATTCTTTTAGCATCGTCGAAATTTATATCATCTACGTGAGCTTTTAACTCTTCTATTTGTTCGTCTGTTATATTTATTCCAAGTTCTTTTTCACCCTCTGCTAGAGCTATCCATAATTTTCTCCATGTAGAGAATTTAAATTGTGGAGAGAATATATAACTCATATCTTTACTGCAATATCTTTCAGTAAGAGGGTTTGAGTATGTACTATATTTATTATCCATATTTGCACACCGTCCTTAATTTATTTCTTTTCAACATCATAATTATATATAATTTCACGAACTATAACAATACTTTTTTTTAATTTGTTCTAATTTATTATAGTTTTCTATATATAAATATAATTAATTTTCAGTAATATTATTGTCTTTTTGCGGTCTTATTATTATTTTTTATTTATATTCATATTATCTTTTTGCATCATATAGTCTATACTCTCACTATCAACAAAATCGATTACATGTTTATATCTTATTGCATAATATTTATCGCTCCATCCAAGTTGTTTTTGAATGTCCTCTTTATCTGCACCTAACATCAAACTTATTGCGGCATAAGAATGTCTTAAATCTTTTGCTGAATAGTTTTTTAATCCAGCTAAGTCAAATGCTTTTTTTACTATTATTCTAACATTCCTATCAGTTATAGAATTACTTTTTTGTGTCGTAAATATAAAATCATCAGTTGGTAATATTATTTCACTTAATCCCGAATGATATCTATAGTCTTCTATAAGTTTAAAGCAATATGGGTGTAATTTAACTATTCTTTCTTTTTTTCCTTTTCCTAATCTTACATAGTAATTGTCCTCATCATCTACTATTAAGTCTTTCCACTTAACCTCTACAAGTTCATTTAGCATACATCCTGTAGTAGTTAAAAATACCATTATAAGTCTATCCCTTGCATTTAACTTGTATAGTGAATCTACAAGTTGATTTATTTCCTGAATGCTAAGTACATCATCTTTTCCTTTTTCTCTAGTAACTAAAGGTTTTTCTACAAAACTAAATGGATTTATCTCTATGTATTTATTTCTATGTAAAAATGAATAAAAACTATGTAAATAACTATATATTTTTTCACTTGTAGATTTTGCGTATTTTTCTTTTACTTCTTCAATAAATTTACTGCAATCTTCTTTATCTACTTCAAGTAAATATTCGCCTTCTATAAATTTTTTAAAGTATATTATTTTCAATAAATAGTCCCTTTTTGTTTTGGGATTGAAACTTATTGAAAATTCATCAAATAATTTTAATTCTTGCTTTGTAAGTATTTTTGTTTCATCCATATCTTCTATCCTTCCCAATATTAAGTTTATTCTTAAACTAAAAAATCACTTTACCATTTTCATGATTAAAGCGATTTTTTCGAGTTATATTTTATATAATTAAATTATTATTATTTCCTAGATTTTATTAGAATTTTTATTATTTCGCTTGAATCTTCATTAAATGTAGTTATAATTTTTAAATATTCTGTAGGTATATTCATAGCTAAATATATTTTATTTAAATCTCCTACAAAATCATTTATTTGATAATCTTGTTTTGTATCACCTATCGTTTGATTATATAACATTTCTAATTCACAAAAAATTACTGCTTTATATTCTAAGTTTTTTATTCCATATATATTTGAAATTGTTATTCCCACTTTTTTTGTTATTTTTGTTATTTCATCTTCAGCTATCATATAAGGAATTTTAGCTTCTTCTAGAGCCTTTCTTAAAATATATTGGAAATAAATTGTCTTTCCATTTTTTAATTTTTTCTTGTTATAAGGATATACTATAGCAATATCTGAATAATCAAGTCCCTTTTTATTAATTAAAAAATCAATTTCCCATAATATAGATTCTATCTGTTCTTCTAAATCACTTACTTTTATTATTTCAGGATCTTTACCTTTTTTATGAATTGGTTGGGTTAATCTATATATGTCCTTGTCTATAGAAGGTCTCAAACTTTTAATGTAATCATTTGAATTTTCACAGAATCTATTTACAAATTCAACTAAATTTTTACTTTGTCTATAATTTATATCTAAATAAATAGTCTGACTTGGTTCTAGATTTTGTCTATTTTTAAATATATTTAAATCATTAGTTATATTTAAAGCCTCACAGTAGTATATATCAAATATATTTTTAGTTTTATAAAGAAATTCTGAAATAAAACTAATTTCTTCATATTTAAAAGCTTCTGCTTCATCTATAAATATCCCTTTAAACATATTTTTGTTTTTTATAACATTTCTAGCTTGCTTAATTAAGTTATTAAGATATTTTTCATAATCTTGCTTAAACATTCTATAATCAGCTATTAAGTCAAATTTCTTTGCTAATTTAAATAAAAATGAAGATAAAGTATGAACTTCTAAATTTGAATTCTCCTTGTATAAAATATCAATTTCTTCTTTTAATTGATTGCATAATTTTTTTGAAGATACAAATATAATAAATCTATGTTGGGGGTATACACGTGCTAATTTAATTGCTCTAGATAGCATAATAGTTGTTTTCCCCGTACCACAACCACCTTTAAATATATTATTTCCATAGTTAATCGATAAAGAGTTAATAAGTTGATTTTTTTCTAACATAGTTGCACTATATTCGTAATCATCATTTACAAATGTAATTTTCTTAAAATCTTTATTTATATGTATTTCATTATTTAAAGTATAGTATTCAGGACATATATCTAAAATATACATATTTAACTCAATTTCATTGTTTTCATTTTTTAAATAATCGTCTATAGATATATCTCTATCTATAATTTTGTTTAATCTGTTCTTATCAATTATATTATTATCTACAAATTCTTTAAATTCATATTCATCATAAATCTCTACATAAGGCATTATATATACAAAATTATAAGAAATATTACTGTGATGTTGTGCCATTTTTAGTCTAAGTAAGTTAAATTCTTCATTCATTACTTCAATTAGTTCCTCGTCTAATATTGAAAATAATTCTTCTGAAGTATCCATGAATTTCACAAATAATATTTTATTATTTTTAATATACATTAAATCCGTATTTATTCCCTTAAAAGGCGTTACCTTTGGTACTATTTTTGCATCATCAGATATCTTTTCATAGAATTTTTTTTCAAATTCTTTCATTCTTAATGCATCTAATTGAGAGTTAATAGTTATAAATTGACTCATAGTAAGCCTCCTCTCCTTCTTTTTGTAAAATTACTCCAGAATTTAATATCTTTATGTCAGAGTTTTTATATATATTTAAATTATATCATTTAAATATATAATTTACCATAAATAGATTTCTATACAAAAAACCTCTCTTGAAGTAATTCAAGAGAGGCTATTTTTAATTATTATTTTGCATATTCTACAGCTCTTGTTTCTCTGATTATACTAACTTTTATTTGACCTGGATATTCAAGTTCATCCTCGATCTTTTTAGTTATATCTCTAGCTAATAGATGAATTTCTTCATCGTTAATTTTTTCTGGTTTAACCATTATTCTGATTTCTCTACCAGCTTGAATTGCAAAAGATTTATCTACTCCATCATATGAGTTTGCAATTTCTTCAAGTTTTTCTAATCTCTTAATATATGCTTCTAATGTTTCTCTTCTAGCACCTGGTCTTGCTGCTGATATTGCATCTGCTGCTGTTACTAGTACTGCTTCAACTGTTTGAGGCTCATAATCTCCATGATGAGTACTCATAGCATGTATTACATCTTTAGATTCTTTATATCTTCTAAGTAAATCCATACCTATTTCTACGTGTGTACCTTCCATTTCATGGTCAACTGCTTTACCTATATCGTGAAGTAAACCAGCTCTTTTGGCTAATTTAATATCAGCACCTATTTCAGCTGCCATAATACCAGCTATATGAGCAACCTCTATAGAGTGTTTTAAAACATTTTGTCCATAACTTGTTCTATAGTTAAGTCTACCTAATAATTTAACTAATTCAGGATGTAGGCTGTGAACACCTGTTTCAAATATGGCTTGTTCACCATATTCTTTTATAATGTTATCTACTTCCTTTTTAGCTTTTTCAACCATTTCTTCTATTCTTGCTGGATGGATTCTTCCATCAGATATTAGTTTTTCTAGTGCTATTCTAGCGATTTCCCTTCTAATAGGATCAAAGCCTGATAATATTACTGCTTCAGGAGTATCATCTATTATTAGATCAATACCTGTTAAAGTTTCTAAAGTTCTAATATTTCTTCCTTCTCTTCCTATTATTCTACCCTTCATTTCATCATTTGGTAGATTAACTACTGTTACTGTAGTTTCTGCAACATGGTCTGCTGCACATTTTTGAATTGCATACCCAATTATCTCTCTCGATTTCTTTTCTGCATCTTCTTTTGCTTGAGTTTCAATTTCTTTAATCATTATTGACATTTCATGTCTTACTTCTTTTTCAGCATTACTTAGTATTATGTCTTTTGCTTTTTCACTAGTAATTCCTGATATATCCTCTAATTTTTCAAGTTGTTTTACTTTTATAGCTTCGACTTCTTTTTGTTTTTCATCTACAGCTCTTAACTTTTGATTTAAATTAGATTCTTTATTTTCCATACTTTGTTGTTTTCTATCTAGAGATTCTTCTTTTTGAATTACTCTTCTTTCATATTTTTGTAATTCATTTCTTCTTTCTCTATTTTCTTTTTCAGCATCACTTCTAAATTTATGAATTTCTTCTTTTGCTTCTAAAAGTTTTTCTTTTTTGATTGTTTCTGCATCTTTGTTTGCTTGATCTATTATATTTTTAGCTAAGCTATCTGCTTCGCCAATTTTTGCTTCTGATATATTTTTTCTTGTAAAATATCCAGCTACAATTCCTATAGCCAAACCAACTACTGCTGCTATAATTGCTGTTACTATGACATCCACCTCCTTTGTTATTTAATCCCAAAATTCAATATTACTCCTTATTTTCACATTTATTTAGGTTAACTATATACTTTTTAATATAAAAAGCTAACATTTTTTAATATGATAAGTATTACATTTATAATCTTGGAATACTGCTATTTAGGTTATCTATAAATCTAGATACCCAATTGCCAATTAAAAATTGATAGTAATATTTTTAACTGGCAACAAAAAATTATATTAAATTAGAATACTTTACCTCATTTAATTTTATAATTTTTTCTAGCTTGTGTCAAGTTAATAGGAGGTTTATAACAATTATTATTCACCTGTAACATCATTTGAATCTTGCATGTTTTCATCAAATTCATCTTCTTCTATATCTCTATATTCTGCACCTAATTTATAATATTTTCTTACTTTTTCTTCTATTTCATTTGTTAAGTCCATATTGTCAGCTAAAAATTTCTTAACATTTTCTCTACCTTGACCTAATTTTATATCTTGATAGTTATACCAAGAACCTGATTTTTTAACTATATCTACGTTAGCTGCTATATCTAATAAGTCACCTATTTTTGATATACCTTCTCCGTACATTATGTCGAATTCAGCTTGTTTGAAAGGTGGAGCAACTTTATTTTTTACTACTTTAACCCTAGTTCTACTTCCTAGAATTTTATCACCTTGTTTTATTGTATCTATTTTTCTTACATCTAATCTAACTGAAGAGTAGAACTTAAGGGCACGTCCACCAGTAGTAGTTTCTGGGTTCCCAAACATTATACCTACTTTTTCTCTAAGTTGGTTTATAAATATTGCAACACAATTTGATTTTTTAATTGAACCTGTTAATTTTCTAAGTGCTTGAGACATTAGTCTTGCTTGTAAACCTACGTGTGAATCACCCATATCTCCTTCAATTTCTGCTTTTGGAACTAATGCAGCAACTGAGTCTATTACGATTATGTCTATTGCACCACTTCTTATTAATGCTTCAGTTATTTCTAAAGCTTGTTCACCTGTGTCTGGTTGAGATATTATAAGATTGTCAACATCTACACCTAATGCTTTTGCATATACTGGATCTAGAGCATGTTCAGCATCTATGAAAGCTGCTATCCCGCCATTTTTTTGAGCTTCTGCAACAGTGTGAAGTGCTACAGTTGTTTTACCTGAAGATTCTGGTCCATATATTTCAACTATTCTACCTCTTGGAAGTCCACCTATACCTACTGCTATATCTAATCCTATCGAACCTGTTGATATAGAATCAACTACCATAGATGAAGCTTCACCTAATTTCATTATTGAACCTTTACCAAAATCTTTTTCTATTTTTCCTAAGACGTGATTTAACGCGTCTAATTTTTCTTTTTCTATAGTCATAATTATTTATTCCTCCATATACTAATTTATAAAAACAAACATTTGTTCGTTTGTATATTCATTATAACTTATAAATATTTTTCCGTCAATGTGATTAACTAATTATTTTTGTACTCTTTAGCTTATGTATTTTTTTATTTTATATTTATTTTATAAACAAATCTTTAAAATATTATACCTTTAGCATCATAAAATATTTAATTTCAAGTTCTTATTTTATTTATTATATAAAAAGGAGTTGCCTACTTTTTTTATTTTTATATAAAAGTAGGCAACTCCTTTAAATTTGTTTTATTTGCTATTCATAAATAGTTCTTTATTTTTGTATAAATAATCTATTCCTGAATAAAGTGTAAATATTGTAGCAATATACATTGCTATTGTACCAACAAGTACTATAGTTTCATTTGAGTAATTAGCGCCTATTAATAGTAGTATTATAGCTATCATTTGGCTTGTTGTTTTTATTTTTCCACCACCGCTTGCAGCTATTACTTTTCCATTGTCAGCAGCAATTGCTCTTAAAATACTTACTGTAAGTTCTCTTGCTACGATTATTATTACCATCCAACCAGCAACTAAATCATATTCTATCATGCATATTAAAGCAGATAATACTAATAATTTGTCTGCTAATGGATCCATAAACTTTCCAAAATCAGTAACTAGATTATGTTTTCTAGCTATTCTTCCATCTAAGAAGTCAGTTATAGATGCTAGTATAAATACTATGCATGAAATTAAAAAGAAATTGTTAATTTGTGATAGCATAAGTATCACAAATACTGGTATAAGACATATTCTAAGCAATGTCAACTTATTTGGTAAATTCATCTTCTATTACCCCCATTAGATCATACTCTAAAGCATCAGTTATAATCACATTTACAAATTCCCCTACTTGAAGATTTCTTATAGATTTAACATATACTACTGCATCAATTTCTTCTGCATCGTATATTGTTCTACCTACATACACGTTGTCTTCTATTTGTTCTTCAACTAATACCTCATATTTGTTCCCTACTTTATTATTATTCTTTTCTTCTGAGATTCCTTGTTGAATCATCATTAATCTTTCTTGTCTTTCAATTTTTGTCTCTTCATCAAGATGATTTGGAAGTTTATCTGCTGGAGTATCTTCCTCTCTAGAATAAGTAAACACTCCTAATTTATCAAATTGAGCTTCTTTTATAAATTCTGAAAGCTCTTCGAAGTCTTGTTCAGTTTCACCAGGGAAACCTACTATTATACTAGTTCTTAAAGTAGCATCTGGTATATGACTTCTTATCATATTTATTTTAGATAATATATCTTCTTTAGTAGTTTTTCTGTTCATTAATTTTAATACTCTGTTGCTAGCATGTTGTATTGGCATATCAAAGTAGTTACATATATTATCGTATTTTTTGATTACTTTTACTAGGTCTTCAGTTATTGATTCTGGATAAGAATACATAACTCTAATCCATTTTAATCCTTCTATTTGAGCTAATTCTTCTAATAAGTCCGCTAATCTTTCTTCTCCATATAAATCTAGACCATATTTAGTAGTATCTTGAGCTATTACTACTAATTCTTTAACTCCTCTTTCTGCAAGATTTTTAGCTTCTGCTATTATATCTTCCATCTTTCTACTTCTGTATTTTCCTCTTAATTTAGGTATTATACAGTAAGTACATTTATTATCGCATCCCTCACCTATTTTTAAGTAAGCCATGTGGCTTGGAGTTGATACATATCTTGGTAAGTTTTCATCATATGCAAACTCTATATTATTTAAGCTTACTATTTGATGTTTTTCACTAAGCTCTGCTAATATTTCATCTATATTTTGATAACTACCAGTACCTACTATAGCATCTATTTCTGGTATTTCTTCTTTTAATTCGTCTGCATATCTTTGAGCTAGACATCCTGTAACTATTAATAACTTTAAGTTTCCAGTTTCTTTAAGTTGTGCAAACTCAAGTATTGTTTGGATTGATTCTTGTTTAGCTGATTCTATAAAACCACAAGTATTTACAAGTATTACATCAGCATCTTCAAAACTACCAGTTAATTTGTATCCTTTCTCATTTAATATACCCATCATTATTTCTGCATCCACTAGGTTTTTCGAACATCCTAGAGATTCTAATGCTATTTTTAACATAAATTACGTGCTCCTTATTTAACTTTCTCTTTTTAAATTTTCTAATTCTTCTTTTGTTATTAAAACTTTACGAGGTTTACTTCCTTCGCTTGGTCCAACTATACCTCTTTCTTCCATAGAATCTATAAGTCTTGCCGCTCTATTAAATCCTATTTTGAATTTTCTTTGAAGCATTGATGCTGAACCTTGGTTATTTGAAACTACAAATTCTATAGCTTCTTCTAAAAATTCATCTACATCGTTGTCTTTTACAGCAACTGGTTTAGATATTGTTTCTATTATTTCTTCTTCGTATTTTACTTCCTCTTGTTCTTGAGATTTTATTTCATCTATTACTTTTTCTGATTCTTCCTCAGATATAAACGCCCCTTGTATTCTGACTGGTTTAGCAGCACCTAAAGGATAATAAAGCATGTCTCCTTTTCCAAGAAGTTTTTCTGCTCCACCCATATCTAAAATTGTTCTAGAGTCAGTTTGTGAAGATACCGCAAATGCTATTCTTGAAGGTATATTTGCCTTAATTATACCTGTAATTACATCAACAGAAGGTCTTTGTGTTGCTATAATTAAATGCATACCAGCAGCTCTTGCCATTTGTGCAAGCCTACATATATAGTCTTCAACTTCATTTCCGCATGCCATCATTAAATCAGCTAACTCATCTATTATTATAACTATTTTGTACATTTTTTGTTCACATTTTCTGTTATAACCTGTGATATCTTTAACTCCATTTTCTGCAAATAGTTGATATCTTTTGTTCATTTCATTAACTGCCCAATTTAAAGCATTTGATGCTTTTTTAGGATCAGTAACTACTGGTGATAGTAAGTGAGGTATTCCATTATAATGCGCAAGCTCTACTACTTTTGGATCTATTAAAAGAAGTTTTACTTCTTCTGGTGATGATTTATATAGTAAAGATGTTATTATTGTATTTACGCAAACACTTTTTCCTGCACCAGTTGCCCCTGCTATTAATAAATGTGGCATTTTAGCTAAGTCAGCTATAAGCGGTTTACCACTTATTTCTTTACCAAGACCTACAGCCAAACTAGATGAATCATTTATAAACTCATTGCTAGTTATTACTTCTCTAAGCCCTACAATTTGTGGTTTATCATTTGGAACTTCTATTCCTATTACAGATTTTCCTGGGACTGGAGCTTCTATTCTTATACTTCTAGCAGCTAAACTAAGCGCTAAGTCATCTGATAGATTTACTATTTTACTTACTTTTGTCCCCGGTTTTGGAGAAACTTCATATCTAGTTATAGTAGGTCCAAAAGTAGCATTACAATCTTGTATTTCAATATTGAAGTTTTTAAGAGTATTTATTACTTGTTTACTCTTATTTTGTTCTTTGTATGCGTTTTTTGACCCATTATAATTTTTAAGACAGTCTATAGAAGGTTTTTTATAATTAGATGTCGTATTTAAACTTTCCCCTTCTTTTGAATCTGTAGGTAAATTAAAATGAAGTTGCTCTAAATCACTTTTATTATTTAAATCAACTGTTTTATCAAATACAGATTTGTCAAAATTATTAGTAGACTCTAAGTCATTTTGCATGCTACTATTAGATTCATTTTTTATAAGGTCATTTAATTCTTTTAAACCATTATCTACAGGTTCCATAGTTTGTGTACCTTCTAATATTTCTAATACATCATCTTCTGCTTGATTAAATCCTACAATTTTTACAGTTCTTTCATCATCATAGTCATCAGAACCTGTATTTTCATAATCCGCTGTATTATCTATTTCTTTATTACTTTGTTGATTTTGCTTATGTGCTAATTTTTTAAAGAAACCTGTCTTTTCATCAACCATAGTAGTATCATCAACTTCATCAGTTATTATATCTAATGCTGATTTTTTTAAATTACTAATAACATCTTTAAAAGTCAGATTTTCATTTTTAGCATTCATAGATTTATTTTTTATACTAAATGCTATGTCTTTGATTGATATGTTAAATACAAATAAAATGCTTAAAAATAATGCAAATAAACTTATCAACCAACCACCAGTAATTCCAAATATTGATTTTATAAAATAAGCAATTATAGATGTAATAAGACCAATTCCTCCATCTTCTACACCAACTCTCATAATTGAGCTTATCATTTCTGGTCTTAGTGGATTATCAACTGGTATAAGATTTGAATTTAAAAGACCATAAAAAATAAATATAAATATTATCGCTATGTAATATACCTTGCTTTTTCTCAATCTGAATATATATTCATTATTATCAAAGAATCCTAAAATTCCTGTTAAAATAACAAGTATAGGTATTAACATTGCCAAAGCACCAAATAATCCTTTAAACACTTCTTGAGTTATACTTCCTATAAGCCCCATAGAACTTGAATTTAAACTGTATAATAAAAAGATACCTATAAATATTGTTATTAAATTACTATACTCTGATCCAATATTCATATTTGCTGTTTTCTGTTTTGAATATTTACCTTGCTTTTTCTTTTTTGCCACCAATCTCACCTCTTATTTTAAGGATATTAAATATTGTGAATGTTTCATATTCACAGCAAAAAGTGTTAATGTATAAACACTAACACTTTATTGTATTTTAATATTATATCATAAATTGTAGTATTTAAACACAGGAGATTTAAGTTGTTTCTTTAATTGTTATCTTCCTTTATTAATTCTTTAAGTTTTGTAAGAGATTCTTTAAGACCTCCTACTTCATTTATAAGTCCACAATCTACTGCTTCTTTTCCTATTAAAACACTACCTACATCGCTAACTAAATCATCTCTTGCATGCATAAGCTTAGTCAACTCTTCATCTGTTATATCAGATGTTCTAATTATAAAATCATTGATTCTTTCCTGCATTTTTTTGAAATATTCAAAAGTTTCATTAACACCTATTACTAATCCATTTGTTCTAACTGGATGTACTATCATTGTTGCACTAGGTGCTATAAATGAATAATCACCAGCTGTTGCAAGGGGCACTCCTATTGAATGACTTCCACCTAATACTAATGTGACGACTTTTTTAGAGATACTATTTATTAATTCAGCCATAGCAAGACCTGCTTCAACATCTCCTCCCACTGTATTTAGTATTATTAATATTCCTTTTATTTCTGGATCTTCTTCGATTGAGTAAAGCAAAGGTATAATATGTTCGTATTTAGTTGCTTTCTTTTGAGGGTTTCCCATAAAATGGCCCTCTATTTCACCTATTATAGTTATACACTGAATTGTTTTATCTTCTTTAGTTGGTACTTTATCTGTCCCCAATTCTTTTATATTTTGTATAACTTGTTTTTCTTTATTATTAGGTTCTTCATCATTGTCTTGTGGCATTTCAACCTTATTTGTTTGACTATTTTTTGTTTTTTTCCTAGAAGAACCTATTAAATTTCCATGACCTTCTTTTGGAGTTTTATCTGGCTCTTGTTTTGGATCATCTATAGTATTTGGATTTTGTACTTTACTTTGTAAATTATCTAGGCCTTGATTTTGATTATTACCTAGACCTAAGTTACATAAATTTACATCATTTGCATCTGAAAAGTTCCAATCACATAAATTCATGAAACGATTTTGAGAATTTTCATTTGTTGACATATTTTCACCCCTTATATTCTATAACTTTAATTCACAAATGTTCTGATATAGCTTATAAATTTATATATTTATTGTGATAATTATTATACAGAAATATTTTGTCCAAAATAGAATATTTTATTATAAGAAAGTAAATCTTCAAATATCAAAATAGGCTTATCTCAAATAAGATAAGCCTATTGCTATTTTTATTATGTATTTTTGTACTTTTATTAAACAGAAAAAGCATTATGTATAACATGAACTGTTGTTACCATATCTTTTTCATCTACAAGACAAGATAATGAATTGTATGAATCTGAAGATTGAAGTAAAGTTACATTTTCAGCATTTAAAGCTCTCATAATTTTTGCTATAACACCTGGTGTTTCAGTAACTTTATTTCCTATTAATGTTACCTTTGCACAATCTGATTTTATTTCATACTCTACATTATATCTTTTTAATATATTTTCAACTTCTTCTATATTGCTTACATCAAGTGCAAATGCCTTTTTTTCTGTGAAGAAGTTTATCATATCCATATTTATATGTCTATCTTCCATTTCATTTAATATATTAGAAAAAACATCTTCTGTAGCTATAACTTTAACTTGTGCTATTTTATCTTTGTGAGCAACCGCACTCATAAATTTAACTTTTGAACTATCTTCATATACATCTTTTAGTACATTAGCAGGACCGATTTTTGTTCCTTCAAAATTAGGATTATAAGTATTTTTTATTTGAAGTATTATATCTGCATTTTTTGCTAACTCTACTGCCCTTGGATGTATAACTTTTGCCCCTTTTTCTGCCATTTGGAATACCTCATCATAATCTACATATTTTAATACTTTAGCATCTGGTTCTATTCTTGGGTCTGCTGTCATTATACCATCTACATCTGTATAAATTTGAACTAAATCACTTCCTAAAGCTTTCCCTATTGCCACTGCTGATGTATCAGAACCCCCTCTACCTAAAGTAGTAATTTCTCCGTCTTCTGTTCCACCTTGGAATCCTGCTATAATTACTACTTTTCCATCAGCTAATTCTCTTTGAATTTTTTTAGGGTTTATTTTTTTTATTTTAGCATTTGAAAATGCTTTTGTAGTTATTATACCTGCTTGGGTACCAGTTAAAAATGTCGCTGGTATTCCCATTGAATCTAACATAGTTGCAAGTATTGTTCCTGATATAATTTCTCCACATGACATTATCATATCAAGTTCCCTTTTTGTTGGTCTATCATTTATATTAGTACACATGCTTATAAGTGTATCTGTAGCGTATGGAGCCCCTTTTCTCCCCATAGCTGAAACTACAACTGCTATATCTTTGTATTTTTCTTTATGTGATTCTATTATCTTACATACTTCTTTCATCTTTTCATATGATGCTACTGATGTACCACCAAACTTTTGTACTAAAACCTCCATATTGCCCTCCTAATATATTCCTTCATATTCTATTATTATCATATCATTTCCAATCTTTCTAACATTTCTCCAAGGCACTTCTAATACTTCTTTGTCTTTTCTAAGACCTAAAAATCCTCTTTCTCTTGGTATTGATAAAGCTAAAATATTTCCTGTAGCTTCATCTATTACGATATCACATTCGCCGACTACCCCTAATCTTTCTCCTGTAACTAAATTTACAATTTCTTTACCTGCTATTTCAGATAAATACATAAATATCCCTCCAATATAAGAAATTTTCATTTCAAGTTTAATATTGTCAAGATTTATAAATTTATGTTTTCTACGTCTTTACCTACTATACAAACACCTAAGTTTTCTGTATTAAATACCTTTTTAATTATTTCAACTACATCATCATACTCTACTTGATTTATATAATCTATAATATCTTGTTCATCATCTACTTTATTTCTCATAAGTAGACTTTTTCCATTTGACATCATTCTGCTGCTAGTACTTTCAAGATCTAGCATATAACTTCCTTTTAGTTGTTCTTTACTTTCATGTATCTCTTGTGGTGAAATATATTCTTTTCTAATTAGTTCTATTTCTTCTAATATTAACTTATATACTTC
This sequence comes from Intestinibacter bartlettii, assembly GCF_018917435.1. Classification (GTDB taxonomy): domain Bacteria; phylum Bacillota; class Clostridia; order Peptostreptococcales; family Peptostreptococcaceae; genus Intestinibacter; species Intestinibacter bartlettii_A. The sequence goes on from NZ_JAHLOQ010000001.1 coordinate 150,027, forward strand.
TTCTATATTTTCAGTACTAGTACTTGCAAATATCCCCAATTCTCCACAATTTTGATATAGAGTTTGTGATGAATATATAGAATAAGCTAATCCTTTTTCTTCACGTATCTTTTGAAATAATCTTGAGCTTATGCTTCCTCCAAAAACATTATTTACTACTGATAAAGCATAAACTTCTCTATCATTTATCATAGGTATAGCATCTAAATTAATCGCTAAGTTTACTTGTTCTATATCCTTATTCTTTTTAACGATACAAGGATTGAATTTTGGCTTTGTAACTTGTGTATCGGCTGGTTTTGATTCCCAAGTTGCGAATTTTTCTTCAATTTGCTTTACAATGTCTTCAAATTTAAAATTACCACAAATAGATATTATTGAATTGTTTGGCACATAATATTTATTGTAGTAATCTAAAATATTTTCTCTTTTAAAGTTTTTTAAAGTATATCTATCACCTAAAATATTCATTCCTAGACTATGGTCTTTATAAATATTTTCAAGTAGCAAATCGTAAACTAAATCATCTGGAGAATCTTCATACATTTTTAATTCTTCCAATATTACAGATTTTTCTTTTGCGATATCTTTTTCATCAAACTTAGAATTAAGTATCATATCGCTAAGTACATCTATTCCTATTTCTATGTGTTCATCTAGTAATTTGACATAAAAGCATGTACATTCTTTGCTTGTAAATGCATTTATGACTCCGCCTAAATTATCTATTTCTCTTGCTAATTCTTTTGATGTTCTATTTGTTGTTCCTTTAAATAGCATATGTTCTATAAAATGAGATACTCCGCTATTTTCTTTTGTCTCCATAATTGAGCCAGCTTTTACCCAAACACCTAATGATATTGATTTTAAGTATGGTATTTCCTCTCCAATTATAGTAAGTCCATTTTTCAAGGTCTGACATTTGTACATACTGTCCTCCAATTGTTTAAATATTGAAAATTATATATGTATTTATTATAGTGTACACATTTAATTTACACAAGTGAAAATTATTACACAGAAAATACATCACTTAATCTTCCTGGAACATAACCTTTTATTCTTATAATTGAAATTATATCATCTAAACACATAGTTGTAGCCTTTGTTGGATGCATCAAAACTATACTTCCATCTTTTATATCTTTCTTTTTTATTCTTTCTATTATTTTTTCTGGATTATCCTTGTCCATCCAATCTATAGTGTCTACATCCCATTTATAACATATATATCCTAAGTCATTAGCTGCCTTTACGGTTTCATCGCAAAATGCTCCAGATGGTGCTTGAAAAAACTTGCTTTCTTTTTTAGTAGCATCATCTATTATTTGTTGTGATTTTTTTATTTCATTCAAATTTTCATCATAAGATAGGGTATCATAGTTTATATGTTGGTATCCATGGTTTGCAATTTCATGACCTTTTTCCTGCATTTTAAGTAGCATTTCTTTATTTTTCTCAGCCCATTTTCCTGTAACAGCGAAAGTTATTTTTACATTTTCTTTATCTAATACCTCTAAAATATTTTCGATATACTCATCTTCCCAACCTAAGTCGACGTTGCAAGTAATTGCAACGTGACCACTATTTTTAACTGTACCCATAGTATACGGTTGAGTGTTCCCAGCCATATCTAATAAATTCATAGTATCTTGCGATTTATTTTTTAATATGTACGCTATGCCTCCTATTATAAATGCCAAAATTAATATAAAGATTAATATCTTTTTTAGTTTACTTTTGCTAATTACCATCAACATCATATTGGGTTCCTCCTTATTAGTACAATCCTATATTACATATTATTTAAGGAGAAGATTTTTTATTCACGCTTTATAACAATTTCTGTTTTGTAAAAATTTTGTGTTATTTTTATAATTTCCTGTAAATAAAAAAATCTTTCCAATTAAATGGAAAGATTTTTTATATATCTAAATTTCAATACAGTCTAAACTATATATTTTATAATCTATTTATGATCTTTTTTTGGTTTTGGAAGTAATGCTTTTCTAGATACATTAACTCTTCCTTTTTCATCTATTTCAGTAACTTTAACTTCTACTTCATCTCCGATGTTTAATACATCTTCAACTTTATTTACTCTTTCATGAGCTATATGAGATATATGAAGTAAACCTTCTTTACCTGGAAGTAATTCTACAAAAGCACCAAAGTTAAGTATTCTAGTTACTTTACCTTTATATACTTGTCCTACTTCTACTTCTGCAACTATATCTGATATTTTCTTTTGTGCTAAATCTATCATTTCTTGATCTATACCTGATATAAATACTTCACCAGTTTGTTCTATATCTATTTTAACTCCAGTTTCATCTATTATCTTAGTTATAACTTTTCCACCAGGTCCTATAACGTCTCTTATTTTATCTGGGTTTATATGCATAGTTACTATTTTAGGTGCATATTTAGATAAGTGTGGTCTTGGAGCATCTATAGTTTTTCTCATTTCATTTAATATATGAAGTCTACCTACTCTAGCTTGTGCAAGAGCTGTTCTTAATATTTCTTCATCTATACCAGCTATTTTTATATCCATTTGTATAGCTGTTATACCGTGTTCTGTACCAGCAACTTTAAAGTCCATATCTCCTAAATGGTCTTCCATACCTTGTATATCTGAAAGTATAGCTATTTCTCCATCTTGTTCTATAAGACCCATTGCGATACCTGCTACCATATCTTTTATAGGTACACCTGCATCTAAAAGTGATAATGTTGAACCACAAACACTACCTTGAGAAGTAGAACCATTTGAACTTAATACTTCTGATACAAGTCTTATTGCATATGGGAATTCTTCTTTAGATGGTATTACTGGAAGTAAAGCTCTTTCAGCTAATGCACCGTGACCGATTTCTCTTCTTCCTGGTCCTCTTGATGGTCTAACTTCACCTACAGAATAAGCTGGGAAGTTGTAGTGATGCATATATCTTTTAGATTCTTCTTCATCTAATCCATCAAGTATTTGTACATCTCCAAGTGCTCCTAAAGTTGTTATTGTCATTACTTGAGTTTGACCTCTTGTGAATAATCCTGAACCATGAGTTCTAGGTATAAATCCACAGTCACACCATATTGGTCTTATTTCGTCAGTTTTTCTAGCATCAGGTCTTCTACCTTCATGCACGATCATTTTTCTAACTTCTTCTTTTATTATTTTATCTAAAACAGATACTATATCACCTTCGAATTCGTCTAGTGTTTCTTCATCGAAACTATCTAGAACTTCAGCTTTAACAGCATCCATAGCTTCTTGTCTTTCTAGTTTTTCGATTACTCTTACAGCTTCTTTCATTTTGTCAGTAGCCATTTCACGAACTTTAGCTTCTATATCTTCATCAGCTTTAGGTTCTATAAATTCCATTTTTTCTTTACCAACTTCAGCTACTATTTGTTCTATAAATGCAACTATTTTTTTGATTTCTTCATGAGCTGTAAGTATCGCTTCAAGCATTAATGATTCAGGTACTTCGTCTGCTCCTGCTTCAACCATCATTACTGCATCTTTTGTTCCTGAAACAGTAAGATGTAGGGAACTTTTTTCTCTTTGTTCTGCAGTAGGATTTATTACTAATGCTCCATCAACAAGTCCAACATTAACAGATCCTGTTGGTCCATTGAATGGTATTTCTGATATTGATAAAGCTACTGATGAACCTATCATAGCTACTACATCTGGTGTACAATCTTGATCTACTGATAATACAGTAGCAACAACTTGTACATCATTTCTAAATCCTTTTGGGAATAAAGGTCTTATAGGTCTATCTATAAGTCTTGATGTAAGTGTAGCTTTTTCAGATGCTTTACCTTCTCTTTTTAAGAATCCACCTGGTATTTTACCTACTGAGTATAATTTTTCTTCATAGTCAACACTTAAAGGGAAGAAGTCTACGCCATCTCTAGGCTCAGCTGACTTAGAAACGTTAACCATTACCATAGTTTCCCCATATTGAAGTATTGCACTACCACTTGCTAATTGTGCTATTTTGCCTATCTCGACAGACAGCTCTCTGCCTGCTAATTCCATTGTAAAAATTTTATGTTCAAACATTAATGCTTGTACCTCCTCTTATACTAAAACCCTTTTTTCATTCTCTTTAATATATTATCAAAAATACCATAAATAAAAAAGTCTTTATTTTAAAAATGTATAAATGGTATAAATACTAAGGCTTAGTTTTATTATGTATTTATTTCGTTATTTATTCTTATTAATAAGAAGAACTTATAGCTAAGATTTCTGGCCCTGTATGAGAGCAAATACAAGATCCACCTCTTGTTATATAAACCTTCTTAGCTTTTATCCTTTTAGATACTTCTTCTTGTAATTTTTTGAAATCTTCTTCATTTGAACCATAACCAATAGTTATAATTTTATCTTCTAAATTTCCATTATTCATTTCTAAAATCATATCCACTAGCTTAGAAGCTATTTGCTTAGTTCCTCTTACTTTAGATAGTATTTTATTTTTTCCATCTTGCATTGTACATATTGGTTTTATACTAAGCATATTTCCTACAAAAGAAACTACGCTTGGTAATCGTCCACTTTGTTTTAAATATTCAAGAGTGAAAGGAACAAATAGTAGATTTACGCTTTCTCTCATTTTTTCCAGCTCTTTTACTATTTCTTTAGCATTTAAATTTCCTTCTTCTATTAAATGACTTGCTTTTATTACATATTGTCCGCTACCTAATGATAAAAATAGACTATCAAAAATATATATATTTCCATCAACATCAGCTTTTGCCAAATTAGCACTTTGGAATGTTCCCGAAGCTTTAGAAGAACCTGTTATACATATAACATCGTATCCTTCTTTTGTATATTGTTCAAATCTATCCTTAAAATCAACATAAGTTACTTGTGATGTTTTCGGTAAATCATGACTATTTTCTAAAATATTATAAAATTCTTCTTTTGTGAAATCTACTCCGTCTTTATACTCTTTATTGTCAATATTTATTGTCAAGGGTATCATTTCTACAAACTCTTTATTGTTTATTTCTTCTGGAATATCACACATACTGTCGCAAATCAGTTTTATTTTCATGACCTAAGCCCCCTTGCTTAAATTTATTATATATTTATAATATCCATTCCTAGTATCTTAAATACAAAAAAAGCAAGTATTTGCGTATACCTGCTTTTTAGTCAAAAGTAATAAAACTATTTTCTTAATCCTAATTTAGCTATTAAAGCTCTGTAACCTTCTAGGTCTTTTTCTTTTAGGTAAGCTAATAAGTTTCTTCTTCTACCAACCATTTTTAAAAGTCCTCTTCTTGAATGGTGGTCTTTTTTATGAACTCTTAAGTGATCGTTTAGTTCATTTATTCTAGCTGTTAATAAAGCTATTTGTACTTCTGGAGAACCAGTATCTCCTTCTTTTCTTCCGAATTCTTTGATTATTTCTTGTTTGTTCATCTTATGATGTACCTCCGTTTATTTTTTTAATAAGCGCCATTTACTAAGCATTGATTGGAGTATTCAAATCCCGAGTAATGGTTAACTTCCTTGTCTATTTTATCATAAGTTAATTACTTTTGCAAATATACTTTTCATATATTTTTTTTGTATCTTTTTTTAGTTGTTCTTTTAATTCATCTAGAGAATTAAATTTCTTTTCATCTCTTAGTCTTTCCAAAAATTCGATCTTTATAGTTTCACCATAAATATCTTCACTAAATTGTAATATATGAGTTTCAATTGATAATTTTTCTACTCTTACTGTTGGATTAAATCCTATATTAGTAGCACCCATATAGACTTTATCTTTAATATAAACCTTTGTAGCATATATTCCAGGTCTCGGAAGTATTAAATTTTCTTTGAACTTTAGGTTAGCTGTAGGAAATCCCATAGTTCTACCTATTTGTTTTCCACTAATAACTTTACCTTCTACGATATAATTATGTCCTAAATATTCTTTTACATTTTCAACTTTGCCTTGAGCCAATAGATTTCTTATATATGTACTACTAACCCTTATATTATTTATTTTTATTGGTTTTACTATTTCCACATCAAAATCATATTCTCCGCCTAATGCTTTCAATAAAATTGCATCTCCTTCTTTATTTCTTGCAAAGGTAAAATCATGACCCACATATATTTTTTTTGCATTTAATTTTTTTACTAAAATATTCTCTACAAAATCAATAGCTGATATTTTTGTCATATATTCATCAAATGGTAGATTTATAATAATATCAACCCCTAAAGCTTTCATAGTGTTAATTTTGTCTTTATTAGTAATAATTTTTCTTACCTTTTCACTTTCAAAAAAATTGGCTGGATGATTTGAAAAGGTAAAAACTACACTTTTCATGTTATTTTTTTTGGCATAATCCACAGTTTTCTTTATAAGTACTTTATGACCTTTATGAAGACCATCAAATTTGCCTATCGTGACAACACTTTTATTTATTTGTTCCAATTCTTCTAAAGATGTTATAATTATCATTATTTTTTCCCCACCGAAATATTATTTACTATATAAAGAGTTTATCACTTTTTAATGTCATAATGTTATTATCTTTTAATATTTTTCCTACACCTATAAAAATATTTTCACAATAAACTCTGACAAGGTCGTTTTCTTTATCGTTATTTTGTGATTTTTTTACAACAAATCTTCTTGAATCAATAACGCCACCATTCATATAATATCTTTTTGCACTAGGATTTAAGTTTACTTCTGGAAGGTTGTCTAAAACATAATCTATATCATATAGGTATTCATCTAAAGAATCTGTATTTTTTAACTCTTCTAATTCTTCTAGAGTTATTGCATTTTCTAAATTGAATTTTCCTGATGATGTTCTAAGTAAGAAAGACATATGTCCTCCACAATTTAAATACTCTCCTATATCATGGCATATACTTCTTACATAAGTTCCTTTTGAACATTTCACATAAAAAGTTATTTTATTTTTAGATATATTTAATATATCGATTTCTTTTATGTTTACTTTCCTAGGTTTTATATCTATTAAATCAGCTTTACCTTTCCTAGCTAAATCACACATTTTTTTACCGTTTACTTTTAATGCTGAATAAACTGGTGGAAGCTGCTTGATTTCACCTTCTTGTGATTTAAACGCCTCTCTTATTTTTGATTCTTCAATATCTAAATTATCATTTCTATATAATATAGTTCCTGATGAATCATATGTGTCTGTTTCTATTCCTAATGTCAATTCACAAATATAAGACTTATCTTTATTTAAAATAAGTTCACTTACTTTAGTTGCCCTTCCTAAGCAGATTGGAAGTACTCCTGCTGCATCTGGGTCTAAAGTTCCTGTATGGCCAACTTTTTTCATATTTAATGTTCTTCTAACACAACTTACTACGTCATGAGATGTCATTCCTGTTGGCTTTAAAATATTAATAATCTTATTCATTATATCATCCTTAAATATATTTTAAAGTCTCAGCTACTACCATCTTAGTTGCATTTTCTATAGTTTCATTAAATACAGTTAATCCAGCAGCTCTTACGTGACCTCCACCATTAAACATTTTTGCAATATGGCTTACGTCTACATAGTTTTTAGATCTAAGACTTATTTTTATTTCATTTGAAGATTTTTCTTTTACTAAAATTCCTACTTCTACATTTTCTATATCTCTGCAGTAAGGTGTTATACCATCTGTATCTTTAAAACTTACATGGTTTCTAGATAACATATCTTGAGTTAATGTTATAACGGCAATTTTAGTATTTATTATGTCTAATGTATTTAGTGCTTCTCCTAATAATTTATAGTAATTATAAGGATTATTTCCATAAACTTCACAGATAACTTTATTTGTTTCAGCACCTAATATTAAAAGGTCTTTTGCCATATCAAAAGTAGATGGGTGAGTATTTGAATAAGTAAATTTACCTGTATCTGTTACTACACCTGTATATAGTGCTGTTGCAATTTTTTTATCTATTACTTGTGTATTTTCTTTTTCATTTATTTTTTTAAATAAATTATATACTAATTCGCAAGTTGAAGACTCTTCCGGTACTACATAATTAAAATCACCATAATTATCATTGCTAGCATGGTGGTCTATGCATATTAATTTTTTAGCATTTTCTATCAAAGTTTTATCTATACATATTCTATTTAAATCTCCACAGTCTAGTGCTATTAAATTAAACTCTTCTAAATTTAATTTAATAAACTCCTCAGAACTTAAAATTTCTATATCTTCTAATAAAAATTTTAAGTTAATAGGAGTATCATCATCTAAAACATAGTAGACTTCTTTATTTATAGATTTTAAATAATAATACATAGATAAAGTAGAACCTATATTATCTCCATCTGGATTAACATGAGAGGTAACTAAAAAATAGTTACCCTCATTAATATAATTAATTATTTTATCCATGTTTTTATCCATGTTATTCACCGTCTTTTTCGTTTTCTTCTGATGAATCTTTATATCCATTGTTAACTTTCTTTATTAATTCGTCCATATACATTCCTTTTAATAAAGAATCATCTATTTTGAATATAATTTCTGGAGTATGTCTTATTTTTATACTTTTTCCAACTTCTCTTCTTATATATCCGCATGCACTTTTTAGTCCTTCAAGTGTAGATTCTTCATCTCCACCTAATATACTTACATATACATACGCATAACTTAAGTCACTTGTAACTTCAACATCAGTTACACTTACTAGAGAATTTATTCTTGGATCTTTTATTCCATTAATAAGCATTGTGCTTACTATTTTTCTAATTTCTTCTGCTATTCTACGTGTTCTATTATTTGATGCCATTATATCAACCTCTTTTGTTAATTATAGTTCTCTTTTTACTTCCTTTTGAACGTAGGCTTCTACTATGTCACCTACTTTTATGTCATTGTAATTAACAAAGCTCATACCACATTCATAACCACTATTTACTTCTTTTACGTCGTCTTTGAATCTCTTAAGAGCTAATAATTCACATTCTTGAATTATAATACCATCTCTAACTATTCTAACTTTGCAGTTTCTATATATCTTACCACTTGTTACGTAGCATCCTGCAACAGCTCCAACACCTGAAATTTTGTATACTTCTCTTATTTCAGCTTTTCCTGTATCTTCATCTCTTAATTCTGGATCTAGTAAACCGCTCATAGCAGCTTGTATATCTTCTATAGCTTTGTAAATTATTGTGTATGTTCTTATATCAACACCTTCTTTATCAGCTAAAGACTCAGCACCAGATACTGGTCTTACGTTGAATCCTATTATTATAGCATTTGATGCAGCTGCTAATAATACGTCTGATTCATTTATTGCACCAACACCACCGTGGATTACTCTTACGTTAACTTCTTCAGTTGATAATTTTTCAAGTGATTGTTTTACAGCTTGAACAGAACCTTGAACGTCTGCTTTTATTACTACATTTAAGTCTTTTACTTGACCTTCATTCATTTGGTTGAATAAATCGTCAAGTGACATTCTTTGAGAAGATTTAAGCATTTCTTCTCTTTGTATTAATTGTCTCTTTTCAGAAACACTTCTTGCTATTTTATCAGTTGGAACAGCAACAAATTGATCTCCACCTTGTGGTACTTCAGATAGACCTAATATTTCTACTGCAGTTGAAGGACCAGCTTGTTTAACTCTTTTTCCTTTAGCATTTATCATAGCTCTTACTTTACCAGCAGCTACACCAGCAACTATAGGATCTCCAACTTTTAAAGTTCCGCCTTGAACTAATACAGTTGCAACTGGACCTCTTGCTTTGTCAAGTTGTGCTTCTATTACTGTACCTACAGCTCTCTTATTAGGGTTAGCTCTTAATTCTTCCATTTCTGCAACTAATAGAACCATTTCTAATAATGTGTCTATGTTTTGATTTTTCTTAGCAGAAACTTCAACAGATATTACTGAGCCACCCCAGTCTTCTACTAATAATCCTTCATCAGCTAATTCTTTTTTAACTTTATCTGGATTTGCACCTGGTTTATCTATTTTGTTTATTGCTACTATTAGAGGTACACCTGCTGCATTAGCATGGTTTATTGCTTCTATTGTTTGAGGCATTATACCATCATCTGCTGCAACTACTAATATTGCTATATCTGTTACTTGTGCTCCTCTAGCTCTCATAGATGTGAAAGCCTCATGTCCTGGAGTATCTAAGAATACTATTTTTTGTCCATTTATAGATACTTCAGATGCACCTATATGTTGAGTTATTCCACCTGCTTCGCTTGATGTTACACGAGTATTTCTTATAGCATCAAGTAAAGATGTTTTACCGTGGTCAACGTGTCCCATTACTGTTACTACTGGTGGTCTTGGTTGTAAATCTTCTTCTTTATCTTCTTGGATTTGCATTAATTTTTCTATTTCTTCTTCTGCATCTTCGTCATTTCCTGCAACAACTAAATTAAATCCATTTTTTTGAGCTAATAATGATGCTACTTCGAAAGTAACTTCTTGGTTTATTGTAGCCATAGTTCCCATTTTCATAAGTTCCATTATTACTTCTGAAACTGATTTTCCTATAGCATCAGCTAAGTTTTGAACTGTTAAAGGTCCATCTATACTGATTGTTTCACCATTTTCTTCTTTTAATAAATCTAATACTAATTGCGCATCATCTTCATCTATTTCCATATTTTCGTCTGCTACTTCAATGCCTAATTCTGCTAATTTAGCTATAACTTCTTTATTTGAGACTTTTGCCTCTTTTGCGATTTGGTTTATTCTTGTATTTGCCACAAGATCACCCCCTATTAAATTTTTGATTACATAAGTTCAATTATTTTTGAAGCTAAAGATTTATCCTTTATTCCAATAACTGCCCTTGGTGCTTTTCCTATAGCTAAACCAAGTTCTACTTTTGTTGAAAAGTAGATTTGGTTTATTTTTCTATAAGATGATTTATCTTTAAATAATTTTTTAGTATTTTCTGAAGCATCATCTGCTACAATTACTAAACTTATCTTTCCTTTTTTTAATTCTTTTAATGTAGTGTCATCTCCTGAAACTACTTTGCCTGCTCTCATAGCTAGGCCTATATAAGAATAAATTTTTTGTTCATTATTTATCATAAGATTCTAACTCCGCTAATAATTTTTCATATACTTCATCAGAAACTTCCACTTTAAAAGCTCTATTTAAAGCTTTTGTTTTTATTGCTTTTTTAAGACATTCGCTGTCTTTACATATATATGCACCTCTACCGTTTGCCCTACCAGATGGATCTAAAAATATTTCGCCTTCTTTGTTTTTAACTATTCTCATAAGCTCTTTTTTAGAATCTCTATCTTGACATACTATGCATTTTCTTTGAGGTATTTTTTTTACTTTTTTCAAAGCCATCCCTCCTTTAACTATATTACCTTAGATTCTTATTCTTCGTCTAAATCTACATTTTGAGAATCTAATTCTGCATCTTGAACTGGTAATTCTATATTTTCTTCAACAAAATCTACATCTTCTAAAGCTTTTTGAGCTTCCATTTCTTCTTTCATTTGAGATACACTTTTTATATCTATTTTCCAGTTAGTAAGTTTTGCTGCAAGTCTTGCATTTTGACCAGATTTACCAATTGCTAAAGATAATTGATAATCAGGAACTACTACTAGAGCTGTTTTTTCTTCTTCATTTATTTCTACTTTTTCAACTTTTGATGGACTAAGTGATGCAGATATAAATTCAGCTGGATCTTCACTATAGTTTATTATGTCGATTTTTTCTCCGCCTAATTCATCTACTACAGCTTTTACTCTAGTACCTTTAGGTCCAACACATGCTCCGATTGGATCTATTTTTTCATCTATTGATTGTACTGCTATTTTAGTTCTTGAACCAGCTTCTCTTGATACTGATTTTATTTGAACTAAACCTTCAAATATTTCTACCACTTGCATTTCAAATAATCTCTTAACAAGACCTGGATGACTTCTTGATACTACAATTTGAGGACCTTTATTAGTCTTTTTAACTTCTAGTATATATACTTTTATTTTTTGTCCTGCTTTATACTCTTCACCAGGTATTTGTTCATTTTCTGGCATAGAAGCTTCTATTTTTCCTATATTAACATATACAGTTTTTGAAGTAGCTCTAGCTATTTCACCAGTAACTATTTCACTTTCTTTTTCTATAAATTCATTGTATACTATTTCTCTTTCAGCTTCTCTAATTCTTTGAACAACTACTTGTTTAGCTGTTTGAGCAGCTATTCTTCCAAAATCTTTAGGAGTTACTTCATTTTCTATTATATCTCCTAATTGATAACTTGGGTCTATTTTTATAGCATCTGCTAATTCTATCTCTAAGAAAGTATCGTATAAGTCTGACTCATCAACTACTCTTCTTTGAGAGTAAACTCTTACTTCTCCACCTTCTCTGTCTACTGATACTCTAACATTTTGAGCAGATCCAAAGTTCTTTTTATAAGCAGTTAAAAGTGCTTGTTCTATAGTATCTATTATAACTTCTTTATCGATCCCTCTGTCTTTTTCTAATTCGTCTAACGCTTCCATAAATTCGTGATTCATTGTTTATTCCTCCCTAATTAATGTTATCACTAAAATTTTATAGCTAGTTTGATTACTGCAACATCTTTTTTATCAAACTCAACTTCATTGCCATCTATTATTACTTTAATTTTTTTATCTTCAGTTAAACCTACTAGTTCACCTTCAAGTTGTTTTGTTCCGTTTAAAGCTTTGTATAATTTGATTTCTACGTCTCTTCCTGCATATCTCACAAAGTCTTTATCCTTTTTAAGTGGTCTATCTAGACCTGGTGAACATACTTCTAAGAAGTAGTTATCTTTGATTGGGTCTTTTTCATCTAATATTGGATTTAATTCTCTTGATACTTCTGCACAATCATCTAAAGTAATTCCACCTTCTTTCTCAAGGTAAATTCTTAAATAAAATTGTCCAGCTTCTTTCACGTACTCAACATCTACTATTTCTATATTTCTAGCATCAACAATTGGTTGTACTAATTCTTCTATTGTAGATTCTATATTCTTTTTCATGTGTACCTCCTATTCAGTTGTATTATAACATATTTAAAATAAAAGAGTGAGAACAATTGCCTCACTCTTATCTTCTGCATATACTATTTTTCTATTACTATAACATAATTTTTTTTTATTTACAAGTCTTTATAAATAAATGTGTTTCCAACTCTTTTAGTTTACAATATTTTTTAAAGTTTGTACACTATAAATTTTATATTTTTTACTTAATAGTTGTCAAGACCCTCAAATCTATATTTTTATTTAAAATAGCGATAATTGATTTTTCTCACTCATATTATTTAATGATCCATGATTTGAAAGAGTTTCTACTACTGTTTTAGATATTTTAGTTCTTTTTCTTAAATCTTCTTTTGATATAAATTCTCCATTTTCTCTTTCATTTTGAATATTTATAGCGGCATTTTCCCCTACCCCTTGTAAAGCTATCATTGGTGGTAAGATTGTCGTATCATCTACTACTATAAATTTAGTCGCATCTGATTTATAAATATCCACAGGAATTATCTTGATCTTTCTTGCATACATCTCAAGTGCAACCTCAAGTACTGTAAGCATAGTTTTATCTTTTGCAGTTGCATCATTTCCAAGTTCATGAATCTCTTGTATCTTTTGTTTTATACTATCAAGTCCTTTTACAATTAAATCTGCATCAAAGTCTTGTGCTTTAGTTGTAAAGTAAGTTGCATAAAACGCTGCTGGATAATGCACTTTATAATATGCAAGTCTAAATGACATCATTACATAAGCTACAGCATGTGCTTTTGGGAACATGTATTTTATCTTTTGGCATGAATCAATATACCACTGAGGTACATCGTGTTTATTCATTTCCTCTATAAATTCAGGTTTTAATCCTTTACCTTTTCTTACATTTTCCATTATTGTAAAGGCCATTTTAGGTGGAAGACCTTTAAATAATAAGTAGTTCATTATATCGTCACGAGTAGATATAACATCCTTAAATTCAACTACTTTATCTACAACTAAGTCTTGTGCATTATTAAGCCAAACGTCTGTACCATGTGAAAGTCCTGATATACGTACAAGCTCTGCAAATGTCGTTGGCTTTGTATCAAGAAGCATCTGTCTAACAAAAGACGTCCCGAATTCAGGTATAGCTAAAGAACCTATTGGACAGTTTATTTCTTCTGGCGTTACACCTAATGCATCTGTTGATGTAAATATAGACATAGTCTCTTTATCGTCAAGTGGTATAGTTGTTGCATCAAGTCCTGTTATATCTTCTATCATTCTTATTATGGTCGGAACGTCGTGCCCTAGTATATCAAGTTTAAGTATTCTACCACTTATAGAGTGATAATCAAAGTGTGTTGTTATAACTCCACAATTTACATCATTTGCTGGATATTGTATAGGCGTTATATCGTATACTTCTTTGTAGTTTGGTATAACCATAACCCCACCTGGATGCTGTCCTGATGTTCTTTTTACTCCTGTACAACCTTTAGCAAGCCTTAAAACTTCAGCACTTGGCACATTTAAATCATTTTCTTCTACATATTTTTTAGCATAACCATATGCAGTTTTATCTGCTACTGTACCTATTGTTCCCGCTCTATATACATGTCCTTCACCAAATAGTTCTTCTGTATATTTATGAATTACTGGCTGATAACTACCTGAGAAGTTAAGATCTATATCTGGCTCTTTATCTCCTTCAAATCCAAGGAAAACCTCAAAAGGTATATCATGTCCATCTTTTTTAAGTTTTCTTCCACACTTAGGGCAATCTTTATCAGGCAAATCGACTCCTGAGCCCCATTCCCCTACTGCATAAAAATAAGAATACTTGCAGTCTTCATTTTCACATATATAATGCGCTGGAAGTGGGTTAACTTCTGTTATATCACTCATAGTTGCTGCTAGTGAAGAACCAACAGATCCTCTAGAACCAACTAGATATCCATCAGCTAGTGATTTTGTAACTAGCTTTTGTGCGATAATATACATCACGGCATATCCATTGCTTATTATAGAGTTTAGTTCTCTATCTAATCTTTTCTTTACAACCTCTGGCATAGGATCTCCATAAATCCTAGTTGCCTTGTTATAACACATTTCCCTAAGTTCCGTATCAGAACCTTCTATTACTGGTGGGAATGTTTCATTTGGTATTGGTAAAAAATCCTCAACCATATCTGCAACCTTATTCGTGTTTTCAACTACAACTTCATATGCTAGTTCTTCTCCTAAATATTTAAACTCTTCTAGCATTTCATCTGTCGTTCTAAAATGTAGATAAGTTTCCTCTTCGTCTACACTAAATCCTTGAGAATATTTTAATACTCTTCTAAATACTGCTTCATGTTTATCTATAAAATGTACATCTCCTGTAGCTACTGGAATTTTTTCAAATTTCTTAGCTACTTCTATCATTCTTTTATTTAATTCTCTAAGCTCATCTTCGTCTTTTACTTCACCATTTCGAATCATAAATCTATTATTATCGATTGGCATAACTTCTATATAATCATAAAGGTCTATAATTTCTTTTATTTCATCGTCATTTTTATTTTGTTTAACTGCTTGGAATACTTCTCCAGCTTCACAAGCTGAACCAACTATAATACCTTCTTTATGTTCTAAAAGAACACTTTTTAATATTCTTGGTGCTCTATAAAAGTGATTAACATGTGCGTCAGATACTATTTTATATAAATTCTTAACACCTACTAGATTTTGTGCTATTAATGTGATATGTTTTGTTTTTAATTTAGTATAATCTATACCACCTAATATATCATTTACATCACTTAATTTCTTAGCGCCCTTTTTCTCTAGCATATCTAAGAACTTTATAAATATTTGAGCTGTTGCTGCTGCATCATCTACTGCTCTATGGTGATTGTGAAGAGGCACTCCAAGCTCTTTTGTAAGATTATTTAATTTAAAACGCTTTAAGTGTGGAAGTAGTATCCTAGCAAGCATAAGAGTATCGACGCTCTTATTTTTAAATTCTATATTCATTTCCTTGCACTTTTGATTTATAAATCCTATATCAAACTCGGCATTATGTGCTACTAATACACTATCTCCAACAAACTCCATAAATTTAGGTAAAATCTCTTCAATAGTAGGTTTATCTTTTATTAAATCATTAGTTATACCAGTTAGCTCTTGAACTTTATAAGATATATCTTTTTCAGGATTTATAAGTTCATTAAATCTGTCTACTATTTCAAAGTTCTTAACTTTAACAGCTCCAATTTCAGTTATTTTGTCGTTTTTATTTGAAAAACCAGTAGTCTCTAAGTCAAATACTACAAATGTTTGAGATAATTCTTTATCATTAGGTTCTCTGATAATCGGTGCATTATCTTCTACTAAATATCCTTCAACACCATATAATATTTTTATACCATTGGCCTTACCTGCATCCATCGCCTCTGGGAAAGCCTGAACTACACCATGGTCTGTAATAGCTATAGCCTTATGTCCCCAATTAGCTGCCTGTTTTACAAGCTTTTTAGTTTGACATAATGCATCCATAGAAGACATCTGTGTATGAGCATGGAGTTCTACACGCTTTTTATCACTAGTATCTATTCTAGGTTTCTTATCTTCTAATCTTATCCCACTTATAGTCATTGTAAGTTCTCGTTTAAAGATATCATATATTACATCTCCCTTGATTCTTACATGAGTTCCTTCACTTATTTTACTCAATACTTTGTCTTGGTTTAAGTCATTTAAAAATAATTTACAACTTATTGAACTTGTATTGTCAGTAACATCAGCTATAAGTAGTATTTTCCCGTTTTTTAATTCTTTTGTCTCTATGTGGAATATATCACCTGTTATGCAAACAGTTTTTGAGTTTTTATTTATATCACAAATATGTTCAAATATTGCATTTACATTTTCACCATAGATTATATTTTCATCTTCTACTTCTTCTTTTATAACGTATTTTTCTTCCTCATCATCTTCTGTCTTTTTAGGAGATGAAATCTGCATTTCTCTAACTTTTTCTTCCATCTCTTGATCCATTTTTGCGATAATTTTTTTAATATCAACTTTTTCATCTACAGCTTTTTCTAAAATAACTTGTAAATCTATAGAAAACTCTTCTAAAAATACATGTCTAATTATATATTCGCAATTTTTTGCTTTTAGATTATCATATATCATTGATTTCGGTATTTTTATTTTTAAAGTATCATCTATACACATATACTCTACGTCTTTCTTCCATCCTTCAATTGCAGGAGATAGGCTTTTTAATATGTGCAGTATATTATCCCAATTTTTCTTAACTATATCTTTATTAGATTTACGAGATAGACCGTTATATCTCATCTTTATTTTTATATCAGAAAAATAATCTAATTCCTCTAATAAAGCTTCTCTAAGTGATGATAAAATGTCATAAGAAATAATTTCCTTAGAGGATAAATATATATAAAAAATCTTATTTTCTTTATAATAAACAACTTTTGTTACAAATACATCATTTAATTTTTTATATAAAAAATCATTTTTAATTTCTAATTTGCTTAAATAATCTTTTATACTATCCATTTATGACATCCCCTTTCATCTAAAAAATTTTATATTTATTCTTTATTTTAAAAGAAAATTATATCATATTTTTAATTTTGTTTTAAGGTCTTGAATTTGTAAAATAATTTTTAATTTTTTTGTGGATTAGCTCTTTTTTGATTTTTTTTAATATTATATAAATAAGGACTTATATTTGGAGGTATACTATGACTTGCTCAAATATATATGAATTAAGAAAAATACCTATTTATTATGAAGAATTAAAAGGTAAAAAAATATTTATAAATGCACTTTCTGAAATGAATATAAATAAAAAATATGTTCATTTACTTTATTATAAAAAACATAACATACCTGTTTGCTCTCTTCCTAAACTAGGTATAGTAGTTATTTCTAAAAATGGCTTTTTATCATTTTGCTACAATTTCTATCTTTTTATAAATTCATTTAATACTAAAAATATTTCTATAACAAAACAAAATATTTATTCAATTGGTAAGGTTGCTCTATGCCATGAAGTAGGGCATATCTTAGACCCTAATTTATCAAACATAAAATCTAACTCTATTCAAATAATTGCTTCTATAGCTGAAGGAATTAAAAAATATAATATTGATTTAAAAGATGACTATTATTATAAAAAAAATCTTCCAATAGAACTTGAAGATTGTATTGTAGAATTTAAAAAAAATACTATTTCTAGAGAACTAAATGCATGGAATATAGGAAAAAATATTGTAAATTTTGAAAGCAATCTTGAAAGATATATTTTTGATAAAATGAAGGAATATGCATTAGCAACATATAATTATGGTAATCTAAAAAATATAGTAAACGAAAATAATTTAGAAAGTTATATGAAATCATTCTGTTAAATTTCTATTTATACAAATTATACAAACATTATAATTTAAAATAAGAGAAATCTATTTGTTCACTAGATTTCTCTTATTTTACTTATGTATTAAAATTTATTTATATCTTGGAATTAAATACTCTAAGTTAACAGCTCCTCCATAGTAAGGCACTATGTTATTCATTACACGACCTATTGAATTAGCCCAGTTAACATCGGTTGCATATTGATGCCCTGTATTATAGCTCCATCTCATTTTATATAAAGTATTTTGTTTGTATTTACTATTATGTATATAATTACTTGCTATCCATTGTGCTGAACCTTCTATAGTTCTATCAATAGAAGTCCACCCTTTTTTATAAGCATAATTGGCAGCTGATAATACTGCTGTTCCATCAAATGCAGATATCCCAAAGAAGTTATAAACCTTTACCTGATCTCCTGACGGTGTAGTTACATAAACTCCTTGAGCAAGAGTAGATGATCCATATCCTGTTTCAACCATAGATGCTGCCACTAAATAAGTTACATCTAAATTGTATTTCTTAGCTGCGTCTATAAACGCTTGCCCTTTATTTAAAAATACACTATTTGACTTACAATATTTTGAGAAGAATGTATTTAATTCACTTGCTGTTATTCCTTCACGGTATTTATCTATTTTTAAGAATTGAAGTTTACCTGTAGCATTTGTACTAAATGTTTCCGGATTTAAATATTTACTTAAGTCTTCTCTAGTGGCCTTTATGTATGCTGATGAATTTGAATAATTTGTTGATAAATTTGCTCTAATCTTATTATAGCCTTGCTCTGATAACTTATATTCATAATTTACCATAGTTTCAAATGAACAGTTCACATCTTCATATGTGCCTGTTATAGTCCCAGAACTTGGTTTATTATCTTCTGTATCAGATGGTAATTCATCAACTAAATACTTATTTGATACATAAGCATATCCATCATTATATTTAATTTTTGCCCATTCTTTATCTACAGATATAGATACTACTTTTACTTCTTGTCCATATTTATAAGTTGATAAAATTTCATAAGTTGTAGCTGGACCACTTCTTACATTTAAGTTTGTAGCATTTACATATTTAGTTTGTGTAGTACTTTCTTCTTTTTTGTCACTTAAATATTTATTTGATACATATCCTATCTGTGAATTGTATTTTATCTTTGCCCAATCGTTTTCTACTGAGATTACTTCTACTTGTGCATTTTGATTTAAAGTACCTAATATGCTATAAGTTGTAGCTGGGCCACTTCTTACATTTAAGTTTGTAGCATTTACATATTTTATTTGTGTAGTACTTTCTTCTTTTTTGTCACTTAAATATTTATTTGATACATATCCTATCTTAGAATCGTATTTTATCTTTGCCCAATCGTTTTCTACTGAGATTACTTCTACTTTTGTATTTTGATTTAAAGTACCTAATATACTATAAGTTGTAGCTGGGCCACTTCTTACATTTAAATTTGTAGCATTTACATATTTTATTTGTGTAGTGCTTTCTTCTTTTTTGTCACTTAAATATTGATTTGATACATATCCTGTCTTAGAATTGTATTTTATTTTTGCCCATCCATTTTCTACTGAGATTACTTCTACTTGTGTATTTTTACTTAAAGTTTGTATTACACTATAACTTGTAGATGGTCCACTCCTCATATTTAATGAAGAAATAGAAACTATTTTAGTAGTTGTTACTGTATTTTGACTTGTTTGTATATATTTTGAACTAGCCCATCCATTTTTTCCATCTTTTGTTGTTATTTTATACCATCCATTTGCAGATTCCTCTACTGTTACTGTATCACCTTTGTTGATTATAAATTTAGTCGTATAAGATGTATCTGGTCCAGTTCTTACATTTAATGAATCTGCTGTAACCATACCTTGAACCGACTGTGCATTTACTGTCCCAACAAAAAGTGGTAAAACGGCCATACTAGCAATTATATTCCTTTTATTCATGTGTGATATATGTCTCCTTCCCACTGTTTTATAATTAAACACCTATACAATTATAATTGCATATTCCTATATTTACAATTTAATTTCTTTTATTCCTTATGTGTAAAATAATGTAAGATTATGAAATATCTTTAAATACATCTATATTATTCCATATTTCATCATATTTTTATAAAATCCTCCCCAAAAAAACTTATATTTTTCAAATACACTAAATTTTTTAATTATTTATAAATATTAATCAATTTGATATCATATAAATATAGACTAATTTAGGAGGTTAGAATATGAGTGATAAAATAAACGAATTAAAAAAACTTATAGAAAAAAGTAATAATATTGTTTTCTTTGGTGGCGCAGGTGTATCTACTGAATCAAATATTCCTGATTTTCGTAGTTCTTCTGGATTATTTAGCGAAAAACTCAATAAAAATTTTACGCCTGAACAATTAGTTTCACATACTTTTTTTGTGAGATATCCTGATGAATTTTTTAAATTTTACAAAGATAAATTAATTTATCCTGATGCAAAACCAAATAATGCCCATAAAGCATTAGCAAAGCTAGAAGAAATGGGTAAATTAAAAGCTGTTATAACTCAAAATATAGATGGACTCCATCAAATGGCTGGAAGTAAAAATGTTTTTGAACTTCATGGATCTGTACATAGAAATTACTGTACTAAATGTCATAAATTCTTCGATTTAGACGATATGCTAGCCCTTGGTGGCAATATACCTCATTGTGATAAATGTGGTGGCATAGTAAAACCAGACGTAGTCTTATACGAAGAGGGGCTTGACAATAATGTTATAAATGAAACAATTAGAGCTCTTACTTATGCTGACTTACTTATTATAGGTGGAACATCTCTTGTAGTTTATCCTGCAGCTAGCTTTATAAACTACTATAGGGGTAAAGATGTTGTTTTAATCAATAAAAGTTCTACTGGATATGATAACCAAGCTTCTTTAGTTATAAATGATTCAATAGGAGAGGTTTTAAAAGAAGCTGTTTTAGATGTATATAAATAAATTTTAAATTAGTAATTTTTGTATATAAAAAAGATATCAACATAGAAATAACACTCTATTTGATATCTTTTTTTATGTACATATATAGTTATTAATTTATACCCTTTTTATTTGATATAGCTTGTAAATTATAATTTATTTAAAATAATTTTCATATTTTAATTTGTATATTAGTATAGCTTCTGGCCATGCTTCTAAATCACTAATACCTTTATTTTTAGCTATGTACTGAACTATCTCTTTTATTTTTGTTGCTTCTCTCAAAATGTCCATTTTCCACCTCTTTTATAAGTTTCTTATTATTTATTAGTAATATTCCCTATTTCAATATAAAATACTATTTTTTTTAATCTCACACTGCTTTTTTTAACTCTGTGATTTTTAAATATATTTTACCCGAAAGATGTGCTACAATCACCTTATATAAAACTACTATAGGAGGAAAGTATGGATATATCTATAATGGCTGATGAGTTAATAAATTACTACCTTATAATTGCTCACAAAGATATTTCAGATTCTCTAAAAGAAAAATCTGAAGAAGAAATAAAAACTCTTTACTATGATACTTTTGGAGAAGAAGAATAAATAAAAAAATTGTTGCACGTAAAACATGCAACAATTTTTTTATCTATTATTATCTCTATTATTTCTTCTAAAAACATTTCTTACAAAAGATGCCCAACATAAAGCCGCTATCATCCATAATACCCCTTTAAATGTATTTCCTGCATTTATAGTATTAAGTCCAAATAAAATACTTGCTATACACATTAATGCACCTATTACTATTGATAAACTTATATTTTTCATATTGCTTCCCCCTATAAGATTTAATCTATATTTTCTTCAAATTCTTCAATTGGTGGTAAATCTTCTAATTTCTCAATATTTAAAAGTTTTAAAAATTCATCTGTAGTTCTATATATTATAGGTTTTCCTATTTTATTTAATCTACCAGCTTCTCTTATTAAAGAATTTTCAAGTAGAGTTTGTAAAACTTTATCGCATTTTACACCTCTTATACTTTCAATTTCAACCTTTGTTATTGGTTGCTTATATGCAATTATCGTAAGTGACTCTAATGTTGCCTGACTCAAAGTCTTCTTTCTTTTAGGTTCTAATACCTTTTTTATATATGGAGTATAATCTTTATTAGTACACATTTGATATCTATCTTCTAGTTTTATAATTTGTATACCACGATTTTGCTCTTCATATTCATCTTTCAATAAATTTAACATATATTCTATTTCTTTTGGAGAAAGGTCTTCATTAATGGCATAATTTAATTCCTTTATACTTATTGGCTCTCCATATGCAAACATTATTGACTCTATAATAGATTTTATTTCACTTCTGTTCATTTTAATTCTCCAAATTCTTTTTTATAATAATATCTTCAAAGAAATTTTCTTGTACTACAACTATTCTTTTTGCCTTCATAAGTTCTAACAAAGATAAAAATGTAGCAATAACTTCATCTTTTGTGTTATTTTGTATTATTTTATTAAAGCTTATATTATCTGTAGTTTTTAAAATATTTTCTATATACTCTATTTTTTCTTCAACTGATACTATTTTTCCTCTTACTATCTTATTTAATCTTTCGTCTTTTTTAGTTTTTTCTTCTTCAATATTTTTTACCTTAAATATATAAGGAAGTATAGATTTTATAGATTCTATAGATATTTCACTTAAATCAATTTTATCATCTATGATAATTTCTTCTCTTGTTCTAAAGTATGGTTGGTTTAAGTAATCTACATTATCTTTTAATACTTCACTCGCTTTTTTGTATTTCTTATATTCTTTTAATTGCTCCATTAGTTCAAGTCTTGGATCTTCGTCTTCGTCTAGTTCTCTTTGTGAAAACAATAGATATTTCGATTTTATTTCTAAAAGCTTAGTAGCCATAGTTATAAAATCACTTGTAACTTCTAAGTCCATTGATTCTAGCATATTTATATATGCTAGATATTGTTTTGTGATTTCTATTATTGATATATCCTTGATATCTATTTTTTGTTTAGATATCATATCACAAAGTAAATCTAATGGACCATCATATACGTTTAAATGTATGCTGTACTTCATTTATATAACGTGCGTTAAATTTCTTACTATAGACCAAAATAAATTTACTAATGGAGATGTTATATAAGAACTTAAATTTGTAAATAATAATACAATTAATACTATATATCCAATATTTTCGTATTTTATTTCAAATTCTCTAAATTTATAAGGTAAAAAACTAGAAATAACTCCCCATCCATCAAGTGGTGGAACTGGAAGTAAGTTAAATGCAGCAAACCATAAATTATAGTTTAAAGCTGTAGCAGCTATTAAAGAAATAGAATACATATGACTATGTTTTACAATAATAGCGCAAATTATTGCTCCTACTAAATTTCCAAATGCTCCAGCTAATGAAACTATACAATTTCCCACTCTATAATTTTTAAAGTTATTTGGATTTACTGGTACTGGTTTTGCCCAACCAAAGTGGAATATCATAAGCATTATTAAACCTACTAAATCCACATGTCTAGATGGATTTATTGTCATTCTTCCTGCTCTTTTAGCTGTATCATCACCTAGTAAATACGCTGCAAATGCATGACCAAATTCATGTATTGTCATTGCAAATACTATACCTACTAGAGATACTAAAATACTACTTAAATAATTCATTTAAATTTCTCTCCTAATTTTTTTAGATAATACTATTATTATATCAATTATAATATGTTTAATCAAAATAATTTAATTATAAATAGTAATTTAATTATTCTATTATATTTTATATAAAAAATAAACTAATTAAAAAAACATCCTCTTTATAATAGATTTTTATCATAAAGAGGATATTCCATTCTTTTTACGTATATTTTTATTTTTAAAATATTAGAGAATATTATCTGCTAATCTCTTTAACATTTGTAAATAACTCGCTTTTTCTATAGGTTTATTATTAACAAGTTCAACTTCATCTACTAATTTACCATTTTGATAAATCATGGCCTTTCCTAATGTAGTGCCTTCTTTAATAGGAAGTTTTATATTTTCATTTATTTTTATTTTCTTAGTGAATTCTTTAGAATCTCCTTTTTTAATCAATATACCTACATCATCTTTAGCAACTAGATCTATATTTTCATCATCTGCTTTTCTCATTTTAAGAGTATATAGTTTTTGATCTTTAGAACATATCTTTATACTTTCATAATTGGCAAATCCGTAATCTAAAAGTGTAGATGCATCTTTAAATCGTTCTTGAGAAGTTTCTCCTCTTAACACCACTGCAATAAGATGTGTTTTCCCTCGTTTTGCTGATGCTGATACACAGTATTTTGCAGCCCCTGTAAATCCAGTTTTAACTCCTGTCGCACCATTATAATATTTTATCATTTTATTTGTATTTGCTAGTCCAATTTTAGCATGTTTTTTACCTACGACAACACTATCCATCCATGTAGTTAAGTATTTTTCTATCATTTGATGTTTTAATAATTCTCTAGACATAAGTGCTATATCATACGCTGATGTGTAGTGATTATCTACTGGTAATCCGTTAGTATTCACAAAATTTGTATCCTCCATACCAAGCTCTTTCGCCCTATTATTCATCATATCTACAAATTCTTCTACACTTCCACCTATATATTCAGCCATAGCTACACAAGCATCATTAGCAGACGCTACAGCTATACCTTTTAACAGTGTATCCACAGTTTGTGTCTCACCTGGTTCTAAGAAAATTTGACTTCCACCCATTGAAGATGCAGTTTCACTCACGGTAACTTCATCTGTTATTTTTATTTTACCACTTTCTATAGCCTCACATATAAGTAACATAGTCATTACTTTTGTTACACTAGCTGGAGGTAATTTTTCATGACAATCTTTTTCATATAGTACTTTCCCACTTGTAACATCCATAAGGACAGCAGATTTACAACTTAAGTTTATATTAGCTTGATTTTTATCTGCAAATGCTAGAGTACTTTGGCCAATAATAAGTATTATTGCTAAAAATACACCTATAAATTTCTTCATAATGTCACCTCTTCAAATGATTATTCTATATATAATATATTTTCCAAAATGAGAAATTTATAATTAGTGTATTATTGGCAGGCAAAAAAAAGGATGCTTAAATTAGCATCCTTTTAATCTATCTCTATACTTCCATTATGATAGGTAATATCATAGGATTTCTTTTAGTTTTTGTGTACAGATATTCTTTAAGATTTTCTTTTATATTATTTTTTAAATAAGCCCATTCTTTTATATTCTTTTCTTCACATTCATTTAAAACGTCTTTTATTACAGTTTTTGCTCCATCCATTAAATCTTCTGATTCTCTAACATATACAAATCCTCTTGAAATAATGTCTGGACCTGCTAAAACTCTTCCGTCTTCTTTTGAAATAGTTACAACAACTATCATTAATCCATCTTCAGATAAATGTTTTCTATCTCTTAAAACTATGTTTCCTACATCTCCAACTCCTAGTCCATCTACTAAAACATTCCCTATTGGAACTGTAGTCGTAACTTTTGCGGAATTTTTGTCTAATTCTAGCACTTGACCAGTTTGCATTACAAATATGTTTTCTGCTGGCATCCCTACTTCTTGAGCTAATTCTGAATGTCTTTTTAACATTCTATACTCACCATGTACTGGCATAAAGAATTTTGGTTTTGCCATAACATTAACAAGTTTTAATTCTTCTTGAGATGCATGACCTGAAACATGTATATCTGCTATATCGTTGTATACTACTCTTGCACCTTTTTCAAATAATAAGTTTATAACTTTTGAAATTAATTTTTCATTCCCTGGTATTGGATGAGCTGATATTATTACTAAATCTCCAGCTTTAATTTCAACTTTTTTATGTTCACTACTTGCCATTCTAGCAAGAGCAGACATAGGCTCTCCTTGAGTTCCTGTAGTTATAATTACAAGTTCACTATCATCATATTTAGATATATCATTTAAATCAACTAACATATCATCTTCTATATCTAAATACCCCAATTCTCTAGCAACACCTATCACATTTACCATAGATCTACCTGATATAGCTACTTTTCTATTAGATTTTTTAGCCATATTTATTATCTGTTGTAGTCTATGGATATTTGAAGAGAATGTTGCAACTATAATTCTACTATCTCCTGCTCTTCTAAATAAATCATCTAAACCAGCCCCTACAGTCCTTTCTGACATAGTATATCCTGGTCTTTCAACATTTGTACTATCTGCTAATAATAGAAGTACCCCTTCTTGACCTAATTCGCATATTCTATGTAAGTCCATAACATCTCCATCGATTGGAGTTAAGTCTATTTTAAAGTCCCCTGTATGGTATATAATACCTTGGTCTGTATGAACTGCTATAGAACATGCTCCTGGAATACTGTGATTATTTTTAATAAACTCAACGCTCATATTTGAAAGTTTAATAATTTGTCTAGGAGTAACTACATTTAATTTAGCTGTACTTAATTTATGCTCCTTTAACTTGACTTGTATTAACCCTATACTAAGCATAGTTCCATATACAGGCACATCAATTTTTTTAAGGATGTATGGAAGAGCTCCTATATGATCCTCATGGCCGTGTGTTATAAAAATACCTTTAATTTTATCGCGGTTCTGAAGTAGATAAGTGATATCTGGTATAACGATATCTACCCCTAGCATTTCGTCTTCTGGGAAACTAAGACCTGCATCAATTACAATTATCTCGTCTTTATATTCGATTACAGTCATGTTTTTACCTATCTCGTTAAGACCACCTAAAGCCATCACCTTTATCTTATTGGTGTTTTTCTTAAACAATTGCATCCTCTCCTCTGTCTATTCAATTTTAAATTTACAAAAAAAAATAATATTAAATCACGTACACTTTTACCAGCTGATTTTATTGTACCATAATTTCGAAGATATTTTAAGTCATAATCGTAATACATTTCTCCAATTATTATGACAAATTTTATAATTATTAAAATTTCAATCAATAAAATCTTTAATCTTATAATTATTTTTAGTTTCTATTTTGTTGTAAACTAAAATATAAGCCCCATTCGGGACTTATATTTTTTGACAATCTTCACATATTCCGAAAAACTTAATATCATGGTCTGAAACATTAAATTTATATTGTTGACGAATTAATTCTTCTATTCCATCTAATAAATCTTCTTTTGTTTCTATAATTTTACCACATTTTTCGCATATTAGATGATGATGATTATGTTTTTCATCTTTATTAAGACGAATTTCATATCTAATACATCCATCATCTAAATTTAATTTAGAAAGTAACCCTACTTCACTTAAAAGCTGTATTGTTCTGTAAACGGTTGCCAACCCTATTTCAGGACAAGAAACCCTTACCATATCGTATATTTCTTCACTACTTAAATGTTTATCGTCATTTTCTAATAATATTTCTAATATTGCTCTTCTTTGTGGTGTTATTTTAAAACCAGTTTCTTTAAGTTTACCTTTTATGCTTTCTATTGACTCTTTCATAAACTCACCTATTTTCAACTGATAATCTATTGTAATTATTTTAAAACATTTCAATTATTTTGTCAACTTATTATTAAACTGTTAAATATTACAAAGCCTGTTATTTCAATGTTTTGAAGCATATATTTTTTTTATTTTTAACTTATTTATAAAATAAAAAATAGGGGGTATAATCCCCCTATTTTTACAATTCTCAATTAAAATTGGTCGTCATTTAATCCTTCTTCATCCATTAATGTATTATATACATCAACGACTATTTGATATTCTTCTTCATCTTCTAATGGAACTAATATATCTCCATTTTCATCAGAATCAATTCTAAATACTAAAGCTACATCTTCGTCATCGTCATATGATTCTTCATCTAAAGGTAATAATATAGCATATTCTTTTCCTTCAGCTTCTAAAGTTAAGCATACTTCAAATTCAACCTCTTGTCCATCTTCATCTAATAATGTTATTATATTTTCGTTCATTTCGTTCATTTTTTTCTCCTTTTATTTATAAATCTCTCAACTTAAATTTTATTTCACTTTTTATCATGATATATAATTATATATCATAAATAAAAATTTTAACATATATTATTTTATTTTATTTAAAATTTTGATTTACTATCTAAATAACCTTGTAATATAATTACTGCTGCTAGCATATCGATTACTTTTTTTCTTTTTTTACGGCTTACATCACCTTCTATAAGAGATCTTTCTGCAGCAACTGTAGTTAATCTTTCATCCCAAAAATCTATTTCTAATCCAGTTTCTTCTTTTATTAAATCACAGAATTTTAGTACTTTTTCTCCTTGTGGTCCTAAAGTCCCATTCATATTCTTAGGAAGTCCTGATACAATTTTGTTTACTTGTCTTTCTTTTATTATATTTTTTAATTCTTCTATATCTTTTTTCTTAGATTCTCTTCTTATAGTTTTTACTCCTTGTGCTGTTATACCCATTATATCGCTCACAGCAACGCCTATAGTCTTGTCACCTATATCTAGGCCCATTATTCTACCATCTAACATATTGTGCTCCTTTATAAATTAATTATTCATATATAAAATTTTATATTTTTTATTTTATCTTATCTTAAAAAAATTAGCCAGGTTAATCCTGACTAATTTTTGATTTTTAGAAAAATTTATTCTGTATCTTTCTCTAAACTCATATTAATACTTATTATTATAAGAGGTATTAATATATAAATTGCTGCTGTAGATGCGGCAACTATACCTGAATCGTTTACTAATAATGTAACAATACATCCTACGAAAGAAGCCATAAATCCTTTAAATATCATAGGATATTTATCATGAATTTTTTTGAACTGCCCAGATGGTTTAAATATAAGTGCTCCAATTATAACTATACTTACAATTAGAATATTAACCCATACACTAGACTTAGCTAATTTCATATTCATCTGTATCTTTCTACCAAATGTATTTATTATTGCTCCTGGTCCCTCTTGTATTATTTGATTAGTAAATACTGCTAAATGAGATTCTGTTCCCATTAAGAAGTCTAATCCTGCAAATACTACAACAAGTAATACTGTAGCAACTCCAATCATTATTATTTTCTTTAAATCTAATTTTACATCAAATATAAGTAGTATAAATAGTAAATAAGCTACACATTCTGATATAGCTCCACCAACGTTAGCCCCCATCGAAGGCATTGCACTAGTAACTAATATAACTAGAGATAAGATAACTGCTAACCATTTTGGTATCTTTTTATAATTTAATAAAACTGCTAATGCAAATACTGCACTTGCAATAGTAACACCTTCATATTCATTACCTACACCATAATATCTTGCTCCATTTATAGCATCATAACTCATTATGTTAGTCTTCATAAGAGGAGTCCCAATTACGCAGTCAACTATAATTAATCCTATTGTTAAAAGCGCATAGAATCCCATTTGTTTTATATCATCATTTTTAAATAGCTTAGAACCTATTAAATAATATATTATTGTTGCAATTAATACTCCTGCAACTAATCCTGTTTGAGTTTTAAATTGGAATATTGGTGCTGTTAAGAATGCCAATGGCATTATAAGCCCCAACTTGATAAATTCTTTTAAAATCTTAAATATTTGATCTCTACCTAAACCTTTTTCTTTTTTAGGTATTTTATTTTTAAATAATAGTGCTATCATCGCTATAACCCATGATGCAGATACTATTCCTACATAAGTGTTTACAACTGATGCTCTTATACTATTTATTGATACAATTCTTTTAAAATCATTTAAAAGTTTTTCAATTCCATTTTCAGCTTGTACAGTTTTAAATGGTTTACCTATCATTAATTCATTTTTTAATCCAAATTCATTTAATATATCTACACCTATATCGATATTACTCACTATACCGCTATTTCTAGTTGTAGCTGATTCTAGTAGACCATATCCATCTTTTGTGAATTTCATTACTGGAGCTAGTCTTCTTTTATTTAGATGGTCTAAATTACTTTGGAATTCACTTACTATATATACAGTGTCATTTTCTCCAACCATATCAAAAACTTCTTTTAAATAATCATTAACTCTTTGATATATTCTTTTTTTCATAGATGCATAAGTATTTTCATTTAGATTTTTTCTAAACTCATCTAATCTATATGTATCTCCAAGTTCAACAAAAGTAATATCATTATTTTCATAATATTTCTTTGTTTCTTCTTTTAACTTTTTATAATCAGTTGAAATTCCATATGGCATAGCATTATCATCTATATTTATATCATCTACATTTCCAGACTCTACTCTACCATATTGGTCCATACATGTTAAGGCTAAATTTCTTATTTTTTTAAGTTCACCATTTTTTATTATATCACTATTTCCAAGCAATGCAACTTTTAAGCCATTTTCATTTAGTGTTGTTCCTAAAGTTCCAAGAGTTGCACCATAACTTCCATAATCAGAATTTTGATTTAAATCTCTATTTATTCTTAGATTATTAATAGCCCATGGCTTTACACCTGTTATAGCTTTAAATTGTGCCTGTCCATCTTTGTCTAAAGATTCAAATATTGTATAATCTTGATCTAAAACATTAGCTCTTACACCTGAACCTATACTTGCAAAAGATTTTTGATCGGTATTTGATCCATCACCTCGTGTAGTCATAAGGGCAACATAACCACTATTTGATGTCTTTTCTTTTATTATAGGTATTTCAAGTAAGTGTTCTAAATTTGTTCTATTTAAACTAACATATATAACCTTTCCAGTTGAATTTGTATCTGCATATATATTAGACATAGAAAAACTTAAAATTACCATAAGTGATAATAAAAGTGATATTAATTTTTTCTTCATTAAGTCTACCTCTTTCTATTTTACCTTATAAGGCAAGCTCTCTATTATTTTGATAGATAGCTTTTTAATAGCTCTTTTAGTAATTCATCTCTTTCGTATTTTTTAATTATACTTCTTGCATTTCTATTGCTTGTTATATAACTTGAATCCCCAGAAAGTATATATCCTATAATTTGGTCTATAGGGTCATAACGTTTTTTTTCTTCTAACGCTTCATAAACATATTCTAGAGTTTCTTTTATACTTAGTTTTTCTTCTGACATTCCTTCGAATTTCATTGTGTAATCTAAATTTCTATCCATACTTAAAGCCCTCCATTAGTTAAAATCCCCAAAAGCTCAAAATATATAAGAGCTTTTGGTGATTTATAGACTATTATTTTACTTGGCTTTTAATAACCTCACAAGCATAGCTTAGAGCTTCATCTACTTTTGTAACGTCAGTTGCCCCAGCTTGAGCCATGTTAGGTCTTCCGCCACCTTTACCGCCTGCAATTTTTGCGATTTCTTTTACTATGTTTCCACTGTGGATTCCTTTTTCTATAACATCTTTAGTTGCTGTAACTACGAAGTTTACTTTAGAATCACTAACATTAGAGATAGCTACTACACCACTTTGTAATTTATCTCTTAAATTATCTGCCATTTCTTTTAATGAATTCATATCCATATCTTCAAATTTTGCAGTAAGTAAATTTACCCCATTGATTTCAACTTTTGAATCCATAAGTTTATCAGCTGATTGTAAACTCATTTTAGCTTTTACATCATGAAGTTCTTTTGTTAAAGATTTATTTTCATCTACTAAAGCATGTGCTCTATTTACTAAGTTATCTTCTTTTGTTTTTAAAGCAGAACAAGCTTCTTCGATTAATTCATCTCTAGAATTTAAGTATTCATACACACTTCTTCCTGTAATAGCTTCTATTCTTCTTACACCAGCCGCTACTCCACCTTCAGATAATATTTTAAATAATCCTACTTGAGAAGTATTTGTTAAGTGAGTACCTCCACAAAGTTCTATAGAATAATCTCCCATAGATACAACTCTTACTTCGTTTCCATATTTTTCACCAAATAGAGCCATTGCCCCTTTTTCTTTAGCTTCATTTATGCCCATAACTTCACATTCTATATCAAGAGATTGTAAAATAACATCATTTACTTTTCTTTCTATTATGTCTAGCTCTTCTTTTGATATTGGTTCAAAGTGAGTTATATCGAATCTTAATCTGTCTGGAGTTACTAATGAACCAGCTTGGTTAACATGTTCCCCTAAAGTTTCTTTTAAAGCTTTGTGTAATAAATGTGTAGCTGAATGGTTTCTAGCTGATGCCATTCTTATTTCTCTATTTACTAATGATTTTAATGCATCTTTAGTTTTTATGCTACCTTTTTTCACAACACCTATGTGTTTTATTGTATTATTTGCACCTTTTTTAGTAGTTACTACTTCAAATAATGCATTTTCGTTTTCTAATATACCAGAGTCACCTACTTGTCCCCCACCTTCTGCATAGAAAGTAGTTTTGTCAAGTACTATTATTGCTTCGTCTCCTTCATTTATAGAATCTACTATTTCGTCACCTTTAACTATTGCTGTTACAACTCCTGTAGTAGATAAATGTTTATATCCTTCGAAAGTAGATGCTACTGAAGAGTCTAATGTTGAAAGTGGATCTTCTTTCCAGCTTTCACCTTCCATATTTCCTCTAGCACTTCTAGCTCTTTCTCTTTGTTTGTCCATTTCTTCGTTGAATCCTTCTTCATCTAAATCAAATCCAACTTCTTCTAATATTTCTTGAGTTAAGTCCATTGGGAATCCATAAGTATCGTATAATTTGAATACTTTTTCTCCTGCTAATGTACTTTCGTTGTTTGCTTTTAATTCTTCTATATATCCGTTTAGTATTTCACTACCTTGGTCTATAGTTTCATTGAATTTTTCTTCTTCTATTTTTATAACTTTTTTGATGTAACCTTCTTTTTCAACAAGTTCTGGATAAGCTTCTCCACTAACTTCTTTAACTACATCAAATAAGTTGTATAGGTAGTCTTCTTTTATTCCTAATAATTTACCATGACGAGCAGCTCTTCTTAATAATCTTCTAAGAACATATCCACGTCCTTCATTTGATGGAAGGATTCCGTCAGCTATCATGAAGCTTGTTGCTCTTATGTGGTCAGTTATTATTCTTATTGATACATCACTTTTAGCATCTGAACCGTATTTAACACCTGAAACTCTTTCTATTTCATCTATTATAGCTCTTATAGTATCTACTTCGAATATATTGTCAACGTCTTGCATTATACAACCTATTCTTTCAAGTCCCATACCAGTATCTATATTTTTGTGAGCAAGTTCTGGATAACTTCCATCTTCTTGTCTATCGAATTGAGTGAAAACTAGGTTCCAGAATTCTAAGTATCTATCACAATCACATCCTGGTTTACAATCTGGGTCACCACATCCATATTGTTCCCCTCTATCATAGTATAACTCTGAACAAGGTCCACATGGTCCTAATCCTATTTCCCAGAAGTTATCGTCTTTTCCTAATCTAACTATTCTTTCTTCTGGTATACTTGAGTGTTTTAACCATAAATCATGTGCTTCATCATCATTTAAGTAAACTGTAGCCCATATTTTTTCTTCTGGTATTTGTAAATGCTCAGTTACGAATTCCCAAGCCCATTTTATAGCATCTTCTTTGAAGTAATCTCCAAATGAGAAGTTACCCATCATTTCAAAGAATGTACCGTGTCTTGCAGTTTTACCTACGTTTTCTATATCACCAGTTCTTATACATTTTTGAACAGTACTCATTCTGTTTTTTGGTGGAACTTCAACTCCTGAGAAATAATTTTTAAGTGGAGCCATTCCTGAGTTTATTAATAATAAACTTTTATCGTTTTTTGGTATTAAAGAAGAACTCTTCCCTATATAATGTCCTTTAGATTCAAAGAAATCTGAGAAAGATTTTCTGATTTCATTACAACCCATCTTTTTCATATTGTATTACCTCCTAAATTGTTTATATCTTTTACAATAAAAAAACCTCGCGCCTATAAATAACTTATAGGGGCGAGGTATATTCGCGGTACCACCCTAATTACCACTAAAAAAATGGCATCTTCGGAAAAACCTTAGCTATAACGTAACTACCGGCAATTCATACTAAGCTCCGAATTGCTACTCCAAGACTGCTTCAAATATTTTGTACTTAAAGGTTCTCACCACTACCTTTTCTCTGTAAAGCCATATAAATATTTTACTACTTCTCTTCGCTGTATTTTAAATATTGATTACTAATACTAATTTAAATTATAAATCATATTTTGTCAATAAATATTTTAATTTTAATTTTTCTTAAGAATTTTGACATAAATAGTTATTAAATTAAACTTGATTTAGAAACTACTTTCTATAATTCCTCCACCAACTACTTTGTCTCCATCGTACATAACTACTGATTGTCCTTTTGTTATAGCTCTTTGAGCTTCATCAAATACTATTTTTATTTTGTCTTCTCCAACTTTATAAACCGTTGCATCAGCTGGTCTTGCAGAGTATCTTACTTTTGCTTTTACTCTTATAGGTTCTTTTATATCTTCTATTGATATAAAGTTTACATCTGTTGCTATTAGGTTGTGTTTAAATAAATCTGCATTATCGCCTAATATTACAGTGTTATTTTTAGCATTTATATCTATTACAAACATAGGTTTACCAAATGCTATACCTAAACCTTTACGTTGTCCTATAGTGTAGTTTACTATTCCTTTGTGTTTTCCTAACACATTACCTTTAGTATCTACAAAATTACCTTCTTTTATACTTGTATTTGAATGTCTTTTTACATAGTTTGCGTAGTCGTTATCTTTTACGAAACATATTTCTTGGCTATCTGGCTTGTTGTGAACTACTAGTCCAAGTTCCTTTGCCATTTCTCTTACTTTTTCTTTTTCAAAATCACCTATTGGAAGTAACGTATGCTCTAATTGATCTTGAGTCATATTGTATAGTGCATAAGTTTGGTCTTTTTTATCCGTAACTGATTTTGTCAGAACATATCTTCCTGTTTCTTCATCTTTTTGAATTCTCGCATAGTGACCAGTTGCTACATAATCACATCCAATTTGTCTAGCTCTTCTATATAAATCTTCAAATTTTATATACTTATTACATGCTATACATGGGTTTGGCGTTCTCCCATTTATATATTCATCTATAAAATAATCGATTACTTTTTCTTTAAACACTTCTTTAAAGTTTAATACATAAAATGGTATGTCTAGTTTTTGTGCAACACTTCTAGCATCTTCTACGGCCTCTAAAGAGCAACATCCACCATCATTTTCTATTAATTCATATTCCTCATCATCTTGCCATAACTTCATAGTTACGCCGATTACATCATATCCTTGTTCTTTTAATAAATAGGCAGCAACTGAGCTATCTACTCCTCCACTCATACCTATCATTACTTTCTTTTTCATATTTGTCTATCACCTCGTTTTTATATTATATCTATTTTATAATAAATTTAAAAGGATTAAATAATAAAATTTTAATTTTATAAATTTATACATTAAAACTTTTAAACGTGAAAAAATCTTTGAGTATCCCCAAAGATTTTTTCTTTATATTATAGCAATTCTTAGTCTTCGTCTTCTACATCGTGATCATGGTCATGATCTGGTTCGAATCCTTCTAATTCTGGTATAACTATGTTATTTTTTTGAGCATAGTCTACAAGTGCAGCTTTTATAGCTTGTTCTGCTAAAACTGAACAGTGCATTTTTACTGGTGGAAGTCCATCTAAAGCTTCTGCTACTGCTTTATTAGTTAAAGCTAAAGCTTCATGTATACTTTTACCTTTTATAAGTTCTGTAGCCATTGATGAACTTGCTATTGCAGAACCGCATCCAAATGTTTGGAATTTAACGTCTTTTATTATGTCATCTTCTACATCTAGGAATATTTTCATTATATCCCCACATTTAGCGTTTCCTACTTCACCTACACCACTAGCATCTTCTATTTCTCCAACATTTCTTGGATGTAAGAAATGGTCCATTACTTTATCACTGTATTGCATAATCTTGTTCCTCCTAAATATTCACTAATTTTTTATATCTATCGTTAATATAAGTTAATTTTCAATTTAAGCCCTATTATTTTATTTATTATTTAATGTCTTCTAACTTCTTATTATTGTTTATTTTAATATTACCCATTATACAAGTATATTAACACCTTATTTATTTTCTTCTGGATGTTCTTTTATATATGTTTGATATAATGGAGATAATTCTCTAAGTCTAGCTATTATTGGTGGTAATGTTTCTAATACATAGTCAACATCTTCTTCAGTTGTGAAATCTCCAACTACAAGTCTTAAAGAACCATGAGCTAATTCATGTGGTAATCCTAAAGCCATAAGTACATGTGATGGGTCTAATGATCCTGATGTACAAGCAGAACCTGAAGAACCTGCTATTCCAGCTTGGTCAAGAAGTAATAATATACCTTCACCTTCTATAAATTGGAATGATACATTTGCAGTTCCTGGTAATCTATCTGTTTTATGACCATTTATTCTTGTGTGTGGTATTCTTTCTTGTAAACCATACATTAATTTATCTCTAAGTCTTGTAAGTTCTCTAACATGGTTTTCCATATTGTTTTTAGCCATTTCAGCAGCTTTTCCGTATCCTACTATTGCAGGTACGTTTTCAGTACCAGCTCTTTTCTTTCTTTCTTGAGCTCCACCATGCATGAAGTTGTGTATTTTTACACCTTTTTTGATATATAAAGCTCCTATTCCTTTAGGACCATATATTTTATGTCCAGACATACTCATTAAGTCTACACCTAAGTCTTTTACGTCTACTGGTATATTACCACATGCTTGAACACCATCTGTATGCATTAAAGCACCGTGTGCATGAGCTATTTCTGTTATTTCTTTTATAGGTTGTATAGTTCCTATTTCGTTGTTAGCATACATAACACTTACAAGTATTGTATTGTCGCTTATAACTCTTTTTAATTGTTCTAAATCTACTTTTCCATCAGCATCAACATCTAAGTAAGTTACTTCGAATCCGTGTACTTTTTCTAAGTATTCACAAGTATGAAGAATCGCATGATGTTCTATTTTACTAGTTATTATATGATTTCCTTTATTTCTTCTTGCAAAAGCAGTTCCTTCTAAAGCCCAGTTATCACTTTCAGATCCACCGTTAGTGAAATATACTTCTCTTGGGTCTGCATTTATTAATGAAGCAACTTGAGCTCTCCCTTTGTCTAAACCTTCTTTTGCTTCTCTACCAAATTGGTGGAAACTTGAAGCATTTCCAAAGTAAGTTGTATAGTAAGGCATCATAGCCTCTAATACTTCAGGTTTAACTGGAGTAGTTGCTGCATAGTCCATATATATTCTTCTTTTTTCCATGATAGTCATCTCCCTATTTTTTGATTTCGTTATTCATTAAACAATAAATATCATTCTCTAATCTATTTATATTATGAGTTTCATTATAATTGTTTACCATATCACAAAGTGTAATAGATTTCATAACATCATTCATGGCATCTCTCATTTTTTCCCATACTAGCTTTGTTACACAGCTATCTGAGTTTTCACATGAGTCTTTATCCAACAAGCATTCTGATATTGATACAGGCCCTTCAAGTACAGTCAATATGTCATATACTGTTATTTCACTTGCTTTTCTAGATAATAGATACCCACCTTGAGCACCTCTTACACTTTTTATTAAATTTGCTTTTTTTAGTTTTGAAAAAATTTGTTCTAAATATTGCTCTGGTATATTTTGTTTTGAAGCAATATTTTTTATAGATACTGGCCCTTTACTATGATTGAGTGATAATTCAAACATAGCCTTGAGCCCATATCTACCTTTAGTTGATAGTTTCATTTTATCACCCTTTTTATTCCTACTTTTTAAGTAGGATTTCTGTTTACGATATTATTGTATTATACTCGAGTATTTTTGTCAACATTAATTTTGACTATTTTAGTCAGAATTAATATTTATTTTATAACCCCTTGAAAATACTTTATTACAGGTGTATATTTTTTTATTTCCACCTACTATTTTATGTTTAATTTTTATAATATATACTCCAATTATCTATAGTTTTAAATCCCAATTTTCTATATAACTTTCCAGCCTCTTCATTATCATAAAATAGGCATGGTTTTATACCTTGCTCTAAAAGTTCTTCGCATAATTTCACAAGGCATTTAGTTGCTAAGCCTTGATTTCTATACTTAGGATGAGTCCCAACGCCTATAATCATAGCTGTATTTTTATTTTCTGCAGTTGATTTTGCCATTGATATTACTTTTTTTCTGTCTTCAATACAATATCCTCTACCACTTTTTAAATTAGACCTTAATCCTTCTATTGTAGTATTTTGAAATTCCCCTATTTGCTCATATAGATTTACTATTTTTTTTATATTAAATATACTTATCTTTCTTAATTTCAAATTTGGATCTATATTTTGATTTTGTTTTTCTATATTATCTAATCTACATAAATGTACTTTTCCATATTTTAATAATCCTAGTTTTTTAGCTATTATATCAACACAACTAGATTTTCCGCTTATTTCACTAAATTCTAATTTTGAAATAAAATCGCAAAATTGATCAATATCGAATTCTTTATAGGCGTAAAAGGTTAAATATTCAAAGCACTTAAATAATATACCATTTATATTTCCCTCTTCATCTATATCTGAGTATATTTTATAAAACACATTTTCAAAACCATAATTTTTTAACTCTTGTAAATTAAATGTATTGATTTCTCTTTCAAGGTTCAAATAGTCAATGACCTTCTTTTCATATCTTTTATCTAGTCTTTTAATCATGTAAATCCCCCAAATACGACTAACTAATCCCCTGATGTAGTCTTTTATTTATTCTAAATAAAGTTTTCTACCATAATTATAAATATTACTATTTTTTTAAGCAACAAAAAAAGGCAAGCTATAAGAGTTTGCCTTTTTATATATTTATTTTTTTAAATTATTCCAATACTGTTCATATGCCATTTCATTTTTATTATTTCCAGCCTCATAATATTTTTTATTTTTAATAGCATCTGGAAGGTATTGTTGTTTTACATAATTATTAGGATAACTATGAGGATACTTATATTCAACTCCTCTTCCTAATTTTTTTGCTCCAGCATAATGAGCGTCTTTTAGATGATCTGGGATTTCACCTGTATCAATATTATCTAAATCATACAAAGCTCTATCAATAGCTTCTACAACTGAATTCGATTTTGGACATCTAGCTAAATATATTGTTGCTTGGGCTAGTGGTAATTTAGCTTCAGGAAATCCAAGTTTTAATGCTGATTCAACACAAGCATTAGTTATTGTTACAGCCTGAGGTACTGCCAATCCTACATCTTCACTAGCCACGCATAAAAGTCTTCTAATTATGGACTGTATATCTTGTGATTTTATAAGTCTTGCTAGATAATGTAGAGCTGCATTTTCATCAGAACCTCTAAGTGATTTATGAAAAGCAGATAAAACAGAATAACTATCATCACCTTTATTATCATAGTTTAATATCTTTACGCTAGAACAGTTTATAGTATCTTCTAAAGTTATATTTACTGTATTACTACCAATATCTATCCCAATATTAAAGGCTAACTCTAATTTATTTAATGCACTTCTCATATCTCCATTACAAGTTTCTGATATATATCTTAAAGCTTCATCTTCAACATTTATACTATCATATGTATATAAAGGTTTTAATTTGTTTACAGCCCTTTTTAATCCTAAATATATATCATGTTTTTGTATAGGTTTAAATTCAAATATAGTACTTCGACTTAGTATAGCTTTATATACAACGAAATAAGGATTATCAGCTGTACTCGCTATTAAAGTAACTGACCCTTCTTCTATTACCTCTAATAAGGCTTGTTGTTGTTTTTTATTTAAAGCCTGTATCTCATCTAACATTAATATTATTCCATTGTATGAAAATAAATCTCTTTTACTATTGTCTATAGCTTCTTTTATTTCTTTAACACCACAATTTACTGCATTTAATTTTATATACTTTTTACCTGTTACATTAGCTATTATATTTGCTAATGTTGTTTTGCCTGTTCCAGGAGGGCCATATAAAATCATATTAGGAATAGTTTTATTTTCAATTAATCTATTTATTACTTTTCCCTTTCCAATTATATGAGTTTGCCCCACCATATCTTCTATTGTTTCTGGTCTTAACTTATCTGCTAAAGGTTGCATGTTGCCTCCTTATATAGTAATTTTTATCTTTTATATCAAAAAATCCTTCTTTGTAATAAAGAAGGATTTTCATAATTAATTTATATATTAATAATTATTTCTTACTTTTTTTAGTTCAGGTATTAATTTATCATTAAGTATTTTTATATGAGTTCCTTTCATACCTAAAGATCTAGATTCAATAACTCCTGCACTTTCAAATTTTCTTAAAGCATTTACTATTACTGATCTTGTTATTCCAACTCTATCAGCTATTTTACTAGCTACTAATAGACCTTCATTACCATTTAATTCATTAAATATATGCTCTACTGCTTCAAGTTCAGAATAAGAAAGTGTTCCTATTGCCATTTGAACTACTGCTTTTTTACGCATTTCAACTTCAAGCTCTTCACTTAAAGATTTTAATATTTCCATACCTATTACAGTAGCACTATATTCTGATATAACTAAATCATCATCATTGAAAGTTTGTTCGTATCTAGATAATACTAACGAACCTAATCTTTGTCCACTTCCAAGTATAGGAACTATTGTAAGATATTTTTCACTTCTACTATGTTCATCTGGGAATAATTTAACTAATTCATCCCCAGTTAAATTGTCTAGTGTTTCTGAAATTTTAAGTAAACTTTCATTGTATTCAGCCGAAAATCTTTTTTGTTTTGTATCTTCATCTATTATAACTGAGCTATCTTGTATGTCTGTAAGATGTAATCCTAATACTTTTCCTTTTGTATTTAAAACGTAAACATTGGCATCTAAAACGTCTCCTAATGTTTCTGCTAATCTATCAAAAGATACTTTGCTTCCACTACTAGTTTGTAGAGTTTTATTTATTTTTCTCGTTTTTTGTAGTACTTCGCTTGCCATATAATCCTCTCCTTAATTTAAGTCAATCTAAATATAAATCAAAATATAAAAATGTTCATAATTAACATTTATACAATGTAATCTTAACATATTTTTTTTATCAATTCAATAAATATAATTAAATATTTAAAATTTTCACTCATTTCGCCAGTACAATTTTCAAAAAATATTTTTTATTCTTCAACAACCTTTTCATGTTTACACTCTTTGTTTGAACATACTATTTTAGTTCCCGATTTAGAGTATTTTTCATACATATAAGACCCACAAACTTCACATGTTTCTTCTACTGGTTTATTCCATGCAACAAAATCGCACTCTGGATAATTTGAACATCCATAAAATACTTTTTTCTTTTTACTTTTTCTCATTATTATTTCGCCCTCTTTACATTTAGGACATTTTACCCCTATTTTATTTACAATAGGTTTTGTATTTTTACATTCTGGATAGTTTTTACATGCCATAAATTTTCCAAATCGGCCGTATTTTATTACCATGTTAGAACCACATAATTCACAAATTTCATCAGTTTCTTCATCCATATTTACTTTTTCTATATTTTCTAAAGCAGTTTTTATTGCTTCTTCTAATGGTGAGTAAAATTCCTTGACTACGTCTTTCCACTCAGCATTACCCTCTTCAATTTGATCTAATTGTGATTCCATATCAGCTGTAAAATCAACTTCCATAAATTTATGGAAATTTTCATCTAATATCTTTGTCACTATTACACCTAATTCAGTTGGAAGCAAGCTTGCTCCATCTTTTTCAACATATTCTCTATTTAATATAGTAGTTATTGTAGGCGCATAAGTACTTGGTCTTCCTATTCCAAGTTCTTCTAAAGTTTTTACTAAACTAGCTTCAGTATATCTTGGTGGAGGAGATGTAAAATGTTGTTGAGGATCTTGTTTTTGTATTTTTAAACTTTCTCCTTCACTTAAACTTGGTAGTATTTTATCTTCTCTTTCTGAAAAATTATAAATTTTTGTATAACCATCAAATTTAAGTTTAGAACCAGTTGCTTTAAATACTAAATTATCAATATTACATTCTACATTTAATACATCAAATACTGAATCCTCCATTTGACTTGCTACAAATCTTCTCCAAATTAAATTATATAGTTTATACTGATCCTTGCTTAAAGAATCTTTTATATTTTCCGGAGTTCTATCTACAGAAGTTGGTCTAATAGCCTCATGAGCATCTTGTACCTTTTTCTCTTTTTTGCCTTTATTATCTTTTGAATGATCTTTATAGTAGTTTTCTCCTATTGAGCTTACTATATAATCCTTTGCTCTTTCTTTTGCTTCTTCTGATATTCTCTTAGAATCTGTTCTTATATAAGATATAAGACCTACTGTGCCCTCACCTTTTATATCAATACCTTCATAAAGCTCTTGAGCTACCATCATAGTCTTTTTAGTTGTAAAGTTTAATTTATTTGCTGCATCTTGTTGAAGTACACTTGTAGTAAATGGCTTTGGAGCAGATTTTTTACGACTTTTAGATTCTATCTTACTTACAGTTAATTCACCTTTATTT
The DNA here is from genome assembly GCF_018917435.1 of Intestinibacter bartlettii. Classification (GTDB taxonomy): domain Bacteria; phylum Bacillota; class Clostridia; order Peptostreptococcales; family Peptostreptococcaceae; genus Intestinibacter; species Intestinibacter bartlettii_A. The sequence continues at coordinate 193,121 of NZ_JAHLOQ010000001.1, forward strand.
ATAGTATCTAATATTTGTTTTACTTGCTCTTCATTTTCTAAATCTATCTTTTTACCATCTTCTCCATAGAATTTTAGTATAAACTCTTCTCCGTCCTTATTTATTACAACTAATTCTATAGTCCAATATTCTTTAGGTATAAAAGATTTAATTTCTTCTTCTCTTTCACATATTAGCTTAGTTGTTACAGACTGTACCCTACCAGCACTTAATCCTTTTCTTACTTTTTGCCATAAAATAGGACTTATTTGATATCCTAAAAGTCTATCTAAGACTCTTCTCGCCTGTTGTGCATCAACTAAATCTAAATTTATATTTCTAGGACTTTTTATTGCACTTTTAATCGCATCTTTTGTAATTTCATTAAATTCAATTCTACACTTTTCAGTTTCATCTATATTTAAAATATAAGATAAATGCCATGAAATAGCTTCCCCTTCTCTATCGGGGTCAGTTGCTAAATAAACTTTTTTAGCTTTTTTAGCTTCCTTTTTTAATTCTTTAATTACATCACCCTTACCGCGAATATTTATATATTTAGGTTCAAAGTTATTTTCTATATCAACACCTAGCTGACTTTTGGGTAAATCTCTTACATGTCCTACAGATGCTTTTACTGTATAGTGACTTTTTCCCAAAAACTTTTCTATTGTCTTAGCCTTAGCTGGCGATTCAACAATTACTAATGCTTTCGCCATTTTATTACACCCCCACTTTTTATGTTAAACATTAAATCCATAAGTTTTATTTTCCATTTCAATAATATAGTCTTCTATTAATAGTTCATTTATATTTGAGTTTATTGTTTTTATATCAAGCTCAGTACTATTACAAATATCATCTATTTTTATATTACCATTTTGTTTAATTAAGTTTAAAATTTCCTGTTTTTCATAATTTAAACTCTTAATATCATATTCTATACTATCTTTACAATTATTTAAAGTACAAAATTTTTTTAGATGTCCATAATACTTATAATATTCTGTTATATCTTTTAAATCTCTGAATACTAATGCACCATTAAAAAGTAAATCTAAACATCCTCTACTTTTAGGATCATTTATCCTCCCTGGTATTACAAATACATCTTTTCCTTCATCATTTGCATACCTAGCAGTTGATAGTGCACCACTCTTTTCTGCAGCTTCTATTATGAATACAGCATTACTTAAACCACTTATAATTCTATTTCTCATAATAAAACTTAATGGTGTCACATCTGTTCCTAGAAAATACTCAGATATTAATGCCCCTCCGTTTTTTAAGATTTCATTTGCTACTTTTATATTTATAGCTGGTCTTATATTATCAAGTGGACTTCCTAATACAGCTACTGTTTTACCGTATTTTCCCTTCATACATGCTATATGAGCCTCGCTATCTATACCTATAGCAAGGCCACTAACCACATGCATCCCCACATCTGATAATTCTTTTGTAAACTTTCTAACACATTTTAGACCATAATTTGTAGGAGCTCTAGATCCTATCACCGATATAACGTTCTCCTCATTCAAAAATGAAATATCCCCTTTATAAAATAAAATTGGAGGAGGCGTATCTATATTTCTTAATCTTTTTGGATATTCTTCATCTTTAATACATGTATAATGTATTTGCCTTTCCTCTAAAACCCTTTTTATTTTTTCAACTCGTGAATGACCTCTATATTTTACTATATTTCTTGCCAATTTTGAATTTATTTTTTTATTTTTCAGAATTTTATCGTTTTCTAAATACATTAAATTCTCTAATTTTTTGAATTGTTCCTCCAAAACCTCTATATCATTTTGAGTAATTCTGTATATTGAACTTAAAAATAAATAAATGTCCCTCTCTTTCATATTATCACCTCATTTAAAATATTTATAATACCCTTTTCTATATGAAAAAGCCTCTAGTATATGATTTTTATTTATTTCTTCACATAATTCTAAATCAGCTATTGTTCTAGCTGTTTTAAGTAACTTTGTATAACTTCTATTACTCAACTTGTATTTATTAAATATTTTATTTGCAATTTTTTGACCATCTTTATCTAACTTACAATATTTATTTATTTGATATGATTTTATCTCATCGTTATTTTTTATATCACTATTTTTAAATCTTTTTCGTTGAATATTTTTTGCTTTATCTACTCTATTTTTTATTGTTTCAGATGTTTCATTAAAATTAACTTTATTAAATTCATCACATTCAATTGGATCAACATCTAAAAATATGTCAAATCTATCTAAAAGTGGACCTGATATCTTATTTTTATATCTCATTATTTCATATGCACTACATTTACATTCTGTATTTGACATAAAATATCCACATGGACAAGGATTCATAGCTGCTACAATTAAAGTATTACATGGATATTTGACATAAAACTTTAATCTAGATAAACTTATTGAACCATCTTCTATTGGCTGTCTCAACATATCTAAAGTTTTTCTATCAAATTCTGCTAATTCATCTAAAAACAATACACCTCTATGTGCTAAAACTATTTCACCTGGTATAGCCTTTGCACCTCCACCAAGCAGTGAAACATTTGTAGCACTATGATGCGGAGCTCTAAAAGGCCTTTTATTTATAATACCAATATTATTGTTTATAAGCCCTGCTATGCTATAAATTTTACTTATTTCAATCATCTCTTCTCTATCTAAGTCAGGCATTATAGTTTTTATTCTTCTAGCCATCATAGTCTTACCACAACCAGGAGGACCTGTTAAAATAACATTATGATTTCCTGCCGCTGCAATTTCAAGCCCCCTTTTCACAAAATAGTTACCTCTTACATCAGAAAAATCTTCTTCATAGCTCTCTTCTTCTATATCAAAATCTATATTTTTTAGTATTTCATCTACATTTAATTTAATTTCATTATTTATGTAATTTATACATTCCTTCAAATTCTTTATAGGAATTATATCTATTCCATCTACATATAAACTTTCTCTTAAATTGTCATATGGTATAAAAATTCTTTTGTATCCATTTTGTTTTGCACTTAAAACTATTGGTAAAATTCCTCTAACTTTTTTTAATGTTCCATCTAAAGATAGCTCTCCTACAAATATGGTTTCATCAAAATAAGATTTTTCTCTTTTAACATAATTCATAAGCAGACCAATTGATATTGGTAAGTCTAAAAGAGAACCTTCCTTTTTGATATCTGCGGGAGATAAATTAACTATTATTCTTTTCGTTGGAAATTCAAAATTGCTATTTATAATAGCTGATTTTACTCTTTCTTTTGCTTCTTTTATTTCAACACTAGCTAAACCTACTATATTAAAACAAGGCATCCCTCTAGTAATATCCACTTCAACATTTACTATAAATCCATCTATCCCAATTAAATTACATGAGTTTACTATACTTAACATACTATTCCTTTCTTAAAATGCATTTTTTATATGATTTATTTTTTTCTCATCAAAATAAACCTCCACCACATCAAACCTTATCTCAAAATTTTTTATATTATTTACTAAAATGTAGTATTTAGCAACTGAAGTTATTTTTAATATTTTTTTATAATCTATTGCTTCACATGCTAGTCCATAATCTTTAGAAAATCTAGATTTTACTTCTACAAAAATTATTTCATTTTTAAATTTGGCAATTATATCTATCTCTCCAAATTTAGTTCTATAATTACTGCAGATTATATCCATTCCCAATGATTTTAGATATCTTCTCGCTATTTCTTCTCCTATCTTTCCTTTTTTGACATTATCTAAACTTTTAATTGTATCTTGATTATTCATAAGTATCACCTGAAATCTTTTTTTGTATTTTAGTCATAAAGGTTACAATATATACACTTTTATAACTTTTAATTGAAAATTTTTACAAACAAATATATTATAAGTAATGAAAACATTTCTATTGGAGGGTAAAAATGGGAAGTAATAAAAGAAAAAAGAAAAAAACACAAAATAAAAAAATTAAAAATCTTATTTTAATAGTAGCCGCTTTATTAATAATTATTGTTGGTTTTAAAGTAATAAATAAAAACAATAATAATATTACTGAAGTAAATAAAACTACTGAATTAACTAAATCACAAAATACAGAAACGTATAAAGCATCTTTACTTGCATGTGGTGATGTTATGGCTCATTCACCTCAACTTGATGCTCAATACAATTCTAGTACTAAGGAATATTCCTTTGATAATAACTATAAATACGTAAAACAATATATACAAAATGCTGATTTAGCAATTGCTAATTTAGAAACTACACTTGCTGGAAACGATGTATATAATTATAGTTCTTATCCTACATTTAATACACCTGATGCGCTTGCAGATGCCTTAAAAAATGCCGGCTTCGATTTATTATCTACTATAAATAATCACAGCTTTGATATGTCTAGCTTAGGTGTTGAACGTACTTTATCAACCTTAAAAGCAAAAGGCTTTGATACTGTTGGTACTAGACAAAAAAAATCAGACAATGACTACATAATAAAAAATGTAAATAATATAAAATTAGGTATCACATCATATTCATATGGAGAAATTAAAAATGGTACTAAATATTTAAACGGTATAAAAGTTTCTGATGAAAAAAATGATTTAATGAATGTATTTGATTCATCAGATGTAGATAAAGCATTTAACACAATATACTCAACTGTGAAAAAATACAAAGATGATACAGATATGCAAATAGTTATAATTCACTGGGGAAATGAATATAGTAGAACTCCTACTGAGTTTCAAACAAAACTAGCTCAAAAATTATGTGATGCCGGAGTCGACATTATAATAGGATCTCATCCTCATGTTGTAGAACCTGTTGAAACAATAAAATCAACTGATGGTAAACATGAAACTTTAGTTGTTTACTCTTTAGGAAATTATATATCTAATCAAAGAAGAGAATACATAAGTATGTATACAGAAGATGGTCTTATGGTAGATATAGATATAGAGAAAAAAGGAGATAATAAAGCTACAGTAAAAAAAGTAACTTGTATACCAACATGGGTAACTAAATACTCAAGTGGTGGAAAAGATGTTTATGAAATAATACCTATAGCTGATGATATATTACAAAAAACAACATATATCGATTCTAATTATTTAAAACAATCTTATAAAAACACATCTGAACTTATAAAAACAGATGATAAAATCAGTGTTATAGATAGTCCATTTAATAATTAAAATAAAAAATAGATACATTCAAAGTTAGATTTGTATGTATCTATTTTTTATTTTAAATTATATTAATAGATTTATTCAAAATAAATAAAACCGCCTTCATTTTTAGTAGTTTTTAACCATAATCCTAAATCTATTTTTTTTAACATTCCTTCATCAGCAATTACAACTTGTAGTTTATCATTTAAATCGTCATATAAAATACCTACTATAGTAACCCAATGCCATCTATGAAGCTTATTCTCTTTTCCATTATCTAAATTTAAAAATGCTATTGGATGATCATTTTTTAATGCATTAAATAAAAATTCAAATACATCTTTATTTGAAGGTCTTTTTTCAAATTCTTTTGATATTTTCATGAAAATAGTATCTATATCGCTATTTTCTCTTTCTTTTCTATATTTATTAAATCCTTCTGAAAATAAATCTATACTATCAACACCTCTTCCAATTCTAGGTGTTATAAAGTCCCACATATTATTCATCAGATCCAAAAATTGTGACTTTGTGTATCTACAGTAATTATCTTTATTATTTTTTATATTTTCGTACATAACAATAGCTGAAGCTGTTGTAGGACCACAACCTGATATTTTTCTCCATCTTGTTTTAAACCACTCTTGATCTCCACCGTAATATACAAAATCCGTAAAATTCCCCTCTATTTTCATATATTCTAAGTTCAATATACACTCTCTTCTCACCCTATTCACCTGCTTTTCATAAAATTGTCACTATATAGATTAATCCCTATATATTATTTATATTATCATACTTGTTAATTTGGTATTGATTTATTATCAATATTATACATATTGATAAACCTTTATTTTATAAGTTTTGTATAATAAAAAATAATAATATAATTTCCTTATAAAAAAAATATGGGATTTTATATCCCATATTTTTCAATATACTTTTCTAATAAATCTATTTACTAAATATTACTCTCTCATCTATATCAGCTATTGTTGCACATCCAGTAAGTCTCATAGTAGCTTCAAGCTCAGATATTATTTTATTTACATAAAGTTCTACACCTTCAGTTCCACCACCAAATGATGCTGTTACAAATGGTCTACCGATTAATACACCATCTGCTCCTAGAGCTATTAATTTTAATACATCTACACCTGTTCTAACTCCACCGTCAGCAAGTATTTTAGTTTTTCCTTTTACAGCTTTAGCTATAGCAGGAAGTACGTCAGCAGCACCTGGAGTACAGTCTAATACTCTACCACCGTGATTTGATACTACTATAGCATCTACACCAGCTTCTGCAGCTAATATAGCTTCATCTACAGTCATAAGTCCTTTTAGTATAAATGGTAATTTTGTAGCTTGTTTTAACTCTTTTATTTTGTCTAAAGTTTTAGGTTCTACATTTTTACCGTGAAGTGATAATGTAACTAAACCACATGCATCTACGTCTACTCCTAGAGCAAATACACCAGCATCCTCAGCTAATTTCATTTTTGAAATTATAGCTTCATTTTCCCATGGCTTTATAAATGCTATACCATCAGCATTTTTTTCTTTTAATACTTCTAAGTTATCTGTTAAAAAAGTTTCTATTGCTGTATCTCCTACCATAGGATAGATTCCAGCTCTTAGACATCCTTCTATTACCCATGATATATATTCTTTTTCTGTATATTTTCCACCCATATTTAAAGTTGTACCTGATACTGGAGCAGCAAATATAGGAGCTTTCATTTTTTTACCGAACATTTCTACTAATGTGTCTGGATTTTTTACATCATGTAATACTCTCATGTTTATTTTTATTTTTTCTAAGCTTTTCATATTTTCTGTAAATGCAGACCCTGTGCCTTTACCGCCCATTCCAGGAACTTCGCCCGAACATGCAATTCCATTACATACTTTACATACTTTACAACTACCATTTAGATTTTCTCTTGCACTTTTTAAAACGTCTTTGTAATCCATCTTTCACCCTCCAAACCAATATTTAATTTATTATAATTTTAATCTAAATTTATATCATAATAATTATAGCACATTCTTTAAAAAACTTTTTCTATGAATAGGAGTTATTCCATATTTTTCAATAGCCTCATAATGTTCTTTTGTTCCATATCCTTTATGATGTTTAAATCCGTACTGTGGGTATATCTCATCATATTTATACATAAGTCTATCCCTAGTTACTTTAGCAAGTATACTTGCACCAGCGATAGATATTGATTTAGCATCTCCTTTTATTATAGGGAACTGTTTTATATCTAAATCTGGTATTGTTACAGCATCTAAAAGCAAATAGTCTGGCTTTTTCTTTAAAGCATTTATAGCTTTGTTCATTGCCATATATGTAGCATTTAATATGTTATACTCATCAATTTCTTCATTATCAACTATACCTATTCCATAATCTAAAGCTTGTTCTTTTATAATATCAAATAATTCATCTCTCTTAGCTTCAGAAAGCTTTTTAGAGTCATTTATATAAGGTATTTTTGTGCCTTTTTCAAATACTACTACACTAGCTACAACAGGCCCTGCTAAAGGTCCTCTACCAGCTTCATCAACTCCTCCTATATATAAATATCCATTTGCATATCCTTCATTTTCAAATGTATTAATAAATTCTAATCTCTCTTCTTCTTTTTTTATTTTTTCTAATTTTTTACCTAAACTCTTAGCTATATTTTGTACAGATTTTCTACTGTCTTCGTTTAATATATCTATATACTCTTGATATTGATCTTCATTTAAATTATCTACGATTTCTTTTATTTCTTTTACACTTTTATTTTTCATGATACACCTCTATTTTTATATGTTTTTAATCATTTTATATACTTATTATGTAATTTTTAACTAGATATTATTTTTCTATATTAGTATAATACAAAAAATCGCCAAGTAACTCAATATACATTAAATTCCTTGACGATTTATACTATAAATTTATATATTAAACTGCAATTTCTTCTGATTCTTCATCTTGAGCTTTTTTAGATGATTTTATAAAGCTTCCTATAATACCACCTATTACTGTTGGAACTACCCAGCAGAAACCTAAGCTTGCAAGTGGTAATGTATCTATAAATGATATATTCATTCCTAAATCTTTAGCCGCCATAAATACACCCATTATTAATGCTATATAAGTAGCACCTTTAACTATATTATCATTTTTAACATATTTTTTGAATATAGTCATTATTATTAAAACGATTGTTGCTGGATATATTAAGCTTAGTATTGGTGCTGATATTTTTATAATAGCCCCAACTCCTAAAGTAGATATTACTAAACTAAATACACATACAAATATTACTATATGTTCATATTTTAACTTGTTATTAGTTATTTTTGAGAAATAATCAGCTGTAGCTGATGTTAAACCTATAGCTGTTGTTAAACATGCTAAAGTTACAATTAAAGATAAAACTATTTTACCAGGAGTTCCTAGTAAAGAAGTTGTTATTGCAACTATTAATGCTGATTGTGATGCCCCTATTCCATATTGAGTTGATACTGTAGCCCCAAGATAAGTAAGCCCTCCATATACAACAGCTAGTCCTAATGCCGCTATAAAACCAGCTTTTAATAATATACTAACTCTATCTTTTTCTTTCTTGTATCCTTTTTGTACTAAACTTTTTATTAGTACTGCTGATAAACATATAGCTCCTAATGCATCTAGAGTTTGATATCCTTGTAATACCCCTTCACTAAATACGTTTTCTATAGCAGCTTCATTTAAATCCCCTATTGGATTTATTATACCTATTACTATTAAAGCTAATAAACAAACTAATAATGCCGGTGTTAAGTATGAACCTATTATATCTACTACTTTAGATGGCTTTATAGTTAAAGCTAATGTTATAGCAAAGAATATTGCCGAAAATAGTACTGCATTGAAACCTGGTAAAATTGGTGCTATCCCCATTTCAAAAGTTGTAGCAGCAGTTCTTGGTATTGCAAGAAGCGGTCCTAAACATATCATTATTGCAGAACCTAATATAATTGCAAATAATTTCCCTGCTCTCCCAAATACTCTTCCTGTATCTCCATCAGATTTAGCTGATGCTAATATAGCAAGTAGTGATAAACCTACATCAGCTATTATAAACCCTAAAAATCCTATTAAGAATTTATCCCCCGTTATTACTCCTAAGTAAGGTGGGAATATTAAGTTTCCAGCTCCGAAGAACATAGCAAACAGGGCAAAACCAGTTATGATTATGTCTTTATTCTTTGTATTCATAATTATTCCTCCTAATATTGTTGTCTCACTGATTAGTCTATTATACCGAGATTTTATATAATAGTCAATATAATAAAAATATATTTAATGTTTTAATTATACTGACAATTCAGAGAAATCATAGATAATTATACTAAAATGATTTTAAAATAAATATTTTAAAGTTGTTTATAAAAATTAGATTAATTTTTAATTTAAAACTAAATATAATTTTGCATTATAAAAACTGGTTTAGAATTTCTTAAATTCAAGTAATTCCAAACCAGTTTTATTTAATTAAAATATTTAATTTATGCTTCTTCTATATCTTCTGGAACTTCTAAGGTTATTTGTCCTAGTTTACCTTCTCTAAACTCATTTAAAACAGTTTTAGCTATTCTTGTATAGTCTAGTTCATTTCTTCCTAAGATAAATCCTCTTTTTCTTCCTATCATCTCCATAGTTTCTAGAGGTTCTTCTCCTAGAGAATCTAATTTATATCTAGCTTTTAACTTCTCTGGCTCTATTTCAGACATCTTTTCTATGAATTTTAGCCCTAAAGTGTCTATATCTAGAATTTCATCTTTTATAGCTCTTGTAAATGCTAGATTTAAAGCGATTTTTTGATCTTCAAATTTAGGCCATAATATACCTGGTGTATCTAAAAGTTCTAAGTTTCCTTTAAGTCTAACCCATTGTTTACCTTTTGTTACCCCTGGTCTATCTCCAGTTTGTGTACTTTTTCTTCCTGTTAATTTATTTATAAGAGAAGATTTTCCAACGTTAGGAACACCAACTATCATAACTCTTATTGCTCTTTCTTTTCTTCCTTTTTCTTTTAGAGCATCCATCTTTTCTTTTGTTACGTTTTTACACTCTTCTACTATTTTATTTACTCCGCTACCTTTTAGAGTGTCTACAGGTATAGCTTTTATACCTTGGCTTTGATAATAACTTATCCATTTATTTAATTTAGCTTTGTCTGATAAATCACTTTTATTTAAAACTACTACTCTTGGCTTATTTTGAGCTAATTTATCTATTTCAGGATTTTTACTACTAAGTGGTATTCTAGCATCTAAAAGCTCTATAACAACGTCTACAAGCTTTAAATTGTTTTGTACCATCTCTTTTGTTTTTTTCATATGTCCTGGATACCAGTTAATATGTAGGTTATCATCTTTTAAATATTCTTCGTAATCTCTTGTCATGTTCTCACTTCCTTTTTTATTAATTTATAATTTTTAATATCTAAAACTCTATATATTTAAAGTTTTTAGAATAAAGATTTTTTATTTATATTATCTCTAATAATTTATGTATTTATTAGTTTATTTCTCCACATAAGACAAAAAGGAAAGCTCTTACGAGATTTCCTTTTATTTTAATAAAGATTTATTATCTTTTAGTTCTAGCTTCTTTAACTTTAGCAGCTTTACCAGTTCTAGTTCTTAAGTAATTGATTTTAGCTCTTCTTACTTTACCTTTTCTAGTAACTTCTATTTTTTCTATTTTTGGTGAATGAACTGGGAATGTTCTTTCTACACCTACGTTGAAAGATATTTTTCTAACTGTGAAAGTTTCTCTGTTTCCTCCACCTTGTCTTTTTATTACAACACCTTCAAATACTTGTATTCTTTCTCTTTTTCCTTCTACTATTCTAACGTGTACTCTTACAGTGTCCCCAGGTCCAAAGTTAGGAACTTCGTTTTTTAATTGTTCTTGTTCTAATGATTTTATTAATTCGTTCATTTTTTTCCTCCTAGTATTCATAGACATTCTTAATTACTGACCAGTGTAACAGAGGAATGCCCGTAGTCTCGACTTTTCATATTATACTATAAAAAATTATTTCTTACAATACTTTTTATATAAATCTTTTCTTCTTTTTTTGGTAATTTCAATCGATTGTTCTTTTCTCCATGCTTCTATTTTTTGATGGTTTCCAGATAACAATACATCGGGTACACTTAGCCCCATAAATTCCCTTGGTCTTGTGTAATGTGGATATTCTAGTAGATCATTTTCAAATGATTCATCCTCAAATGATTCATTTTGATTTAATACACCTGGAATAAGTCTTGCTATAGCATCTACGAGTATAAGTGCTGGTAATTCTCCTCCAGTAAGTACATAATCTCCTATTGATATCTCATCAGTTACAATTAAATCTATTATTCTTTGATCTATTCCCTCATAATGACCACAAAGTAGTATAATGTCTTCTTCTTTTGAGAATCCTTTTACTATTCCTTGTTTTAAAGTTTTACCCTTAGGAGTTAAATATATTACCCTAGGATTTTCTATATTATGAGTGTCAACTATATGCTTATATGTATCATAAATAGGTTGAGGAGTCATAAGCATACCTGCCCCACCACCAAAAGGATAATCATCTACTTTTTTATGTTTGTTAGTAGAGAAATCTCTAATATTATATACAAACACTTCGATTATTCCTTTTTCTATAGCTCTTTTCATTATACTTTCTCCAAAATATGAATTAAATATTTCTGGAAAAAGTGTCATTATATGAAATCTCATTTTACCACCTAATCAAGCATTCCTTTTATAGGATCTATTATCATTTTATTTTCTTCTAAATCGATAGTTGGTACGAATTTTTCAATTGATGGTATTAGATATTCTTTTTCACCAGACGATACCACATAAACATCATTTATAGCATGTTGTAATACATCTTTAAGAACTCCTACTTTTTCGCCGTCCACAGTGAAAACATCTAATCCAATTAAGTCAGATACGAAAAATTCACCTTCATCTAATTCTCTACCTTGTTCTCTTCCGATGTACATATTTTTAGTTTTTAATTTTTCTGCTAATTCTATAGAGTCAATACCTTTAATTTTCATAATAACCATATTACCTTTGTATCTAACTCTTTCAACTTCGTATTTATTATTTAAATTTTTATCTATATAAAAATACTCTAATTCATCAAAACGATTTATATCGTCAGTATATGGGTAAACACGCACTTCACCCTTTAAACCTTGTGTATTTACTATTTGTCCTATTCTAAAGACAGTTAACTTTTCAGTCATTTTGTCACCTCTTTTTTCATTTTTAGTATATACAAAAAGGATTAGGCATATACCTAATCCTTTTTATACTATCTCAAGAGAAACCTTAAGGTGCTCTTTATTTCCAGCAGATTTTAATACAGTTCTAATAGCTTTAGCTATTCTCCCTTGTTTTCCTATAACCTTGCCCATATCTTCTTGAGAAACTGAAAGTTTAAGGATTATTTCACCTTTTTTTCTTGTTTCCTCAATGCTCACCTCATCAGGATTATCAACTAGAGCCTTAACTATATCGATAACTAGCTCTTTCATATTTTCCATCTCCTAAAATGTTTCAATAAAATAAGTTACGTTTCTTATTTTGATATTATTTCTTGGCTTTGTAATAATTTTTTAACAGTTTCAGTAGGTTGTGCACCAACACCTAACCATTTTTTAGCTTTTTCATCGTTTATTTTTATTTGTTTTGGTTCAGAAACTGGATTGTAGTATCCTATTTCTTCTATGAATCTACCATCTCTTGGAGCTCTTGAATCTGCTACCACTATTCTGTAGAAAGGTTTTTTATTTGAACCCATTCTTTTTAATCTTATTTTAACTGCCATTTGGCCACCTCCGAAATTTTTTTCTATTTTAGTTTTTAATTTATTTATTTAAAGAAAGGAAGTCCGGGAAAACCGCCTCTTTTCTTCATACCTTTGCTATTTGAAGTAAACATCTTCATCATTTTTTTCATTTCATTTAATTGTTTTACTAGTTTATTTACTTCTTGTACACTTGTTCCACTACCTTTTGCTATCCTTCTTTTTCTTGATGCATTAAGTATTTGTGGATTTCTTCTTTCTTCAATCGTCATAGACTGTATTATGGCTTTTACTCTATTCATTTCTTTGCCATTCATATCTACATCGCCTAATTGATTTTTTATATCTCCCATTCCTGGAATCATTCCAAGAATCTTGTCCATAGAACCCATCTTTTGGATTTGTTCCATTTGATCTAAGAAATCTTCAAAATCAAATTCTTGCTTTTTAAGCTTAGCACCTAATGCTTTTGCTTTTTCCATGTCCATAGTTTCTTGAGCTTTTTCAATTAAACTTAAGACATCTCCCATTCCTAGAATTCTAGAAGCCATTCTGTCTGGATGGAAAGGTTCTAAATCATCTAATTTTTCACCCATACCTATGAATTTTATAGGTTTTTGTGTTACAGCTCTGATTGAAAGTGCTGCCCCACCTCTAGTATCACCATCTAATTTAGTAAGTACAACTCCGTCTATACCTAAAGCATTGTCAAAACTTTCAGCTACATTAACTGCATCTTGACCTGTCATTGAATCGACTACTAAAAGTATTTCATGTGGTTTAACTTCTGATTTAATAGATTTTAATTCATCCATTAACTCTTCATCTATATGAAGTCTACCTGCTGTATCTATTATAACTAAATCGTTGTTGTTTTTCATAGCATGACTAAGTCCTGCTTTTGCTATATTAACTGGGTTTTCTTTATCACCCATGTTAAATACTTCTATGCCTAAGCTTGAACCTACAACTTCTAATTGTTTTATCGCTGCTGGTCTATAAACGTCACAAGCTACAAGTAATGGTTTCTTACCTTGTTTCTTGAAATATCCGCCAAGCTTTCCTGATGTTGTTGTCTTACCTGCCCCTTGTAAACCTACCATCATTATTATTGTTGGTGGTTTTGAAGATATTGTAATTTTACTTTGAACATCTCCCATTAAAGCAGTAAGTTCTTCATTTACTATCTTTATAACATGTTGCGCTGGAGTTAAACTCTCCATAACTTCTTGCCCAACACATCTTTCTTGCACTTTTTTTACAAAATCTTTTACGACTTTAAAGTTTACATCGGCTTCAAGTAATGCAAGTTTTACTTCTCTCATAGCTGCCTTTACATCTTTTTCTGTAAGTTTACCTTTTGACTTTAACTTACTAAAGGCACCTTGCAATTTATCAGATAAACCTTCAAATATCATTTTAACAACTCCCTACATATTTCTTCTATATTTTCTAGCTTAGGGATTAAATCAGCACAATCTATATTGTGCAATAAATCTTCTTTTATGTCAATAATTTTCTCCCTAATAGATTTAAGGAATTTTTCTTGGTCTTTCAACTTAGCTACTAAATGTAGTTTACTTTCGTATTCTCTAAGTATTTTCTCTGAACGCTTTAATGTGTCGTAAACTCCTTGTCGTGATACACCTAAGTTTTCACTTATCTCTCCTAAAGAATAATCTTCTTCATAATAAAGAGATACCATTTCTCGTTGTTTGTCAGTCAATAGCTCTTTGTATTGCTCAAACAACAATCCAATTTCAACCATTTTTTCTATGTTCATAACAATCACTTCCAAGACCTTACTGTAAAGGTTCTTTACTTTACACATTGTATTTTATATCAAATAAATACTCTTGTCAACATTTATTTTATGCTAAGTTTAACCGAATAGAGCATCTACAAACGATTTAGAGTCAAAATCTTGTAAATCTTCCATTTGTTCCCCTACACCTATCAATTTTACAGGTACATCTACTTCTGATTTAACAGCTAAAACAACTCCACCTTTTGCTGTTCCATCTAATTTAGTCAGTACTAAACCTGTTATATCACATACTTCTTTAAAGCTTTTAGCTTGTGATACTGCGTTTTGTCCAGTAGTAGCATCAACAACTAATAAAACTTCTTTTTTAGCTTCTGGATATTCTCTATCAACTATTTTAAATACTTTACCTAATTCATTCATTAGATTTGATTTATTGTGAAGACGTCCAGCTGTATCGCATATTAATACATCTACCCCTCTAGCTTTAGATGCCTTTATAGCATCAAATATTACTGCTCCTGGGTCTGCACCTTCTTGATGTTTTATTATATCTACATTACATCTATTAGCCCATACTTCTAATTGGTCTATAGCAGCAGCTCTAAATGTATCCCCTGCAGCAAGTAATACTTTTTTACCTTCAGATTTATATCTGTGAGCTAATTTTCCTATTGTTGTAGTCTTACCTACACCATTTACCCCTACCATTAATATTATTGTTGGGCTATGAGAAGCATCAAGTTTAGTATCTTCTTTTGATAAGATATCTTCTATTATAGTTTTTAATTCTTCTCTAACGTCTTGTGGGTCAGTTATCTTTTTAGTTCTTATAACATCTTCTAATTTTTCAATTATATCCATAGTAGTGTTTACACCTACATCAGCTGTTATTAAAACTTCTTCTAAATCTTCTAAAAGTTCTTCATCAACTTTAGTGTATGATTTTAACACTTCATCCACTCTATCAGTTATACCTTGTTTAGCTTTTGTTAAACCTTGTTTTAATCTTTCAAATAAACTTACTTTTTTAGGTTTTTCTTCTATTTCTTCAACATCTTCAACTATCTCTTCTTCAGATTCTTGTTGTGCTTCCTCAACTAATTCTTCCTTAACTTCTACTTCAACTATCTCTTCTTCTTGAGATTCTTGTATATCTTCAATTTGTTCTTCGATTTTTACTTCTTCTTTTTCATTTTCTAAGATATCTTCATCTTGTACTTCTTCAGTTGTACTTTCTTCAACTATTTGTTCTTGCTCTTGTGCATCAATAGATACGGCCTCTTCTTCTAACTCTTGATGTTCTTCATGATTATTATCATCTGTTTCAGTTTGTACTTCTTCTACTTCAGAATCTTCATCACTATCTTGTACATCTTCTTGCACTTGTTCTACTGATTCCTCTTGTATTTCTTCTTTTTTCTTTTTCCCAAAACCAAAAAGTTTTTTAAACATAATGTTTCCTCCATTTTATACTATATCTGTCATTTTATGTGCTTCATGAAGATCTAAACTAATTACTTTTGAAATAGCTTTTTGCTCCATTGTAACCCCATAAATATAATCAGCTGCTTCCATTGTACCTCTTCTATGTGTTACAGCTATAAATTGAGTATCTTCTGATAGTTCTTTTAAATACTCACCAAATCTGAATATATTAGCATCGTCTAATGGTGCCTCAATTTCATCTAAAATACAAAACGGTGTAGGTTTAGCTAATATTATTGCAAATAATATACTTATAGCTGTTAAAGCTTTTTCTCCACCTGATAATAAGTTTAAGTTTTTCATTTTTTTACCTGGTGGTTTTGCTGTTATTTGGATATCACTCTCAAGTATATTATCTTCATCTAATATTGTAAGCTCTCCTTCTCCCCCTCCAAATAGTCTTTTATATACATATTTGAAGTTCTCATTTACTTTAGTAAATTCTTCTTTGAATTGAACTTTCATATTTACTTCCAATTCATCTATGATTTTTTCTATAGCATTTATAGATTCTTCTAAGTCTATCTTTTGTTCACTATAAAAATCATATCTCTCTTTAGTCTCTTTATATTCATTTATAGAGTCTATATTTATATTTCCTAAACTAGATATCTCTCTTTTTATAGATTCAAGTATCTTTTTATTTATTTCTATAGAGTCATCTCTAAATTCAAGCGCTTTTACATAACTTAAGTCATAATCTTCAAATAATCTAGTTGTATAACTTTCTTTATTTGCAGATAATCTCTCTATTTTAGTTTCAATTTTAAATTCACTTTGTCTAAGCTCCATACTTTGTCTTTCAAAAGCTTTTAACTGTTTATTTAAATCATTTATATTTTCTTTAAATTTATTTTTTGCTTGTTGAGCATTATCCATTTCTTTATTTTTCTTTGATAGCTCTGTATTTAAGTTTTCGCTCTCTCTTTTTTGAATTTGAGCTTCATTATTAAGATTTTCTATATCTTTTTGCAAGTTTTCTATAGAATTTTTATTTTCGATGATTTTTTTATTTGTATTATTTATCTCGTCTTTAATTCTATTTATTTCTGAATCAGTAGACTTAAATATTTCACTTTTTTGAACAAAGTCTAATTTTAAATTTTCAATTTGTTTTTTATCTTTATCAAAATCATTATTTTGAGTTTCTTGTATTTTGCTAAGTTCTTCAATTTGTTTTTTATTTTCTAATTCTTTTAACTCTATTTGTTTTATATTTTGTTCTATATTTTCTATTTTATTAGATGTATATTCTAAATTTGAATTTAGACCTATTTTTTCCTTTTGAAGTTTTTCAATATTTTGATTTAATGAATCTATTTCATATTCTATTGATTTTAATTTAGTATTTTGTTTTACTATATCTTTTTCTATAAGATTTATATCAATTTCATATTTTTCTATTTCTTTTCTAGTTTCTAAAATCGAATCAGTAATTATTTGTTTATTTTTTAGATACTCTTCATTTTCTATTTTTATATTTTTTATTTTTTCTTCAAAATCACTTATAAGTCTTTTTCTAGATAATATATTTGTAGTTGACTTTAAACTACCTCCTGTAAGAGAACCACCTGGGTTTAAAATATCCCCATCTAAAGTTACTACTTTAAATCTATGATTAGTTTCATTTGCAAACTTAATTCCATTATCTATATTATCTATTACTATAGTTCTACCTAATATATTTTCAATTATATCTCTATATTGTTCATCAAAAGATACTAAATCACTCGCAACTTTTATATATGCAGTCTTTGCATTTATAGTAGTTTCGTTAATTCTTTTAGATTTTATAACATTCATTGGAAGGAATGTTACTCTACCCATGTTATTTTTCTTTAAATAAGAAATAGCATTTTTAGCTGCAAATTGATCTGTAGTTATAATATTTTGCATATAAGCCCCTAAAGCAGCTTCAATAGCTTTTTCGTACTTTTCTTTAGTAGTTATAACTTGTCCTAATGCTCCACATATACCAGATAAATTTTTATTTTTTAATACTTCTTTTACACCTCTATTAAATCCTTCATAATGCTTTTCCATATCTCTATATATTTGAAGCTTTGAAGAATATTCTTTTTGAGAATAGTTGTTATTTTGTATCTTAATCTCGATATCTTTATTTTTAACTTTATAATCCTCCAAATTAGTCTTTAAATTATTTAAATCTAAAGTCTTATTTTTTAAATTATCTTTCATCTCATTTATCTTATCTTCTTTTTCTTTATAAATAGATTCTTTTTCGTGTAATGATGTACTTATATCACATATATTATTTTGTATTGCTTCATTTCTAGAGTTAATATTTTCAACATTTGCACCTAACATAGATAAACTATTACTTAAATCTCTTTTTTCATTTAAGTAAGTTATTATATTATCTTTTAAATTTTCTAGATTTTTAGTCAATTCATTTAACTTTTGTTCTTTTTGACTATTTTTTTGTTCTATTTCATAAATTTCTTTTTCTAATATAGAAATAGCTTCTTCATCAACTTTTCTTTTATTTTGTAACTGTATTAATTTTTCATTATCTTCTTTTAATGTCAATTCAAAATCATCTAAAGTTTTTTTGTTATTTTCTATATTAGCTTTTGAGTTATTTATTCTTTCATTTATTAGAGAAATTTGAGAATCATTTTGGTTTATTACATTTTTTATAGAATCTATGTATTCACTAAGTTTAGATATATTTTGTTCTAGCTTTTCAATTTCTTCATTAGCTAATTCTACATTTTTATCCATTTTTTCTCTTAGTGCTTCTTTTTCATTTAATTCTTTAGCAAGTATTGTCTTTTGCTTTGTTATTTCTGATAGTTCTTGATCTATCTTTTTTATTTCTCTAATATAATTATTTACTTCTAATTTTTTTAGATTTTCTCTAAGCTCTAAATATTTAAGAGCTTTTTTTTGTTGATTAAAAAGAGGTTTTATCCTATTTTCAATCTCTATATATACATCTTCAATTCTCTCTAAGTTTTCCTTAGTGTTTTTTAGATTTTTTTCAGCTTCAAGTTTTTTATATCTATATTTTGATATGCCACATGCTTCATCAAAAACTTTTCTTCTGTTAGCTGGATTATTACTTAAAATCTCATCTACTTTTCCCTGTTCTATAATAGAATATCCGTCTTTACCTATTCCTGTATCTAGTAGTAATTCCTTTATATCTTTTAATCTACATGCTTTGTCATTTAAAAAGAATCCACTCTCTCCATTTCTATAGGCTCTTCTTTTTATAGTTACTTCGCTAAAATCTATATTTAACTTTTCATCACTATTGTCTATAGTAAGAGCTACTTCACAGTAATTCATAGGTTTTTTATCAACTGTCCCTGCAAATATAACGTCTTCTAGCTTATCTCCTCTAAGACTTTTTATACTTTGCTCACCTAAAACCCATCTAACTGCATCGGATATATTACTCTTTCCACTTCCATTTGGTCCTACGATTGCTGTTATTCCTTCATTAAAATTTATCTCTGTCTTTGTTGGAAAAGATTTAAATCCCTTTAATTCTAGTCTCTTTAAATGCACTATCTCATCTCCCTTCAAAACTAAAGGTTATATATCTCTAATAATTTACTATAAATTTCATTCATATTTACATTAAACTCGCCTTTAGATGATGATATTATAAGCTCATCTATTGATAAATCTTTCGGCGCTGTTTTAAGATTTATATTGTATTTTTGTTTCATATATATTTTATTTGATCTTTTATTTCCTACTATTTTAGAAATATTTTTATTATTTGAATTTACTATAAGCTCTCCACTTATTTCATTTTCTTTTACTATATAATCTAAATAGTCTTTTATCATTTCACTTTCTACTAATTCTCTAAATGCTGGATGATAAGGCCCTGCTACTACACCTTTTCCAAGTTGTATATCATCTGTAGCTTGAAGACCTACTCTTATTACATTTATATTATTTGTATAGAATAAAACTAATAACTTTTTAACTATATTGATACATTGTTCTAAAGAAAATGGCGTATATTCACCTCTTTCTAAAAGCATTTCAAGTCCTGTATCTTTAACTACTAGAGTTGGATATATTCTAACACAATCTGGGTTTAGTTTTATAAACTTTCTAGCTGTTTCTATACATTTTTCTTCTGAATCAGATGGAAGACCTACCATCATTTGTAATCCTAATTTTATACCGTGTTTTTTTATTAAATTAGAACTTTTTATTACTGAATCTATATCATGTCCTCTTATACTGTCTATAAGTACTTTAGCATCCATAGATTGAACACCTAGCTCTATAATACTAGCATCGTATTTTTTAAGTCTTTCTAAAATTGAGTCGCTTATACAGTCTGGTCTTGTAGACATTCTTATTTCGTGTACTAATCCTTTATCTACATATTCTTTAGCAACTGCTAGCAATTCATTTTGACTATTTTCTTCTATGGCTGTAAAACTACCTCCAAAAAATGCTATCTCTACATTTGTATCTTTATCTATAGTTTCTAAACATTCTTCTATTATATTTCTAGCATCTTGTGCAGTAACTTCAGTACTTACACCTGTTATTTTCTTTTGATTGCAAAAAATACAATCATGAGGACAACCTCTATGAGGCACAAATATAGGTATTATTCTTTTTTTCATTTAAATATACCACCTTACATTTTTTTATCTAATGCACATTTTGCAGCAACTTGTTCTGCATCCTTTTTACTTTTACCTTCTCCTACACCTAATACAGTGTCATTTATACCAACTTCCATAACAAAGCGTTTATTGTGGTCTGGTCCTTTTTCTTCGATTAATTTATACCATATATTATTTTCACCATTGCTTTGTAATACTTCTTGAAGACAAGTCTTGTAATCTCTAAATATTTTTCCTTTTATAGAATCATTTATTATTTTTTCCATATAAGTTAATATGAATTTTCTTGCATATTCTATTCCGCCATCTAAGTAAATAGCTGCTATAACTGCTTCTAAAGCATCTGCAAGGATTGAGATTCTTTCTCTACCACCTGTAGCTTCTTCTCCTTTTCCTAAAAGCATATACGTACCTAAATGTATATCTTTAGAAACTTCACTTAGAGATTCTTCACAAACTATATTGGCTCTTATTTTTGTAAGCTCTCCTTCAGGTAATTTTGTTTCTTTTTTAAATAAATAATCACTTATTACTATACTTAATACTGAGTCCCCTAAGAACTCTAATCTTTCATTAAAAGCATAGTTTTTATTTTCATTTGAATAAGAACTATGTGTTAAAGCTTCTAATATATATTCTTTATTTTTAAATTCATAATTTATGTTTTCTTCAAATAACTTTATGTTATTTAATATTTTTCTACTTATTTTCATTAAACATCCTCCAAATTAATTATTTTGTTAGATCAATCCCATATATAAAAAAATCTTTATTCTAACAGATTTTTAAAAGGTAGATTTTTTGAAACACATATACAGAAATTATACTTATCCGCTATTTTAAGATGAATATAATTTCCTATGTGTTATAAAAACATATTTACTTTAAAAAACCTATGAAGATTTAAACTTCATAGGCGCTTTTTAAACCAAACATTCATTATTACAAATTACAACTATTATTCTTTATCCTCATCTTCAACTCCGCAACCACAACCGCATCCGCAGTCATCATCACAGTCACCACATTCATCGTCTTCAGAAGATAATATAACGGCATGACAACTTGGACAAACAACATCTACTGAATCATCAAATAATAACTCTTCATCGATTTCTACAACTTCAGAACAATTTGGGCATTCCATTTCTATAAAACTTAACCCTTCTTCGTCTTCTTCTTCATCATATTCATCGTCATAATCGTCATCATCATCTTCTTCGTAGTCTTCTTCATCATATAGCCATTCTTCTAAATCTTCTACTTGTTGTTGTAGTTCTTCTACTTCGTATTGTAATTCTTCTACTTGATCTTCTAAGTCTACTACAGAATATTCTAATTCTTCTACTGTATCGGCAAAACTTCCTAATATATCTACGATTTTACTAATCATTTTGCCTTCTTTACTTTTATCATCGATATCTAATCCTTCAGCTAAACCTCTTAAATATGCAACTTCTTCACCTAGTTTTTTCATGATAAACCTCTCCTTTTGCATTTTTTATATCTTATTTAAGAAAATCGTTATTTTGAAATTTTTCAAATTATATTTTCTTAAGATAGATTTGCTTAAAACACGTTACCAAAAATCTTATGTATTATAATTTCTAAAGAATATATTTAATTCCTTTAAAATATTTTATTTTTATGCTTGTTAATTAAGTCTTATATAAGACTTTAAGCATCATATATTTTTAGTATGTGTTATAAAAAAGCTCATATACCATTAATATTGGATATATAAGCTTTTTTTATGCTAAAATATTAAACTCTTGATAAATATTCTCCAGTTCTAGTATCTATTTTTATTTTATCTCCTTCATTTATGAATAAAGGTACTTGAACTACTGCTCCTGTTTCTACTGTAGCTGATTTAGTAACGTTACTTGCTGTATCACCTTTTATTCCTGGTTCAGTTTCAGTTACTTCTAATTCTGCAAAGTTTGGAGCTTCTACTTGGAATGGTTGTCCTTGGTAGAATCTTATTGTTGCTGCTTCATTTTCTTTTAAGAATTTTATAGCATCTTCTACTTGTTCATAGTTTAGTGGTATTTGGTCGAAAGTTTCTTCGTCCATGAAGTAGTATAATTCACCATCATTGTATAAATATTGCATTTGTTTTGTTTCTATTATTGCTTTTGGGAATTTATCACTTGGGTTGAAAGCTTCTTCTCTTATAGCTCCTGTTTTTAAGTTTTTGTATTTTGTTCTTACGAAAGCTGCACCTTTACCTGGTTTAACGTGTTGGAAATCAACTACTAAACATGGTTGTCCATCCTTTTCAAAAGTTACACCTTTTCTAAAATCTCCTGCTGTTACCATTGTTATTCCTCCATCTAAATAAATTTCTAATGTTTTATCAGTTTTATTATATATATGTTACTCAGATTGTCAAGTTTTTATATTAATTAACAATCCTATATACTATAATATCATAAATTATCTCGAGTAAACAAGGTTTTAACTGCGTTTAGTTTATTATATTTTATTTCTATATTATAATTTTGACTTTATATCTTATATTTATTCAAAATTTATATGAAAATCTTTAATCAAAATTACTATAATTTCCTAATTTAATCTAAAATAAAATCCTCCCTAAATTTATAATAAAGGAAGGATTGTATATTAATTATTTATTATTTATAAAGTTGCTAATTTACTTACTACTTCTTCTGCTATAACATGTATAGGTTTATCATTTGTATCTACTACTATATCTGCTATAGATTCATATCTATCTTTACGTTTTTCCATTAAACTTTCTATATATTCAACATTCATATTTCCATTTAATAATGGTCTTTGATTGCTGTATTTTACTCTGTCATATATAGTTTGTGGTGATGCTGTAAGCAATACTATTTTACCATTTCTCTTCATTAATTCTACATTTTCATCTTTCATTGGCATTCCACCACCACAAGAAATTATTATTCCTTGTCTAGTTTCTAATTCTCTTAATGCATTATTTTCACATTGTCTAAAATATTCTTCGCCTTTTCTTTGGAATATTTCATTTATTGTCATATCTTCTCTTTTTACTATAAATTCATCAGTTTCTAAATCTTCCATTTCAAGTATATGGCTTAAATATTTTGCTATAGTAGATTTACCAGATCCCATAAATCCTATTAACATTATATTATATGGGAATAAATTTTTAGCTTGATATTTTTTAGCATTTTTAACAACATATCTAAATACGTTCATTATTTCATCTTCGTATTTATTATCTTTTAATTTTTTACATAGTGCTATTTCTTTTTTACCTTCATATTCTGGTTGTAGTATAGGCATACCATTTTCTTTTTTATATTCTATTATTTCGTCTATACAATCCATTCTTTTTGACAAAATTTTTATAATTTCATCATCATACATACTTATTTTTGCTCTTATTTTTTCTATATTATCCATATGTACCCACCTTATCTAATTGTATTTTTACTAAATTATAGCAATATATTAATGAATTTTCAACAAAACAGACCATTTAAAAAGTTATTTTTATAATTTTCTTTATTTTTTAATTTTTTGATTTTTATAGGTCGAATTTTGTTTGGTTTTTTAATAATTTTATATGTTTTACTTTTATTTTTTAATTATTATATATTTAGTATATAAAGTTTCACTTAGGCTTCTATATTTTTATGTATTAATTTCAATAAATTACTTAAATCTTCAATATTAGGTTGTCCTGGAGCACTTTTTTTCACGTTTACTCCATAAGTTAAACATGAACCAAAAAATTCACCACAAATTCTACTTAATCCACCTTTTTCGCCAATTGATATTGTACATATAGGAACATTTGAAATATGTTCAGATATTATAATTGTTGTTTCTAATAACTCAACTACATCTAATTTACTAGTAGGTTTTGTTATTATTTTTATAATATCAGCCCCCATATCTTCTAATTCTTTTGCTGTAGCAATACACTCTGCTTTTGATGGTGTGTGATCTAGGTTGTGGTTAGTTGTTATTACATATGTCCCCATATCTTTTGCAAATTCAACTATCTCTTTCATATTATCTTTACCAATACTATCTTCAATATCTATAATATCAACTAATTTAGTTGCACAAACTTCCTTATATATTTCTACATATTGTTGTGGAGTTATTTCAGCTTCCCCGTTACTTGTATTTCTTTTAATAGTAAATATAATTGGTATATTCTTTAATATTTTTCTAAGTTTTTCAAGAACTTCTTCTATTTTTGAATAGTCATTATAATATTCATACCAATCAACTCTCCATTCAACTATATCTATATCAAGTATATCAAAATCTACTGGTATAATAGAAAACTTCTTTGCTGTATGTAAAATTTCTTCTTGCGTTTTATCACAAATTGGAGCTATTATTTTAGGCATACCTTTTCCAATCTCTACATTTCTAATTTTTAAAGTATTCATACTCCTCTAATCTCCTTCTAATATTTAAATAAATTCCTAAATATTATTATATCAAAAAAATTATATATATTATTTAATATTACAGCTTTTTATAATAAATTTGCTAAATTCATCTACTGCCGGAGATAAGTATCTATTTTTTAATTTTGCCATATATATATTTCTGGTATATACATGACTTTTTAACTTTATTACATCTACATCAAAATATTTTAAAAAAGGTATATTAGGCATAACTGCTATACCAAATCCTTTTTCCACCAATCCAGCCATAGAACTATCATTTTCATCATCTACTTTAGAACAAAATCCTATATCATATTTTTCATTTTTTAGCCCTTCTATGATAGATTTTGTATTATTTGATAAAAAGGTAAAACCAAAATTTTTGTCTTCATGTTATTCTAAAAACATTCTGACCATCATAGGTACAAATTCTGCCCCTAATGTATATATATAACCTAAATCTATAATCCCACTTGTTGAACAAGTTAAAGCTTTAGTCTTATCTACGCCTTCTTGTAAATATTCTAATGATTTAAATTAATAATATCCCCTTTCTATTATTAATTTAATCTTGTTATTTATTAATATACAATATCTATTTATATTCTTTAAGATATTAATCTATTTTTTATACGAGTACTAATTATAAATAAAATCTATATAAATCTAATTTTTTTTAAATTTTATTTATAGATTATAAAAATTTACATAAAAATCACAAAGACACTTAATTTAATATTATTTATAATAAATTTACATAAAAAACAATATTTCTATTAGTTTTATCTATAAATTTTCAAAAAAAGTCTATTAGTTATTTTAAATAATTACTGTTAGAATAACCTTAAATAAAAAAATAACAAATAAATAAGAAAAATAATAATCTAAAAATAAAATTTTTATGGAGGTTTTAAAATGGCACACAAATATAAAAATATATTTTCACCTTTAACAGTAAAAAATATGACTTTAAAAAATCGCATTGTGATGATGCCAATGGGTACAAACTATGGTGAACAAAACGGAGAAATGAGTTTCTTACATATCAATTATTATGAACAAAGAGCAAAAGGTGGAACTGGACTTATAATAGTAGAAAATGCTAGTGTATTTTCACCACAAGGTTCAAACGGTACTTCTCAACTTCGTATAGATCACGACAGTTATTTACCAAGATTATATAAACTTTGCGAAAGAGTTCACAAATATGGAACAAAAATAGCTATACAAATAAATCATGCAGGTGCTTCTGCAATGTCTTCAAGAACAGGAATGCAACCAGTGTCTTCTTCAAATATACCATCAAAATCTGGCGGAGAAATTCCTAGACCACTTGAAAAAGAAGAAATATATGAAATAGCTAAAAAATACGGTGAAGCTGCTAAAAGAGCACAAACTGCTGGTTTCGATGCTGTAGAAATACATGCAGGACACTCTTACTTAATAAGTCAATTCTTATCACCTTTATACAACAATAGAACTGATGAGTTTGGTGGTTCTGTAGAAAACAGAACTCGTTTTGCAAGACTTGTAATAGATGAAGTTAGAAAAAACGTTGGTCCTAACTTCCCAATATTATTACGTCTAAGTGCTGATGAATTTATGGAAGGTGGTAATACAATAGATGATTGCCTAGAATACTTAGAATACTTAAATGATGAAGTTGATATATACGATGTATCTGCAGCTCTTAACGGTTCAATTCAATACCAAATAGATGCTAACTACTTAAAAGACGGCTGGAGAGCTTATTTATCAAAAGCTGTAAAAGAAAAATTCAATAAACCATGTATAACAATGGGTAATATAAGAAATCCTCAAGTTGCTGAAGATATACTTGAAAGAGGAGATGCTGATTTAATAGGTATGGGTCGTGGACTTATAGCTGATCCTGAATGGGTAAACAAAGTAGAATTAGGAAAAGAAGATGAACTTAGAAAATGTATATCTTGTAATATAGGTTGTGCTGGTAACAGAATCGGTATAAATAGACCTATAAGATGTACTGTGAATCCTTCTGTAAATGAAGATGAAAAATATAAAAAAGAAAAAGTAAAAAAATACTGCTCTGTAGTAGTTATCGGCGCTGGCACTGCAGGACTTGAAGCTGCATGTACAGCTGCAGAAGTTGGATGTACTACATTCTTAATTGAGAAAAAAGATGTTTTAGGCGGTCTTGCTACTGAAATTTCTAAAATACCAGATAAAAAGAGATTATATGACTTCCCTAAATACTTAATAAATAGAGCCGAAAAATTAGAAAATTTATATATATTCAAAAATACTGAGGCAACTGTAGATTTAGTAAAAAGCTTAAAACCAAGCTTAATTGTGAATGCTACTGGTTCTTCTCCATTACTTCCTCCAATAAAAGGTCTTCATGATGTAATGGCTAAAGAGAACTCAAAAGTATTCTCTATATTAGATATGATAAACAATGTAAATAATTATCCAGAAGATTTAAGCGGCAAAAAAGTTGTTATAATCGGTGGTGGTGCTGTTGGTCTTGATGTAGCAGAATTCTTTGCTCCAAGAAATGCTGAATGTTCTATAGTTGAAATGGCTCCAGTTATAGGTAATGGAATAGATCCAGTATCAAAAGTTGGTACTTTCGATTTATTAAATAAACATGATGTAAAACAACTTACTAGCACTAAATTATTAGAAGTAAAAGATAATTCATTTTTAGTTGAATATGCAGATGGTAAATTAGATGAATTAGAATTCGATTATGGATTTGTATGTTTAGGAATGAAATCTAATAATCCAGTATTAGAAGCTCTTAAAGAAGAATATTCTGATACAAATGTAGAAATCATTTCTATTGGAGATAGTGTTAGAGCTAGACGTATAATCGAGGGTGTTGAAGAAGGAAGAAATATTATAAATACTCTTACTAAACACGATTTCCTTGATATTTATGTATAGAATTTAATATCCTAAAAAGTTATTTTCCCCAAATTTAATTTTAAAGTGGATATTAATTATATGTAGGCTGCTTAATACCTGCCTTAATATATGCAGCCTACGAAAAAACTTTTTTAATAACAATATTTTTATAAATTATTTTAAATGCCTCGTTTTAACGGGGTATTTTTTATGCATTTTTTTGTTGTTCTAAAAATATTTTTAATATATTTTCTGTGTCTTCTAATGTAGGGTGAACACCTGTCCATATACTAAATGAGTGAATACCTTGATTTATAAGCATTTGTATTCCATATGCTATTTTTAAATTGTGTTTAAGTCCCCATTTGATAAAAGCTGTCTCATGTGGTTTATAAACAGCATCTGCTACTATCATATGTTTAGGTGGAACTAAAGATGTATTAATTGGTGATTCTTCTGTTCCCATTCCTATTGGTGTTGTATTTATTAGTATATCAACATTATCTATATCTTCTTGTGTTATGATTTTAGATGCTGCAACTGCTTTTGTATCAAAGTGCTCATTTATTGTATCTACTATTACTTGTGCCTTTTCAATACTTCTATTTACTATTTCTATTGAAGCAGCATTTTCTATAGCTAGTTGTATAGCAATACTTCTACAAGCACCACCTGCACCTATTATAAGAACTTTTTTCCCTTCAATTGTTTCACCACTAGCATCTTTTATAGACTTAGTAAGACCTGTACCATCTGTATTATATCCATATAATTTTCCATCTACATTCTTGATAGTATTTACTGCTCCAAATAGTTTAGCCTTTTCATCTATTTCATCTAGATATTTCATAACTTCTATTTTATGTGGTATTGTAACATTTGTACCCATTATACCTAAATGTCTTATTCCTTCAATACCTTCTTTAACGTGATCAGGATTTATATCATAACTTACATAAACTGCGTCTATATCATATTTTTCAAATAAGTAATTATGTATCTTTGGTGAAAAACTTTGGCTAACTGGATGGCCTATAACACTATATACTTTTGTTTTTGAACTTATATTACTCATATTAATTATCCTCCTGTAATTTTGTATATGATTAAAAAAGGAACCCTAATGAGTTCCCTTTTTATCAAAAATATTATTTACCTATTTTAAGATGTTAATATTAAATGTAGGTCAATTTAGAACTCATAATAAAAAGTTTATTTTTTATAGTTTTGCAGTAAAAATAGCCAGCGCTAAAATAAAAGCCCCAGAATCTAAAGTAAAAGTAATTATTTAATTTGTCTAAACTTTTTATTAGATTTTTCATTTTCTCCTCCATTTAATTTATTGCGTTTTGTTAACTTATTTATATTTGAATCTCGGCCCCGTTAGGGTTTACAATAGTTTCACCACAAAACAAATTCCCCCTAAAGAAAGGAGCCGAGAAAGTTGAAACCTACGGTTAAATGCCCTGAATGTTATAGTACTGAACTGTATAAATACGGTAAAGATAAACATTCTAATCAAAAATATTTATGCAAAAGGTGTAAAAGACAATTTACACATAAATCAGGTAAAAAGAATATTAAGGATTATCCAAAATGTCCTGTTTGTGGAAAAGGTATGTATCTTCATCATAAATACAAATATCATGTTAGTTTTAAATGTAATGATAAAAAATGTAATCATACCATCAAACAACTTAGACCTGGAGCTATCGCTGATTCTTCATCTGAACAACTAATTGGTAAAAATACTTTTTCTCGTCACAGATTTAGTGTAAATACCATTATTACCGCTATTAATTTATACTATGCTCTTAATTCTACAACACGAGCAATTTCAACATATTTGTCAGATTACATGAATATCAAAGTATCCCATGTAACTATTTCTAAATGGATTAAAAAGTTTGACAAGTACTTTAAATCCATAAGCGATGAGCTTACCCAAGATATTTATTTGGGTGACTCTGAT
>NZ_JAHLOQ010000002.1 GCF_018917435.1 Intestinibacter bartlettii
GAAGCTATTAATACAACTTTTTGTGATACTAAGCACATTAGAGTTGAGAGCTTTTGTGATGATATATCAAACAATTTAATAGAATCCTTCAATAAGACCTTTAAATCTTGGTATAAGAAGATTAAAGGCTTTAAATCATTTGAAAGTGCCAACAGTTTAATCAGTAATTTTATTTTTTATTACAACTTTATCAAATCTCATTCATCTTTGAGTAATTTAACACCAGCTGAAGTTTGTGGTATTAATTACTCTCATCGAGATAAAATCAATTGGTTTGTTAAATATTAATTGCACTTTAAGTCTAAAAAAAATATAATTTTATTAGGCTTATTTGTCATGCCATTTTTTAATATGTGAAATCTAAAATTGAACCTATCGGTTATTAATCCTGTCGAGGATCATTTTTTTCATATCTAGTTAACAAAACCTTACTTTTTTAATATATCTTTATTATATATCTTATTTTTCAATATCTTTTTATTTTA
Source organism: Intestinibacter bartlettii (assembly GCF_018917435.1). GTDB lineage: Bacteria > Bacillota > Clostridia > Peptostreptococcales > Peptostreptococcaceae > Intestinibacter > Intestinibacter bartlettii_A. Next base: position 486 of record NZ_JAHLOQ010000002.1, read on the forward strand.
ATCTTATTGATATAAACCTATTGAGAATAACCATCCTATTAATACTCTTGGTACACCTGTTAAGAAACGAGAGTATAGTACTGATGGAACCCCAACTTCTACTGTTTCTGCTTCTGCTTCTGCAAGACCTAAACCAACTGGTACGAAGTCACAAGCACATTGAGTATTTATTGCGAATAATGCTGGTAATGCAAGTGATGGCGCTATATTTCCTTTACCTATTTCAACACCTATTAAAGTCCCTATAACTTGTGCTATAACTGCTCCAGGTCCAAGTAATGGAGATAAGAAAGGTAATGAACAAATGAATCCTAATATTACAAGTCCTATACCATTTCCTGTAAGAGGAATCATGATTTTTGCAAACCAGTCACCTATACCAGAACCTTGTATTATACCTATTAATAATGAAACAAATCCCATGAATGGTAATATTGTATTGATCATTGTTTGGATTGCATCTCTAGATGCTTGGTAGAATGTATTTATTACTTTCCCAGCACCCATACCGATTCTAGTTATTAAACTTTTATTTTCTTCTCCTGCTAATGTTTCAGATATTTTTTTATCTGAGCTATATCTAAATTGTCTTTTATTTTCTTTTTCTTCATCTTCTTCTAAAACTTCTGCAGTTGTAGCAACTTCATCTACTGCTGATGTATTTGTAGCTGGTGCTACTTCTCCTGCTGATTCTATTTCATCTAGACCGACTGCTGAAACGTATATATCTTCTGTTATAAATTTAGCTAGTGGTCCACTTTTTCCTACTGGCATTACATTTATTGTAGGTATTCTTTTTTGTGGATATATACCACATCTAAGTGTTCCTCCACAGTCTATTATTACTAAGAATATTTGTTCTTCTGGTACTGAAGTTTTAAATCCGTTTACTGCTTCACATCCAGTAAGTTCTACTATTTTATCAACTATATCTGGTTTTGCCCCGCCACCAGTTATATAAAGTAATACATTTTTTTCATCAGTTGGTTGAACTGTTAATGGTCCACCAAATCCGCTTGGTCCTTTATTTATTTTTATTGCATTATATTTAGACATTTGTTTATTCCTCCCTAATTATTACAACAATTATGTACTTTAAATTTTAAATTTACTTTTAAGCTTCTTTTAATTCGTTGCTTAATTCTATACCTTGTTGTTTCATAACCATTTTAGTTGTGAAATCTGTTGCCCATCCACTTATAAAGTTACAAACTAAACCAGCTAATAAATATCTTACTGCAAGTGGCATATAACTTTGTCCTAATGTTGTGATCCCATTTGCTATTCCTAAGAATATGAATACTTCACCTGGATTGATATGTGGGAAAACACCACTACTTGTATGACAGAAATATGAAGCTGATGCATAATAACTTGGTTTAATTCTTTCTGGCATGAATCTTCCTAATGATAAAGCCATTGGGTTACCTAACATAAATGCTCCTAAGAAAGGAACTACCATATATCTAAGTAAAGGATTTTTTGCTGAAAATCTAGCAAATTTGTTTATTCTATTTTGACCTATTAATGATATTAATGTGTTCATTGCTATTAATAATATAAGTACTGTTGGTACTATACCTGTTACCCAACTTACGAAGTTATCGGCACCAACTTGAAATAAATTCATAAATCCTTCTGCAAAACTAACTATTAAATCCATAATTTTTTCCTCCTATTTTTGAGTTACTAAATTTTTCATTGAACCTGTAAGTTTTTGTAATGGACTTGGAGGTTCAGGTACTTCACCACCGCTCATTATTACGTTGTAATTAGAAGAGGCTTCAAGTATGGCATCTTGTACTTGTTTTGGAAATCCTTTAGTATCTTCTTTTTGTAATGTAGATACATTTAATCCTTCAAAACCCTTTAATTTTTTAAATTTTGCAAGTACTGTAACACCTGACATATATGAACTGTCTAATATAATACCGTTTTCGTCAACTGCAAACATCACTATTGAACCTGCTCTAAAAGCTCCCTTTTTCTTTCCAATAGCTACTTTTCCTTGTCTTCTAAGTTTTCCAAAGTTAATTGTAAAACTCTTCATTTGCATCATGCCAAGTGCATATTGTGCTAAAAATGCTACACCAAAGCAAATCAATAAAAACCAAAAGTTCATACTCTCTTCTCCCTTCATTCTAATTAAATACATTATCTTGTTTTATAAAATACAATAGTAATTCTCTATAATTTTTTACTTTTGCAATATTTTCAACTGCTTGTTTATCCTTAGATATAGCAATAATTTCATCATATATTTTCACTAAAATATCGTCATCTTTTTCTTCTATATCTGGTATTGCTAATAAAAATATTACTTTTAATTTTTGATCTTTTTGTTTTTTATTATCATCCGAAAATACCCCTATTGAGAATACTATTTTATCTGTACCTTTATTTATAGCATGTGGTAAAGCTATATACTCATCAAAAACCATCGTCGATTTTGACTCTCTAATATGAATTCTTTCTTTAAATCCTTCATCAACATATGATAAGTCATATAATTTATCTATCATATAATCTACATTTTCTATATAAGACTTTTCACTATCTAGTATGAAGAACTTTTCTTCATCTAGTAAACTAAGTACTAATGATTCCATTCCTTGTAACATTGGAATGTTTAATTTTTCTGTATATCTTACACTTTCAATTTTATTTTTAAGTTGATTTTCATCGAATATTTCTTTTAAATAAATTATCGGTGTAACTGTATCACATTCAAATTTTATTGTTGATAAAACTAAATCAAATTGATCTAATAATTCTTTATTTACCTGGCTATCAGAAAACATTTCAAGCTTTGTATCAATATCCACAATTTTTCTAAGTTGAGCTGCTATAAGCCTTGCTGTTATTTTTCCTGTTCCACAGATAATAGCTATTGAACATAGTTTATTTTGTTCGTATGAGTTCTCAGATATGAATACACTGAAGTAAACTGCCAAAAATCCCAATTCATCTTTTGATACTTTTTTCTTAGTTCTGTCTTCAATTAGCATTTTTGTTAACTCTGCTAATTTATATGGAACCATGTATTTTTCTTTGATTTCATCTAAAACTGGATTTTTTATTTTTATTCCATATTTAAGACGATTTAACATAAAACTTATATGGTATGTAAATTCATCTAGTAGATTTCCAGGTGTAATTGTTATATCCATTTCTAGTTTAATTAGTTTTATTATATCTAATACCAATTCTATAACATCTTCTGTAATCTCTAGATTTTTGACTCTATCTATATCCATAGGGGTTCTCATACCGACAATCGGAAGAGTCATAAATACCCTTTCATTATCTGGTATTTTAATCCCAAATATCTTCTCAATCCTATCTGATATATCATTGGCAACGTTTATTTGCTTTGTATAAATCAAATCCTCATATTTTTCATTTAATTCTTTTATTGGATTTCCATTTACAACCCTATCTATTAGTACAGTCAAAAATTTTATAATTTGGTTTCTTGTGCTTCCTTCAAGTTTTAAATCTGAAAAAATCTTATCAAGTTCTTCTTTCACATCATAATCTAATTCATGATCTTTATAAATTTCTTCATATAGATTTTCTAGTATAAAAAGTCTTATATCGATTTCTTCACCTTGAAGTTTTAATCCTGTATTTGTTTTACCAACTATTTTTATCTTATATTTTTTTAAAGCTTCTCTGATTTTCTTTAAATCACCTACTAAAGTTGTTCGACCTATGCTCATTTCAAATGCTAAATCTTCAGTTAAAACTGGATTTTCATCATTCATTAATCTATTCATTACATATGCCATTCTCTTTTTCGGTGAATTAAAGAAATCATCATGTAAGTATAAATTTTCTTTTATTTTTTCAAATTGTTTATGTTCAAGGACATATAACTTGTACTTTCCTAATTTAAATTGAATTAATGCATTTCCATCGAATATCTCATTTAATTCTTTAATATCATTTTTTATACTTTTTGCACTTACGTTTAACTTTTTTTCTAAATATTCCAAGGAGGCTGATCTTTTATGTTCTAGGATTTGTAATATTTTGCATATTCGGTTATCATTATTAAAATAATCACTCATCCTATATCCCCCCTATTTCTCTAACCTCTAGTTTTTCCACCTGCTACATTTATTGTTACACCGTGAATATATCCTGCTCTCTCAGATGCTAAGAAACAAACTAAATTTGCAACTTCTGAAAGTTTGCCACTTCTTCCCAATGGTGTTGTTGAAGTACTTTTATATCCTTCTCTTAATTTTTCCACTGTTATATTTCTTGTATATGCTAGAGCTTCTTCATAAGCTAAAGTTCTAAGCCCTGTTGCTTCAAGTATTCCAGGTGCTACACCTACTACTCTAACTCCTTTTGGACCTAATTCTTTTGACCAAGATCTAGTAAAAGAGTTTACTGCATTTTTAGATGCTGCATATATACTTTGTCCTTGTGAACCTTCAAGTCCACTTTCAGATGACATGTTTATTATTACACCTGCACCTTTTTTAACCATTACTCTACCAGCTTCTTGTGCACAAAGATAAACACCTTTTACGTTAACACCCATAACTTTTTCATATATGTTTTCGTTTAATTCATATTTGCTATGTTCTTCTTTGTCATCAACTAATAGACTTGGTATGTTTATACCTGCATTATTTACAATTACATCAACTGTTCCAAATTCTTCACAAACTTTTTTAACAGTTTCTTTTACATTTTCAGCGTCGCACACATTTGTATGTAGATAAATCATTTTTCCGCTATTTTCATTCATTTCAAATTCTGGTGTTTGTGGATTTAAGTCACATACTGCAACGTTTGCTCCACAATTTAAAAATTCTTGAGCAACTGCTTTTCCTATTCCTGATGCTGCTCCTGTTACGATAACTGATTTTCCTTCTAGATCTAACCAACTTGTTTGCATTAATATTCACCCCTATTAATTCTTTTAATCTTTATACTTTTATTATTTTAAGAGTTAAGTTTTTTCTTTTTTCTTAACTTGTTAATTAGATTATAGAAAAAAACGTTTCTTTTATTAATGCATTATTTTTCTTTTTTATGGAAAAAAGTTAAACAAATTAAAAAAGCATAGAGTATATTTATTAATAAGCATATACTCTATACTTTATCTTATTTTAAATTTATCATATTATTTTTATTTCTTTCAATATGATTCTATCTATAAATAACTATCTTTTTACATATACTTCTCAATAAGTTATTTTTCTTACTATATTAAATAATCATCTGAGTTTATCTATTTTTCCAAGTTAAAATTGGTTTCTTAACTGCTCTAGCATCATCAACTCTCTTAACTATAGTATTGTGAGGTGCAGTTTTTAATAATTCTGGATTTTCTTCAGCTTCTTTAGCTATTTGTTTCATAGCATCTATGAATTTGTCTAGTGTTTCCACACTTTCACTTTCAGTAGGTTCTATCATTAAAGCTTCTGGTATTATTAATGGGAAGTAGATTGTTGGTGGATGATATCCGTAATCTAACATTCTCTTAGCTATGTCTGTTGTATTTAATTCACCATGAGGTCCACTTAATACAAATTCATGTTTGCATATTTGATCTATTGGTAATTTAAATGTATCTTTTAAGTTTTCTTTTAAGTAGTTAGCATTTAAAACAGCCATTTGACTTGCTTTTTTAAGTCCATCTCTACCCATTGTAAGCACATAAGCATATGATTTTACAATTACACCAAAGTTCCCATAGAAGTTTTTAATTTTACCTATTGATAATTCTCTATCGTAGTCTAATACATATTCATCATTTACTTTTTCAACTACTGGCACTGGCAAGAAAGGTATTAAGTCTTTTTTAACACCTACTGGGCCACTTCCTGGTCCTCCACCACCATGAGGAGCTGCAAATGTTTTGTGAAGATTTAGATGTACTACGTCAAATCCCATGTCTCCAGCTCTTGTTATACCCATTATTGCATTTGTATTAGCACCATCATAGTATAAAAGTCCACCTGCATTATGTACTAATTCCGCTATTTCTTTTATATTTTTTTCAAATAAACCTAAAGTTGAAGGGTTAGTAAGCATTAAAGCTGCTACTTCATCGTCTAAAACTTCTTTTAATTTTTCTATATCTACTGCTCCATCTTTTGTTGATTCTACTTGAACTATTTTAAATCCTGCCATCATTGCACTTGCTGGATTTGTACCATGAGCAGAGTCCGGTACTATAACTTTTGTTCTTTTTGAGTCTCCTCTATGTTGATGATATGCTTTTATTATCATTAACCCTGTAAACTCACCATGTGCACCTGCTGAAGGTTGTAAAGTTACTTTATCCATTCCTGTTATTTCTGCTAATGATTCAGATAAATTATACATAAGCTCTAAAGCACCTTGTGCAGTTTTTGCAGGTTGATATGGATGAAGTGATGTAAATCCTTTTAATGCTGCCATATCTTCATCTATTTTTGGATTGTACTTCATAGTACAAGATCCAAGTGGATAAAATCCTGTATCAACACCAAAGTTTTTATTAGATAATAAAGTGTAATGTCTAACTACATCTAATTCACTAAGTTCTGGTAATTCTAAGTCAGTCTTTTTTATCATGTTGTAGTCAAGCATATCAGTTAGTTTTTGTTCTTCTACATCTAATTTTGGAAGAGAATATGATTTTCTTCCTTCTTTTGAAACTTCTATTAATAAACTATTGTATTCATTCATTTTACATGCCCTCCATTAGATTTACTAAATTATCAATTTCTTTTGCTGTTCTTTTTTCAGTTACACACATTAAAACACAGCCTTTTAATTCTTCATAATCTTTTCCTAAGTCGTATCCACCTAAGATTTTATTTTCTAATAATTTTTCATTTAATTCATCTACTGGTACTGGGCTTTTTACTACAAATTCATTAAAGAATTTTCCTTTAAATACTGGTTCAAATTTTTTACTATCATCGAATTTTTTATATGCATAATGAGATTTTTGCATATTTTGCATAGCGACTTCTTGGTATCCTTTTTTACCCATAGTAGCTAAATAGATTGATGCTATAAGTGCATTTAATCCTTGGTTTGAGCATATATTTGAAGTTGCTTTTTCACGTCTTACGTGTTGTTCTCTTGTTTGTAGTGTAAGTGCATAACATCTCTTACCGTCTGCATCTACAGTTTGTCCAACTACTCTACCTGGCATCTTTCTTATAAGACCTGCTTTTATCGCTAAGAATCCTACATATGGTCCACCGAAGTTTAATGCATTTCCTAGAGGTTGAGCATCACCTACTGCTATATCAGCACCAACTTCTCCTGGAGATTTTAATATGCTTAAAGTTATTGGATTTACACTCATAACATACATAGCTTTGTTGTCACGAGCTATAGAACCTATTTCATCTACATCTTCTATCATTCCAAAGAAGTTTGGATTTTGTACTAATACACAAGCAGTATCATCTCCTACTACTTCTTTTAATTTATTTAAATCAGTTGTTCCATATTCTTTATCATAATCAACTTCTACTATTTCTACATCTTTAAATTGTAAATAAGTTTTAAGTATTTTTCTTGTTTCAGGATGAACAGTTTTAGGAACAACAACTTTTCCTCTTCTAGTTTTTCCAACTGCCATTATACAAGCTTCAACTGCTGCTGTAGCTCCATCATACATAGATGCATTTGCTATATCCATCTTAGTTATTTCAGCAATCATAGATTGGAATTCAAATATACTTTGTAATGTACCTTGGCTTATCTCTGCTTGATAAGGAGTATATGCTGTGTAGAATTCACTTCTTGAAGTTATGCTTTTTATTAGTGATGGTATATAGTGATCATATGCTCCAGCCCCTAAGAAACAAGTTAAATCATCTATATTTTTATCTGCCATTTCAGTTATTATTTGACTTACTTCTAATTCTGATTTAGATTCTTCTAAGTTTAAATCTCTATTTAATTTTAAATCATCTGGTATATCAGAGAATAAATCATCTATCGATTCAACATTACAAGCTTTTAACATTTTTTGTTCATCTTCATGTGTTGCAGGTATATAAGGGTATTGTTTGTATTCTTCTACTTTTACTTCTTCTTTTTTATATTGTTTTTTATAGAAAGGTCTTTTAACTATAACTGCTGGAACTAATTTTTTTCTTACTCTTATGCCTATTTCTTGGCCTACTCTTGCTTTATCTGCACTTATTATAGCCATTCCTATAAATTTATCTAAAGTTGGTGATTTAAGTCCTGTAGTTACAAAACCTACTACTTCATCATCTACTTCAACTTCATATCCACCTCTTATCATACCTTTTCCTGTTAATTCAAATGCTACTAATTTTCTAGCTTTTCCACTTTCTTTTAAAGCTTTTAAACTATCTTTTCCTATAAAATTATCTTTATCTAATTTAACAAATATTGATAATCCTGCTTCTATAGGAGGTATTTCTTCACTTATTTCATGTCCATAAAGTGGAAGGTTTACTTCTGATCTTAATGTATCTCTTGCTCCAAGACCTGCTGGAACTACTTTTTCTTTGCCTTCTTCTAATATAGCATCCCATAATTTTTGTGCTACATTTTTATCACAATATATTTCAAATCCATCTTCACCTGTATATCCAGTTCTTGATACTATACAAGGTTCACCACAAACTTTTACATTTTGTTTAAATTTATAAAATTCTATTTCTGATAAATCTTGTTTAGTTAATTTGCTTAGTATGTCTTCTGCTAAAGGTCCTTGTAAAGCTAATTGTGCAACTTTGTCAGATATATTATTTGTTTCAACTTTAAATTCTTTACTATTTTCAACTATCCACTTATAATCTTTGTCTATATTACCAGCGTTTATAATTAGTAAATAATCGTTATCCCCCCTCATATACACTAACAAATCATCTACTGTTGTTCCATTTTCATAACACATTGGTGAGTATAAGATTTCATCAGCTTTTAAATTTGATACATCATTAGTTATTAGATATTGTATAAATGCTTTTGCATCTTCTCCTTTTACTTCTACTTCACCCATGTGAGATACATCAAATAGTCCTGCACTTTTTCTTACATGTTCATGTTCTTTAACTGCACTAGTGTACTCTAATGGCATTTCCCATCCTGCAAATTCAAACATCTTTGCATTTAGTTTTTCATGCACATCAAATAAACATGTTCTTTTTAATTCCTCCATATTGAACCCCCTATATTGTTTTATTTTTTTATAAAATAAAAATTTTTTGCATACCCCTAGTATACCCTCTCGGTAATTTACGCAGATATACCATGCCTTTTTTCTAATAAATTATAACTTTTATTTAGCCCAGTATAATTTATTTTTAAGCTTTTTAATTATTTATTATTTTAATTAAACAATATATTTTTTTCAGAAAATTGTCAACATTCAAAGTCGTTTTTTTACGTAATGTTGCATTTTTATATAAAATTTACACCTTATAGCCTTGAAATTTATATTTTTTATACAAAAAAACAAGGCATTATAACATGCCTTGTCTAAAAAAGGAGTAACATTGAAAAAAATTATCTAACTTATAAACTAAAATTTTATTTAGTTTATTTTTTAAGTAAATTTTTACTCAAACTAACTAAATCTTTATATTTAAAATATAACCCTCAAATATTAATTTAACCTTACCTAAATATTAAGATTTCATTAAAATTAAATCATTAGTTTTTCATATGTTTTAATTTTTTTATCTCAGAATCTATCTCCTCTTCTTCCTCTTCATCATCTTCTTCTAATTCTTTTAAGATATATTTTTCAATATTCCTAAACATAGATACAAATACAACAAATAAAATTGCACTTGCAACTAAAATAGCTTTTTCTAAATACATCTTAGTTAAAATCCCCCCCATAGAGGCCCCTATAATAAAGAATATTACTATCCCGTATGCTTGAACACTAATATTCATTTTACTTTTATCTTTTTCTACTATAAACCTGTATATTTGCTCAGTAGCCGTTCTTAGATTTCCTGTGCACATAGTTGTAGATAAAGCTGTTCCATTTACTTTTCTAAATGCCTCTACTTGCATAGCACAGATAAAAGAAATAGATATATTTACTATCACATCATATTTCCCCATTGGAATAAATGCCATAAGAGTAAGAATTATGATTTCTGCTCCTATTACAATTTGTCTCCAATGTATGAATGTTTTTTTAGGTTTTATTCTTCTTTTTATCATTTCAGTTATTATTACACCTAATATAAAAGCTATTACAGGTACAAAATGATATATGACTCCTTTAAGATCATACTCTGATAATGATAAACCTACTAATACGATATTTCCTGTTTGAGCATTAGCAAAAACTTCTCCTCTACATATGTAAGTGTAGGCATCTAAAAAACCTCCTACTAAAGCTAATAATGCCGCTAGTCTAAATGATTCCGATATGTGTTTTTTATGCGCAAGTTGCATATGCACTCTCCCTCCAAAATGAATTTGTACATATTTAAGTATAGCATAATTATTTTAGATAAAAATCTAGAAATATTTTTTGTTATTTTTTTCAAAATTGTTGCGTAAAAAGTTTTTTGGTGCTAAATTTATGTTAACTTATAAAATTATTTTAGTTAACGTTAATTTTGAAAATAATTTATTTTATGAAATAAAATAATATAAAGATCAATAAATTGATATTTAAGGGGGATAATTTTATGAAACTTACAACTAAAGAAATTATTTTATGTGGACTATTTGCAGCATTAATATCTATACTTGCTCAAATATCTATTCCACTACCATTTACTAGTGTTCCATTTACATTACAGATATTTGGTATAGCTATAACTGGGCTTATATTGGGGTATAAGTGTGGATTTATAGCTACTTTAATATATTTAGTATTAGGTGGAATTGGAATACCTGTATTTGCCCAATTTTCTGGTGGTATAAGCGTTCTATTTGGACCAACAGGTGGATTTTTACTTGGATATCCTTTAATGGCTTTTATAATAGGTTACTTTAAAGAACATTTCCAATCTAACATTTTAACTGCAATTAGCATGGTTGTTGGATTAGCAGTAGTTTACATATTAGGCACTATTATGTTCTCTCTAGTTACAGGAAACACAATAGCACAAAGTTTAATTTACTGTGTTGTCCCATTTGTAGTCTTAGACTTATTAAAATTAGTTTTAGCTTATACAATAGGTGAAACAGTATGTAAGAGAGTTTTCTCAAATTTAAATTTAGCAAAATAATAAATTATAAATATCAAAAAAGATGGAGTGAATTAAACACCCCATCTTTTTTGGTTGATTTGTTTTTAGTTTATATATGTTTTGTTTAGTTTATTTATTTTAATATAATTGATTTACGATATTGTGTAATTTAGTGATTTATATTAATCTATTTTAAAATTGTATTGGTTTATTTCTTTATTTCCATCTTTATTGATACATATAGCAATTATTCCATTTACTTCTTTAAGTTCATCTAATGAGTTTGCTTTTTTGCTATAAGCAAATCCTTTTGCTTTCTTGCCTGATGGTATTTCTTCATTTAAGTTAAACTTGTCTGTATAATCGCCTATAGTTATGTATTTAGTATAAACTTGTATTGGATATTGTGATTTATTTTCTATTTCATAATTATATCCTACAAAATTAGATATTGCCCATTTCTTCTTGGCCTTTACTTCTTTTCCATTAAGTAATGTCTTATTAGATTTTCCTGTAATACTGATCTTACAGTCTTTGTTGTCTACTAATATTAAATTTTCATCAAAGTTAATATTATTTTTTAAATATCTTTTATTTTTTATTACTGCTCTTAATTTATATACTAAGAATATTATTCCTGCTATTATAAGAACTCCGAAAACCATTTTTGCATAATCCCAAGCTGTACGTATAGTTTTAAAAGGTATGCTATTTTCACTTGCATAAGTCTTAGCCGCAGTATTGCTGTATCCCGTTATAGTTAAGTTTGTACAACTATCAAATGCATAGTCACCTATTTCTTCAATATTTTTAGATAACTCTATACTTTCTAATCCTGTACAATAGTAGAATGCTGCTTCTCCTATACTTGTAACGCCTTCTGGTATATTTATATCTTTTAAAGATGTACATGTATAGAATGCATATCCCTCTATTGATGTTACATTTTTAGGTATTTCTATTTCTGTTAAACTACTACAACTTGCAAACAATCCATAGCTTATTGTTGTTAATTTACTAGGAAGATTCACTGTTGTAAGAGATGTACAATTTGCAAAAGCACCTTCACCTATTGTTGTTACACTTTCTGGTATACTAACGCTTTCAAGTGAAGTTGAATTATAAAAAGCGTATGATTCTATAGTCGTTATACTATCTGGAATCTCAACACTAGTTATGTCTTCATTCCCATCAAAAGCAGCTTCTCCTATTTTAGTTACCTTATGTCCATCGATCTCACTTGGTATTGTTATATCAGTTTCACTGCCTTCATACCCTTTGATTGTAACTTCATCATCTTCTAATATGTACTTAAATCCATCTTCTGATGTAAGTGTATTCTCGTCCTCTTCTGTAGAACTATCTGTTTCACTACTTTCATCTGTTGTTGTATCAGTTGTGTTTGAAGTATCACTTGAAGTATCAGTGCTACTTTCTTCTGTAGTTGTCTGAGTTGTATCATTATTGTCTGCAAATGAAGTATTAACTCCATTAAAGTTGACCATAGACAAAATAAAGGTCAACGCTAATAATACTATCGTACTTTTTTTCAAAACCTTTCTCATATTAATTCTCCTTTTTTATTATTGTGATTATATATTAATTGAGAAAGCTTAACTTAACCTTTATTTTTTCATAATATCATAATGAAATTATCGCAAAAATATACAATATATTTGTATATTCATCAAAAAAGCAGAATTGCCGATATATTAAGATATATCGGCAATCTGTTTACATATATATTTTGTTGGTTAAAAGAATTTTGTTTGTACATACAATTTTTAAAACTGTAATATACTATACTACTCATATTTTTATTATAATCCCTAACACTATCCTATTTCAATCATTTTACCATTTCTTGCATATATTATTTTTTCACATATGTTCGTAATATGATCACCTATTCTCTCTAAGTATCTCGCTGTAAATACAAGTTTTACTCCTTGGTTTATGTTCTTTTCTGGGTTTTCATGCATAATTTTTAAGCAGTCTTCTCTTACTTTATAATAAAGTACATCTATTTCTTTATCTATAAGTGCTACTTTATAAGATAAATCTGCATCCTGATTTATAAAAGCTGATTTTATACCTTGTATCATTTCTAAACAGTATTGCGCCATTTTAGGGATATCAATTAATTCTTTTATATAATCTTCTCCCCCAATTGCCACAACTTCTGATGCTATATTTTCAGCATAATCTCCTATTCTCTCTAATTCAGTTGATATATCTGATAGGGCATATATTTCCCTTAAATCTCTAGCCATTGGTTGTTTTAAAGCCATTAATTCTATACTTCTATCTCTTATATATTCTCTTAATATATCTATATCATCGTCATCATCTATTACTTTTTTAGCTAAATCAACATCTTTTTCTAACATACTTTTAATAGATAGTTCTATAGCTTTTTCACATTTATCCATCATTCTGTTTATATATTCTTTTAAAGTTTTTATACTCATTTCTAAATTTGTACTCGCCATTTTATATCTCCTCAAATCCCAATTTATATACTAATTTTTTGTTTTTTGATTCTAAATTTTATCCAAATCTACCTGTTATATAATCTTCTGTTCGTTTATCATGAGGAACTGTAAATATTTCTTTAGTATTATTAAATTCTATTAATTCTCCATTTAAGAAAAATCCTGTTTTATCAGAAATACGTGCAGCTTGTTGCATATTATGTGTAACTATTACTATAGTATACTTATCTTTTAAAGTAGCCATTAATTCTTCTACCTTAGATGTTGAAATAGGATCTAGTGCTGATGTCGGTTCATCCATTAATATAACTTCTGGTTTCATAGCTATAGTTCTTGCTATACAAACACGTTGTTGTTGCCCACCAGATAAACCTAGTGCTGGTGATTTTAATCTATCTTTTACTTCATCCCAAATAGCAGCCCCTTTTAAACTTTCTTCTACTATTTTATCTAGTGTTTTTTTATCTTTTATTCCTTGATTTCTTGGTCCATAAGCTACATTGTCGTATATACTCATTGGGAATAGATTTGCTTTTTGAAATACCATACCTACTCTTGTTCTAAGACTTATTACATCATTAGTTGTAAGTATTTCTTCATCATCCATATATATCTCTCCATTGATTTTTACACAATCTATTAAATCATTCATTCTATTTAAACATCTTAAAAATGTTGATTTTCCACATCCTGATGGTCCAATTAATGCTGTTACTTCATTCTCTCTTATGTCCATGTTAATTCCATTTAGAGCTTGTTTTTCTCCGTAGTACAAGTCTAAATCATTAACTCTTATTTTAGTTTTGTTTTCTGAATTCATATCTCTAATCTCCTTATATATTTATCTTGATTATATAAACAAGATATCTTTTCAATCTATTTTAAATAAATTATTCTTATGTATCTTCTAAAGTTTTAGTTTTAATAATTTGCTTTATTTAATTTTTTAGCTACTAATTTAGCAACTGTATTTAAAGCAAATACGATTACTATTAATACTAATCCTACACCACACGCTGTTTGAATATCGCCAGTTTCTTTTGTCAATAAGTAAGCGTGCACTGTAAGTGTTCTCGCACTATCAAATACTGAAAGTGGCATTTTTGCTACTGTTCCTGCTGTTAATAATATTGCTGCTGATTCCCCTATTACACGACCTATTGATAAGATCACACCTGAAAGTATTCCAGGAATTGCACTTGGCAATATTACTTTATAAAGCGTTTGGAATTTTGTTGCCCCAAGTCCTAAAGAGGCTTCTCTATAAGTTCCTGGAACTGTTTTTAAAGCTTCTTCTGTTGAACGTATTATTGTTGGAAGTATTATAATTGCTACTGTTAACCCACCTGATAAGATTGAATATTGAAGTTTTAATGCTACAACAAAGAATATACCACCGAATAATCCATATACTATTGAAGGTATCCCTGCTAGACATTCTGTCGCAAATCTTATTACTCTAACAAGTTTTCCTTGTTTAGCATATTCTTGTAGATAAACTGCTGCCAAAATTCCTATAGGTGTAGCCACTAATATTGATACTAAAACCATATATACTGTTGTCATTATCATTGGAAGTATTCCACCATTTCCACTTGCTGAGTAATCTGCGAATAAAAAGTTTGGATTTATTTTTGCTACTCCTTTTATAAATATAAACCCAACTATTACTACTAATAAACCTACTGTAATGATTGCTGATAAATATACTAATGAAACTAATAAATTATCTTTTTTCTTTCTCGTCTTTAAGTTATTTTCCATTATCTATCAACTCCTTTAGAAGTTAATTTAGTTAATACTAAATTTATAATTATTATGAATATGAAAAGTACAACACCTGTTGCAAACAACATCTCTTGATGTGTTCCTGCTGCATATCCCATTTCAAGTGCTATATTTGTTGTAAGTGGTCTTGCACTATCAAGTAATGATGTAGGCATTGCTGTTGAATTTCCTGCTACTAATATTACTGCCATTGTTTCACCTAATGCTCTACCTATTCCAAGTATTACCCCAGCTAATATTCCTGATTTAGCTGCTGGTACTGTAACCTTAAATATTGTTTCTATTTTTGATGCGCCAAGTGCTAAAGATCCTTCTTTGTATGCTTTTGGCACTGCTCTTATTGATGTTTCTGATAAAGATATTATTGTTGGAAGCATCATAATTGCTAATACTATAATCACTGCTAATAAGCTTTGTCCTTTAGGAAGGTTTAATACTGTTTGTATGGCTGGAACTATTACTGCTAAACCAAATATACCGTAAAGAACTGATGGTATACCTGCTAAAAGTTCTACTGCTGTTGAAATTACTCTTGCATATTTCTTTGGACATATTTCAGCTATAAATATTGCTGCTAATATTCCTATTGGAACACCTATTATTAAGGCCCCTACTGTTGCAACCATTGATGTCACTATCATTGCTCCAATTCCAAATTGTTTAGAACTTGGTAGCCATTCTATTCCAAATATAAAATCTATAAATGAATATCCTTCTGTTACAAAAGGCATTAAACCTTTATAAAACACAAACCCAATTATAAGTAATAAACTTATGACTGCTACAAAAGCACTAATCATAAATATTTTTTCTGTTATAAATTCAAGAACATATTTACTTTTGTTTTTGTTAGATAAATTATTTTCTTTCACATTGATTGATTCAGTCTTTTCCAATCTAAGCTCCTCCTTTTTAAAATACTAGGCTATTTCTAAGAAACAGCCTAGTAAAAACTATCTAAAACATAATTATTTATTTTTATTTCTTGGCATTAACACTCATAAAACCTTGTTTTTCTATTGTTTTTTGACCTGCATCACTTAATATGTAGTCTATGAAAGATTTTGCATCACCAGTAGCTTCACCTTTAGTTACTAATAAGAATGGTCTTGATATTGGATATTTGTCGTTATAAACATTTTCTTCTTTTGGTTCTACACCACCGATTTTAACTGCATTTATTGAATCATCTAAGTATCCAAATGATATATATCCTATTGCATTTTCATTACCTTGAACAGTTGTTTTTATATTTCCTGATCCATCAGATATTTGAGCATTTGAAGTTAAATCTCCTGATTCAAATCCTACGATTTCTTGGAATCCATCTCTTGTTCCTGAACCATCTTCTCTTGATACAACAACTATTTCTGCATCATTTCCACCAACTTCTTTCCAGTTAGTTATTTTTCCTGTGTATATATCTTTTACTTGGTCTAATGTTAAATCTTTTACTTTATTTGCTGAGTTTGTTATTACTGCTATACCATCTATTGCTATTTGATATTCTTTTAATTCTGATTTTTCTTCATCTTTTAAATCTCTTGAAGACATCCCTATTTGTGAAGTTCCATCGATTGTATTTGTTATACCTGCTGATGAACCTACTTGTTGAACTTCTATTGTAGTTCCTTTATTGTCTTTTTGATAATCTTCTGCTAATATTTCCATTGTTGGTCCTACTGAAGTTGATCCAGAAACTGTTATTTTACTTGAATCACTTCCTGATCCTGAACCTGCATTGCTTGAACTGCATCCTACTGCTAATGAACCTACTAATAAAGTCCCTGTTAAAAGTGCGATTAATCTTTTTTTGTTGAACATTTTTATTCCTCCAATGTGTTATATAAATTTTTTAATACCCTTATTTATTTTCATATTTTCGCTTTAAAGCTGTTGATTTGTAAGGATTTTTTATTTTTTCCTTTCCTCCTCTTTACACTTTATATAGTACATAGGTCGTCTTAAGCCTTTATTAAGTGTAAGTTATTATAAAGTTAAGTATGTTAATTTAATGTTAATATTGAAATCTAAAAAAACAAATATTATTTTTAAGTATTAAAAAAGACGACCTTTTGTCGTCTTTTTATGAATATTAAATTTTAACTTACTTTTTTAGCTAATTCCGTATTAAATGGCAATTCTATTATAAATTTACTTCCTACCCCAAGCTCACTTTCAACTCTTATATTTCCGTTTAATGCTTTTACCATATGTTTTGTAATAGCAAGGCCAAGGCCTGTACCGCCAACACTTCTACTTCTAGCTTTATCAACTCTATAAAATCTTTCAAATATTCTATTTATATCTTCTTCAGGTATTCCAATTCCATTATCCTGAACTTCTATAAATACATTTCCACCTTTAACATACTGTGTTATATTTACTTTTCCATTTTCACCAGTATATTTTATAGCATTGGAAATTATATTTAGAAGTATTTGTCTGACATATCCTGAGTATTCCCATAAATCAATATCTTCATTTTCAAATTGATATTTTAATTTTATATTTTTCTTCTTTGCAATATAATTTACAACTTCATGTACTTCTTCAAAAATTTCAAATAAGTCTACCTTATCAACTTTCTTTTTAGTTTTATTTTCGATAGTTGATAATAATAAGATATCATCTACTAATCTAGTTAATCTAGTCGCCTCATTCTCTATTATAGTTAAAAACCTATTTTTTGTATCATTATCTAGATTGTCTGTCATTTTTAAAGTTTCAACAAATCCTTTTATGGATGTTATCGGTGTCTTTAATTCATGACTTACATTTGCCACAAATTCTTTTCTCATGTTTTCTAGCTTTACATATTCTGTAACATTCTCAATATTTATAATAAATCCTATTACAGCATCTGTATCTTCAAAATGAACAGGATCTATTTTTATTTTATAAATAACATCCTTAGTTATATTTTTTTGCACAATTGTACTATTTTCCCCAGACATATTATATATAATACTTTCTAAAACAACTTTATTTTTTATAAATTGTCTTATTGTTTTTCCCTCTGGTATTAAATTTTTATCTCCTTCAACCATTGTTTTTGCCAAATCATTAATTAGAAGAATCTTTCCTTTTGTATCAATAGCCAAAATCCCATGAGACACACTTTGCATAATTGACTTTAACTGCGTATTCTTATATGTAATATCTTTTATTGTAAAGTTTATTGTATCTATCATAGAATTGAAATTCTTAGCAAATTGACCCATTTCCCCTGACATCTGACCCCTAACTCTACTATCAAACTGTTTATTACTTATATCTTTTGAAACTTTCATAAACTCCTTTAAATATGTTCTCAAATTTAAAGTGTATTTAATCAAAAGTATAGTTACAATCGATAAAATTAAAATTATAAAAATATACAAGCCATTCCAAAACTGTGCCTCTTGCATTCTTTTCACCTCAAAATTATTTAATTTTCTTTTTTTGTCTATATTTTAGATTATTTACTTAATTTTATAACCTACACCTCTTACTGTTTCTATATATTTACTATCTTCATCTCCAATTTTTTTTCTTAAATGTCTTATATGTACATCTAAAGTTCTTGTTTCACCATAGTAATCATATCCCCAAATTTTATCTAATAAAAATGTTCTCGTTAATACATTACCCTTATTTTCAATTAATAATTTTAATATTTGAAATTCTTTTAATGTAAGTTCGATTTCTTTTCCATTTTTAGTTACAATATGTTTATTTACATTCACTTGTATATCATCAGCTTTTAGTACCTCAACTTTTTCATTTGAAGTATATTTATATCTTCTAAGTACAGATGTTATTCTAGCTAAAACCTCCTTAACACTAAATGGCTTTGTTATATAGTCATCTGCCCCGTCTTGTAATCCTTCTAATTTATCTTCTTCCATATTTTTTGCTGTCAACATTATTACTGGTATCTGCTCTAAACTTTCATCAGATCTTATTTTCTTTAAAAGATCTATCCCACTTATATTCGGAAGCATCCAGTCTAACAGAATTAAATCTGGATGAAATTCTTTTGTTTTTAAATATCCATCAAACCCATCATAAGAATAATCTACCTTATATCCGCTATTTTCAAGGTTGAACTTTAAAAGTTCTACTATATGTATCTCATCGTCTATAATTAATATCTTTTTCATAAAGCCCTCCTTATTTTATTAAAACTATGATTGTTCGGCTAATTTTTTTAGTAAATTTCTCACCATATCTAATATGATATCAAAAGATTTATAAGGATGGTGAATAAATATATATTTTTCTTCTATATATAAAAATATCTTAATATTATAGTAACATTTAAACAGCATATTCTATCTTATTTTTCTGTAAATTATGTTATATTTGCGTAAATTAGAAAAAAAGAAGTGTTGAAAATAAATAAATTTTCAACACCTCTTTTTTAATTATCTATTAAAATGCTGGAACTATACTTCCATTATATTTTTCTTCTATAAATTTCTTAACTTCGTCACTGTTTAATGCTTTTGTTAATGCTTTTGCTTTGTCGCTATCTTTGTCTTCAGTTCTTATAGCAACTATGTTTACATATGGAGAATCACTTGATTCTATTGCTAATGCATCTTTAGTTGGGTTTAATCCTACGTTTAATGCATAGTTAGTATTTATAACTGCTATTGCAACATCATCTAATGTAGAAGGTACTTGTGCTGCATCTACTTCAACGAATTTTAAGTTTTTAGGATTTTTAGTTATATCTTTTACAGTTATTAATTCACCGTCTTTAACTTCTATTAATCCTTGTTTTGCTAATAATTTAAGTGCTCTAGCTTCATTAGTTGAATCATTTGGGACTGCTACTTTGTCACCATCTTTGACATCATCTAATTTTTTTATACTGTTTGAGTATATTCCCATTGGCTCTATATGAACTTTTGCACAATATGTTAAATCATATCCTTTTTCTTTAACTGTTTCCTCTAAGTATGGTATGTGTTGGAAGTAGTTAGCGTCTAATGATCCATCAGCTAACGCATCATTTGGTAATACATAATCATCATATTCTTTTACTTTTAAAGTGTAACCTTCTTTTTCTAATACAGGTTTTGCTGCTTCTAATATTTCAGCATGTGGTGTTGCAGATGCTCCAACTGTTATAGTTTTATCATCTTTACCTCCTGATGAACAACCTGTTAATAATCCTACTGCTAACGTTGATACTAATAATACTTTTGCTAATTTTTTTAGTTTCATTTCTTAACTCCTCCTGTTTTCCCTATAATTTTATTTATTTAATAACAATTTCTATCATATATAATGTTTTTTATTTTAATATTTCTTATTTTAATTTTTTATATGCATAATCGCCTAACATTTGTATAGCTTGAACTATTATAACTAATGTTATTACAACATATATCATAACTGCTGTATCGAATCTTTGGTGACCATATACTAAAGCGACTTTACCAAGTCCACCAGCTCCAACAGTACCTGCCATTGCTGTATATCCTAATATTGATATTACTGAAAGTGTGATTCCTGATATTATAGAAGGCATTGCTTCTTTTATCATAACTTTAAATATTATTTGTGTTTTTGTAGCTCCAAAAGATTTTGCTGCTTCTATTAATCCTTCATCAACTTCGTTTAAAGCATTTTCTATTATTCTTGCTATAAATGGTGCTGCACCTATAGTTATTGGAACTATTGCTGCTGTCTCACCAATACTTGTCCCGATTAACATTCTAGTAAATGGAATTAATGCAACTAGTAATATAATGAATGGGAAACTTCTTACGATATTTACCACAAATCCAACTACTGAATATACATATTTATTTGGTTTTAATCCTTTTGGTTTAGTAAGTACTAATATAATTGCTAATATAAATCCTAAAATTGTAGCGATTATAGTCGGTACAATTATCATATACATTGTTTGTAAAAAAGCATCTCCTAGTATTTCTGTTAAATACTGATATAATGTTGTTTTATTTGTCATTTTTTATTTCCTCCCATTTAATATTTCTTTCGTCAAGATATCTCTTAACTGCATTTGCATAATGGTCTTTAACTGTTATTATTAAAGAACCTAAAACATCTTCTCTGAATTTTTCTAGTTTTCCATAACTTATATTGAAGTCAAAGTCTAGAGTTCTTGCCATATTTGTTATTATATTTTCATTTGCAATTTCTTTAGGGAATATTATTTTTATATTTGTTCCTTCTGGAAGAACTATTTGTTCATCTCCCATTAATGCTTTTAATCCTTCTGTATTGTTTAAGAATAAATCTTCTGTATCTTCTATTTCTAAAACTCTACCGCCTTCCATAACTGCAACCTTTGTACAAATTTGTTTTACAACTTCCATTTGGTGAGTTACGACGATTATTGTTATATTCATTTTTTCATTTATATCTTGTAATAAAGCTAATATTGATTTTGTTGTATTTGGATCTAATGCTGATGTTGCTTCATCACAAAGTAAAACTTTTGGTTCAAGTGCTAAGGCTCTTGCTATTGCAACCCTTTGTTTTTGACCACCACTTAAATTTCTTGGTTTTGCATCTCTCTTATCAGCAAGACCTACTAATTCAAGTAAATTCATAACTCTTTTTTCTATTTCTGCTTTTGAATATTTGAAACACTCTAATGGTAATGCTACATTTTCAAATACTGTTTTTCTCTCTAATAGTGAGAAATGTTGGAATATCATACCTAAATTTTTTCTAAGTTCTCTTATTTGTTTTTCATTTAAATCTTTTACTTCTTGACCTTCTACTGTAAGACTTCCATCTCTATAATCTTCAAGCCCATTTATACATCTAAGTAAAGTTGATTTACCAGCACCACTGTGTCCGATAATCCCGAAAATTTCACCTTTTGAAATTTCCATATCTACATTTTTTAATATCTGTGTATTCCCATAATATTTATTAAGATTTTGTATCTTTATCATTTGATCTCTTCCTTTCTTGTTGACTATATTAAATTTTTATTTTATTTAGATAATTTTGTATATTTAGTAAAATTTTTATATAGTCTCGAAAATATTTCCTATTTTCTATCTTAAAGCTCTATATTTCTTAATTTTATTATTTATAATTTTTATTTATCTAAACCATCAAAAATTCGCTTAACTCATATCGTCAACGACTTCGTCCGTTGCTTTAAGTTAATAAGTTTGAAATTCAAAAAAAGCCCGAGTATAAACTCAGGCTATTGTAATCTGTTTATACTCATCTCTCAACTTGTAAAAGTTGCTGGATTTAGCACCATATATTTTAAATATTGGTTGCCGGGTTTCATAGGGCCAGTCCCTCCACCACTCTCGATAAGAGTTTTTTCAGTTGTTATGCTATTAATAATATACGAGTATAAAATAATTGTCAATAGATTTTTCGACATTTTATTTTGTTTTATAAACATAAACGTTTCTTTTATTTTCCAATTTATTGGAATTTCTATGTTCTATATAAAATTTAAATATACATTTTGTTATATAATTTCTCTTGCACTATTTTCTAAGTTATCTTTTACTTGTCTAATTTCCCCAATTTGTATATCGTTGATTTTATCTGGTTTAGTTTTTCTCATTAATCTTTTTAAAGTTCTTAAATTACCTTTTATTTCAGATTTTTTACTTCTATCTAAACCTGATTTTGAAGTACCAAGCCCCTGTTCAACTTTACAAACAAGTGATTCTGCATCATTTATTATATCTATATATTCTTTCTTTTTATTATCCTCTGATGCATAAGACTGAGCATCTCTTATAGCTTTTTGTATATCTTCATCTGATAAATTTGAACTCGCTGTTATTGTTATACTTTGGCTATTTCCTGTTTTAATGTCCTTAGCTGATACATTTAGTATCCCATTTGCATCTATTTCAAATGTTACTTCGATTTGAGGAACACCCCTCATCGCTCTTTTTATTCCCTTTAATTTAAATTCACCAATCATTTTGTTGTCTTTGGCAAATCTTCTCTCGCCTTGTAATACTTTTATATCGACAGACGTTTGGAAATTTGCTGCCGTAGTAAATATTTGACTGTATTTTGTAGGTATAGTTGAGTTTCTTTCAATAAGTCTTGTCGATACTCCACCCATAGTCTCGATAGAAAGAGATAATGGCGTTACATCAAGTAGTAAAACTTCATTTAGCCCAGGGTCCCCAGCTAGTTTTCCACCTTGGATAGCTGCCCCTAATGCAACACATTCATCTGGGTTTAGATTTTTGCTAGGTTCTTTTCCTGTTATTTGTTTTACTTTTTCTTGAACAGATTTAATTCTTGTTGAACCTCCAACTAATAAAACTTTGCTAAGTTCACTAGTAGATATACCTGCATCATTTAATGCATTTTTTACTGGAATAACTGTTCTTTCGACTAAATCATAAGTTAATTCATCAAATTTAGCCCTCGTAAGAGTTATATCCATATGTTTTGGACCATCTTTGCCAACTGCTATAAATGGTAGATTTATATTTGTTGTCATAGCACTTGATAACTCTTTTTTTGCTTTTTCAGCTTCTTCTTTAACTCTTTGAAAAGCAACTATATCTTTTGACAAATCAATTTTTTCACTTTTCTTAAATTCTTCTATCAAATAATCTGCTACCTGCTTATCAAAATCATCTCCCCCAAGATGGTTATCTCCACAAGTCGCAAGAACCTCTATTACACCATCTCCAATTTCAATTATAGACACATCAAACGTTCCTCCACCTAAATCATACACCATTATTTTTTGTGAAGATTCATTGTCTAGTCCGTAAGAAAGTGCTGCTGAAGTTGGCTCATTTATTATACGTTTCACTTCAAGACCTGCAATTTTTCCGGCATCACTAGTTGCCTTTCTTTGTGAATCATTAAAATATGCTGGAACAGTTATTACTGCCTCTGTAACAGGTTCTCCTAAATAGCTTTCTGCATCTTTTTTTAATTTCATTAGAATCATTGCAGAAATTTCTTCAGGAGTAAATTTTCTTCCGTCTATATCGACAGTATAATTAGTTCCTATATGGCGTTTTATAGATGAAATCGTTCTGTATGTATTTGTTATGCTCTGTCTTTTTGCTGTATCGCCTACTAATCTTTCACCATCTTTTGAAAAAGCAACTACTGATGGTGTAGTTCTAAATCCTTCTGCATTTGCTATAATTGTTGGCGAACCACCTTCCATAACTGCTACACATGAATTTGTTGTTCCTAAATCAATACCAATTATTTTGCTCACTTTAACTGCCTCCCATTTCTACGGTTATCAGCAACATATCATACCACCATTACAACAAATATTGCATGCTAGATTTAACATACATAGCTTGCAACAATAGTCATCTAATCCTCCACTTGGATATCCATATGTTCTTTGTTGTTGATTATACCAATTACCTCTACCTTCAAGTAGATCTACTAATCTTTTATATTGGATATTATTTGGCTCCATATTAAGAGCTATTTTTGCCTCTTCAAGTGCTTTTATATTGTTTCCTAATTTATAGTTAACATTTGCACTATAGTAATACCATCTAGATGTTCTATTTTCTATATTATCAAGTACATTTCTTGCTTCATTGTAATAACCATTATTAAAATAGTTAAGTGCTGCTCTTAAATGTACATCTTCTTCTTGATTAAAATTTGGATTATATCCGCCTTGTCCACCTGTATCAAATCCAAATGCTCTAAAGAAATCCTCAAAATCCCCAAAATCCTGTTGATTCCCATAACTATTATTGCCGTATCCATATCCTCCTTGGTCAGAATAATTACCATATCCGTAACCACCTGATGTATTAGAACCACCGTTTTTCATTTTCATTATACTTTGATAAGCTTGTTGAATTTCTTTAAATTTTTCTTCATATTGATCTTTATTTGGATTATTTATATTTGCATCTGGATGATATTTTTTACTTAGTTTTCTATATGCTTTTTTAATTTCTTCTTTTGAAGCATCCCTAGATACTCCCAAGACCTGATAAGGATCAGTCATCTTTATTTTCCTCCACTTGCTTTCTTTTATTTCTTATTGATTTGAATTTTGCCCAAACTCCAGAATATAGAATATTTCTTAAAATATCTACTTCTTCTATGATAGGTAAATTTTCAAATTCCCTAGCACATTCTGAAATCATCATTGTCAAAATTCTTTCTACAAAATCATCAAAATCCTGATTTTGATATATTTCTGTAAAAGGATTGTAGTTCCCCTTCTTCAAATCCTTTTCTATATCTTCATACGCATCTATGATATATATATACTTTCCTAGGAAAAATCCCATCCTAGATAGAGACTCTTTCCATTCATCTTCTTTATATAAAAATAACTCTGACATTAACTCTCCTGAATAAGATGAAATTTTATCTATGTCGTATTCTTTCTTTTTTTCATATTCACTACTTTGTTGTAGTATTTTTTCAAGTTTTTCAGTTTTTTCTGGGTACTTTTTCTTTATTCTTTTCACTTTATTTTTCACTAACAAAGTGTATATTTTTCTACTTAATTTTTTTTCATCTTTCCAGTCATCAATACAGTTTAAATAAACTAAAAATAAATTCATATCAGCTATATAATCTGTAATTTCATTGCTTCTTTTTATACTCTTTTTGAAAGGATGTATTTTACATCTAAACTTTTCTAGTTTTGTATCTGGTTCATAAAGCCCAGTCAACAAAAGCTGTAAAAAAGTCATATCATAGTTTAATGTTAATTGTGCAAATCTTCCACTCCTATTGTTTAAAGTTTGGCACAAACCACAATAATACGATTTATATACGTCATATTCTTTAAATTTAAGCTCTTCTTTATTGATAAGAACGTATCCAAACATTTATTTTTAACTCCTTTTAATAAAGTAAGTGTCACATTTTGGACAATGGATACTTATTTTCCCTTTTCCTCTTGGAACTCTTACTTTTTGTTTGCATGTAGGACATTTATATATACGATAAACTTTTCTTTGTTTTAATATACTTTTTTGATTATTTATTTTTCTTCTGATATTTGCTGTCTTATTTAAAAAGTTTTGGTTTTCAGTTGCTCTCTTATAGATATTTCTAGAAAACATTCTGTAATACGTATAGATTAAAGTCGCTAAACTTAAATAATACATAATAGCTGATAAACCTGGAATTAATCTTCTAAATAAGAAATATAGTATGAATTCACCAAAGAATAGCTTCATCAAAAAGTTATTAAATTGATCTACACCATATCTTCCTTGCATAAATCTCATCATTTTCTCTCTCATATCAATCTCTCCTATTTCATTTATTTATATACAAAAATCATTATATTTTATTATTTAATTTGAGATAATAATAGAGCTTATTTGTGTACCCAATATTAACATAAGTCTATATTAATATAGGTAATTTATCTCAGTATTAATACATATTGGGCAAATTCGAGTGAATGATGTTAAAATCTTTAAATTTTAACACAATTGGTATATTGGGCACAAAAAAAGATACTAAAAAGAAATTTATTTTAGTACCTTTTTCTTTATTTTAAATTATTTTAAACTCATTCCATAATCATCACAGTCAGATATAGCTTTAGCGAACATTTCTTTTGTAACTCTGTCTTTTATTGCATTCCATTCAACTAAAGTAACAGCTTTGTCTACTATTGTTGGTATACCACTTTTGTCTATTCCTAAATCAGCTAGGCAAACTGGTAATCCTAATGATTTATTAAATGCTGCTATTTCATTTCTTTTTTCTATTTCACCAGCACAAGTAAGAAGTGTTAATACACCAAATGAAACTACTTCACCATGTAATCCTCTTGCTCCTTCTACTAATGTTGAACCGTTGTAGAAAGCATGAGCTAATGAACTATTATAGTAATAGTCATTTTCTGTAGTAGTTAAGTTTGAAACTATACCTGTACTTATTATTATATCAAGTGCTACTTGTTTTAATTCTTCTGAATCTTGGTTGTTTTTGCAGTCTTCTAATGCTTTTTTACCGTATTTTATAAGTGGTTCTGTACAAATTTTACTTACTCCAACACCCATAAGTGGTGTATGTGGTAGGTTAACGCCTTCTGATGAGTAAACAGCTTCACATTCTTTTGATAAAGCATCACCAATACCTGCCCAGAATAAATCTTCTGGTGATTCAGCTATTATTTGTGTATCTATAAAAGTATGGTCTGCTGGTCCATCTAGATAATAATAATCTCTAAATGTATGATCTTCATTGTACATAACACATATTGCAGTTACTGCAGCACAGTTTGACCCTAAAGTTGGGAAAGTAAATAGTGGTTTGTCTAATTTATCTGCAACAACTTTACAAGTATCTACAGCACGCCCACCACCAACACCAAATATTATGTCGGCATTTTTTACTCTTTCATCTGCAACTAATTTATCTACATTTTCATAAGTAGAATCATCACCATATACTATAAAGTCTGTTATTTCCATATTAGAACCTGCTATACCATCTAATAAAGCTTGTTTTGCTTTTTCTATAGCAGTTCTTCCCCCGATTACGATTGCCTTATTTCCAAGTCTACGAGCTACTTTTGGTATTTCTTTGTAACATCCAGCCCCTACTGAATAACTTGGAAGGTATACATTATAATTCCCCATAATTCAAATCATCTCCTAATATTACCAATTATTGTTTGTATTTTTTATTTTAACACTTTATAAATTAAAAATGAATACATTATACGAAATTTTTATAAAATTTTCATTTTTTCATCATTTTTCTCTTCTATATGAAATTGCAGGGTCTATTTCTAAACCCTGCAACTAATTATTCAAATATTATTCTTTGTGGATTTGTATATATATTCATTCTTTCTCCTCTAACAAATCCCGCTAATGTTATATTTAATTTTTTTGCTATTTCTCTAGATAAGTTTGTAGGTGCTGATTTTGAAATTACTATAGGAATTCCAGCTTTAGCAGCCTTAAGAATCATCTCACATGAAATTCTTCCACTTACAAATATTATTTTATCTTTTAAGTCAATATTATTTAAAATACAATATCCTATAGACTTATCCATTGCATTATGTCTAGCAACATCTTCTCGAATTGTTATAAGTCTTTCATTATCATAAATAGCAACACTATGAACTCCACCTGTATTTTTAAATAATTCAGAAGAAGTAAGATTCTCTTTCATAACTTCGTATATATCGCTTACTTTTATAGTTGTTTCTGTTTTTTCAATAGGTTTTAAATCTACATAGTCTAAATCATTTAAATAATATCTCTTTCCTTTATCCAAATCTTTGTTTTCTTCAATTATGGCTTTTGCAACTCTATTTTCAAAATCCACCTCTATTAATTTTATATCACCTTTTGATTTTATTACTCCCTTAGTCATCAAAAAACCAGCAACTAATTGATCTAAATTTTCTGGTGTACATAGAAATGTATTTGAATACTCACCATTTATAACTAAAGCTAGTGGAAACTCCCCTATTATTGTTTCCAGCTCATTTGAATGTTCTTTGTTTTCTACTTTTACAACTTCAAATTGAAAATTTGTTTTATAATCGTAATTTACTAATCTTTCTTTTTCTGTTACTTCTTGTTGAGCCTCTTTAGCATACTTATTCTCCATAATATTCCCCTTTTCCTTAAATTCTATATTATTTAATATTTAAACTTTATATTTCATAGTAATTAACTATGATTTTATAATTTAAATATAGTGTTAGAAAATCAAATTGTCAATTAAAATGTATATTTTTACCATTATGTTTTTAAACATAATTACAATTAAAAAAGCATATTATCTTAAACGATAATATGCTTTTAATATCTATTTATTTTTTTTAATAATATTCATTTCCTGTTGCTTCAAATGCTTGTTTGAAGGCATTCATAAATATTGTTTTTCCTTGTTCTTTATATTTTCCTAAAGGTGTATCATTTTCAGTATCTTCATATGATTTTTCTGCAAATTTACTTGGAGCAGTATCTGAACCATATTCAAAATAGAATTCTACATATGCTTCTCCTGCAGCTGCTATTTGTTTTTTAAGATCATCGTTAAAATCAATTGTTCCATTGTAGCTATCTTCATCATCACTAGTATTGTTTTGATCTTTATTAGTATTACTACTATCTTCTTTTTTAGTTGATTCTTCCTTAGAAGCAACTTCATTTATTTTATCGTTACAAGTTTTTAATAACTCATTACATTCTTTTAATTCATCTGCATACTCTGATTTACCATTAAGTTCTTCAATTATGTATCCTAATTTAACTTTGGCATTCATGTACTCTTTTTCATCCATAAGTTTTTTAACTTCATCTATTTTTTGTTCTATTTGCTCTCTAAAACTTAAACTTTCTTGTTCTTTTTGTAATTTTTCACATTCAGTTTTTAATTTTTTAGCAGCATCTCTACATACTGAGCTTTCACTTTCACTATCCATTATTTTTTCACATAATTCTATAGCTTCATCATATAATTTATGTTTCATTTTTGCTTGAACTTGTAAAATTTGTTCTACTTGTTTATATAAAGATGATGCTTCTTTATCATCTTCTTTTTCTTCAAGAGCTTTATCAAAATAATCTAATGCGTCTTCATATAGTTCTTGTTTAACTGATTCTTCTCCGCTTTGCATATATTCATCATATTTTTTGTTGCTCTTATTACATCCAGTAAGTACAAGCATGCATACCATCATCAAAGCTAGTAATCTTTTAAATTTCATTAATATCCTCACTCCAATCCAATTAAACTTTTAACTTTGACTAAATTGCGATGTTTGCGCAATATACAAAGTTTCCCCTGGATAATTTATTTTTCCATATACAATTATACTACTAAATCGATACTTTTGAATAAAAAAATTCATTTTGTAACATTTTTATATGTTTTTTTTAGAATTTCTTATGATTTTTTTAAGGTTACTAACTTATATATTTTTGTATTATTACTGCTCTTATACTTTCATATCTAATATAATCTGGTAGAGATTTTTTTATATCTCGCATTTTGTCTTCACCAAATTTATTTATACTTTTCTCGATTAACTCTTTTTCATCTTCACAGTAATACACTGTTGGATCAAATTTAAAGTGAAGTTCATTGTCTTCTTTTATATAGTCATATATAAATCCTAAAATAGAGTATACTGATATTTCTAATTCATTGCTAACTGATTTAATATCCATCCCTTGATTTAATAAATCTAGTGCAATTTCTTTAGGTTTTCTGCTCTCACCATCTAGAATTAATTTCTTTTTCTTTTTTTCTCTCCATTTTACTTCTATATTTTTTTCATCTACGTAATTATTTACTACTTCTATTATCGATTCACCATATTTGTCTATTTTCTTTGGACCTAACCCAGTAATATCATTTAGTTGTTCTATATCTAATGGGTATCTTCCACTTATCTCTTTTAAAGTATTTTTAGGCATTATCATATGATATGGTATACCTTCGATTCTAGCGTATTTTGCTCTTACCTTTTTTAACAATTCATATAAATTTTTGTCTGTTTTTACTTCAAAGAATTCTTCTTTATCATCAGTATTTGAATCATTTTGTTTAATTAATGCAATTTTATCAATATTATTATCTGATATATACTTCTCAATTTCATTTATAAATTCTTGTCCATATTTTTCGTATTTAACTTGTCCAACACCAGAAATATTTAATAGTTCATCTTTTGTAGTTGGATAAGTATTTGCCATTGATAATAAAGTTGCATCACCAAATACCATATATGGTGCTATTTTTTCTTTTACTGCTATTGTTTTTCTTAAATCAGATAAAACTTCAAATAATTCATTTTTATTTCTAGATTCTTTAGCTACTTTTACTTCTTTAAACTCAACTTTTATATCGCCTTTTAATACTTTTAGAGATTGATTATTCATAGAAATAGTTGGAAAACTTCCTCTCGCTCCTGGATTTTCTTTAATCTCTAAAAATCCGTGAGATACTAATGTATTTATAAAATTCTTTAACTCTTCATTGCTATAGTCTTTCATTATTCCATAAGTACTAAGTTTATTAAATCCTACTTCTAATACTTTTTTATTTTTAGATCCTCTAAGCACATCTACTATCATAGTTAGACCGTAGTTTCTTTTCATTCTGTATATACATGAGATAACCTTTTGTGCATCTAATGTCTTGTCTATTATCTCACCTTCATTTAAACAATTGCTACAATTGTCGCATTGACCTAACATAACTTCACCAAAATACTCTAGTATGCTCTTTCTATAACATGAATTGCTATAAACTAAATCGACCATTTGTTGAAGTTTATTATATTGAATAGATTTTCTAGTTACACTTTCTGTTCCCATTTCTATAAGATATTTTTGAGTATGAACATCTCCTGGTGTGAAAAGTAAAACACACTCACTCTTTTCACCATCTCTACCAGCTCTACCTATTTCTTGATAGTAGTTTTCTATACTCTGTGGCATATTGTAGTGCATTACCCATCTTATATCAGGCTTGTCTATCCCCATACCAAATGCATTAGTCGCAATTATTATATTTACTTCATCATTTATAAACTTATCTTGATTTATCTTTCTATCTTCATTTGACATACCAGCATGATATTTAATTACATTTATGTCTCTTTTTAAAAGACCTTCATATATTTTTTCTACTTCTTTTCTAGTAGCTGCATAAATTATTCCATTTTCTGTTTTATGGTTCTCTACATATTCTAATAAATATTTATTTTTTGCTGATGATTTAACTATATTTATGTATAAATTCTCTCTATCAAATCCAGTTATAAATATTTTCGGTTCTATAAGCCCAAGCATATTTAAGATATCTTTTCTTACTTCTGTAGATGCAGTCGCTGTAAAAGTTGTCACTGTCGGTCTAGTTTTTAAGTTTTTTATAAAGTTAGGTATTTTTTTATAAGAAACCCTAAAATCATGACCCCATTGAGATATACAATGTGCCTCATCTATTGCTATCTGAGATATATCTTTATTTTGTATTATATTTAGAAATTCAGCACTTTCTAACCTCTCCGGTGCTACATATATAATCTTATATTTATCATTTATTATATTTTCTAAGATTTGATTGTAATCACTTGAAGAAAGAGAGCTATTTATGTAGCTTGCTTCTATTCCCATAGCCGTTAATGCATCAACTTGGTCTTTCATAAGTGATATCAATGGTGATATTACAATCGTCAATCCATCCATACAAAGTGCAGGGATTTGATAACAAATAGACTTTCCTCCACCAGTTGGCATTATTGCAAGAACATCTTCACCTTGCAATATGCTTGTTATTATTTCTTCCTGTCCTCTTCTAAAACTCTTATATCCATAATATTTTTGTAGTACACTTAATATCTTTTCTTTCATATAATTCTCCTCATCTATATATTTTCCGCTCATAATTTTTTATTTGATTTATGTCCATACACCGTTCGTAATATACCTTATATTGTAAAGATTTTTTACTATCAAATATTATACTACAATTATTTTATCTTAATTAATCTTATTTTTAGCCTTAATATATCTTGTAAAGAAATTCCACTTCTTTTTGTGTTCTTTATTGAAAGTCATACACGTTTCGTGTTACACTATTACCATAGAAATTATTAACATAATTTCCTTTTGATTCTTAATAAGAGCAGTAAAGGAGGTATCAGCCGTGTTTGGACAAAATTTGAAGAAATTAAGAACATCAAAAAATCTTAGTCAATCTAAATTAAGCAAACTTTTAGGAATATCTAGCAGCACAATCGGAATGTACGAACAAGGTAGAAGATTTCCTGATCAGACTATTTTAACTAAAATAGCAGATTTTTTCGATGTATCGACCGATTATTTACTTGGTCGTAATCCACAAAATCCTCCAACAGAGTTTAATAATGCCACTGATGCTATGGAATTCATTTTAAAATTGCCGACGGTTATGGCGTATGGTGGCTATGATGCTACAAAATTATCAGACGAGGAGATAATAGATTTCGCCAATGACTTATTGCAACAAATCGAATTAATTAGCTATAAATATAAGAAAAAATAAACAAGTAAAACGATAACTTATCGGAGGGAGGGTAATTTATTGAGTAGTAATAAGATTAAACAGGCCGTTGACAATTTAAAAGCAACATATAATACAAATAACCCCTTTGTAATCTGTGAACACTTAGGTATTACTGTTAGGGAACGAAACTTCAACGAGACTCGAAAAGCTTATTTTGTATCTATTTATGGTCAGCCTTCTATTACAATCAATTCTAATTACATAGAGAAATCGAAGAATATATTATGCGCTCATGAGCTTGGGCATATAATACTTGGACATACTGGTGTGAACAACTTTGAATCTGAAAACCAGGAGGCTGAAAGGGAAGCGAACTTATTTGCTCTTTATATGCTTTTCGATGAAAATGATTTTGACATGAAATTTGAAAATATGACGAGTTACTTAATCAAATATACACTAGATAGAAATATAAAATTAGCTAATAAATAATAAAAGCACTTTTCAGTGCTTTTTTTGTAGGTATTTATATAAATTTATTTAAAGTCAACTACTATTGGAAAGTGATCTGACATATATACATCATCCACCGTATAATCTTCTATTCTTAAATTTGTATTTGCAAAACAATAGTCTATCCTGCTATCTGAAAAAGTAGGTATAGAATCTTTGTTCAACTTTATAGATACATCTTCAAAATTATTGATAGATATATTTTTTTCATTAAAATCACCACA
This sequence comes from Intestinibacter bartlettii, assembly GCF_018917435.1. Taxonomy (GTDB): domain Bacteria; phylum Bacillota; class Clostridia; order Peptostreptococcales; family Peptostreptococcaceae; genus Intestinibacter; species Intestinibacter bartlettii_A. Next base: position 34,635 of record NZ_JAHLOQ010000002.1, read on the forward strand.
AATTATATTTCCAGCAAGATTTTCAATATTCCCCTCCAAGTTTATACTCACGAAATCAAGTATTTCATCAATTTGTTTTACCCTCTCATATTTATCAAGACCCAAATGTGTATTTATAACATTAAAATACTCATCTTCATTTATTTTTACCTTTATATGAGCAAATCCTCTTTGTTCCTTTTTACTAGTCAAAAACACATGATTTTGAGCTACTATTTTATATTTTGAAAAAATACAAACTCCATAGTTTTTATCTGAAACATTTTCTGCAAATATACCATTCATTCTGAGATTAAACTTAATCCTTCTATAGTTAGAATACAACACTTCTTGTAAACATATTATGTCAGCATCTTGTTGTTTTAAATATTTGATAGTATCTGTTAATGTATGTTTTTTCTGTTTGTCTGTCCCTGAATGTATATTGTAAGAAATAACTCTCATAACTCTCCCCCCAAGATTTTATATTAATAAAGCACCTTAGAATTACTATTTTTACCTAAGATGCTTTTATATTTATACTAACTTATTATTCTTTATTATTCATAGATGCGTTTGAGAAATATATTCCAGTATAAAGTCTCTTATACATAGGTGCTGTAGGTGCTAACCAAACAGTACCATCTCCTTTAAATGTATTTAAGAATCCTTCCCCATTTATAGCAGAGCCTAATAAGCTCTTATCTGATTTAGTAACGTTAAATGATACGCCACTAGTTCTAGCTATAGCAAAGTTTCCATCTACTTTTAATTCTTCGCCGTCTTTTAATTCATATGAAACAATTTCACTTTCTGGAACAATTAGTTCTAATACTACTATTCCACTTCCTTTTAATTCAATTTGGAAAATACCTTCACCACCTAGTAAAGCTGAAGATACATTTTTTTGAGATACTGCTCTTATATCTATTTCTGCTGAACAACAGAAGAACAGCCCCTTGTCTACTATAATTGAATCATTATCTAATTCCATTATTAAATAGTGTCTAAATGATGGTTCTAAATAAATTTCACCTGTACCTGTATAAACTGGTTTTATTGCACTCTCATTTGTAAGCGCACCTGAAACTGCTTTTTTAAATAATCCAGTTGCACCGCCAATCTTTGTTTTTGATTCTATTTTTCCTTTAGAATAATATAATGCACCTGCTTCTGTCTTAACTGACCCATTATTTAAAGTTATCTTTACCTGTTTTGCTCTTAATCCTGTTTGTTCTGCAAAAAACATAGACTGAGCCATATTTACATTTTGGGCACCTTTTAATTTATTATATGATATTACCTCAAAATCAACATTATTATAACTACATTTATTTAAAACTGTTACTCCCTTTTCTAAGTCCATAAACTTTATCTCCTTCTCAATTTATACTTCATATAATATCACAAGTTTTGCAAATTAAAATAGTACTCAGTAAAAATAAATAATTTGTAAGGTTTTACTTTTTACCAAAATTAAAAACCGATATTTCCTAGAGTATTTACCCTAAAAAATATCGGTCCATATATTTATAATTGAGCTCAATTGTGCAAATTTAAATATATACTTATATTATCCACACAATCTTAGATTTTATACATATTTTATAATTTTTATTTAATAATTTTTCAATTATTAAAATATATATTTATCTTACTAAAATATTAATATAATTCTTCTGCTGGCATATTTTCAGTATATTTTTCTGCTAATTCATTTAAATACTTTTTAAATTGTCTTCTATCCATTTCTGGTTTCATTTCAGTCTCTTCAAGTACTTCAAATGTAAATGATTTAGCCCCGTATTGATTCCAGTCTTTTTGAAGTTTAATATTTAAACAACTATTTATTGATACAGAGAAGTTGAATCTATTTTGCATAGATTGTAAATCTATCTCTCCTTTAATTAAACTTTTGCCAGTTTGTGTATTAGTTATTTTGTAGACACCACCGGTTGTCTTCTTTTCTTTATATTCATAAATGGCTTGTTTTCTTTTTTCATTTTTCATATCATCTTCACCACCTTCGTATTTTTTAATATCTACACTTCGTTTCTTAACACTCTCAATAATTCTTTTGTCTATTATATCTAAAATATTTTCAATTTTCTTTTCAACTAGATCTGTTTGTGCATTTTCTGTAGTTTGTATTTTCTCTTGTGTTTTTATTTTTTCATGAACTGTATCTTCTAGTTCTTGTTTATTTTCATTTAAAGTTACTTGCTCTTCTAATGCTTTTTTCTTGTTTCTGCTCTTTATAACATTTGCGCAGTTTCTACAAGAAGGCGAGCAGTATTTTTCTCTTTCTGTTTTTGCAAAGAAAGGTTTGTTGCAGTAACTACAACGATTTAATATTCTATCCTCATCAGTTAGAGCAAATGCATAAATCATATCCATTGCCATCTGTAAAGAATCAAAATCCCAATTGATTTGTGGTCTTTCAAACATAGCAACTGTAAATCCTATTTTGTGTGGATTGAATTTATCTGGCATTATTTCAACTGGTTCAGTTAAATTAGCATTCTTGTAAATTAACATTTGGTTTAAGTTTTCCGATATATTTTTCGCATATTCTATAATCCAATCTACACGTTCTGCATAGAATTTTGAAAATACTATATCTAAGACTAAAGGTTTCTTTCCGTAAAACTTCGGTGAATCCTCAGCTTTTACAACAGTTAGATGTTCATCAAACTCTCTAGTATATAAATCATCTTCACCTGCAAATGGAGTAAATAATTTTATATAATCATCTGAATTCATCACATTGCTATCTAAATCTAATGTAGCACTTATAATGTTATTTTGAGCAAACAATACATTTTGTTCACCAATTATATCTCTGTTATATACGCTTGAACTTATAAGACCTAATAATCCATAATTTTTTACAAATACCATTACTTTATTATATATAGCTTCTTTATCATTTATATTTTTTAAAGCTGTATCACCTAAATCTATCAAATCAAATAATATATTGCTTGATTTTTCAAAAGGATCATAAATTGTATAGTTACTGTTGTCTGATGGAATTATATATATATCGCCTTTTGAATCTTCTCTTAATTCGTAGTTGTTGTACTTTATCCATTTACTTTTGAAGTTTTTTAAATAGAACTGATTTTTCATATTTTACTCCTCTCTTTATTTAGTGTCGATATTATGCTCTTAATTCATATTTATGTTTTTAATCTTGTTAATATAATATTATATTAATCATATTAACACACTGTTCTTTTTATTACAATATTTTATTTTGAGGTAATTGACATTATATAATTCTATATACATAATAAAAAATCCCCCAAATAGCCATAAGTCTTTTGGGGGATTTTTATTATTTTTAATATACCTCTTCAATTAATTCTTCAGAGTTTTTCTTAATATTACCGATTATCTCCATAATCTTTCTCGCATCATTCATGTTATCTCTAAATAGTTGTGTTATATTTCCAACACTTCTAAATGGATCTTCCATAAATATTTTATTATCTTCAACAAAACCATTTTTAACAATATAATCTACTATAAGTTTAACAAAATGAATTTGTGTTGAATTTAATCTTTCTGTATTTAAAAACTCAGAAAATGCTTCATTTGCTGCCTGTCTATCTAACCCAACTATTTTTCTAACTAAGTGACCAAGTGGCATATCACCAAATTCCTTTTGATAATCAGATTCACTTCCAAGCTCATTCCACATTATTTGTTCTAAAGTTTGTAAATCTTGTTTTGTTATTTTTTTATTATTTCTAATTTTATAGATTACCATATCATCTATATGTTGTTTTAAGTAATGCTCTACTTTTTTCTTATAGTTTTTTAAATCATTTATATCATAAATTGCATCATTAGAAGTTTCTGTAACTACTATATCCTCAAATCCTGTATAGTATATCTTTCTACCTTTTACTTCAAGATATTGAATTAAATCCCTTATAGCTTCCCTTACATCTTCTAGGCTATCAATACTCACATCTTTCCAAAATTCCTCTTCCCTAACCATATCTATAATATGTTTTTGAGCTTTTACTTGAGGAATAGTTCCCAGTGAGGCAAGTTGATTTGCTGTATCAATTACGCTTTTTATTGCTCTTTTGGCATTTCCATTGCATAATCTAGCATATTCTATCGTATACATAACAAAGTCAAATCTCTTTGCTAGCTCATCTTCCCCAAAAGAAGTTATTAATGGTGAAATTTTATCTTTTAACTCACTAGTATCTACAGCTCCTAGTATATTGAAACTCTCTTTATTTTTATACTTTTCAACATATCTTCGGTTTAATTTAACTCTATAACTTTCATCTGGTAACTCGATTATCTTTTTATACAGTTCATCAACCAAACTCTGTCTAAAATCAACATACTCTTTTTGTTCATATCTTAAATCTTGAAGTTCTTTGATTATATCGACTTTTATATTAAATAATCTTTCATCCAAAGATAGAACTATACCACCTTCATATCCATTTGGATTTTCTCTAAAGAAGTCAAAGTTACTACAATAATCGAAAATCAAGAATTCTTCTTTATCCATTCCAATTCCAAGCAAATCTTTACAAAGTCTAGTTCCACGTCCTATCATTTGCCAGAACTTGGTTCTTGATTTTACCTTTTTAAAGAAAACTAAATTTAAAATTTCAGGTACATCAATTCCTGTATCTAACATGTCAACTGAAACTGCGATCTGCGGCATTTTATCTTTTTGTTTAAAATTATCAATTATATTATCTACATACTTAGTATCATAATCTACAACTTGGGCAAACTGACCACCATATTGAGGAAAAATAGTATTAAATCTATCTACAATTGCGACTGCATGTTTATGGTTTTTAGCAAATATTATAGTCTTTCCTAAAATATTTCCTCCCTCAATCTTAAGCCCCTGTTCCATAAGCTTATTTAGAACTAAATCAATCGTATCAACATTAAAAAGCCAACTATTTATAGCACTTGAGGAAATTTCTTTATCTATATCTTCATCATTATCAAAAGTATCTTCATATTGTTCTTTTTCTTCATCAGATAATTCATCATATTTTATCCCATTTTGCATTATAGATGTTGTAACTTCTATTGTTTTATAACTAACTAAGTATCCATCTTTTACAGCTTGTTCAAACTCATATGCATAAGTAGGCACCTTGTTTTCAAGGTCAAATATACTATAAGTATTTTTATCTATTTCATCCTTTGGAGTTGCTGTAAGACCTAATAAATTAGCATCAAAATAATCAAAAATACTTTTATATTTTTTATATATACTTCTATGTGATTCATCTATTATTATTAAGTCAAAATGACCAGGAGTAAATAATCTTTTGCCATCCTTTGACTTTGTATCATCTATTGCATTTACCATCGTTGGATATGTTGAGAATATCATCCTTGCATTTTCAGGATCTTCATTTTTATCAAGTAAGTTGCACAGTGGTAAATCTGGTAGTAATTTTGAAAAAGAATTTTTAGCTTGTTTAACAAGTTCTTTTCTATCTGCTAAAAATAATACATTCTTTGCAAAATTATGTCTTGTAAGAATATCCACTAATGACACAGAAATCCTAGTTTTTCCTGTACCAGTACCAGCAACTATTAAGCATTTTCTTTGTTTTCTATCAAATGCCTCACACACTGCTATAATAGCTTCTTTTTGATAATATCTATTTGTTATCTCATCTTTAATTGTTGTAAAATCAAATGGTTTTCTAGTACTTCTTCTATCAATTCTAAGTTGTAACTCATCTTTCTTTAAAAATCCAGCAACACTTCTAACAGGATATCCTCCCGCATCATCCCAAATATTGATTTCAAATCCATTAGTCGTAAATATAATAGGTCTTTGGTTGAATCTTTTTTCCAAACAATCTGCATAAAGTTTTGCTTGATGTTGACCTTTATCAGCATCAACACTAGCTCTCTTAGCTTCAATAACAGCAAGTGGTTTTCCATTATCTCCATATAAAACATAATCTACATAGCCTATCCCAGAAGTATTTGGCATACCAATAACCTTTTCCTCTTCGATAACATCTTTGTTAAACTCCCAACCTGCAAGTTTAAGTTCTATATCTATAAATTTCTTTCTAGTCTCATTTTCACTTATCTCATCTATTTTAAAGTCATTACTTTTAGTATTTTCAACTCTTCTCTCTGTTAACTTATCCCTTAGTTCTGGATTTTCAGCACTTACCTCTTCAATAGGTCTATCTTTTGAACTTAATTCTTCATATAGATTTTTAAGTTCTTCTGGTCTAGTTCTCTTATACTCACCTTGTTCAAGTAAATTTTCATCAAATTCTTGCGTCGTATAATCATCTGCATAACAATAATCAATCCAAGAAACAAACTGATGAAGATTTCTAAGAGAGACAATTGCTTCTTCCCTAGTTATCATCTTATTTGTATGTACAGATAAATTTCCTGTCTGAATTATATATTTTAAAAGGTAAAACATATCAGAATTTATAAGGTATCTAAAACTATTTTCATGAATTAAACTTGAAAGATTATCCCTATAGGGAATATTTAAATCTTTATCAAAAGAATATACCCATTTAACAGCAAGTTCCAATGCCCTCCTACTCAAAATTGCTGTAGTAGCAGGACTAATCACAAGGCTTTTTTCCGCTTCAACACAAGCACTTGCAAAACTTTTAAATTCCTTTTTTTCTTTTAAGAAGTCAAAATTACCCTTCATTGCTTCTCCCCCCGTATTTTAATAATTATTTTTCGGTTATTATAGTGATATTATATCATAAAGGTAATTGTTAATTATAAATATGTTTTTTTATTGAAATTAAATATTTTATACATCTTTAAACATAAAATTAAATATATATTATATATTTTATGTGTATAATTAAATTTATATGTAAATTTCAATTTGTCCACTTGGGTAACGAAGTCTGCAAATTGGTTTTGAAGTTCTATTGGTACCTTAGGTATTTCAACTTCATTTAATTTTCCTACTGTAAGACCTGGTTGTGCAGCTCCTGTAGCCAATCTGTTTAAATCTAATTCTTTTAATGCAAAATGAAGCCAATAATCATTTATATTAATTTTGGTTTGGGTAACAACTGCATGTTCTGTAGCATAAAATTTTCCTCTGGCATATTTTACATTACCACATAGTGCTCCTTGTCTTCCTATAATATTAATATTACCTTCATGCGAATAATTTTCAACATATCCTCTTAAACCATTTCCTCCATAACAAGGATATAATCCTTTAGAATTAACATTATGGATTTCATTAGACTTTATATTTTTTCCAGCCTTTAATTCACATATTTCACCTAGTAATTCTGTGCTCCATCCTTTATTGTTAGTAATCGGATTTCCAAACATCTCTATAAATCTTGATTTGACTAATAATTCTAATTCATCTAGTTGCTGTTTACGCATATCTATTAAATATTGTGCCTTATCTAATACCTCAACTGTTTTTATTTGTTGTTCTATATTAGGAATTTCAACTAATGTACCATTTAAATAATCATTTAGTTTTAAATTTATTATACCAGTAGTTTTATTTTGATACTTTAAAACTTTTTTCTTATTATATAAATCTTTTAATAAGTAAAGTGCATACCTACTATATACCATATTCTTTTTAGGTCTTAATATTGAAGTAAAATTATTACAAAAATATATATTTTTATCATTTTCTTCAAATATAACAACCCTACCAACTGGTTGATTGGGGCTTCCACCTGATTTTTCTATAATAATATCTCCATACTCTAATTGTTTATTCAAATATTTTTGTACATCAATATTTCTTTTAACTACATCTTGTAAATTTAATCTCCCTAAATTTGTAAAATTTGTTGTTCTGATTACATTTACACCATCTTCTCCATCTTTTAATTCTACTCCCCATTCTCCAGAAATAGTTTTTTCAAATAAATCAGCTAATTTTAGTTCCATACCAACTACCCTCTCAACATCTCTTCTAATTCGCTAATACCTTTAATAATCTCATCCTCAAGCACCTTAACTCGCCCAAGAATAACTTCAGGTGCATCATAAACAACTTCTTCATACTCGATTTCTTTGTATTTGTTGATAGAAAGGTCATATCCATTTTCCACGATTTCACTCTTATCAACAAAGAAACTTTGCTCTGTTCTCTTTCTGTCTACTTCTTTGTCAAGGTTGTCAAATCTTTCGATTATATCAGGTATATCATTTTCTTCAACTGGATTTCTTTTATCGTCTAGTGAATATCCATCTGCTTTCATATCGTAGAACCAAACTTTGTCTGTTCCTCCGTTACCTGTTTTTGTGAATATTATTATAGCTGTTGAAACTCCTGCATATGGCTTGAATACTCCACTTGGCATTGATATTATTGCTTCTAATTTATTGTTTTCAACAATTTCTTTTCTTATATCTTTGTGTCCTTTTGTGCTTCCGAATAAAACTCCATCTGGAACTATTGATGCACATCTTCCACCTTTTTTAAGTATTCTTAAGAATAACGCTAAGAATAGTAATTCTGTCTTTTTAGTTTTAGTAACTTTTAATAAATCTGCACTTACTGCTTCATAATCTAAACTTCCTTTGAAAGGAGGATTTGCAAGTACTAGAGAATATTTTTCGCTGTCTGTATTAACTTCTGAAAGTGAGTCTTTGTACTCGATATTTGGGTTGTCAACTCCATGAAGCATCATATTCATTGCACCAATTCTAAGCATAGTTCTGTCCATATCAAATCCGTAGAACATATCGTTGTTGAAGTGTTCTTTTAATGATTGAACTAAAAATAAATCAGCATGATTATTTCTTAAATATTGTTGTGATGAAACTAAAAATCCTGCTGAACCTGCTGCTGGGTCAACTATTGTGTCTTGTGGTGTTGGCTTCATAATACTTACTATCATGTCGATTATATGTCTAGGTGTTCTAAACTGTCCGTTTGTTCCTGCTGTTGCAACTTTTGAAAGTAAGTATTCGTAAAGATCCCCTTTGTTGTCATTTTTGTTATCTATTTCAAGTTTATCTATTCCATCAACGATTTTTGCAAGCATAAGAGCTGTTGGTATTTTGAATATAGCATCACCCATATATTTTGAATAAGCAGATTCTCCATCTCCATGCAGATTTTTTATAAATGGAAATACTTCGTTTGCCATTATATCGTACATAACTGTTGGCTCTTCGTTTTTAAATTTGCTCCATCTTAAATGTTGTTTATCTTGTGGGAAAATTCCCTCAAATGGTAATCCTAAAAATATTGCATCGCTTTCTTTTTGTGTTTCATTATCGTCTAAACCTTTTATAAATAAAAGATATGTAAATTGCTCTATAACTTCTAGAGGATTTGTTATTCCTCCTGTCCAGAAAATTTCCCATATCTTATCTACTTTATTTCTTAACTCTCCTGTAATCATATTATTCCTCTCTATTTTTTATTAATAATTAATTTTGTCTATATTATCTCTATTTTATATTATAATTTTTATTTTATGTTATTTCCACAAAAAAATTAGCTAAATAAAAGTTATTTAGCTAATTTTTTATCATATCTATTCTACTGCATTGCATAATCTTCTTCTTTATCTTTACCTACATAATTTTGCATATCTTGTTCAATTTCAGCTTTAATATCTTCAAGATCTTTCTTTTTTCTATCGTCCATTTTTAATCCATAGTTATTTGCTAACTCTAATATAATTTCACATTCTGAATCTTCACATTCAAGCCATGCATAACTGATAGAATCTCTTAACTTTGTACCATTTTGTAATATTTTTTTATCCTTATCATCGCTAATTAATTCTTTTTGAGTATTTAATACATCAATATATTTGACTGCTAAGTTCTTCAAGTCACTACTTTCAAAATCTAAATCTTTATATTTTTCAATTCTGTCTAGCTTTTCTTGTATAAACAATATTTCTTGTTCTTTTATTACTTTATCTTTTTCTTCTTGGCTTAAACTATCAAAATCTATATCACTATAATCTTTATCTAATTCTGAATCATTTATTGAAGCAAGTACATCATTTATAAACTCCTTGTCAGAGTAAGTTTTTTTCTCACTAGCTTTACTCTTTACGTCACTTTTAGTAGCAGTATTATCGCTTTTCTCTTTATTTTCGCAACCTATTAAGGCCATTGCCAATATAAAAACTAATAATAAACTTATTATTTTTTTCATTAAAATCCCCTCTCTTCTTTAGTATTTAATATCAATTAATATGTTCATTTTCTTAAATTCTGTGAAGTGTGGTGATTTCCTTCCATTTTTAAACTACAATTAACTAGACATTGTGATATCAAATGATAAAGTTAGTTACGATTTTGTATTTTAAGACAAAAAATTAGCCAAATAGGTTTACTATTTAGCTAATTTCTCTCCGTTTATCACATATCCATTTTTCTTTATACTTCTAATATATTTAAATGTTTCGTCCTCACCCTTTTCATCTAACATCATAAGTAAAAATTCTAGTTCATCTGATGTTTCTTGGTGAATTTGCATTCTACCTTTTGCTCTTAAAAAGTAATCTAATGGACATCTATCCGTATAATTATTTCCCATATATATTTTACTCGCCGCTACTCTATCACAAAACATCTCTATTAAATAATTCATTGGCATTTTTACTGATTCAATACTCTTAGTCTTTGTATTATAATCTGTCCAGTATTCAAAGTGGTGTTTATTTCTCCCTTTATGATGCATCCACGCTACTGAATACCCCTTATCTTCTCTCTCTGCCTCATTTGGACTTCTAGTCCCTTGATAATATTTTGCCCCCACTATAAATTCACTAAAACTATATTTAGACAAATCATGTAAACAACCTTGCCATAAAATCCCCGCCCTAAAACAATGTTGTATTACCTTGTGTCGATGTCTAGTAATCGTCATAAAGTGCTTATATGCATTTACTATAAAACTGCTCAATAAAAAATCACACCTCTCATTTATTTTTATTCATAATAGACATTTTTTTATAATTTTTATTCATATTATTATATTATTTTCTTCCATAAATAATTTTACCATTGTTTTTCCCTATTTTAAAATAAATTAATGTTACAGTATTGAAAAATATGTATACAATTTTTAACTTATCGATATTTTTAACATTAATTTTAAAAAAGATATTAATTTTGTATATATTTCTATATAAAATTACATTTTTGTTAAAGATGCATTACAACCTATATAAATGTTCCTACAAATTTACTTTTTTAAATTTTTTTAACAAAAATTTAGTTGTACTTTTCAAAAATTCTTAATATAATATATAACAAATAAAAAATTCCCTTGAAGGGGAGTAGCTTTCACACTGTGATAGTCAATCGTCATTTCGGATTTTATCCCGGTTGACTAGCGAGTACATAAACTTGTTAGCAAGACCTTCAAAGTAGACATTAATAATCTACTTGGAGGTCTTTTTTATTTGATAAATATTAATATTAGGAGGAATATGTATGTTTTATCAAAAAAATTCAGTTCAAGTTTTAAATGACCTAGATAGTAATTTGACTGGATTAACACAGGAGGAGGCAAAGCTAAGACTAGAGAAATATGGTCTTAATGCATTACAAGAAAAGCCAAAAACACCAACATGGAAGTTATTTTTAGAAAGTTTTAAAGACCCATTAGTTGTAATCTTATTAATTGCAGCAATGACACAAGTATTTTTAGGAGATACTGTTGAATCACTTATAATATTTACTGTTCTAGGAATAAATGCTGTTTTAGGTGTTGTTCAAACTAAAAAGGCTGAAAGTTCATTAGATAGTTTAAAAAAATTATCTGTTCCAGAGGCAAAAGTAATCCGAAATGGTGAGAAATTAACTATTTCATCAGAAAAATTAGTTCCTGGTGATATAGTACTTCTCGAAGCTGGTGATTATGTTCCCGCTGATGGTAGAATTATCGAAGCCCAAACATTAAAAGTTATTGAAGGTATGCTAACAGGTGAATCTGAACCAGTCTTAAAAAATTCAGATACTATAAATGAAGATTGTGCACTTGGCGATCAAAGAAATATGGTATTTAGTGGTTCAATGGTTGTATATGGTAGAGCTACTTATGTAGTTACATCATGTGGTATGAATACTGAAGTCGGTAAAATTGCAAACTTACTTGAAACTGCACAAAATAAGCAAACTCCACTTCAACAAAAACTTGATGATTTCGGGAAGAAGTTAGGAATTGCAATAGTATTTTTAGCAGGATTAATATTTGCACTTGAAGTATTTAGAGGTGGCAATTTAATGAATTCATTTATGTTTGCTATCGCCATTGCAGTTGCTGCAATTCCAGAAGCACTTACTTCAATCGTTACAATTGTTCTTGCATCTGGTACAAATATAATGGCAAAGAAACAATCTATAATTAGAAAATTACCAGCTGTTGAAACTCTTGGTTCAACAAGTGTTATATGTACTGACAAAACTGGTACATTAACTCAAAATAAAATGACAGTAGTTGAAACTTATCTTTATGGACCTGATAGCGATAAATTCAACGGATTTGACTATATTAAAGATTATAACGTTACAAATAATAATACTAAATCACACAGTGATGAAATTGCCGTATCTGGTTGTGTTTTACAAGAAAGATATTTAAACCTATCTTCTATCCTTTGCAATGACTCAGATATAAATGAAAAAGGTGTAGAAATCGGTGACCCTACTGAAGTAGCTCTTATAAATTATGCTGAAAAATATAATATAGATTATAAAGCTATAAGAGAAGAATATATCAGAATTTCTGAAATACCATTTGATAGTGATAGAAAACTTATGACTACTATAAACTCAGTTGACGGTGAAAGCATAATGTTTACTAAAGGTGCTCCCGATGTAATTTTTAGTAGATGTAAATATGCATTGAAATACAATGAAGTTGTAGAAATATCAGATGAAATCTTAGATGAATACAGAAAGGTAAATGAAAACTTTTCAAACAGGGCATTAAGAGTTTTAGCATTTGCATATAAAAAAGTTCCTGATGGATTTGAACCTAGTTTAGATGATGAAGAAAATCTAATATTAATCGGTCTTATGGCAATGATAGACCCACCTCGTGAGGAAGTCTTTGATGCAGTAAAAGAAGCTAAATCTTCTGGTATAAAGACAATTATGATAACTGGTGACCACAAAACTACTGCAGCTGCAATAGCTCGTGAAATTGGTATAATGGAAAAAGATGACCTAGCTCTTACAGGAAAAGAATTAGATGCCCTTACTGATGATGAACTTGATAATAAATTAGAAAAAATATCAGTCTATGCAAGGGTATCTCCAGAAAACAAAATCAGAATCGTAAAAGCATGGCAGAAAAAAGGTAAAGTAACAGCAATGACTGGTGATGGTGTTAATGATGCACCAGCTCTTAAACAAGCAAATATCGGAATTGGTATGGGAAGTGGTACTGAAGTTGCTAAAGATGCTTCGGCAATGGTTTTAGTCGATGATAACTTTGCCACTATAGTAAATGCAATCGAAGTTGGTAGAACAGTTTACAATAATATCAAAAAAGCTATTACCTATCTTTTCTCTGGAAACTTAGGTGGAATAATAGCAATATTATTCGCTGTGTTTGCTGGTTGGGCTAATCCATTCACAACTATACAATTATTATTTATCAATCTAGTTACAGATTCATTACCAGCAATTTCTCTAGGTTTTGAAAAGCCAGAAAAAGATACTATGAATAAACCACCGAGAGATCCTAACGAAAGTATTTTATGCAAAAATACTTTAAAAGTAGTTCTTACTAGAGGATCAATCATAGGTCTTGTTACAATTTTAGCTCAATATATAGGTATGCAGACATCAGCTTCACTTGGGGCTGCGATGGCATTTATAACAATTACTCTATCTAGAATAATTCAAACATTCGCTGCTCGCTCTAATAGCGAAACAATTTTTAGTCTAGGTATAACTAGCAATAAATATTCATTAGGTGCAGTAATTGTATGCTTAGGAATGTTGTCTCTTACTTTCCTTCCTTTTATGAGAGGAATATTTGCAATACCAGCAACATTTGAACTTGTAAACTTAGGAGTTTGTTTAGCTTTAGCTATCACTGCTGTAATTTGTATGGAAGCTAGTAAGTTTATTAAAAGAAAATAATAATTCGCATAAATACTACGTTTATAGAATAAAGTTTTAGTGAGAAAATAATATTATTTTCTCACTTTAATTTTTTTACTCGAGGTGAAATTAATTTATCAGACGAACAGGAGGTAATTAAATTGGCCGAACATGAGAAACATAAGCATATAAAAACTGGATTAGTTATAATAATAGCAGCAATACTTATCTTAGTTATGCGAATATATATTTTATCTGCAATACTATTTTTACTAGGTATAATTGTTATTTTAAATAGTTTAAGAATGAACACTTATAATGTGAACGGAAATAATACTAAAGATGATAATTGTAATTGTCAAAATTGCGACCATAAATGCAATAATTCAGATTGTGACAACATAAATAAAGGTTGGCATGATGTAGTTATTCGTAATCCAGTTATTTATGATAACAACAAGATTAATAATATGGGGGATGTTAAAGATGAAGGTTGTGATAATGAAGTAAAATCTCAAGATGAAACGGAAATTGGTCTTGATGATAAAACTAATACTGATGACTCTCCTCTAATAGAAACTGATAATAATATTATAGATAAGGACGGAAATAAAGTTGATGATAACTAGATTTATATGTAATTTTAACTAATGACTTTGATAAACAATTTGATATTATACTAATTTAATCAATCAAATCAAACTAAATTTGGTCGCACAATATAGTGCGACCTATTTTTTTAATTCTAATTTTAAACAACGGAGTTACCTGAAGCGGTAGCAAAGGTATCTCGTTGGCACCATGAACGAAGTAAACTTTATCTATATTTAGGTAGTGTATTAGCACCGTGTGGAAGTAATGCAACTTTCATATCATCTATTGAACCACCATTTAATTCTTTAGCTACTCTTAAAGCTTCATCTAAAGTTTTAACAACATGTATTTTTGTATGTTGGAATTTTTCTGCTGGTATATCTGTTACTATTATCATGTTATATTTTTCAGCAGTATCAGAAAAATCATATCCTACGAATCCACCAATTGAGAAATCAGCACGTAATGCTTTTTCTCTTTCTTCCATATTTGTAAACTTAACTATTTGGTCTTCGCAATCTTTGTCTCCAAATCCTTCACTACATTCAGATAATATTATCATTGTTCCGCCTTCTGCTATCATTGCTTTAGAGTTTGCAAGAGTTTTTGAAGTTTGATATAAGTTTATATCTTTTGGGAAACCACCTGCACTTGCTATAACTAAGTCTGCTCTCTCATCAACATAAACTCCATCTATAGAGTCTACAAGTTCAGTTGCAGCTTTATGAGCTTTTATCCAATCTCCTGCAAATGCTGCTATTATTTGTTGGTCAGAATTAGCAACTACATTTAATAAATATGCTGGTTTAGCCATTGCTGCTGCTTCTTCTAAGTCATCATGGAATGGGTTAGATTTTGATAAATTTCCTGAGCAAGCATTTTCATTTGTTCCATTTCCAAATCCAGGATTTAAAGCGTTACAGTGGTTAGTATTTATAGTTTCTTTTCCTGCTATACCAGGTACTATACTTTTTCTTCCTCCACCATAACCAGCTAAGAAGTGATAAACTACTCCACCAGTTAATATTATTTTGTCTGCTTCTATTGCATATCTATTTAACCATACTGGAGTTTTTCTAGATGTTTCACCCATATAAACTAAGTTTTCTTTGTCTTCACATTGATGATCTACTATTTTTAAACGTTTAAATAAATCTTCCCCTAATAATTCTTTATGTTCTTCATCTGTTTGTTTTCTATGAGTACCACAAGCAGATATTACTATTATATCTTCATCTGCTATTCCACATTTATTTAGTCTATCAACTAATATTGGTAGATATGTAGGTATTGCTTGCCATTTTCTTGTTACATCAGATATTATTATTGCTACTTTATCCCCTTTTTGTACAACTGTTGAAATATCACCTGCTCCTATTGGATTGTCTAAAGCATATTCTATATGTTCTTTAACACTTCTTTGTGGAAGTTCTACAACATTAGACTCCAATTCACATGCAATTTGTGTTTCTGGTATATTCACTTCAAATTCTATATTACTATATTTCATAGTATGCATAAAATAACCCCTCCTTAATGTGGTGCTAAAAAGTCCACCCCTTTTTTTGTCAACTTTAATTTTACCATATATTTACATATTTTTAAACTTTTTAGCAATATTTATATTCTATTTTTTTCCATGTTATAATTAAATAAAACAAATATATTAATTAATCGAGGTGACTTATATGCCATTTGAAATAATAAGACAGGATATTACAAATATGAAAACAGATGTCATTGTAAATCCTATAAATAGTAAGCTCCAATTAAGCGATTCGGGGGTTTGTGGTTCTATCTTAAAAAAGGCCGGAATTGAAAACTTACAAAATGAGTATAAAACAATAGGCAATATTAAAACCAGTAATGCTGTAATTACAAATGGTTATGATTTAGAATGTAAATATATAATTCACACAGTTGGACCTATTTGGAATGGCGGTAAAAATAATGAATCTACCCTACTTTATAATACATATATAAATTGTTTGAATTTAGCTAAAAGTAAAAACTGTGAATCTATATCATTTCCTTTGATTTCTTCTGGCAACTTTGGATATCCAAAAGATGAAGCATTAGAAGTTGCAACAAGTGCAATAAAAGACTTTCTTTCAGAAAATGATCTGCTTATTTATCTAGTTGTATTTGATATAAAATCATTTAAAATAAAAAAAGATTTATTCGATTCAATTACACAGTATATAGATGACAATTATGTCGCTACTTTTAAGGATACACGAATTAAACAAAATATAAATGAAGAACCTAAGCCTATATATGAATTTTACTGTGAAAAAAGCTTACTTGATGCTCTTGAAAATACCGAGGATACTTTTTCACAATGTTTATTTAAACTTATAGATGAATCCGGGTTAACAGATGCACAAGTATACAAAAAAGCTAATATAGATAGAAGGTTATTTTCTAAAATTAGAAACAATAAAGATTATACTCCTAGCAAATCTACTATTTTGTCTTTGTCAATAGCTCTTGAACTCGATATAAACAAGACTAAAGACTTGCTAAAAAAGGCAGGATTTGCACTATCTCATAGCAATAAGTTTGATATAATTGTTGAATATTTTATATCAAATAAAATATATGATATCTATACTATTAATGAAGCCCTTTTTTCATTTGAACAAAATATATTACGCACTTAAAATTTGTCGCCTTTGATGCGACCTTTTTTTATTTTACCCCTAGTATAATTTAATCATAATAAACAGGGTATTTAACAATTAATTATGAATCTAGGAGGTAATAATAATGAAAGAAAATTTAACTGAATTAGTATTTATCTTAGATAAAAGCGGATCAATGGCACCACTTGTAGATGATACAATCGGTGGATTTAATTCACTTATTCAAAAACAACGAAAAGAAGATGGAGAATGTATAGTTACTACGGTTTTATTTAATGACAGTATTGATATTTTACATAATAGGGTTTCTATTGAAAATATAAAAAATATTACAACAAAGGAGTATCAACCTATGGGTTGTACTAGTCTGCTAGATGCTATGGGGTCTACTATAGATAAAATCAAAGCAGATAATGTAAATACTCCAAAAGAAAAAAGACCTGATAAAGTTTTATTTGCAATAATCACAGATGGTGCTGAAAATTCTAGTAAAGAATATAATATTAAACAAATAAAAACTTCAGTCACTACATGTCAGGAATTATTAGGTTGGGAATTTTTATTTTTAGGTGCAAATATAGATGCAATCGAAACAGCTAGTCAATTTGGAATTCCTAAATCTAGAGCGGCAAATTATAATTGCGATTCAGAGGGTACAGAGCTAAATTTTTCTGCAATCAATGACGTACTTTGTTGTGTACGTAGAGACGAACATATAAGTGAGGGTTGGAAATCAAAGATTGAAAAAAATTTTAAAAAGAAAAGAAAAAACAAATAAAAACAAAAATGCAAAACGCAAATCGATTAAAAATAATGATGTTTAGTCTCTAAAATTTAAGGATATTTCCAAATATAATTACTCTGTATTTTGGGAATATCCTTTTATATAATAGTATTTTTTTCCTTACATATAAATTGTATTGACTCTATGTATACAATATATTATTATAATAACATACAAAATATTTATACAGAAAAGAGCCATAATAAGTGGCGTATTATATTATTTTATAATCGCTTAAGTACTATTTTGGTTCTGATCACCTTATGATTGATAAATCAGCCAAATAAGTGCTACACTTGTTTGGCTTTTTTTATTGGATAAATTATTACAATTTGAAAGGAGAATGTCTATGGAAAAGTTAAATTTACTGAGAGATAAAGAAAGCAAAGTATTTTTTCACTATTTAATCCCAGCAATTTGTTCAACATTAGTTACATCAGTTTATCTTTTAGTTGATACCCTTATAATCGGACAAGGCGTTGGCGCTTTAGGGATTTCTGCTTTAAATATATTCATGCCTTTCTTTTTAATATTTAACGGACTTGGGCTGCTATTTGGAATAGGAAGCGGAATCTTAATATCAGCTGAAGATGGAATGGGAAATAAGAAAAAATCAAATCAGTATTTTATAACTGGGCTTGTTTCAGTAGTATCACTTGCTTTAGTTTTAAGTTTAATCTGGAATCATTATTTAGAATCTTTATGTGTATTTTTAGGAGCAAATGATGACACAATAGGTCTTGTTTTAGAATATGGTAAATGCATTATGATGTTTGCACCTGTATTTATAATGTCAAACTATTTTGCACCTATAATAAGAAATATGAAAAATCCTAAATTAGTTATGTGCGCTGTATTAACAGGGTCTTTCTTAAATATTATATTAGACTATGTTTTTGTTTTCCCAATGAATATGGGAATATTCGGAGCTGCTTTAGCGACAGTAATCGGTAGTGTAACTACTCTACTTGTTTTATCTACTCATTTTATTAAAAAACAAAACAGAGTAAAAATAAACAAAGAAACAATATCTTTAAAACTTATAGCACCTATTGTAAAATGTGGTTTTTCAAGCCTTATAATGGAAGTGGCAAATGGATTTGTAATATTTATATTTAATATACAAATACTAAAATATATAGGAAACAACGGAATTGTAGTGTACGGAATAATTTCTAACTGTGTATTAGTTGGTCTTGCTTTATTTAACGGTGTTGCTCAAGCTGCCCAACCAATTATCGCAACTAACTTCGGTGCAAAAGAAAACGCACGTGTTAAAAAAGTTTTAAAATATGCTATGATAACTACAACTATAATAGGTATTTCATTATTCGCTGTGGTATTTTTATTCACAGGACAAGTTATACAAGTATTTGTCAAAGCAAATGCTGAAATACTTTCTGTAGGAATACCAGCATTAAGACTTTATTTAAGTGCGTTTTGCATAATGAACATAAATATATTAATCTCTGGCTATTTCCAATCTGTCGGAAAAGAAAAAATAGCTATATATGTATCTATAGTAAGAGGATTTTTACTAAATATAATATTAGCATTTGTACTTCCATCAGTACTTCCTGCTACTATACTTTGGGCAATAGTTCCTTTAAGTGAATTAATCACATTAATCGGTATAGCATTATATTCTAAAAAAACTTCTACTTCAGAAAATACTTCATTAAACAAAGAATTAATATCTGCATAATCTAAAAAGGGAATGCCCAAATAAGCATTCCCTTTTATAATTTTTATTTTAATATAGAACTTATAAATTTTATCTTATTTAATTATTCAGCATCTACTGCTTCTTCCATAGTAGCTTCAACATTTACTTCTTTTTCAGCTATTAAATCTTCTATTAATTCTTTTGATTCCATTAATTCTTCTAATGACATGTTTGCATAATCTTTATGATTAACAGTTTGTACATTTATACCTTGTTTTTTAAGGAATCCATCTACTTTAGTTTGATTTTTTTTATAGATATAATAACCTACTGCGCATACACCTACCCCAACTGCTGCACCTTTTAAATGATCTTTGTTAATTGATTGTAATATTGCCATAATATATCTCCTCCTGTGTAAGTTAATTTATATTTTTATTTAAGGTTAAAAAACATCCCTTCATTGTTAGAACCTCCACCGCCTCTATATCCAAATCCAGTGTTTATGCGGTTTTGGCTTTCAATTATCTCGCTTGCAAATAATCTAAACGAGTCCATTTTATTGCTGTTATTAATATCTTCTGATAATATGGAAATATCATAACATGGTTTGTCCTGGCATCTTATCTTTGATTTTTCTATACTTAATATAAATGTTTCATTTGATTTTTTAAGTATATGTCTACCAAATGTAGTTATCCAAGTTACTAAAGATGCATTTAACATGTTTCCATCTTTTCCAATAGAATTCATCAAATACATTATAGACATTACTTCTGGGTCGATTGTTCCCCTTTGTTTCATCTCAGAGTAACCATGTTCTACTATCGCTCCTACAGTAGTTCCTGTTGCTAGCCATTTTACAAAATCCTGAACTTGTCCTGTTGGGCTCAAGTATTTTATTATATTTGCCCCAACTATCAATATTATTGAATAATATGATAATAGTGGCATATCTGTCTTATTGTTATTAGATATAAACTTGATTTTAGAAAATCCATATATCTCTGATAAAATAGCAGCTATTTTAAATATTACATTCTCTACACTTATCTTTTTAGAATTATATTCTACAAGTAGTGTCTTTATATAAGGGTTATATCTAAAAAACTTTATCCCATCTTCTTGTTTAAAAAACTCTTTTAATTTATTTTCATCTATTATAGAATGAGATAATTTTACTCTTATTCTCCCCTCGAGCATATGCTCAACTAATATTACTGGATAATTCAACTTGAAGTATCACCCCTATCTTTTATTTTCAATTTTTGAAAATAATAATCTCATTGAGTTTGAAACTACAAATATTGTACTTGAGTTGTGAAGTACTGCACCCCAAAATACTGGTAAAACTCCTGCTGCACTAAATACAAGACCCAAAGTATTTATTCCTATAACCAATCCAAAGTTTTCTTTTACTACTCTCATTGTTCTCTTAGATAAATTCATAACTGCTGGAAGTGCCATAGGGTCGTCTGTTTGTATTACTACATCAGATGTTTCTATTGCTGCATCTGTGCAACCTCCACCTAATGATACACCAACATCAGCATATGCAAGTGCTGGGGCATCGTTGATTCCATCTCCAACCATTATTACCTTAGAGTTTTTAGATTGTAATTTTAGTATAGTTTTTGCTTTGTCTTCTGGTAATAACTCTGCCTCATATCCATCTACTCCAACCTTACTTGCAACTATACTTGCTTGATCTTCTATATCACCTGTAAGTAGAAGAATTTCGTCAACACCTTGGTATCTTACGTTGTTAAGAGATTTTTTCATATTTTCTCTCATCTTATCTTGAATTCCTATTACTCCTAATAGTTCTTTGTTTTTAGCTACATAAACTATACTTTGACCTTTTGATTTTAATGTAAGAGCTTCATCTTCTAGAGTTATTTCTATATCATTTTCTTTTAAGAAACTTTTATTACCTACTCTTATTACATCTTCACCTATTTCTGTTTCAACACCTTTGGCTATATGAGTAATGACCTCTGAATGCATTGGTATTTTTATACCTTCACTTCTAGCTTTAGATAATATTGCACTTGCCATAGGATGCGCAGATGTTTCTTCTGCTGCTGATGCAATTTCAATTAACTCTCTTGAAGTTATATCTTGTGCAGTTACTATATCTAAAACTTCTGGTTTTCCTTCTGTTAGGGTACCTGTTTTATCTAATATTAAAGTATCAGCTTCTGCTAATGCTTCTATATAGTTTCCACCTTTAATTAAGATACCATTTTTAACTGCATTGTTTATTGTTGCTGAGAATGCAGTTGCTGTTGATAATTTTATACCGCATGAGTAATCTATTACCATCATATTTAATGCTCTAGTTGGACTCTTTGTTGCTAGATAAGTTGCCCCAGCCAAGAAGAAGTTAAATGGTATTAAGTAATTAGAGAACTTGTCAGCATAATCTTGTACTCTCGCTTTGTTACAAGCTGCATCTTCAACTAAGTTGATAATTCTTGCGACTACTGTATCATCCCCTGCTCTTTCTGTATCTATAACTATATTTCCGTTTTTAACTAATGTTCCTGAATAAACTTCACTTCCGATTTTTTTGATATGTGGAACATATTCACCAGTTACAGCTGATTCGTCAACTATAGCTTCTCCGTTTATTATTTTTCCATCAACGCATATTTTTTCACCAGTATGAACTACGATTTTGTCCCCTACTTTAACGTCTTCAACTGATATACGTTTAACAGCTCCATTATCATCTTGTTTCCAAACAAACTCTTCATTCAAATCAATCATATGTTTGATAGAATCCCTAGTTTTCTTCATAGTATAACTAGTCATAAATTCTGCTATGTCTGATAATAAAATTATTGTAAGTGCTGAAGTTGAGTTTCCTAATAAAATACTAGCAACTATAGATGAAATTGTAAGTGTATCTGCATTTGGTCGTCTATGTTTAATCATTCCACCAATTCCATCTTTAAATAGAGATTTAGTCAAGTATAATGCTCCCAGAGAACAAGGATTTAAAAATCTCTTGTAAATTGGATATATATCATCATATTTTGTCTTCTTTATTACTGAATATGCTATTAACCCTGCATTTAATACAAGTCTTTTACCGATGTCATTTACATCTTCTTCTCTTTCTCTTTCTATTATATTCGCTGCCTCTAACTCTCTATGTTGTTTATATGCATATAAGTAGTATTTATTTAATACTTCTGATATTAAATTTTTTAAATCAACTTCATCAATTCTTGTTTTATCAAAAACTATAAGTATGTTTTTTGTTATATTATTTATTGTTACTTTCTTCACAAATCCTAATTCTATTATATCTTGTAAGATTTGTTGGTTAAATTCATTAAGATATCCTATAGCCTTACAATTCAAACGAATTCTTCCTGGCAATGAATGGACTATATTTAACTCAAACAAGTCTTTCTTTTGTCCAAACACTTTCTATCACCCCATTTTATATTATTTATTATATTGTTTTTATTGCTTCATTTAATTTTTGTTCTAAAGTATCTATTACAAATTCAAGATTGTTTTGTCCATTTTCCTCAATTAATTTGAAATCCCCTAATACAATATCTATTACTTTATTTATCCATTTTATGATTTTTTCTTCATATGTTTTTTTCGTATCATAATTTATAACTACACTGCCTGTAATATAATTAAATTCTACATCTTTTATTCCATCTAGCATTTTTAAACCTTGCACTACATATTTATCGTAGTCTTTTGCTTCTTGTGGTATTTTTGATGCATTACTTACCTTAAGTCTTAATCTTCCTGGAATTGAATGTACTACTTTAAATTTTATAAAATGTTTAATTATATGATTTTTTATATTCATAATTTAATCGACGCTTCCTTCCTATGTCTTTAATTTGGTCTGTTAATAAGCCCATATAACCACCATAAGCATGTTATTCCTCCTGGTCTAACTTCTGGTCTTGTTTTTATATCATAAATTGCATATGTTCCTAGTAATAACATTACAGATGATTTTAAATCTAAAATCCCATTAGTTTTTTCATATATTGTATGACTTAAACTATCTAGTATATCTGTACTTTCTTTAGTTATTAATGACCTATTTTCATTATGCGCTTCTTCTTCTAATCCTAATACTTTTAATATTATTCCTATTATTAACATAGGTTGTATTGTTTCTTCTTTATATTTTATAAGTACAGTTCCTATACATGGATTTACTGATATATCTGTTATTCCCGGTATTTGAGAAAATGTATTCAATAAAGCTTGTTTTCCTTGTGGATTATCTTTTAATACTTTACATTGGATTCTTATTCTCCCTGGCATAGAGTGTTTAACTTCTAATATATCTTTGAAATTTGGCAATTTAGGTTTATATTGATCCTTTTCTTCATCAGAAGACAGTAAAAAACCCGAAACTAAAACCAATGCTGCTATTAAATTACTGTTCATCGCTAACCTCCTGTCGAAATAACTGTTCTTTTTATTTTACCACATTTTTCCTTAAAGCGCGACATAATATATTGTTATCAAGTTATTACACAAATAGCCTGTATTTAATACGATGATTATCATTTTCGTATGTAAATACAGGCTATTTTAAAACATATATCTATTATTTTATTTTAATTTTAATTGTTTATATTTTTTCTATGCCAGAATCAACTGGTAATATAATAGTAAATTTAGTTCCTTTATTTATTTCACTTTCAACATATATTTCACCATTATGCATATCTATTATATGTTTAGTTATAGTAAGTCCTAGTCCACTTCCACCTTTAACTTCAGTATGTTCATCTACTACTTGGTTAAATCTATCAAATATAGACTTATGATATTGTTTTTCTATTCCTATTCCAGTATCCTCTACTATTATTTTTACTTTTTCACCTAAGTCTTGTATATCTACTTTTATCTGACCTCCAACTGGCGTAAACTTTGATGCATTACTTAATAAGTTTACAATACATCTTTCTATCTCAGTTCTATCACATTTTATTATTTTTTCTTCTGTATTAGTATCTATGATTAAATCTAATCCATTTGATTCTATTGCATCTTTAAGGCTAAGTGCAGTTTCTTCAACTATATATACTATATCTTCATCTTTTATATTTATCTTATACTTACCATTTTCAATTTTTGTAGTATCAATTATATTATTAATTAAGTTTAATAACCTTTTAATATTTTTATTCATAACTATCATGTATTCGTCTATTTTTTCTTTTGATATACCTCTCTCAGACTTATTTAAGTTAGTTATCAATTGTTCTACAGAACTTATTACATTTAATGGTGTTCTAAGTTCATGTGATAAGTTTATAAAGTAATTATTTTTATTTCTCTCTACTTCTATAATTTTATCGAAAAGTTTCTTGTTAGTTTCCATTTCACTTGTAAGTGCTCTTGTTCTAACTTCTACTAAATTATCTAATTTTTTTACCTTATTACTGTTATAAGTAATTAATAATACTATCATCATAATATATAATATTATTGCTCCTTCACTTTTCCAAATTGGTGGCTTTATTGTGAAGGTAATTGAATGTTCTTCTCCCATAATCCCATTTTGACTTCTGCCCTTTATCTTAAATGTATATTTTCCTGGAGCTAATTTATTGAATAAAACTTCATTACTGCTAGTAGATACCCACTCGTCCATACTTCCCTCTAATTTATAATAAAACTTTAGATTGTTATTATTTCTGTATTGAGGTATAAAGTAATTTATTTTTATATCATTTTGGTCGTATTTTAAATCTAAATTATCTATCGTCTTAAATTTTTCTCCCCCTACAAGAAAACTTTCAAATGTAATTGTAGGTTCATAAGACGAATATAACTCATCTTCTTCATCTGGATTAAAAATATTTAAACCTTTTATTCCTCCAAATATAAACTCTCCATCTTTAGTTTTATATTCAGATTTATCGTTAAATTCATTACTTTGTAATCCTTCAGTACTGCTCAAATTTCTAAATTCATGTGTCTTTAAATCAAATTTTGAGATTCCATTGTTTGTACTTACCCATGGATTCCCATCATTATCGATTAATATACCATAGACTGTGTTATTACAAAGGCCATCTTCATCTGTATACCTAATATATGTACCATTAGATCTGTCAAATTTAACTAGACCATCACTTGTTCCTACCCATAATATATTGCCATTTCCTTCAACTATACATTTTACAGTGTTTACTTCCTCTTTTGTTTCATGATCAAAAATTTTATAAACTTCACTTTTATTTTTGTCTATATCTATTTTTATTAGACAACCAGCTATATAATTTCCTAGCCAGTACTTTCCATCTGAATCCTCATAAATTTCTTGTATATGAGTATCCTCTACCTTATCTCTTAGGGTTTCATCAAATATATGTATTAATCTTTGAGTTTTTATATCTAAAATACTTACTCCTTCTTGAGTCCCTATCCATAAATAACCTCTACTATCAACCAACAGTGATTCTATAGCATTACTTTTTAATCCATCATTCATAGTATATTTTTTTATCTTCATAGTTTTTCTATCAATTTGGTTTAATCCATAATCTGTTCCTACCCATACAGTATTGCCACTTCCCTCTATAACTCTTATAAAATTACTCGTTAGATTGTACTCCCCATCTCCTGATAAAACTTTTGAGTATTTATTATTTTTTCTATCCATTATATTTAATCCTCTATCTCTAGTTCCTATCCATAAAAGTCCATCATCATCTTCATATATACCTTGAATTACATCAGAACTTAAAGAGTTTTGATTTAAAGGATCACTTTTATATTGAGTTATTTTATTATTTGGATCAAATATATTTATCCCTGTATATGTTCCAACCCAAATTAATCCTGTACTGTCTTGCATTAATGAATATATGTTATCGTCTAATAGGCTGTTTGAATCATAATTATTATAATATGTATAAAATTTATCGTCCCCTAAATATTTACATAATCCAGAATCTGTCCCTATCCATATTGTTCCATTTTTATCTTGTATTATAGATTTGGTTGAATTTGATGGGATAGTTGTATCATCATTTTTATCATGATAATATCTTATAACTTTATTGGTTTCACCTTTTTTTACAATTATCTTTATCAATCCATTATTAGTAGTAGAAACCCAAATATTATTTTGATTATCAATAAATATCGAGTCTATTCTATCATCTTTTACTGACTCTTTACTTTCATTTGAAATGTATTGGGTAATTTTCATTGTATCCCTATCCATCTTAATTAAGCTTTTATTTGTACCTATCCATATATTATGGAAATTATCTTCTGCAATATCCATTATATCCTCTTGGCTAAATACTTCATTTTCATTTAAAGAAATTTTAAATTTATCAAGATTTTCATCATAAAAATAAACATTATCTTGTGTTATAACTAACACAGTTCCTTTTTTAGTTAATAAAATTCCCCTCACTTTATAAAATGGATTACCATCCTCATCAAATTCAAAATTTGTTATTTCATCTGTTTTTAAATTTATTTTACTTATACCCTTATTTGTTCCAACCCAAAGATTATTATATTCATCTTCTTGAAGGCTTAATATATAATTGTTAATTATTGAATTTTTTTTATTTTTATCAGCTTTATAAACCTTCATCTTAAAGCCATTATATCTATTTAACCCTTCATTTGTACCTATCCATACATAACCCTGACTATCTTGATATATTGTTTGGGCATTTGATTGCGATAACCCATCTTCAATAGTTATATGTTTAAAATTTATGTGTTGCTGTGCTTCTGATTTAGTAGTTAATATAGTCATAAAAACTACTGTTATTAAAAACGCCAAAATCCCCTTTTTTATATTGATCACTCTACTTTCTATAATAAATATTTTTAATAATATTTTATAAAATATCATTTAAAAGTTCAATGTTTTAATATTTTATATCTATATATAATATCTTTTATTTCGATTTTTTTCGATTATTATCAATAAAAATCAACAAAAATAGCACTGATATAGAGTCTTCTCTATTTCAGTGCTATTTTTAATCTATTATAAGTCTTATACTATTCCGTCATTTAATTCTTCTTTTAATCTGTATTCTTTATCTATTTTCTTCATTTTTATAAAATAAGTCAACATAAGAGGTACACATGCAGATATCCACGCAATTGGATCTGATAAACATATACCTGTAAATCCTATAACTTTTGGTAATGTAAATGCTACTAAAGCTCTTGCACCTAACTCAAAGAAACCTGCCATCATAGGTACAAATGATTCTCCCATACCTTGAAGTACATTTCTATACACAAATATAAATCCTAATGGTATAAAGAATATTGCAGCATAGTTTAGTACTTGTTGAGCATAGTCAAATATTTCTTGTGTTGGATTTTCTATAAATAATATTACAAAATACTTACCAAGTGTAACTAAAGCAACTCCAGCTATTAAACTTGTTATTACTGAAACAACATTCATTATTTTTATTCCGTGTTTTATACGATCAAATCTTCCAGCACCTAAATTTTGTCCTGCATAAGTTGCAACTGTAACACCGAAAGATATTGATGGTTGCATTACTAGTTGAAGAACTTTTGATGCTGCTGTATAAGAAGCTATTACTATGGAACCAAATGTATTTATAGCACTTTGAATTATTATTACACCTACAGCCGTTACTGAGAATTGCATTGCCATTGGTATTGCTACTTTTAAGTGGTTAGTATAATAGCTTTTTTCAACTTTGAAATCTTCTTTTTTAAGTCTTAATATTTTATATTTCTTATAGCTATATACTAAACAAAGTACTCCAGATACTCCTTGTGCTATATTAGTTGCATATGCAGCCCCTGCAACACCCATATTGAAGTTTATTATGAAAACTAAGTCTAATATTACATTTAAAACTGATGCTACTATTAAGAAATATAGTGGAGTTTTACTATCTCCTAATGCTCTTAATATCCCTGCAGCCATATTATATGCTGTTTGAGTTATTATTCCTGCATAAATTATTGTAATATACACTCTAGCATCTTCGTAAATATTTTCTGGTGTATTCATCATATTAAGAAGTGGTTTTACTGCTAATAATGCTATTCCTGTTATGATTACTGTTAATACTACAGTAAGAGTTAGATTACTCGCTACTGCTTTTTTTACTCCGTTGTCGTCCTTTGCTCCGAACTTTTGTGATACTAATACTGCAAATCCACTTGTAAGTCCTAATACTAAACCATTAACTAAGAAAAATAGTGAGTTACATGCACCTAATGCTGCAAGAGCATTAACTCCTACAAATCTTCCTACTATTATAGTATCGACCATACTGTAAAGCTGTTGAAATATATTTCCAATTAAAAGTGGTATAGTAAAATAGATAAATATTTTTAGGGGATTTCCCTTTGTCATATCATTAGTCATAATTCTTCCTCCCTCTATTATTTAATTTTTTTAAATTTAATAATTGCATAAAAAGACCCTCCTTATTATTACTCTAATAAAGAGAGCCCTATTTAAATTTATTATCTACCTTAAACTTAAGTATTAAAATTACTGTAACGTATATTTTAACATCTTTCATTATTATTGGCTATATTTTTTATTATTTTACAACTTTTTGCTAAGTATATCAATATTTTAATATTAGTTAAATATATTAATTCCTTTTAACTAATATATCTAAATTTTATTATTTAGATACATTACCTGCTATATTAAGTACATCCCATGTTCTTGCAAATGGTGGAGCATAACATAAATCAAGCATTCCAAGTTGCTCTGTAGTCAATTTTGTAAATATTGCAGTTGCAAGTACGTTTGTTCTTTGTACTGCATCTGTTTTACCAACTACTTGACCACCTAAAATTACTTTTGTTTCTGCATCATAAATTAATTTTACTGATATTTTTTCTTGTCCTGGATAATAATCAGTGTGATTTTTATCTGTTATAAATGTAGTTTTATAATTTAGGTTCATTTTTTTAGCATCAGCTTCTGTAATTCCAGTTGCCCCTGCTTCCATACCTAGAAGTTTTATACAACTTGAACCTAATGTTCCTTGGAATTGTTCACATTTTCCACCTAAGTTTGATCCTACTATACGACCTAGTTTGTTTGCATTTGTAGCAAGTGGTATATATACTTGTTTTTGTTTTACAAGATGGTAAACAGTAGCACAATCTCCAGCAGAATAAATATCTTCTATAGATGTTCTTCCTTGATCGTCTATTACTATTGCCCCATTTTCAAGCATTTCTATTCCTGTTTCTTTTAAAAATGCAGTATTTGGTCTTACACCAGCTGCTAATACAACTAAATCTACTTCTACTCCGTTGTCATCTGTGATAACTTTTGTTTTATCTGAACAAGTTTCTAGAGATTTTACTAATGAATTAAAATACAACTCTACGCCTTGTTCCCTCAAGTTTTCTTCTAATATTTCTGTAATCTCTGGATCTAATACATTTTCAAGTATTCTATTTCCTGTATTAAATACACAAACTTCTTTATTTAATTCTTTAGCTACATCGGCTACTTCAAGTCCTATAAATCCTGCACCTATTACTGCGATTTTTTTAATATTTTCATCTTGCATTCTTTCTTTTAGTTTTTCACCATCTTCTAAACTTCTAAGTGTATATGCATTTTCTATATTTTTAATAGGTGGTATTACAGTTGCTGCTCCTGTTGCTATCATAAGTTTATCGTAATTATCAGTAAATACTTCTCCAGTTTGTAAGTTTTTAACCTCTATAGTTTTATTTTGTGTATTTACACTTAAAACTTCATGCTCTGTTTTTACATCTATTCCTGTTTCTCTAACTTTTTCTGGAGTTCTAGCTAACATTCTATCTACATTATCAAAGTTTCCCCCAACATAGTAAGGTAGACCACAAGCTCCAAAAGATATATATGAAGATTTTTCATATACAACTACTTCTGCCTCTCTGTCTGTTCTTCTTAATTTAGCAGCTGCACTCATACCAGCAGCAATTCCTCCAATTATAATAATTCTCATATTGCCTCCTAAATCTGTCTTAAATTTAGAGGACGAACCACAAAATAGATTTATACTATTTAATAGCCCGCCCTCTTATCTCAAATTTATTTTATTCAATTAATTTAAAAATTAACCAACTTTTTTAACATCTTTATCTGCTTTTGCTGCATCTCTTTTTAAACTCTTATCAACAGTTACTGCACTTACTATTGTTCCACTTACATTTAACATAGTTCTACCCATGTCTATTATTGGATCTATTGCAATTATTGCTCCAAGAAGTGGGAAGTATGCTTCCATACCCATACCTGATATAACAACAGATATTGCTAATGTAGCTGTTCCTGGAAGACCAGCTATACCAAATGAACTGATTGCTATAACTACTAAAAGCATTATGCAGAAGCTTATATCTATAGGTGTTTTTGTTATTTGAGCAAGCATAATTGTCATAAGGGCTGGATATATACCTGCACATCCATTCATACCCATATTTGAACCTAAACTAGCAACAAAACTCGCTACACCTTCA
Source organism: Intestinibacter bartlettii (assembly GCF_018917435.1). Classification (GTDB taxonomy): domain Bacteria; phylum Bacillota; class Clostridia; order Peptostreptococcales; family Peptostreptococcaceae; genus Intestinibacter; species Intestinibacter bartlettii_A. Next base: position 65,899 of record NZ_JAHLOQ010000002.1, read on the forward strand.
TTAACATCAAATTTATTTTGTAAAGTTTCAACTGTTACAGGTAATGTTCCTAAACTTGAACGAGAAGTAAAGGCTAAAACTAATGGTTCTGAAGCGCTTTTTATATATGCTATTGGACTGATTCCATTTAATACAGCTATTGTCATATGAACTACTAACATTATAGCTATTGCTAAATAAATACATACTATAAATTTACCAACTGATGCAAGAACACCTACCCCATTTGAGATTATAGTGTTTGCAAGTAACGCTATAACTGCATATGGCATGAATTTTATTATTGTCATAGTTACACTTATTATTATTTTGTAAGATGCTTCAACCCATTTTACAAAAGGTTCTATAGTTTCTGCATATTTTTTGCTTAAACGTCTTATAGAAGTTCCAATAAAGGCTGAGAATATAACTATTCCTACTATATTTCCTTCTGCCATAGATGCTACTATATTACTTGGTAAAAGTCCTCTTACTGTTTCAGCTAAAGATACTGCCTCTCTGATTTCTGCTGTATTGTTTCCAGCGTCAAATCCTTGACCAAGGTTAAATAATATAGCTAAAACTATACCTATTAATGCTGCAAAAGCAGTTGTACCTATTAACATACCTATTGTTTTTGTAGTCATTTTACCTAAATTTTCACCTTGCATATTCATTATTACTCTTATTATTGATAAGAATATAAGTGGCACAACTAACATTTTTAATAAATCTATAAATCCGCCACCTACTAAAGAATACCATCCTGATAATTCATTAATCCATGCTACATCTTTTGGTGCATCTGGGAACTTAGCAACTGCTTGAACTGCTACCCCTAAAATTAATCCTATTACTGTTCCTGTAATCATACGTGTTGAAAAACTAACCTTTTTCTTTTGAAGCACATTGATTACTTTAAATAATACTACTAATACTACTATAAATGCTAAAGTTCTAAAATCGCTAAGCTGTAAGAACTTTGTAAAAAAACTACTTTCTAACATCCCTCTTCTTCCTCCTGTATTTTTCCAAATATTACTATTCCTATTTTAATTATAGGATATGTCATAGTAAAAAGTATACTATCATTTTGATAATTATACTATCATTTTGATAATTATGCAATATTTTTATATTTTTTTACTTTTTTCTCTATTTTAAATTTATAATTTTTCTCACTTATTTTATTTTTTAAATTATTTTTTTAAATTTTTATTTAATTTTTAATATATTTTTGTTTAAATAATTATTATTTTTTTATTTTAACGATACATTTCTCTTATTTTTTACATTTTTTTATATTTTTTGACATTTTGTCTGTACGTTTTCCTAATTTTAATGTAAAATATAAATACAAAATTCAACAATTTTTAAAAAATTCATTTATGGAGGTATATTATAATGCAATTAATCGGAATTTTGATGATTATTTTAGGTTTTGCCCTAAAACTAGATACTATAGCAGTTGTTGTTTCTGCTGGTGTCGTTACAGGATTAGTAGCTCACATGAACATAGTTGAAATACTTTCAACTTTAGGTGAAGCGTTTGTTACTAATAGAACAACATGTTTATTCATGCTTACACTACCTGTTATAGGACTTTGTGAAAGATATGGATTAAAATCGAAAGCAGTTATGCTTATCGAAAAAGCAAAAGGATTATCTACTGGTGTACTTTTAAGTGGATATGAATTTATAAGAGAAATTACAATAGCGGCAGGTGTTACACTTGGTGGTCACCCTCAATTCGTTAGACCTCTTATAAGCCCAATGGCTGAGAGTGCTGCTATAGTAAAATATGGTGAGTTAGATGAAAAGGATTTAGACAAGATAAGAGCTCATTCTGCACTTGCAGATAATATAGGTAACTTCTTCGGTCAAAACTTATTCATGGCGAACTCTGGTATCCTTTTAATAGTTGGTACTTTAGATTCTCTAGGAATGCCTGTTGAACCAATGGCACTTACTAAAGCTGCAATACCTGTTGCTATAATAGCATTTGTATTATGCGTTGGAAAAAATATATTACTAGATAAACAATTGAGTAGAAAATACAACTCTAAAAATAACGATTTAGGGGGTAATAAATAATGGATATGGCAACACTTTCAAATAATCTATTAGACGTATTTTATATGTTTATAGGATTATGTATGGCAATAACAATGGTATTTACATTAAAAGATAAAAATCATAAAACTAGAATAGGTACAGCTCTATTCTGGGGAATATTAGCATTTATATTTATATTCGCAAGAATACTTCCTTCTATATTAGTAGGATGTCTTGTAATCGTTATAGCAATTTTATCAGCAACTAAACAAATTAATGTTGGTACTTTAAAACAATTAGACACAACTTTCACTGAAATGAAAGCTCAAAAATTAGGTTTAAAAATATTCGTTCCAGCTTTAGCAATAGCTGTAATAGCAATGCTTGTTGCTACATTTACAGAATTCCCTGGAACTGTAGCTATAGGTATAGCATCTACACTTTCTTTATTATTAGCATTTTTAATAACTAAAGCTAAGCCATCTGAAGCTGTTGAAGATACTAACAGAATGTTCCAAGCAATAGGAGTATTCTCTATATTACCTCAATTATTAGCTTCTTTAGGTGTATTATTCACTGCTGCTGGTGTTGGTGACAAAATCGCTAGCATAATATCAGCTGTTATCCCTCAAGGAAATATACTTGCAGGTGTTATAGCTTACTGTGTTGGTATGGCACTATTCACAGCTATAATGGGTAACGCATTCGCTGCATTCTCAGTAATAACTGCTGGTATAGGTCTTCCATTCGTATTTGCTCAAGGTGGAGACCCAGTTATATGTTCAATGTTAGCATTAACTGCTGGATTCTGTGGTACATTAGTTACTCCAATGGCTGCAAACTTCAACGTGTTACCTGCTGCATTACTTGAAATGAAAGATAAAAACGGAGTTATAAAAGCTCAAGCACCTTTAGCTGCATTATTATTAGTAGCTCACATAATATTAATGTACACTTTAGGATTCTAATATAACAATAATTTATATATTAGTATTAAAATAATAAAGATAATTATTCACATTGAATTTATAAAATATATATTATAATTTATTAATTAGAAATTTAAGAACAAAATATAACGTATTTTGATATATTATTATGTCAAAATCTGTTGTATTCATTAAAGGAGAAATAAAAATGAAAGTTTTAATAACAGGATTTGATCCATTTGGTGGAGAATCAGTAAACCCAGCATTAGAAGCTGTTAAACAACTTCCTGATACAATAGCTGGTGCTGAAGTAATAAAATTAGAAATACCTACTGTTTTCAGAAAATCATTAGAGAAAATAGAAGAAAATATAGTTAAATACAACCCTGATATAGTAATATCAGTAGGACAAGCTGGTGGAAGATTTGACGTTACTCCAGAGAGAGTTGCTATAAACATCGACGACGCTAGAATAGAAGATAACGAAAAAAATCAACCAATAGACATAACTATATTTGAAGATGGGCAACCTGCTTACTTCTCAAACTTACCAGTAAAAGCTATGGTTAAAGAAATGAGAGAAAATGGTATACCAGCTTCTGTATCAAACACTGCTGGTACATTCGTTTGTAACCACGTTATGTACGGAATATTATACATGATAGATAAAAAATACCCTCACATAAAAGGTGGATTTATACACGTTCCTTATATACCATCTCAAGTTGTTTGTAAACCAAACACACCATCAATGGCTGCTGCTGACATAACTAAAGGTTTAGAATTATGTATAAAAGCTGCTGTTGAAAACAAAGAAGATATAAAAGTTGTTGGTGGAGAAATCTGCTAATTTTAAATAATTAACTTCAATAAGTATTTACCCGGAATTTATATTTATTGAACATCAAAAGTATCGGTGATATTTAGAAAATCAACATGGTCTTCTAAAAGTAACCGATACTTTTTTTATTTAAAATTATGGCTAAATTTTATTAATCAATATAAATTTCAAGTTTTCTATCCACCAATCTATATTTAGTACTTCATCTTTATTATTTAAATCAGCTCGTGCTATCAAAGCTGCTAAAAACATTCTGCATGCATATAACAATCCTACCTGTAATAATGTGTTCCATGTCTTTTGGGTAAATTTATAGCCCATATACTTCTCTAGTCTTTTTCTATAAAAATCTATCAATATAATTTTATCTACATCTACTTCTACAGAAGTTATTATGTACCAAAATAAGTCAAGTGTGCATGGTCCACATCCACTATTGGCAAAGTCAATCATTTTTATATTATCGTTATCGAAATAAATAGCATTATCTGGTCTAAAATCTCCATGTAAAAATGTTTTTGGGAAATATGGATATATTTTTTCAACACTTTCAAGATTGTTGTATTTTTCATATAATTCATCTCCAAGAATAACTTTTAATTGTTTCCAACCCTCATATACTTCTTTTCGCATTTCTTCTGTATCTTTAAATTTATCTACTGATAAGAAGTTATAATATGTTTCAACATTTAATAAGTCTTCGTATTTATTCACATCATACTCTGTAAATTTGGAGTGAAACTTTGCCAATGTATCTAGATAATATAGGTAGTCATGCATATGATTTTTGGAACCTATATACTCCGACATATCATTCATTAAAATTGCATATGTATCGCTTCCTAAATAATATCCTATATAGACTCCATCTATATATTCATGAAGTTTAGGATAGACATTATCTTTAAAAATTACTAACTCTCTTCCTCTATCTTTGCTAGCTTTTGCAAGCCAATCTTCTTCTAGATTATTAATCTTTAGATACAAGAATTTTTTATACTCATTAGAATCTAATTCTATTTTATACATTTTGGATCCTGATAAACCTGATGTATCAATAGGATAAATATCTATATTGGTTAAGTTGTCCATTTCTTTTTGTAAATTTTCTTTGCTCAAAAGATCTTTTATAGAAGATGCTCTGTAGATGCTCAAGTCATTCCCCCCTTTAAATATTTATCCAAAATTTATTATTAAATAATTATCATCATTTTTATATCTCATCCATATTATTGTGTGATTTTTTCTAATAAGCTCTTATGAGGAGATGCAATAACTGATGTAGATGTAATTTCTCCCAGTTTTGCAAGTTCATTTTCACAAGATTTTATAGCTGATTTTACAGAAGATATTTCACCTGTCATTATTAAAAATCCTTTTCCACCTAGCCCTTTTGCTATTCTAACTTCTATTAGTTGGACGTTAGATGCTTTGACTGCTATATCAGCAGCTTTTATTATTGTTAAAGCTGAGATAGTTTCTATAGCTCCTATAGATTTTAGCTCCTTAACATCTGAAGCTCCAGCTATTGCCACCAAAACTTGTGGTGATACATTATTTATTATATGGCTTTCAACTAAAAATACATCTGCTATTAATTTTCCACGTTCAACAGAATTTTTAACTGCGCCTACATCTCCACTTACTACAATCATATATTTCCCTGGGCAAACGGGATTTGCTAAAACAAGTTCAACATTAGCTGCTTTTACCATTTCATCAGCTGTCTGAATACCAATGGGAGTACTTTTTAGTTCTACTAAACCGATTGCTTTTTTCAAGTTTATCCCCTCTTTCTTATGATTTATCTAAAATATCGCTATTATTTAACGTTAAAATATCTATATTATTTTTCTGATACAATAACTACTTTATTAGCCTCAACTTCTTTTACAACACCGCTAATACTTGCATGTATATTGCTACCTAAGCTATTGTCATCAATCATTCCTATTAAGTCACCTTTTTCAACTGTATCTCCTACATTTACTACAGCTTCACAAGGTTTACCTATATGTTGACTCATTAAAATAGTAACTTTATCTTCTGACACAACTTTATCTTCAAGAGGTGATTTTTTATCAAACTTAGCAAGTCCTAATTGTCTAATTAATTTGCTCACTGGATATCTTTTAAATTCTCTAAAAGGATGTGCCTTTTCTGGTTTATTGTTACAAGTATTCTTTATATTGTTTTGTTTCATAGTTTGTTTTAAAAGATTATTTAACTTCCATGGTTGTAAGTTCATAATACATGCGTATTCGCATAATCTACATCCACAGCATAAATAAGCATTTACTGTGCTAATAGTATTGTCACATAAGCTTCCATATGAAGCTATTCTCATCATTTTATGTGGTTGTATAGCATGGCCAATAAGCCCTCTTGGACATACTTCACTACAATGGCTACAATGCATACATGATGTTTTTGCATCTTTTAGCATTACACCTACATCTTTTTGTAAATCTTTTACTAAAGAATGATCTTTAGGTAATACTATAAGACCTTTTGTAGTTTTTGTTATTGTAGAATCTATATCTACAATTCTTCCCATCATAGGTCCACCATTTATCACTACAAAATCACTTAAATTTGTTCCTCCAGCTAAATCAATAGCTTCTCTAACAGTCATACCTATTGGCAATTTGAAAGTCTTAGTATTGTTTACTTCCCCAGTGACTGTGACATATTTGTCAGTCACTGGTTTTTCATAGTAATAAGCATTGTAAATGTTAAGCATAGTTTCAACATTTGATACTATAGCTCCTACATTTAGAGGTATTCCCCCTTCTGGAACAATTCTTCCTGTTACTTCATATACTAAAACTTGTTCATCACCAGCAGGATAGAAGTTTTCAAGTTCATGTAGTTGTAATTTGTCATAGTTTCCTATAATACTTTTTACGCTTGAAATTGCTTCTTTATATTTTGATTTTAATGCTACTACACCATGTGTAGCTCCTACGTGTTCTACCACTAAATTTAAAGCATCAAGAATTTCTTTTGTATGTAAAGCCATTAATTGTTGATCAACTCTCAACAAAGGCTCGCACTCTGCCCCATTTATTATTACATATTCAGCCTTAGCATTTAATTTTGCATGGGTTGGAAATCCTGCTCCACCTGCCCCTACTATTCCTGCTTTTTTAATAAGGCTTAATAAATCTTTTTCCATTTATCTCACCTCTTTATTTATTTAATGTGGAATCCTCCAACAAGTGTGCATCTTCTTTTTCTTGTGAATGATTTTGCAGAAGTTAATCCTTCTCCAGTTGGTCCAGCTATTGTAAATGTTGTGTATCCTTCCCCACCAACACCTATACCTGCATATGATGGTCCATTTTTAACGAATATTGTAGTTTGGATAAGTTTAGCCATTCTAGTTAATTTATCAACGTTTTTAGAGTGCATCATTGCTGTATGTCTGTTTCCGTGTTCAACTTCTACAGCCATATCAATTGCAGTGTCAACGTCTTTTGCTCTAACAAGTGGAAGTATTGGCATCATTAATTCAGTTTGTACAAATGGATGATCTATATCAGTTTCCATTAATATAACTTTTACGCTGTCATCTACTTCTATGCCTATTTTGCTTAATATGTATTTAGCGCTCTTTCCTACAAATTCAGTTTTTATTTTCATTTTTTCATTTAATACTAATTTAACTAATTGATCTATTATAGCTTGGTCTTTAACTTCATATGCTCCATGTTGTTTCATATTGAATATTAAATAATCAGCTATTTGATCTACTGCTATTATTTCTTTTTCAGCTATACAAGGTAGGTTGTTATCAAAGCTGCAACCATCAACTATATCTTTAGCTGCTTTTTCTATATCAGCAGTTTCATCAACTACAACTGGTGGGTTTCCTGCTCCTGCACCTATTGCTTTTTTACCGCTTGATAATACTGCTTTAACTACTCCAGGTCCACCTGTTGCAACTAATAATTTAACTTTATCGTGTTTCATCATTATGTTTGCATTTTCTATAGATGGTTCTTTAACAGATACTACTAAGTTATCTGGAGCTCCAGCTTCTTTTAATGCTCTATTTATTAATCTTATAGTTAATTCAGAAACACCTTTTGCTCTTGGATGTGGACTGAATACTACTGAGTTTCCTGCTGCTATCATGCTTATACTATTGCAAATTATAGTTTCAGTTGGGTTTGTTGTTGGAGTTATAGCTCCTATTACACCAAATGGAGCATATTCTACTAATGTTAATCCATCATCACCAGCCATTGCTTCAGTAGTTAAGTCTTCTATTCCAGGTGTTTTATCTATAGCTAATTTATTTTTAATTAATTTATATTCATATCCACCCATTCCTGTTTCTTCAACAGCCATTTTTGATATTTTTTCTAGGTTTTCTTTTTTAGATAATTGATTTCTTATAGCTTTAACAAATCTATCTTTGTCTGCCATTGAACAGTCTAATAATTGTCTTTGTGCTATAAAAGCAGCATCTATGGCATCTTCCATTGTTGGGAATATACCTTCACCACAACCGTCATTTGAGCATTGTGGTTTAGTTTCTACTGCTTCTACACTTTGCATTACTTGTTTTACAATTTTTTCTATATCTAATGTATTAAGTTCCATTTTTTATCCCCCTAACCTGATCTAATTATTACTTAAACTGTATTTTACAGTTACTCAATTTAATCCTAAGTTTTGCATTAATTTAAGTTAACTACAGATTCAATGGCATATCTAGCCACACATGTATCTTCTTCAACTGTACCACCACTTACACCTAAGGCTCCGACTACTTTTCCTTTGTATGTAAATGGTATTCCTCCGCCAAAAGTAATTATCCTGTTATTGTTGCTCTCTTGTATTCCGTAAAGCGGGTCCCCTGGTTTGCATAAATTCTGCACATCTTCTGTCGGCATCTTTAAGCTGAGGGCTGTATATGCCTTGTTTAAAGATATATCTATGCTTGCCAAAAGCGAATCTTCCATTCGCTCCATCATCATGACATGACCACCACTATCTACTACAGAGATAACCACAGGTACGTTTATTTCTTTTGCTTTTTGTTCTGCAAGAGATACCATCTTCTTTGCAGTTTGTAGATTTAACTCTACTGTTTGATTTTGATCTATGCTAACAGATTGACCTGTATTTGCAGGTTTATCTATCTTTTTTTCTGATTCATTTGTGTTTGAACTTTTATCAAGTTCATTATCACATTCTTCTGCTTTATCCAAAGCTTTATTTGCTTCTATTTGTCTTAATTTTTCTCTTACTTTTTCTAATACTTTTGTTTTAAGTTCTTCAACTTCACAATAGAATTCTTCAACTCTAGCTAGTGCATATATAGCATCAGACATTCTATTTACATATTTCATAACTTCATTTCTTACTGGCTCTATTTCACTAAGAGTGACTATATTTCTTTCTGCTCTTCTAACGATAGTTCTTGCTACGTGAAGAGTTGCCGATACTTGGTTCTTCCCGGGTACAACAAAATGTGTTTGTACTCCAACAATTTCTGTACATTCATCAACTATACTTTCCAAATAAGAGATATCTTCTTCTGAGATTTTACCAGTTAACATTTCTTTTCCTTTTGCATCGCTGGCAAGTTCCGCTCCCAAACTGAATATTCTCTTTTGTATTTTATTTATATATGTTCTTACTTTTTCATTTTTAGATTGTGAATAAGCTAAACCTAACATTGAATTAGCTTCATCCATAATCCCATAACATTCAACTTTTACACTATTTTTAGAGATTCTCTCTCCTCCATAAAGGCTTGTTTGTCCTTTATCTCCTGTTTTTGTATATAAATTAGCCAAACTTATCACATCCTAACTTTATACATCATCCACTTCAACGCTGTCCACTATGCCAACTACAGCTGAATCAATTGGAGAATTTGGTTTATTAAGCACATACCTAGCTGAGCTACCTTTTGATACTAATACGACTTCTCCTACACCTGCCCCAACTGAGTCTACTACTATTTCACTAGTTTCAGTTGGCTCTAATGTTTCATTTAATTTTGAAACTACTAAAAGTTTAAACCCTACTAGACTTTCATCTTTTGTTGTTGAAACTACCGTTCCTATTACTCTTCCTAAATACATATTCCCTACCTCTTATTTCTTAATGATCTATTCTTTCATTATTTTTAAATTTAATTTTTTAGCTTCTTCATATGCTAAATCTGTAATTAGAGAACCTTTATCTACAAATATACAGTTATAACCTCTATTTTCATAAACATCAGCTCTACTTATTACTTTTTTGTTTAATTTAGTAGATAATAAGTTTTTATTTTGAGGTGGATTTTTTACCTCTTCTTGCTTTTGATTAACTTGACTTTGATTATTTGTACCGAGATTATTTGTATTTAGGTTCTTTTTATTGTATTTTTCAACTTTATAAAATAGATTTTCAGAAGTTGTTAAATCTATTCCATAACTTTTTATTGTTTCTAAATTATTTATCAATCTATTTTTATATGCCTGAGTGACATTATCTCCATAGATAGATTTTCTTTCTTCATTTTCGATACAGCATGCATTTAGTGATGCTATTATCTTTTTGCCACTCATCATAGCTTTTGAAACTATATTAGTGACTAATGTATCGCTGATACAGTTTGCTATTTTTGATGCTGTATTTATTGTTAAACTTGGGATGATAATTAAATTATTTTGTTCTAGTAGCTCTTTTATATTTGGCTTATCATCTTCTTTAATTACATTTTCTATTTTTAGAGATGTTTTTATTAAATCTTCTGTCAAAACTTCTTCGGCTGCTTTAGATATTACAACATTAAATTTCCATCCATCTTGTTGCAATTTATTTAGAGATTCTATAGATTGTTTAAATCCTATAGTAGCTCCCGTAAATAGTACTAGAGCAGTTTTTTGTCTTTGTGCTAATTTTTCTACAACTCTATTTACGATATATTCAACTAATGCATTTTGAATTAAATTTTGTAATTCCCTGTTCAACAGATCACCTCCTAAACATTACAGTTCATTGCTATACCAAGAGGTGTTACTAAAAGTGGTTCTATAGGTTTTACTACATCTACATTAATTTCTTTTTTGAATACTGTTGCAAACTCATCAAAACAACAAGCCCCACCTACAACATAGATTTTGTCTACATCGTATCCTTCTATGTATTTTTTTACGATAGATGCCATCTTTTGAACTACTGGTTTTACTACTGTAAAAACATCAGATTCATTTTTCTTGTCTTTTTTGTATTCTTCTGCTTCTTCAAAAGATTTTTTTAGAAATCCTGCTAAAACAAGTGTCATATGAGTACCACCTGTTGCCTCATCAGCAGTAAAGATAACTTCTCCATCTTTTAAAATACTGATTCCGGTTGTTCCACCACCGACATCGACTACTGCCCCATCTGTTATGCCAAGCACTTCAGCCGCTGCAGTTGGTTCATCTACAATATTTACAACTTCTAAGTCTGCCGATTCAACTACATTTGCAATTACTTTTGTGTTTCCTTCTGTTATTCCTGGTGGAATTGCTGTTGCAGCACATGTAAGCTCTGTTCCTAACCTTTGTTCTAATTCTTCTTTTAACATTCTTACTACTTTTGTTGCTCCGATGTAATCTACTACTATACCGTCTTTTACAACACTTGAAGGATAAGTTGCCCCTGCTATAGGTCTATTTTCTTCGTCTAAAACAGATAAAACTATATTTGCAGTTCCTAAATCGACTCCTACTTTTAATTTTCCTTTATAATCATTGCATTTTTTCTCTTCTATTAAAGTAGAGAATTCTTCTAATATTTGATTGCAGTTATCTAATTTCAAAATATCACCTATTTTCTGCTAATTTTCACTAAGTCTCCATTTTTTAAACAACAAGCATTTGCTTCATCTGTATCTACGTGCATTTCTAAAACATATTTATCAGAAACCCTAACTAATACATTTCCTAAGATTCCTTTTCTTTCACCTTTAACTTCAACATCAACTATATCTTTATCTTTTAAATCTAATTTTTGTGCAGTTGCTGGATCCATATGTATATGTCTTAAGGCTGCGATTGTCCCTTTAGATGTTTCAACACTTCCCTTTGGTCCAATTATTTTGATTCCAGGAGTACCTTCTAACTTACCTGATTCTCTTATTGGAGCTTTAACCCCCAATTTAAATCCATCAGTTAATGAAACTTCAATTTGTGTTTCATTTCTTAAAGGCCCTAAGATTCTTACTTTTTCAAGTGAACCTTTTGGGCCTTGAATTGTTACTACTTCCTGAGCAGCAAATTGACCAGGTTGTTTTAAATCCTTTATTTTAGTAAGTTCATACCCTGGTCCAAATAAAAAATCTAAATCTTCTCTAGATAAGTGTATATGTCTATTTGAAACACCTATAGGGATTAAAATGTCATCATCTTGTTGCATTTTCTCCATAACGATTTTTGTAACTATATTTACTAATTGTTCTTGAGATATATTCATTTTAATCACCTATATATTTATTTTTAATTATTCAGCTCTTTTTGGTAGTATTCTTTCAACATCTGTATGTGGTCTTGGGATTACATGTTTAGATACTATTTCTCCAACTTTTTCAGCTGCAACAGCACCTGCATCTACTGAAGCTTTAACAGCACCAACATCTCCTCTTACCATTACAGTTACTAATCCTGAACCTATTTTTTCATATCCTATTAATTCTACGTTAGCTGATTTTGTCATTGCATCTGCTGCTTCTATAGCACCAACTAATCCTTTAGTTTCTATCATTCCTAATGCTTCACCCATGGTTCATTCCTCCTACTTATCTTTGTTATCTTTATTTTTTTCTTTATTTTCTTTGTAGTGAATACAGTAAATTCTCAAGTCTCCTTTTTGTCTTGGACACTTAGGATCTTTACATATATTACATGTATATGATTTAGAAGTTTCTTCACTTGAATCTTGGTCAGTATCATCTGAATTTTCATCAGATTCCTCTGTGGCCTCATCTTGTTCAGTCACTTCGTTATTTTCGTCTTCTATTATTTGCTCTTCATCTAAATCTTGATTATTTATATCTTCATCCGTTTCATCTTTTTGTTCTGACTCATCAGCCTTTTCTTGATTTAAATCATCTTCTTTATCTGAAGGAGCTTCATTTTGTTCAACTTTTGGGATTTCTTCTTTTTCAGTTTCATATCCCACAGTACTTTCATTTCTTATAAGCATATCAATGCTATCACTTGGTCTTGGTATAACCATTTGTGCATGAACCTTGCCTAATTTACCTAAAGCTGCTGTAGCTGCACTTATGGCAGCTTTTACTGCACCTACATTACCTTCTATTTTTACTACAGTCATTCCGCTTCCTCTTGCAAACTCATATCCAACCAAATTAATATTTGCAGACTTTAGACAAATATCAGCAGCTTCAATTCCAGCAGCAAGACCCATCGTTTCAATCATTCCAATTGCTAATTGGGACATATCAATAACCTCCTTTGATATTACCCTAAATCTTCAATTTCTTTAAAAGGCATTCTTGTCACTAATCTTGCTGCATTTGCCCCTAAAGATCGTTTTTGTTTATCTTTACTTGTAAATTTAATTCTAAATATTGGGCTATCTTCTTTTAATTTATTGTAATGAAGTACTATCTCATTTTTATCTATACCAATTCCTACACCAAGAGTCGATTCAAAACTAGCTTCATGGCCTATTTGAACTGCACTTCCTGAGTTTTTAGCTTCTAATTGATATGGAATTCCTTCCTCTTCAATTCCCAATAATATTTCTTTGATATATTCAACATCTTGAATATTTTCGTTATAATAAACTTTTATTTGAGGTTTTTTACTTGCGAATCTACTAATATTATCCAATAACTTCACCTTCTTCAATAGAAGATAAAATAAGTCCTGTAGCGACTGCGTTTCTAGGTCCTTCACTTCCTCTTATGTTAGCTCGCCCTGCAACTATGTTGTACTGTGATAGTGCATCGGTTACTAATTGTGGAATTTCAAAGTCAAGTGCTGAACCTCCAACAAGTACTACGAATTCCATATCTCTGATATTTCCTGTAGGACTTACATCTGCTAAAGCTCTAAGTGCATTAGTTACAAATACTTTTTCTTTAGCATTTTTTCTAACTAGTTTTACTTTTTCTAAAGAATAGTTTCCTTCTAAAGGAATCATATTGCCTTCTTTTAGGATTACTATTTTTGCAAATACTTTTGGATCTAGTGGATTATTAAAAAACTCAACTGTTCCATCTTCATGTCTTAAGTTAAATAAACTCTCTACTTTTGCTAGAGGATATTTCTTTATGTCTTCTGCTAATTCAAAATCTTCTATTCCTAGTTCAGATTTGATAAGCATAGTGACCATATTTCCTGCACCTGCTAGATGTATAGATTTTATATGACCTTCGCGAGTTATTATAGAAGCATCTGTAGAACCTGCTCCCATATCTAAAATAGCTAACGGTTTGCTACTACCTGGTGTAGTAAGAGCTCCCCTTATTGCCATGTCGGCTTCTACTCCGCCTACCTCAACAGGTATTTTTAATTTCTCGCTAAGTTCATCTGCAATCATTTGCATTTGAAGTTTGTCAGCTTTGACCATTGCTGCAATTCCTACAGCATTTTCTAAGGCAAATTCTTTTGCAAGACCACCTTTAATATGTTGAGGAACGAATGTGTCAACAGCTAGTAAATCTTGAATTTTTATTAGATTTGGATGTTGATTTGTAAGATTAGACATTACTTGTCTTACTCTTTCTAACATTCCCCCTGCATTAGTTCCGCTTTCCCCTTTTATATCACTTATTGGGCTAACGGAATTTACTGCTTTCATTATCTCTTGAGCTCCTGCATCTACATTTACTCTAGATTTTTTTGTTTCTCCTATTACTTCTATCTCTCCTGCTGGAATACGTCTTTCTTTGACATCTCCTTTAGGAGTTTTGATAACTACTGCTGATCTGTTTCCTATAAGAGCCCTAGCAATTGGAACAACATGTTTTGTTTCGTCTGAAGTTAAATCAAACAATGTAGCTATTCCATATGGGTTAGATAAAACTTCGATAACCTTACCGATTGGTGCTACTTCTATAGCTGACAGCATTCCAATTGGAACTTTATCTATTAAAGTTACCTCATCGACAATAGGTATCTTATGGTCTAGCCTATTATTTATTAAAACTCCATCGTCATTTTTTACTATTGCTCCATTTATATTGAATCTATTGCTATAGTGGTTTATTAATTTCGCTGCGAATTCAAAATTAACTTGTTCAGGAACTACAACTATAATTTCTTTTTCTCTTACATTTTCTAAGTCTGTTATTAAAGCTGTAACACCAACTCCTACACCTTGTCCTCCAGGAGTGTTAGGGTTGTGACCTATCATAGTAGATTCAGTAATTATTGTTTCAGTTATAGTTTCCATAGCTACATCACCAATTACTGGTGCAGCTTCGTTAACTCGAATTCTATCTAAATCACTTAAAGCTAAATTTGCTTTATCTAGAGCTTTTCTAAGGGAATTAAACACACCATTGATGTTTTGTTTAGTTCCCTTAATTCCTGTTGTTGGAACTATGCTACTAGATAAAAATTCAATATTGTTATTTTGTATTTTAGCTAGAGCTACTTCAGTAGTAGCATTACCTATATCTATACCTGCCACTATTTCCATAGCATACCTCCATAAACATTAATTACTCAGCTCTTAATCTTCCTCTTAATGCGTAAACATCTGCTGCTTCTCTAACAAATGCTGCATTTATTTTGCAATTGTATTGATTTTCTAATTCATCAGCTATTTGATATAATTCATCTTTTGTAGATCTATAAGGTCTTAAAGCATTGTATATTTCAAGTATTCTTTTATCTGGAACTGCTATAAGTTCAGCCGCTCTTCTAAGGTTTGATGCAAATGCGTCTCTTCCTACAGATTCTGCAACTTGAGCTTGCATTTCTAGAGTTTCTGGAGCTATTCTTATATCTTCAGATTTTATTTCACCGTTTATAACTTTATCTAAAGTTAAATCGTCTAATGCCATTCCTGATTGAGCTTTTATTTTATTGCTCATTTTTTCCCCTAGTGGGTAGTTTTCTGCTGTAACTTTACAGCATTCTTGTTTAGGAGTGCATGCAGCTTTTGGAGCTTCTGCTTGTCCTAAATTTTTTAATACTTCTTCAACTATTTGTTTTATTAATACATCATTTTGACTCATTTTGGACCTCCCTATTATTTAAACTCAACTTTTAATTCTTGAGGTTTTTTATTTCTATCTGCGTATTGAGTTTCTTTTATATGTAATAATGCTGCTATTGCTTGATATTTTGGTCTAGCCATTTGGTCATTTTTAACTGGCACTGGAGTAGGTGATTCATTTTTAGCATATTTAGCTGCATTTTTTCCTATAGCTCTGTATGTTGGTAAATCTATTAATGGAGCTTGAGAGAATAATTCTACATTACTAAGTGGTGGTAAATCTTTTTGATGTATTACTGTAGTACCTTTAGATTGTATTCCTATTCCTATTCCTGAACCACTCATTTCAGCTGCATCATGAGCTATGAAAGATACATCTGAAGTTCTGTATACTTTTACAAATCTATAACTTAAGCCTTCTTCTTCTATACCAGCTATTATTTCTTTTAATACTTTTGCGTGGTCTATACCTATTATAGTTTTAGTTTGATGAACACCGAATGCTGGAGCTAATCCTATTACAACTTCGTCTGGTCTGTGATCTGGAACAAAGTCTCCAACTTCAGTTATAACTAATTTACTTACTTCCTCTTCTGGGACTGGGCTAGCTACTGGTGCTGGAGTCTCTGCTTTAACTTCTTCTTTAGCAGGAGCAGCTTCTTGTGTTATCCCTCCTTCTTGTGCTATTTCTTTTATAACTTCTTCTATTACACTTCTTAAAACTCTTTCATCTATTGCCATAATATCTCACCTCTCTCTTAATAATCCTCTGGACTCTTAGCGTTGTTGATGTTTTTGATTTCTTCCCATCTTTCGCCTTCAACTTGATATCCTGTTTTTGGTCCAGCGTATGTATTAGGGCAGTTTACAGCACTTTGAACTTTGAAGTCTTTGTCAAGTATTGCTGCTGTGTGTAAGTAATCCCCAGCAACTTTTTGTTTGCTTAATTTGAATACGCTATCTGCAACATCTTCAAATCCAGCTCTATATAAAGCTTTTATTATATCTATTCCTGTAGTTCCTCTTGCCATCATATCTTCTGCAGCTTTTAAGTCTTCAACTACATTTCTATCCGGCATATCTTTACTACCATGTGCATAAGTAGCTGCTTCTACTTCTGCATCAGTTATTTCAGTTAATCCTAATTCTTTGAATAATCCTTGTATAGCTCTTGCAGCTTTATTTCTAACTCTTACTACGTCTTCTTCTTTAACTGGTCTTAAACCACCATCGATTTTTAAGTCTCTTTGGATTATATTCCAGTCATCGTAGTCTTCTGCATCCCAGTTAGATCCAGCGAACATATTATCGTAGTTTGGAGTAGCACTGTATCCTGAGCATATAAAGTCAGTACCTGGTACCATTTGCATTAATGAACGAGCAACTCTTCTTAAATCAGAGTGAGTGAATGTTTGGTCATTACTAGATGCACACTCTAAGTCAAGCATTGCAGCTATTAAGTTTTCTGCTAATACGGCTCTTATACCACTTGGAACACCAGCAGGCACACCTATACAACTTACTGAACCATTTTGGATACCTTGAACACCGCAACCTTTAGTTACATATAAGCATCTAGATTCTAAGTAAAGCATTGATTTACCTTCAGCATATCCCATTTGAACTTCTGAACCTGTACCAGATGTAAATCTCATTTTTAATCCTCTTGATGCATAAGAAGATGCTAAGAAACCTTTAGACCATGGAGTATCATCACCATCCATGAAAACTGGTTCAGTTCCGTATACTGAAACTGTTTCAGCATATGCAGTGAAACCTTTCATACCTAATTCAAGTTCAGTTGCTTCTTCAACTGCGCATTGAGTAAGTATACCTGGTCTACCAACTTGTGCACCTATCATTATTGCAAGTGCATTAAATGGAGCATATCTAACTATACCAACTGTAGTTTCTTGTTCGTCAAATCCTCTAAGAGCAGCTTCTGCAGCATCTGCAGCTATTTGTATTGGATTATCTTTAACATTTGTAACGTGGCATTGGTTTGATGGTCTTTGTCTAGCTCTCATTTTTGTAAGAGCCATCATCATTTCTAATACGTTTAATTGAGATACAACTTCAGTTATTTTTGCTGGAGTCATAGCTGTTGTTAAACCTACTATATCAGCTCTTGTTACGTTTATATCAACTAACATTCTAGCTAATTGCAAAGAATCCATAGCCATAACTTCTTCAGTTTTTTCTAAGTTAATACCGTGATCTGCTATGAAGTAATCTAGCATATCAAAGTCTTTTCTTGCTTTTCCATCTAATTCTACTACTACACCGTTTTCTAGTTTTATACTTGGAGTTGGATCATTAGGTCCTTCCATTGCTATTAAACCAACTTCTGGCCATTCTTTTACGAAACCATCTTGGTTAACTGGTCTATTTTCTAATACTTCAAAACGTTTAGATCTCAAAACGTTCACTCTCCTTCTTAAATTATTCTATTTAAAACTTTATCGCTTAATTTCTGTTTATATATATGGTACTGTAGTTGATGTTGGTTCTGTTCCATCTAAAGTTTTAAGAACTTGTAAACCTACTTCTCTTGCAGCTATTATAGCTTGTCTAACTGCTCCAGAATCTCCTGAGAATGTTAAGATAACTTCGTTTGAGTAACTTGTTCCACCATTACCTGGAGTAGACACACCTACTACATCAACGTTAGCAGCTTTGACAGCAGTATCTGCTAATAAAACACCTATTGCTGCTGGAGCACCAACTGTTATACCAAAAGATTTTCCTATTGGAGCGCCAAATGCTTTATTTAAAGCATAACTAGCTCTTGCAGTGTATTGGAATTCTAAGTGTCCTGCTGAAGTTCCATATACATCACCAAAAGTTCTATCTAATTCTTTTAATGTTACTTCTACAGCACGTCTAGCATCTGATACATCTTCAGCTCCGAATATGATTAATGAACCATGTCCTGCGCCACCTTCAGTATCTCTTGGAAGTTCGATTAATACTATTTCACTGTTTGTTGCTTTTACAGCTTCATCTGCTGCGAATATTTGAGGACCAGCACCAGTTCTATCCCCGATTATACCTATTGATCTATATTTAGGATCTATTTTTAAAGCTTCATGTATACCTGCATCTAAGTTTGCTATTACAAGTCCTATAGTACTTCCTATAGCTGTTCCAACGAATTCTGTTAATCCACAACCTGTAAAGTTTGCAGTGCAAGGAACTTTTTCAGCTTCTTCTTTAGCTGCACATTTTGCTTCTGGAGCTTCTGTTGCAGGTGCATCAGCCATTTTTTTCATAACTTCGCCCATAATTTTTTGCATTAAATCTTCATTCATATTATTATTCCTCCTCGAATTTTTGGTTTTAAATTAAAATTTATAGGTTTTATAATTGTTGTTTTGGTAATATTCTTTCTACATCTGTATGTGGTCTTGGGATTACATGTATAGATACTACTTCTCCAACTTTTTGAGCAGCTACTGCTCCTGCATCAACTGAAGCTTTTACAGCTCCAACATCCCCTCTTACCATTACAGTTACTAATCCAGAACCTATCTTTTCATATCCAACTAAAAAAACGTTTGCTGATTTGACCATTGCATCTGCTGCTTCAATCGCACCAACTAACCCTTTAGTTTCAATCATTCCTAGAGCTTCTCTTTGCATACCTAGTAACCTCCCTCCTATTTCATACAAAATAAGATATTATTTAGAATTGTTAATTTGTGTTGCTATTTGATTTTTTTATTTTTATTTATTTGCTTAATTAAAAGTGTATCTCAATTGATATGAGAATTAGTTAAACTATTAGTGCATATTTTAGCAAAAAAAAATTACCCTTTTGGGGTAAAATATCGCTGTATTTTTTGTTATTGTATACGAGACAATAAAATTTTAATTTTTAAAATATACTTTTTTTGCTTTTTGTTATCAATGATAACAAAATATTATCATGGTTAAAAATTAACTTAAATCGTGTTGACAGCTAAATACCTTTGCCACCGCTTTAGGTAATTTTTCGCAAAAAATAACAAAGCGAAGGTTTTCCCGCGCTTTGTTTAAATATTTATCTTATTAATTATATACGCAAATATGTTTTATTTTTTAAACATTGTTCTCTATATTCACTAGGTGTTACACCGACTTTTTTCTTAAATACTTTGCTAAAATAGTTTGGTTGATTAAATGCTAATGATATTGATATGTTTACTATTGGTATATTTTTATCTTCTAACATTTCTTTCGCCAAATCTATTTTTCGATCTGTTACATATGTTACAAAATTTACTCCAACCTCTTTTTTAAATATCTTACTTAAATAATGAGGTGTTATATTTATATT
Source organism: Intestinibacter bartlettii (assembly GCF_018917435.1). GTDB lineage: Bacteria > Bacillota > Clostridia > Peptostreptococcales > Peptostreptococcaceae > Intestinibacter > Intestinibacter bartlettii_A. The sequence goes on from NZ_JAHLOQ010000002.1 coordinate 86,207, forward strand.
TTTAGCAACTTCTTCTAAGGTTATATTCTTTTTAATATTTCTCTCAACATAATCAATTGCTTCTTGTGTATATTCATTAAAGTTATTATTTATTTTGTTTTGATATATAATATCAAATATTTCGGTTATTATATTACTCACTTGTAATATAAGCCCATTAGCATCCTTATATATAAATGGATGTGCTATCATCTCATTTATTTTTTGTGATATTGCATCACTTGCATTGATCTTATTCTTATTAACTATTTTATCTAATTTTAATCCTAGATTAGTTATTTCTTTCATAATATAGTTAGTTTCTTTTTGACTAAATATAAAATTTATATATGAGCTTAATTTTGTTATAATCTCTGGTTTTGAGACTTTTAAAATCTCTTTTTCCAAATTGTCTAAACAATATTCTTGCTCGTTTTTAACTTCTACTTTATTTTTATTGATATATTTTTTTATTGTCTTAATTATAACCTCGGCCCTTACTGGCTTTATAAAGTATTCATTGACTTCTAATTTAAAAAGTCTTTCTGCTAATTTATCGTTATAATCACTAGTTATAACGATTATCGGCATGTCATTTTTCTTTATTCTAATATATTTGCAAAGCTCTGTTCCATTAATTATAGGTATATTAATATCCATAATAACTAAATCAACTTCATTTTGCTTTATAATTTGCTTTCCTCTTAATCCATTATCAGCTTTTATTATTTCTACTTTTTCTTTAAATTCTTTCGAAATAATTAATTCTAAAACATTAGCAGACAAATATTCATCCTCTACAATTAATATCTTATACATTATTCTTCACCTCAACCATAGGTATTTTTATACTTGTTATAAGACCCGTTGCTTTAAAATTAGCGCTGTACATTTGTAGACCATATTCTTTTCCATATAAGTCTACAAGTCTTTGATTTATATTGTAAAGTCCTGTACTTTGACCTTTGTTCTTATAATCATATCCCTCTAGAATTCTTCTTATCTTTTCTGTAGAAATTCCTTCTCCATTATCCATTATTTCTAACACAAAATCGTTTCCACTTTCATATCCCTTTATATTAATTTCTGCAGTATCAACACTTCTCTCAACTACATACTTCACAAAGTTTTCTAAGATAGGTTGTAATATCATAAAAGGACACTTAAGATCATAATATTTTTTATCTATATCTATACTATAGTTTATTTTATCCCCAAATCTAGCCTTTTGGATATTCATATAGCTTTTAATATAATTTATTTCATCATATACATAAGTAGTTTTTGTATCTTCATTTCTTAAACTATATTTTATTAAGTCTGAAAAGCTATGTATGATATCTTGTGTTTTTGGAGCATCTTCTAAGTATGCTAGATTTTGTATAGTATTTAATGCATTAAACATAAAATGTGGATTTACTTGGTATTGCAATGCTTTTAATTCTGATTCTTTTAATACTTTTTCTAAATTTCTTCTTTTACTTTCTTCTTCTGTTAATTTCATTTGTGTATCTAGTAGTTCTTTTTTTACCATGTTTACAAATTTATGTTCTACCATATATGTAGAAATTTTATAGATTAGATATGCAGCAGATTCTACATCTTCAAATTTTTTTTGCCCTATCGAGTTATAACATTTTGTTAATTTTTCACCACTCCATTTAGATAATTTTCCAAATGCTCCTGTTTTTTCATCGCATTCATCTTCATCAATTAATTTAGCTTGTCCCCCTAATATTGCTCCAACATAGTTATTATCTATTACAATTGGGACAGAAAAATCATATAGTCCTGCATGGCATTTGTATATGTGTGGTTCTCTATTGATTAACGATTGTATTCCCCCATATGCATCACATTTATAGCATTTTTCTCTCCATTTTGGATTTTTTCTAAGTTCTGTACAAAAATCCGTAAAATTGCTAGGATTAGTTACTGGCTTGCCTTCATAATCTACTGTTACAGCTGCTACACCTGTCGATTTTGCAAATATATCCTGTACTTCCTGGAGCACATTTATATCTATTAGCTCTTCTAATTTCATATCTGTAACCATATAAATAAAATCCCCCTTATTTAATGACCCTTAATAGTGATATTTGGTCTACCCATCAATAGGACTAAAAACAACTTAAAAAAAAAAATTAAAAAATTCTATCAAAGCTCATACTTTTCCATTTTTTGTATATATGTTAAATTTTATCATAACTAAGATGAAAAGTGTAATTTTTTACTCACTTGTTGCAAAATATTTGCTTATTATAATTTTATCATCCTTGTATGATATTATATTTATAACTTTAATTTTTTTATAATAAATGATATTAAGAAATATTTATGTATGCAGTTTTACATATAAAGGGGGTATATCTATTGAGCGAATTATTCATTGTTATATTTGCATCATTGGGAATTGGGATTTTCCATGTTGGGCAATACTTCTTATTCGATTCCAGTTTATCGACTTACTTTAGAATATTATTCGGTCTAGTTGTATTATTTTTCATATTAAGATTTTTATATTACAAAATAAGATTTAAAGCTTCATTATCTAATTTAGATATAGATATATATGATTATAAATTTTATAAGACTTGTAATAGTTTATTCAACAAACTTTCTTATATAATAAGTAGTTTTCTATATAATACTATTTCTGAATATAAATTTACAGTAAAAGATTTCAGTATTACAAAAAATTACTCTACTAGAACTACTAATGATACTGAATACTATCTAAAACTAAGATTACGCTGGTATGCATATGTAAGATATACTTTTACTAAAACTAAAATTGCCCTAAAAAAGGCAGATAACTTTTCCTATGAACATCAAAACATAATGATTTTAAAAACATTAACTCCAGAAGATAAGGAAATGTATACGAAATATGCAGAAAAAGTTAGTGAATTAGTCGATGTAAAAATGAATATTTTAAAACTTAGAAAACTAGAAAACAATAATACTATCAACTACATATACAGATATAATATTGCAAAAATACACAACAATAATATTAAACTAAAAAAAGATTCTGATTTCATAACTTTTTTAGATAAAAAATCAGAAATATATGCTAATGACATAAGAACATTCAAAAGATCCAAATAAAATTAATAAGGTTACCCCATTTACAATATTCTACAATTGATTTGGGATAACCTTTTTTATTATATTCTATTTTGATTCTAAGTATTTAAATAGCTCATCTATTCCAACATTGTCAATTGTATCTACTTTAAATATCTTATTTACACCTATCATACCTAGCATTTCAGATGCATAATCAATTTGTGTTTCTGTTGCTAAATTTATTTTTGTAATTATACCTATTACCTCTTTTGGGAACCTACTTGCAAATCCTGGTGCTATGTAATTTCTCTCTTGTGTTGCATCATAAACTACGCCTATAGTCTTTGCATCACTTGCGGCTACTATAAGTGCATTATAAAATCCCCTATTTTCGATATACTCTCCAGGTGTATCTATAGCATCTGTATAAAGGTCTATTGATTGAGTTTTTCTATATTTCAATTCTAACTGGTCTAGTTTTTGACATAATGTCGTCTTTCCACAACCTGTTTTCCCCATAAAAATTATCTTCTTCATAATTAAGTCCTCGTAATTCTAGTAGATGAAAATCCTAACATATCACCTAAAACATTTAATATATTTTTTATCGCAGACTCTACTGCACTTACATCTCCACATATTACTAGTGAACCACTAAATCTATCTATAAATCCTAGTGATATATCAGATGCTTTTGTTGCAACATCTGCTGCAATTATTGCTGCTTCACTTGGAGTTATAGTTAAAATACCTAGTGACTCTCTTTTATCTACTACTAGTCCCAGTTTTTTATAAATATCCTCAACTGGATTTGCAATAATATGTGCAAGTGTTACCTGTTTACCAGGAACATATTCCTGGATTATCCTTTGTTTGTTTTCCCCTTCCATTACTCCCCTTCCTTTCTGTTTAACTTCTAGTCTTTATATTATTTTCTCTAGAATTTTTATTATATCTTCTTTAGTCGGTTTAACTGGATTTGTTTTTGTACAATTGTCGTTTAAAGCAAGTTCTGCTATTTCATCTTTCATAGCTTCTACTTCTTTTGGGTCTATACCACACTCTGTCAGTGTAAGAGGCATATTTAATTGTTTTTGTAATTTAATAATAGCATCTTTTAAGCTATCAACTGCTACTTTTTCATTAAAAATATTTAATTTTAAGAAAGATGATATCTCTGCATATTTTTTAGCTGCCTCAGAAAATTCAGTAGTCTTGTATCCATCTATTTGTGAATTATAATCTATAACATGTACTAGTAATAATGAATTTGCCCTACCATGTGATATATGGAATTTTGCTCCGATTGCATGTGCAATTGAGTGATTTATCCCTAGTGAAACCTTGTCAAATGCTATCCCAGCTAGACAAGATGCATTGTGCATTTTTTCTCTAGCTTTTATATCATTTCCATCGGCATAGGCTTTAGGTAAATACTCACAAACTAATTTGATAGCCCTTTCTGCTAATGCATCTGAACAGTCATGAGATTGTGTTGATACATAGGCTTCTATTGCATGAGTAAGTACATCCATCCCTGTGTCAGCTGTTACATTAGGTGGAACACTTTTTACAAGCTCTGGGTCTAGTATTGCAACATCTGGCAATAATTCATCAGATGCTATAGGATATTTTGCACCTTTTTGTTTATCAGTTATTACAGAGAATGAAGTTGCCTCTGAACCTGTTCCACTTGTTGTTGGAATTGCTATTAATTGAACATGTCCTAGATTCAATATTTTCTTAGAAAAATAAACTATAGCCTTTGAACTGTCTATTGCTGAACCTCCACCTAATGCAACAACTGCATCTGGCATAAATTCTTTGAATACTTTTATCCCTGATGTTACTACTTCTATCGGTGGGTCTGGAACTATATCACTAAAAACTGTGTATTCAGATTTTTGTAGATATTTAATAGGTTCATTCACTAAACCAGATTTGACCATAAATGGATCTGTTATTAATAATACTCTTTTACCTTCTAGTTTTTCTAATGATGCAAGTGCACCTTGACCAAAATTAATCTTTGTATTTATTTGAAAAGTTTTCAATATACACAACCCCCTTTGTTTTTTTATCTTTTGTTGTTATTAAAATTTAGATAAATATTTACCTTAAAATTATTTATAAATACATAAAGGCTCTATAGCTTTTATCTAAACTATAGAGCCTTCAAATCTTCTTTTTTTAAATATACGATTTTATTTTTATCAAGTCAAGTGACTGACTGATTTCTCATAAAATAGTGTATCTCATTTGCAAAATATTATATTTTTTTAGATTATACAAAATTTTATAATAGTATAATTTTATATGCTTTTTAAAAATTTACACCTATAATAAAATTTCATCTAAAGTTTTAATAACATCTCATAAGCCATAACCATAAGTGGCATTGTTGCTATACAAATTAATACTGTAAATACGTTTATAGCATTGGCATAATCAGCATCATTATCATAAACTTGGGCCATTTGGGTTACTGTAGATGCAGATGGTGTCATTGTTGCCAAAAAGCTTATAAGTAATATAGTATATCCGTTATCAACAAAACTCGTTGCATTTGTTAATTTGAAAAACACTAATACAACAGCTGGATAAATTATCATCCTCATAAGTGCAACTAAGTAAATTCTTTTATTTGTAAATATTGTTCTAAGTCTTACACCTGCCATCAACATCCCCGAAACTATCATACTAAGTGGTGCAATTAATTTTGAAACTGCTGCCACAGTATCTTTAGCTATGCCAGGTAATTTTATTCCAGTTATAAATAAAACAAATCCTATTAAAATAGCTATTGTATTTACATTTACGATTATCTTTCTTAAATCTGCTCCTTTTTCTTCACTTATCATCATTTTACAATGTGTCCATAAAAACACAAGCTGTACTGACATAAATCCACAGCAATATAATACCCATTCATCTCCTAAAATTCCTGCTACTATTGGTATAATTAAATTTCCTGCATTGCTATATATAATAGATGCTTTTTCAATAGAATTAAATTTAAAAATTGTACCTAATATTTTTGTTAAAGCAAAGAATATTATATGTATGAAAATTGCTGCTACAACTGCTAAAATCAATCCATTTCTTGTTTCTGTTGTGTAATCTACTTGAAATGAATTTATTATTGTGCATGGTATTACTAAATAAAGCACGATTACAGATATTGTTTTGCTGTCTTGTGATTTTAACAATCCTGATTTTACTAAGATATATCCCATAAGTATCATCAAGAATAATTGTCCTATTTGCCCCATTAACAATAAACTAATCAAATCTCAATTCCTCCCTATATTATTTTCAAAAACAAGTTTATGATAACATATTTTTATCCAAAATAATACAAGTATAGAATTGTTTTAGGTTATCCACAGTTTGTTAGAATACCTGATGCTACTAAAAACCAAAATAAAACTATTAATACTGATAATACACCACATATTAAACTTAATAATTTTGATTTTATTAAAAATCCTATAATAACTCCTATGATAAGAATCAAAGCTATTAAAAAAATTATTCCTGTAAAACTCATCTCCATGTCTCCCTTATCTTAAATGTATATTCATTATTTTTATCTTTTTCAATTGATACTTCATATTTTTTATCTTTATTTAAATCTATAGTCATTTCTTGGCTCAAAAACTTTTTATCGTCTTTGTCTGTAATCAACATTTTAAATTTTGATTCATCTATCTCTAAATATATTTCGTCCTTATTTTTTATCATGCTGTTATCTGCATTAATTACACCACCAGATTGTTTTTGTGTCTCATAACCTATACTTTTTATGTCTCCTCCCGTATTATTGATGGCGATTATATTGTATGATTGTTCAGTTCCAACTGGTCTCCCAAAATACCAAAGTGAAATACAGCCCATTACAATTACAACTAAAGCCGCTATTATTAAAGATTTATTTTTAAACATATATACCCCTCCTAAAAACAAAGTTTTTATATTCCTTTATGATACTTAATAATCCCCTGTATCATTATTAACTAAATTATAGTCCCAGCTTTATTGTATGTCAATCTATTTTTATTGTTTTTCGATAAATTTATATTGAATATCACTAAGTACTCATTCTTTTAAAACTATTATTACCTTCTATAATAAAGAAATTGTACTTATCTAAAAACCAGACAATCTATAATTTCCTTGCAATTAAAAAAAGAACTGTATAAACTTAAATGTTATACAGTTCCCTATTTATATCTTTAAATATTGTCTATCTTATAATAATTCTATTCCTGCTTCACTACATTCTTCAATCATTTCTTGTGGCCAAATTCCAACTTGAACTTCACCTATATGAGCTTTGTTTAAGAAGAACATACATATTCTAGATTGACCAATTCCTCCACCTATTGTGTAAGGTAATTTTCCAGCTAATAATGCTTTATGATAGTCAAGTTCTTTTCTATCTTCGCATCCAGCTGCTTTTAATTGTCTTTCTAAGGCATCTTCATCTACTCTAATTCCCATAGATGAAAGTTCTATCGCTTGGTCTAAAACTGAGTTGTAGAATAATATATCTCCATTTAAATCCCAATCATCATAGTCTGGACTTCTTCCATCATGTTTTTTACCATTGCTTAATGTTTTTCCTATTTGCATTAAAAATACTGCTTTCTTTTCTTTAACTATAGCATCTTCTCTTTCTTTTGGTGTTAAATCTGGATACATATCTAATAATTCTTGAGAAGTTATAAATGTGATTTCTTCTGGTAATTCACATCCTACTTCTGGATATAGTTCATGAACATGTTCTTCAGTTTCTTTAAATACTTCAAATAAATCTCTAACTACTTCTTTTAATGTATCCATAGTTCTGTCTTCTTTTGCTATTACAAGTTCCCAGTCCCATTGGTCTACATATAATGAGTGTAAGTTGTCTAGTTCTTCGTCTTTTCTGATTGCATTCATATCAGTATATAACCCTCTACCAACTGGAAAACCGTATTTTTTAAGCGCCATTCTCTTCCATTTTGCTAGTGAATGTACTATTTCTGCATCTTTGTGAAGATATGGTACTTCAAAACTTACTGGTGTTTCTACACCGTTTAAGTTGTCGTTTGTACCTGTTTCAGGTAAAACGAATAATGGTGATGATACTCTTGTTAGTTTTAACATTTCGCCTAATCTATTTTCAAAGAAATCCTTTAAATCTTTAATTGCTTGTTGAGTTTCTATTACACCTAAGCTGTTTTTATATTCTTTTGGTATTACTAAACACATAATCTTATACTCCCTTTTCTCTTAATTTTAAATATATTCTAATTTGTAGTTTTCAAAATCATATTTCAGATGATAACATTGGACTAATCCCCATTATCCCAATAAAAAAAGCCCTTCATCCTATCTATAGGACGAAAGACTGTGCTTCCGCGGTACCACCTAAATTAACTAATGTTCACCTCAATTAACGTACTATTATACGTCACCAATTGTAACGGTTTGGTTCCGACTAAGTCTACTCTCAATATGATTTCGGTTAGTAGCTCCGAGATGTTCTTCATTATAAACTTTGTACTGGACTCACACCATAACCAGCTCGCTCTAACTCAGTATATATAACTACTCTTCTCTTCATTGCCTTTTGAATTATTTTCCAATTTTCATAATATAAATTTACATCAATATATCTTTATTGTCAATAAATATTTTTAATATTTTATCCATTATTTTAAATTTATATACAAATAATATTTATTATTTGTATTTTTATTTTATGAAAAATCTTACCCTTTGGTTACAAAAAATATAATTTTTAGTCATAATTTTTAATATCATTAACACAAAAGAGGGGGCTTCGCTCCCCCCTCTTTCGGTATATAAATCTGTTTTTTAATACATGGTATTTTTAAACTTTTTTTAAATTAAACTATTTTTTCTAAACTAAACTATTTTTATGGTTTTTATCTTTTTTGTTTCTATTTTTATATATTGTTATGAATTTTATGATTTTATCTATTTTTGTTGTATGTGTTTTTATTTCCGATATAGTTCTTTTGTACCCCCCAGATAATCCAGAACTAATACCTATTCTTGCCTTTTGTTTTTTATATTACTTTTATTTATAAATTTGTTCTATCTAACTCCTGCTTTAACTTTTTCAGCTTTAGCTTTTATTTTTTCTTTTATTTCTGATTTATGTTCAACTTCTACTACTTTTGGTTCTTCCCCTTTTTGAACTTCAGTAGCATTCATCGCATCATATTCAGCATCTCCATAGTAAGCTCTTAAGTACATTTCTCTTATTTCTGAGAATAATGGATATCTTGGGTTGGCACCAGTACATTGATCGTCAAATGCCGCCTCAACCATTTCGTCTAATGTATCTAAGAATGCTTGCTCATCTACACCAAATTCTCTTATTGTATTTGGTATTCCTACTGCTTCTTTTAATTCATTGATTTTTTGTTGTAATTGTTCAAATTTTTCTTCGTCTGTTCCTGTGCATCCAACAAATGTAGCTACTTCAGCATATCTAGCTAACATATTTGGATAAGCGTATTGTGGGAAAGTACCCATTTTTCTTGGAGCAGAGTTTACATTGAACTCTAATACTTTGTTTATTAATAGTGCATTTGCAACACCATGTGGTATGTGATGGTAAGCACCTAATTTATGAGCTAATGAGTGGCAAACACCTAAGAATGCATTTGCAAACGCCATACCAGCCATTGTTGATGCATGAGCCATTTTTTCTCTAGCTATTGGGTCTTTTGCTCCATTTTTATAAGCTCTTGGTAAATATTCAAATATTGATTTAGTTGCTTGTAATGCTAAACCATCAGTAAACTCAGTTTGTAACATTGCAGCATATGCTTCTAATGCATGTGTTAGAGCATCTATTCCTGATGCTGATGTTAAGCTTTTTGGTTGGTGCATCATCATGTCAGCATCAACTATTGCTATTGTTGGCATTAGTTCGTAGTCTGCAAGTGGATATTTTTGTCCAGTTTTTTCGTCAGTTATAACAGCGAATGGTGTTACTTCTGAACCTGTTCCTGAAGAAGTTGGTATTGCTACGAATTTAGCTTTTTTACCCATTTGTGGGAATTGATAAACTCTTTTTCTTATATCCATAAATCTCATTGCTAAATCTAAGAAGTTGCATTCTGGATGTTCATACATAACCCACATGATTTTAGCAGCATCCATTGCTGAACCTCCACCAACTGCTATTACTACATCTGGATTAAATAATCTCATTTGTTCTGCACCTTTTTTAGCGCATGCAAGTGTTGGATCTGGTTCAACTTCAGCAAATGTAGCATGTTGTATTCCCATAGCATCAAGTTGATCTGTTACTGGTTTAGTGTATCCATTTTCATATAAGAATGAGTCAGTTACTATAAATGCTTTTTTGAAGTCATAGTATTCTGGTCCTAATTCTTTGATTGCTACCCCTAAGCAACCTTTTTTGATAAATGTTTTAGCAGGTGTTCTAAACCAAAGCATGTTTTCCCTTCTTTCTGCTACAGTTTTTATGTTTATTAATTGAAGTGGTCCAACTTGTCCTGAGAATGAGTTATTACCCCAAGAACCACAACCTAATGTTAATGATGGTGATAATTTAAAGTTGTATATGTCCCCTATACCACCTTGAGCTGATGGTGTATTAACTAATATTCTACAAGCTTTCATTCTGCTTTCAAATTCTGCTAATTTTTCTTGGTTATTTACTACATCTATATATACACCTGCAGTATGTCCTATTCCTCCACCTTGTACTAAAGCATCTGCTTTATCTACTGCATCATCAAAATCTTCTGCTTTATACATTGATAATAATGGGAATAGTTTTTCGTGAGCTAGTGGTTCAGATATATCTGTTGAAGTAGCTTCACCTATTATTAATTTTGTATCAGCTGGTACTTCAAATCCTGCTTCTTGAGCTATTTCTATAGCTGGTCTACCAACTAATTTAGCGTTCATTGAGCCATTTGCTCCAAGAACTATTTTCTTTAATTTTACTAATTCTTCCCCTTCAGCTATATAAGCTTTTCTTGCTCTGAATTCTTTTTTAACTTCTTCATATATAGAAGCATCTACTATTACTGATTGTTCAGAAGCACATATTGTTCCGTTGTCGAAAGTTTTTGAGTGTATTACTGAAGATACAGCAACTTTTATATCGCAAGATTCATCAAATATTATTGGAGTGTTTCCTGATCCAACTCCTAATGCAGGTTTTCCTGAAGAATAAGCTGCTTTAACCATTCCTGGTCCACCAGTTGCTAATACTGTGTCACATTCTCTCATTACTTCACCTGATAATTCAACAGATGGTTCATCTATCCAGCCTATGATTCCTTCTGGAGCTCCAGCTTTAACTGCTGCCTCTAAGCATAGTTTTGCTGCTGCTATTGTAGATTTTTTAGCTCTTGGATGTGGTGAAAACACGATTCCATTTCTAGATTTTAATGCTATTAAACATTTAAATATAGCAGTTGAAGTTGGGTTTGTTGTTGGTATTATACCAGCTAAAACTCCTATTGGTTCTGCTATTTTTGTTATTCCGAACGCATCATCTTTTTCTATAACTCCGCAAGTTTTAACATCTTTGTATGCATTATATATATATTCTGATGCATAGTGATTTTTTATTACTTTATCTTCTGCTACCCCTATTCCAGTTTCTTCTACAGCCATTTTTGCAAGTGGTATTCTCGCTTGATTTGCTGCCATTGACACTTGGAAGAAGATTTCATCTACTTGCTCTTGAGTGAATTTTGCAAATTCTGCTTGTGCTGCTCTTACTTGAGCCATCTTCCTTTGTAAAGTTTCTACACTGTTTACTATCATTCCCTATATCCCCCTCGATATTTTGTACTCGGTATTATTTTGTAGTTATTATTTAAAGTGATTTATTAGATAGTTATTATCTAATGTAAATTTATTTATCAGATTTATGCCCCATTAGATTTATAAATCTGTCTGTTACTGTCTAATATTATATCAATAAACTTATTTTTCTTATCTGTTGTTTGACATATTTATATCATAAACCATTTGGATTATATTGTCAATAAGTTTGTTATTTTTTTATCATAAATTTCCATTTATTTTTTTATTTTTCTATAAAAGCATTGATTTTACACTGTTTTTAATTCTATATAAACTTATATTTTTACCAAAAATCTATAAATTTTAATATATTTTTTTAGATTTCTTGATTTAAAACCGTTTTCCTTGCTTTTTAGATGTTATTTTTTTATCAATTCAGTTTTCTAATTGTTCTCTTCATAATTTATAAAATCCCCTACTAAATGTAGAGGATTTTATAAATAAATATTACTTTTATATTATTTTAAGTTAATCTATATAATTAAATTCATGAGTTGCTACATAATCTTCTAAGAACTTTAAGTACTCTTCTTTTGTAAAGAAAGGTTTAAATTCTTTTATTACATCTTTAGCTTGTTTTGCATCATCATAAAGAAGATCTATTAAGCTAAGTGCTAACATTTTTGCTGGAAGGATATAAGCCTTCTCTTCATCTCTCATTTTATAATCTTCTGTATGTAAGCCTCCAGTTATACCATTTGACCAAATATGTAAACATGGCATAATTTGTGATATATCTCCTAAGTCAGTTGAACCAGCTGTTTTATACTCCATTATAAAGTTATCATCTGTTAAATTAAGATATTCCATCATATTTTCTTTATAAATATCGCCAAGGTTTCTATCTCCCTTCATAGGTAAATATCCTATAGAATCTTTTATTTCTACTTTTCCACCTAAAGCTAATGCTGCTGCTTGAAGAGCACGATTTACTTTTTTGTTAGCATCTATCATTGCATCGATACTAAATGCACGAACCATAATTTCCATAGTAACTTTTGAAGGTACTACGTTAACTAAATCTCCCCCATTGCTTATTACCATACTTACTCTTACTTTGTCTTCATCTTTGAATGTTTCCCTTTGAGCATTGATATTATTCATTGCAAGTTCTGCCATATTTAATGCATTTATACCTTCATGTGGTGCAAATCCAGCATGTGAAGATTTTCCGATAAATGTAACCATTTTTGTCATAAATCCGTTCGTATCAGTATTGATTATACATTCTTTGCCTTCTTCTAAACCTATCATATGGCATTGTAAAATTATATCAGTATCGTCAAAACCATTTCTGTATAAATACTCTTGTTTTCCACCGATATATTTAATTTTATTTTCTTTTTGTAATTGAGCTCTATATTCATAGTCAACACATTCTTCTGCTGGTATTGCTATAAATTCCATAGAACCATCTAGATGTTTAAATACCCCTGATTTTAATATACCAAATGCAGCCCCTATCATATTTGCAATTTGAACGTTATGTCCACAAGCATGTATATTGCCAAGTTCATTTGCGTCTTTATGATCTGCACAAATAACAGAATCTAGTTCCCCTATAATAGCAACTCTTGGTCCTTGTTTTTCTTCATTTGCAACAATCTTGCACCCTGTATATGCTATTTCTGTTTCTAATCTACCTTCTAAGTTTTCCATTGCTTTTTTTACGATTTCTGTAGATTTGAATTCTTTATATCCTAGTTCTGGATTTTTGTATATTTCATTCCCGATGCGTATAATTTCATCTCTATTTTCATCTATTGTCTTAATACATAATTCTTTTAATTCCCTTTTGTTCATGACTTTTCTCCCTATAATATTTTCTGTTTCATATTTTTATTTAATTATATATACTTTATATATCCATCATATTGCGGACTACTTTTAATGTATCCATCATCTCATCTATTTTTAGATATTCTGTTACTGCATGTGGTTCATACATTCCCATACTTAGTATTGCACTTTGATATCCTAATGCTGCTAATATATTGGCATCACTTCCACCTCCGATTACAATCGGTTCTGGAGTTATTCCCTCTTTTAACATAGCTTTTTCTGTAAGTTTATATAAATCACTTTCTAAATCAAGTGAAAATGGTGGGTAACAATTTTCATGTGTAAACTCATATTCTGCACCAAATTTTTCTGCTGCTTCTTTGCAACATTTCTCCATATGTGCTATTTCTTCTTGAAGTCTATCTGCTATATGAGAGCGTATTTCAGCAGTAAAAGTAACTGAGTCTGTAACTATATTAGTAGCTCCTCCACCTTCTATACGACCTATATTTGAAGTTGTAAGTTCATCAAGTCTACCTATATGCATGTTTGATATAGCATCTGATGCAACGACAATTGCGTTTATTCCTTTTTCAGGTTCTATACCTGCATGTGCTTTTTTACCCTTAAATGTGCATTTCATCTTTTCCATAGCAGGTGCCTTGTAAGCAACAGCTCCTGGTTTGCCTAAATAATCAAGCACGATTAAATCTTTACATGGTAAGTTTTCTCCAGTAAATTGTTTTGCACCTAATAAACTCTCTTCTTCAGATACTGTAAATAAGATGTATATATCTCTATGTTCACAGTTTGACTCGATTATATCTTCTAAGGCTTCTAAAATTATAGCTATCCCTAATTTATCATCAGCCCCTAAAGTTGTAGTTCCATCAGTTCTTATTATATTTCCATCTATTATAGGATTAACTCCTCTACATGGACTTACTTGGTCCATATGTGCACAGAAAGTAATTGGGGCTGCTGTATTATTTCCTTTTAAATGAGCAACTATATTTCCTGCATTTCCTCCAAATTTGTCTCCAGCATTATCTACTTTTACTTCTAACCCTCTATCTTCTAAGTGTTTAATTAAATAATCTGCTATTTGTCTTTCTTCTCCAGAAGGACTGTCTATTTTGACTAATTTAATAAAAGTATCTATGATTCTCTCTTGTGATAACATATTATCTCTCCTTATATTTATAAATGATTATATTTAAAGGCATGGAAAAGTTTCATTCCATGCCTGCATAAAATACTTAGTAAATACTTAGTGTAAACTATATGATGGTAGTATTCCTGGTCCTAGAGGAATATTAAATACCATAAATAAAACTAATAATAATGTCCATACTATTAAGAATGTTATTGAGTATGGTATCATATTTGCTATTATTGTTCCCATTCCAGCTTCTTCATCATATTTTCTAGTGAATGCTAGTATTATTGGGAAGTATGGGAATAATGGACTTAATGGGTTTGTTATACAGTCACCTATACGATATGCCATTTGTGTTAATGCTGGGTTATATCCCACCATCATAAACATAGGTACAAATATTGGTGCAAGTATTGCCCATTTTGCTGATGCACTTCCTATAAATAAGTTTATAAAACATGAAAGAATTATAAATCCTATTAATAAAGCAGGTCCACCTATTCCAGCATTTTCAAGGAATTCCCCACCTTTAACAGCTATTATTATTCCCAAGTTACTGTTTGTGAATAATTGTAAGAATTGAGAAGCAACAAAGGCTAAGATTATGTATCCACCCATATCACTCATAGCTTCTCCCATTAATTTTACAACATCTTTATCTGTTTTAATCATTCCAACAGCTTTACCATAAACTAAACCTGGTATAAAGAATGCTAATGCAGTTAAAGGAACCATACCTTTCATTAAAGGCGCATTACTAGATAATAAAGCTCCAGTTTCTGGATCTGCTAAGAATGGTTTTTCACCTACTACACTTAAAGCTACTATTGCAGCTATATATATAAGTAAAGCTATACCAGCTTTTTTAAGACCTGCTGATTCTTCTTTAGTAATATTTTGATCTACGTCTAATTGAGCATTTCCTTCATATTTACCGAATCTAGGTGCTATTATTTTTTCAGTTACCCAAGTAGATAATCCTATTAATACGAAAGTTGATGCTATCATGAATATTAAGTTCATTGTTGCATTAGCATCATAACTAGCATCTAGCATTTGTGCAGCTGGCACAGTAAAACTAGCAGCTAATATATCATTTACACTTATCATTATGTTTGCAGCAAATCCTAAACAAACTGCTGCATACCCTGAAAATAATCCTATTAATGGGTGTCTCCCCACACCTAAATAAACTAATGCAGCTAATGGTGGGAATAATATTGTCCCCGCATCAGATGCTATATTTGCTAACATACCGATTGTCATAACTACTAAAGTTACTCTTTCTTTTGGTATTTTAGCAACAGATGCTTTTATTGTTGTAACCATAAGACCAGATTTATCACATACACCTGCCCCTATCATAGTTACTAAAACTAGTCCAAGTGGTGCAAATCCTTGGAAGTTACTAACAATGCTTCCTAATAAATTTTGAAGTTGTTCAAAACTTAATAAGTTAACTGCCGTTACAGTTTCTCCTGTTCCTGGATGAACTACAGTTACACCTCTTGTTCCAACAAAGTAAGATACTACTAAAATAATTGCACATAAACCTACGAACATTGTTACTGGATCAGGAAGTTTGTTACCTACTGTCTCAATGCTACTTAAAATTTTGTCAGAAAAGCTTTTCTTTTCAATTTGTTTTTCTACATACTCTTGTTGTTGCATTAAATTTTCCCCCTTTTATAATATTTTTTTAATTTTGGTCATAATTTCCTCTCGACCTTGTTTTTACATATACTATATTATTTGTCAATAATTGTCAATATTTAACGTAATATTTTCCATTTTAATTTTATTATCTCTTTTTCGACTATTTATTTTATACAAATTTCATTATATTTACTTTTAATTAATATTGACTTATAATAAAAATCAAATATATTTAGGAGGTAGATATGGAATACAAATTAATAGCATTAGACATTGATGGTACTTTATTAAATAGTTCTCATCAAATCACAGACAATGTTAAAGAAGCAATTAAAAAAAGTAAAGAAAAGGGCGTTAAAGTTGTTTTATGTACAGGAAGACCTTTAAAAGGTGTTGAAGATTTTCTTGAAGAATTAAATCTTAATGAAGAAGGAGATTATGTTTCTACATTTAATGGTGCTCTTGTTCAAGATGCATATACTGGAGAAGCAATCTCTCACTTAACTTTAGACTATAACGATCTTTGTGATTTATACAATCTTAGTTTAGAAGTAGGTTCTAGAAGTCACTTCTACGACACAAGAACTGTATATACTTTTAATAAGGATGTAAGTGATTATACTATTCTTGAAGCTTACTTAACTGGCGCACATCTAAATGTAACTGAATTAGATAAAGTTCCTAAAGATATAGCTATGTCAAAATTTATGATGATAGATCATCCTGAAATATTAGACGAATGTATAAAAAAAATACCAGAAGAATACTACGAAAAATATACTATCGTTAGAAGTACACCATTTTTCTTAGAAATTTTAAACCGTAATGCAAATAAAGGTGCTGGTATAGGACTTTTATCTAAAAAACTTGGCATAAACCAAGATGAAGTTATATGCGTTGGAGATGCTGGTAATGACAAGCATATGATAGAATATGCAGGACTTGGAGTTGCTATGGGAAATGCAACTGATGAAATAAAAGAAATTGCAAACTACGTGACTAGCACTAATGATGAAGATGGTGTTGCTCGCGTTATCGATAAATTTATATTAGCAAGATAAAAAAAAAGACAGAGTAACTAGGTTTTTACACCTTTACTCTGTCTTTTGCTATTTTGTATAGCGACATAGGAGATTCGTATCCGCCCTCTCCTAAGTTTCGTCCGATAGCCTTTTAATATTTACCACAAGTTTTGAAAACTTTCATTGGTTTTTTATTTACTACATCTAAGTAGCTTCTCGGCTTATCATCATACGAATTAATAATTTAATTACATCTTAGGATATTAAATCTACTTTATAATATAGTAGATAATTGATCCCCTTTACTATTTAAAATATATTTTATATATATTACATATGCATAGATTTTATTCAAAAAATTTAATATGTCCTATAAATTTTTTAATTTGGTAAAAATACTGAGAATATACTCCCTTTTTTTAAAGATTTAACTTTTATATATCCGCCCTGTTTACTAACTATTTCTCTACTTAAATAAAGACCTATTCCTATTCCCTCTTCATTTGCCACATTTTGCCCTCTATAAAATCTCATAAATATTTTCGGTATTTCTTCTTCCGATATACCAATTCCCTCATCTTTTATATCAATTCTAGTAAACATTTCGTATTTTTCAGTACTTATAAAAATTGTACTTCCCTGATTTGAATATTTTACTGCATTTTCAATTATGTTAAATAAAGCCTCTGTAGTCCATTTTTTATCATAATTTATATTAATATCATTTTTTGCTTCAAACTCTATCTTTATATTTTTAATCTGTGCTTTTTTATAAAGTTGAGTAATCGCACTTAATACAGCTTCGTTTATATTTGATTTTGTTTTATGTAGACTTATTACGGAACTTTCAAGCCTAGACATCTTAATCATACTCTCTACTAAAAAACATAATTTGTCTAAAGATAAAAGTACAATTTGATTAAATTCTTTTCTCTCTTCTTCCGACAAATCCTCATTTTGTAAAAATTCACTATACATCTTTATATTTGTAAGTGGAGTTTTTAGTTGATGTGCTATATCTGATATTAAGGATTTTATCTCATTTTTTTCATCTTCTATCTTTTTATTTTGGGATTTTAATATATTTATTAATTTTAAAGTTTGATGTTGAAGCTTTGAAAATATGGAGTCATCTATAATTGAAAATACTTCTTTTTCTTTCATATCAGAAATAGTCGCCAGCATATCTGATAATTTTGTAAGTATATCATTCATATAATTTTTAAAAATTATCTTTTGTAGATAAAATGTCCCTAAAATAATCACAGTAAAAATTAGTGTAATTATAAATATATCGATATCATAGTTTTTAACTTTTATAAAAATTATGATATTGAATCCCATGCAAAGTAAGATTGTTACGCAGTTTAATATATTTCCTAGATTAGATATTATTTTAGTTGTATCTTTTTTTCTATATTTACTATTTTTTATTTTTTTAATCATAATCTATTCCCCGATTATATATCCTATCCCAAACAGCGTAATTATATATGTTGGATTTTTAGAATCATCTTCAATCTTTTTGCGTAGTCTTCTTATATTTACTGATAAAGTATTCTCATCTACAAAATTTCCATTGTAGTCCCATAGTTTATCTAACAATATTTCCTTTGTCATGGCTTTTCCTTTATTTTTGCAAAGTATCTCTAACAATTTATACTCTGTTGCACTTAACTTAATTTCTTTATCTCTTTTATAGACTCTCTTTGCATCAAAGTCTATTTTTAAATCTCTATATATAAATAGTTTTTTAGCATTAATATCACTTCTTTTTAAGATTGCATTTATCTTAAATTTTAATACCTCTACTGAAAATGGCTTTGATATATAATCATCACAACCACTTTCAAACCCTTTTATCATATCTTCTTCTGTATCATTAGCTGTGAAAAATACAACTGGAAAATCTATATTATTTTTTATCTCTTTGCATAAATCAAGTCCGCTCCCATCAGGCAATCCAATATCTAATAATAAAAAATCAATCTCATTATTATCTATCTCTTTTTTGCCCTCTTGTTTTGTATATGCACTTATCACATTATATCCTTCTTTTTGTAAAGCAAATGCCACCCCTTTATTTAACATTTTGTCATCTTCAATAATTAAAATATTTTTCATAAGCCCCCCTAGATACAGTAAATTGCGGATTGTTTTTTAGCGTTCATTTTTAATTTTAACAATCCGCAACACAATATTTTATTTGTCTATTTCTCTTAATCTATCTATAACACTCTTTTTCGTGCTGTATTTGTAGACTATTCTCGGTGTTATAGCACAAACCGCCAATATAACTACAACTAAGAAAATTAATTGATTTGTCGGGAATACAAACTGTGCATAATCTGCTAAGTTTTGTGTCAACTCAGCTATAACATATATAATTCCCATGCCAAGTGTAGATATCATACCCAAAGTTATTAAGGCATAATATAAACCTTCAAAAGTAAGCATCTTTTTGATTTGTTTCTTAGTCATTCCTACACTTTCCATTATAGCAAGCTCTCTCAATCTTGTATTGACATTTGTCACCATAACATTTACAAAATTAAGTAGTCCGATAAATATAAATATCAATGAAACTCCTCCACCAACTACATTCATCATCATTTTGCTTTGTGTAAAGTTTTCTGATGCATCCATTTTTGCATCTATATAATTATCTCCCACCATCTCGTCTAATCTTTTCTTTATTAATTTGCTGTATTCTTTTTTGCAGTCCACTGTTATCCAATCTGTCATTTTATTATCATCAAACTTATCCACAAGGGATTTACTTACATATATATATGGTATTCCAACTTCATTATCTCCAGTAAACTTAACATCTTTTTCGCCATTTTGTATCATTTGAACATTCAATGTAGATTCTGCATTATTTTTTTGATTTCTCAATGTTATTTTTTCTTTTGAAAAATCATAATTTGTATTTCTATCATAGAAAAAGTTATCTATAAGTGCTAATTTTCCATCATTAAATGCTTTTATATCTATTTTATTGCCTTCTGATTTATTTATCTTTTCTATAGTCTTTTCATCTATAAAAGCAACCATAGTTGTCAACTTCTTGTGGTTACTCTTTATTTGTTTTATATAATTTGCTAATTCTTGTTTGTATGTGTCTGGATCTCCATATAGTTTATATGAATTTTCGAGAGATGGTTTAAGTACATTTTCATTGAAATCTATCTGTAATTTGCTAAATTTTATTGCATTTACTTCTTCAACACCGTCTATATTTTCAATCTTTTTAACTTGCTTATCTATATCATCTGAACTCTTTTGAGTCATATCTACTATATCAAAATCATGTGGATAATATTTAGATAAATAATTGTCTAAGCTCAAACTATTTATAAATGTATTCACACTTAAAAATGTAACTATCCCAATAAATAATGATAAAAATACTAATACTGCTCGTTTTTTATCTCTAAAAACATTGTACCAAGCCATTTTATATATTTTCCCACCATTAGTAGATTTTCTGTTTTTCTTTTGTTTTTTAATTTTTCTACCTGTATAATTTAAAGCTTCTGTTGGTGAGATTTTGCTCGCTATTTTTGCAGGTTTTATACTACTTATCCATACTGTAAATAATGAAAATAATATTGTTCCTATAAATACTATCGGTGTGAAATGTGCTTTTGTAGGCATAATATCTTCATAATAACTTCCTGAGCTAAATCCCTCTAATACTGATGGTACTATTATAAATGATACTATTATCGCCAAAATTATACCGATTGGTATTCCTATTATTGAAAGTCTTAACCCTTGACCTTTGACTATTTTCTTAATTTGCTTTGGTGAAGCGCCTATTGTTTTTAACATTCCATAAAACTGAATATCTTTTGTTATTGCAATATATAATATATTGTAAATTAGTAAATATCCACTCAAAATCATAAATAAACTAACTACTCCAACCATAACAAAAGAAGTCATTATAGCATTTGTCTCTGAATTTGATGTTTCGTATAAATACGTAAATTCTTGACCTTTGTCTAAATGAATATTTGTTTTTAGCATATCCGGTGCATCATCTTTTTTCATATCTTTTATATCTATACTAAGCATTCCGTTTTTTTCTAGAGATAAATCGTATTTTTGTGCGATATTTTTTGATACATATGCTAATTTATCTATTCCCGTTCTCTTGATCATTGAATAATCTATATAAGTACCGCTTATCACAAATTCTATCATTTGTATCTTTTTATTTATATTACAATTTAATGTTATTTTGTACCCTGGTTTTACATCTTTTAATCCTAAAATATTTATTGCAGACTGTGACAACATGATTTCATTTTCTTTTTCTGGATAGTTCCCTTTTATATCGCCAACTGCTGGAGTGATTTGTTTATTCCACGCCTCTTTGTCTATATATTGAAGTTCTATACTTTGATTATGTTTCTTTAATTTATTTGAATCTACATTGCCGACAGTAATTTGTTCTCCTATAGACTCTGTCAAATCTAAATCTTTTATTTTTGAAATTTGTTTTTGTGTTGGATTATTTAAATAAGCATTTGCTGTGCTACCTCTATCTCTTAAATTCATAAGTTTATAATTTTTATTAAAACTTATTCCCAAAGTGAATACACACGCAAGCATAAAAGTAGTTAAAACAATAGCTATAACTACAAAAATATTTCTTGTCTTATTGGCCTTAAGTGATCTTTTGCTTATCTTTTTTATTATCTGTTTGTTGTTATTTTCAAATTTCATTACTTATCACCTCTTGCAATTTTCCCATCTTCAATTCTTATAATTCTATCTGCAAGTTGTGC
This sequence comes from Intestinibacter bartlettii, assembly GCF_018917435.1. Classification (GTDB taxonomy): domain Bacteria; phylum Bacillota; class Clostridia; order Peptostreptococcales; family Peptostreptococcaceae; genus Intestinibacter; species Intestinibacter bartlettii_A. The sequence goes on from NZ_JAHLOQ010000002.1 coordinate 108,550, forward strand.
TATTTCTTCATTGTGAGTAATCATAACAATAGTTTGGTTAAATTTTTGGCTAGTTATCTTAAGTAGTCCTATAACGTCCATGCTCGTCTTGCTGTCCAAATTTCCAGTAGGTTCATCGGCAAGAATTATCGCTGGCTTTGTTGCAATTGCTCTCGCTATAGCTACACGCTGTTGTTGTCCTCCCGACAAATTATTAGGCATATTTGTCAATTTTTTATTTAAACCAAGTGTATTTATAATTGAATCAATATACTCTTCATCAATCTTGACACCATCTAATTCAATCGGCAAAACTATATTTTCATATACGTTTAAAATCGGTACTAAATTATAATTTTGAAATATAAAACCTATATTTCTTCTTCTAAATATTGTCATCTCATCATCTTTCATATCCGATAATTTTTTGTTGTTTATATATACACTTCCGCTAGTTAATTTGTCCAATCCCCCTAACATGTTTAAAAGAGTCGATTTACCGCTACCAGAACTTCCTACGATTGCCACAAATTCTCCCTCATTAATTTCTAAACTTATATTGTCTAATGCTTTTACCTCATTTTCACCCTGACCATATATTTTAATCAAATTCTCAGCTTTTAATATACTCATACTTACACCTCTATCATTTATTTTATATTTACATAATAGTAAAAACTTCTGACAATCTTATGACACTACTTAAACTTTTTGAAGACAATATTCCCGATTTTTTTATTTGTTACGTTATTTTAAATATTTTATCGACAATATATTCCTTTATTTTTATTTTTTGTTACCACTTGTTACCTTTTATTAAAATTATTACTATTTGATTACAATTCTTATCATTTCTAACCATTTTAATTTTATAATGCTATAATTGTTTTTGTTAAAAGAAATAAGAAAATCTTGAGATTAAATATTAGAAAACACAACCTGTATTTAAATCCCAAGACTAAACAAATAAAACTATTGGGGGTATTTAAAATGAAAAATAATTTTCAAAAAGTAATGGTAACTGGTCTAGCATCTATCGTTTGTGCTGGTGGTATGTCAATAGCGACATTACCAAATTATACTGATTTAAGTTCTGCAGATACAGTTTATGCTGCTACAATAAAAGATACAGCAATGACTGCTACTGGTACAGTAAAAAGTAATGTATTCTTAAGAAAAGGACCTGGAACAAGTTATGGTAAAATTACTGTATTAACTAAAGGTTCTAAAGTTGATATAGTTGCCAAATCTTCTAATGGTTGGTATAAGATAAAATATAAAAATAGCTACGGATATACTTATAGCAGTTATATAACTGTTAAAGATTCTGATATAACTACAACTGAAACTGCTTATACAGCAACTGGTACTACAACAACAAATCTTAATGTTAGAAAAGCTGCATCTGCTTCTTCTAAACAATTAGGTGCATTAGGTAAAGGTGCTAAAGTTGATATAGTTGCTAAAGTTTCTAATGGTTGGTACAAAATAAAATATAATGGCGGTTACGGATATGTATCTGGTACTTATGTAAAAGTTGGTTCTACTACTGAAACTCCTTCTACTACTGAAACTGCTTACACTGCTACTGGTACTACAAAAGTAAACCTTAACGTTAGAAAAGGCGCTGGTGCTTCTTATACAAAATTAGGATCTTTGAAAAAAGGTGCTAAAGTTGATATAGTTGCTAAAACAAATGATGGTTGGTATAAAATAAAATACAATAAAGGTTATGGATATGTATCAGCTCAATACGTTACTGTAAAATCTAGCGGTACTGAAACTCCTTCTACACCTACTGAAACAGCTTACACTGCTACTGGTACTACAAAAGCAAACCTTAGAGTAAGAAAATCTAACTCTACTTCTTCAGCAACATTAACTACTCTTAAAAAAGGTGCTAAAGTTGATATAGTTGCTAAAACAAATGATGGTTGGTACAAAATAAAATACAATAAAGGTTACGGATATGTATCAGCTCAATATGTTACTGTAAAATCTACTGGTACTGAAACTCCTTCTACACCAGAAGTTAAATATCCAGCAGACGTTGTAGCTAACCATGCAGTATATATCAGAAGTGCTGCTAGCGTTAAAAACAGTAAAGTATTAGGTCAAATAAATAAAGGTGAAAAAGCTACTGCATTAGAAAAAACTAGTCAATATTGGTATAAAGTTCAATTTACAACTAAAGACGGTAAAGTATTAGTTGGATACGCTTCTAGCCAATATTTAGATATAAAATAGTTAATACTATATAAATATAATAATTCCCTTATATTATATAAATCTATAAAACAAAGCTCCCCTCTAAGTTTAACTTAGAGAGGAGCTTTATTGTTTTTTATATTAACTAATGAGGATTATCTATCTTATTTACGGAATAAGTTTAATAATTTTTGCCAGAAGTTAAGTTCTTCTTCTTTTTGTTCTTCTACTTTAACTTCTTCTTTTTTAATAGCTTCAGTTTTTATTACGAATTGTACTGAATCTACATCTGTGTTTTTGTCTGATACGAATGATTCTACTTCAAAATCTCCACCTGCAAAACTTTCTATCATAGAATCTACTTCTTCATCTACTTTTTTATCAAGACCTGATGTTTCTTTTTTGAATTCACCAGTTCCATCAGTAAGTTCTGTTGTTCCTTTATATAAGCTGTTAGTTCCGCTTACTAAGTCAAGAGCACCTTGATAAACTTGACCATATCCTTCAGTTATCTTGCTTACTGCACCTGTGTATTCTTTTATTCCACTATCTAAAACTGCATAGTTGTCAGTTAATTTGTTTATTCCACTTTTTAATTGAGTCATGTTTGCCATTAAGTTGTTTAATGAAGAAACTAACCCTTGTATACTCTCGTCAAATTTTTTGTAGTTACTTTGTAATGATAATGCACCACTCATTAAAGTAGTTTGCCCAGAAGATGTACTCATTTGTGCACTTATTCCACTTATAAGTTGGGCACTTCCTGCTATATATGTCGCATCTGCTTTTAATAATGTTTCTACAGATATTAATTTACCTGCTGTTTGTACATATTGTGTAACTGCTGCTGTGTTTCCTGCTGTTACTTGTGCATATAATGCTGCAGCTTCTTGGTTACCTGATTGAGATAATTGAGCTAATTTGCTTATTACAGCTTGGTTTCCACCTGTAGTATAAGCACTGTATAATGCTCTTTGAGTGCTAGTAACTCCTAAAGATTGTAAAGCTGCTTGGTTTTTTTGTGCTAATTCTGCACCACTATTTAACCCAGCGTTTGCTAAACTACTATTGTATTGGTTTATGCTAGAATTTACAGTTTGTAATCCACCTACTAAGCTGTCTATTCCACCTTTTATACTAGTAGATGCTGCTGATAATTGTTTTAAATCATCTGCTGAAGTTGATACATTATTAAGTGATGATTGTATTGTTTTTAATGCACTTAAAACTTCACTAGAACCACTAGTTAAACTAGATGATTTTGAGTTTAATTGATTTAATCCATCTTGTATAGTTTTGATTCCATCTGCTAAAGAAACTGCTCCAGTATTTAATTGATTAGCACCATCATTTAATTCATTAGCACCGTTATCTAAATCATTAACTGCATCTTGTAATGTTGTAAGTTGTTCAGTTAAAGCTGATACATCTATAGAATCACTGTCTAAACCTAAGTTTAAGTTGATTCCGTTTACTTGGATTCCACTCATTTCGAAATCAGTTACATCTGTTGATATTTCTATTTCTTTTTCATTTCCAGGTAATATTGTATAAGTAAGTTGTTTTAAGCTACCTACATTAGCCATAGTAGCACTTTCACTTACTATGTTTTTGCATAAGTTTGTATCTAATTGAAGAACTGTTTGTAATGCGTAGTTATCGAAGAAATTCTTTTTACAGTTTTCATTTTTCTTTATAGAAATTGTTATTTCTAATTTACCGCTTTTACCAGCTAGTTCTTCTGCTTTGTATTCTTTTCCATCTAATTTGTATTTTACGTTTATATTCCATGGCATCTCAGTGTTTGATTTCATGATACCTTGGTAGTATAATTCGTCCCCTGAGTTGTCTATTGTTATTTTTCCATTTGAATATTTTATTTCATCACTTGAAGTCATGTTTTTTACTTCGTCGTAATTTCCGTAGTCAACTATATCTTTATCTTTAAATATGTTTACTGCATATATTTTTTCTATCTCACCAGAAGTAGTTAAATTTGCATAAATTACTTCTTCCTTTTCACTTGATTTTGTAGCTGCTAATGCAACTGATGTAAATGCACTAGAACCGCATATTGCTCCAGCCATCGCAACTGCAATGATTTTATTGTAATTTTTCATATAACGCACTCTCCTATTTTATCAAGTTTAAATCTATTTTTATTAACTTAAATTCATCTTTAATCTTAGGTTAGTTAAACCAAGGAAAAATCCTTAGTCTAACTCTAAAGCTGTATAATCTTCTTTTTCATATACACCTTTTTCTTTTTTGTTGTAGAATTTCACTCCAACTGTTGTTTTTTGAATTAATCCATCAAATATATATAACATTCCTGGAATTACAAATAGAACAATTATTGTTGATAATGCCGTTCCTCTTGCTAATAAGTGTCCTAATTGGCTAAGTATTCCGTGTGTTGATATTTTCCACAATAACATACCTGCAATAGTAAGTATTGATGCTGATGTCATAATTGATACTGTTGTAGATCTTAGGGTTTCTACTACAGTTTGTTTTTTAGAAGCTTTTTCTCTAACTTCCATATATCTACTTGTAAGAAGTATAGCGTAGTCAACTGTCGCCCCCAATTGAACAGAACTTATAATTAAGTATGCTATATAGAACACAAAGTCGTTTGTGAAATATGGCACTGATAAGTTTATCCAAATTGCAGTTTCTATAGCTAATACTAATATAACTGGTATAGTTATTGATTTCATACTAAGTAGTAATACGAAGAATACTGCTCCTATTGCTATAAGATTTACTCTGTCGTTATCTTTTGTGATAGTGTCCATTAAGTCGTAAGTACTTGCACTTTCACCTGCTAAAAGATATTCATCTCCATAATAAGATTTTGCTAATGAACGTATCTCATCTATAAGATTGAATGTTGCTTCACCTTCAAAATCTGCATCTACAGTTAAGACTAATCTACTGTAGTTTTCTGATATTAATTTAGATAAAGTTTCATTATCTAAATAATCCATTGGTACCTCAGCTCCAGCATTATCTACATAAGAAAGTATGCTTGAAACTTGTGGCATATCGTGTAATTTTTTACTTAATTCAGTTTCTTTTTCTAAGTCTCCTTTTGGAACCATTAACACTAAGTTATTTGATTTCCCAAAAGTATCTTCTATTATTTTTGTATCTCTACCTATTTGTGTATCTGTACTAAATATTTGTGATGATCCGTATGAGAAGAAATTCTCTTTTTGACCTAAGTTACAAGGTATTATGAATAATACAAATATTAATACAGCTGGAACCATTAGTTTAGTAACAAATTGTCCAAATTTACCGAAGTCCGGTAATAATGATTTATGTTTTGTTTTATCTATTAATGGATAACAGTAAAGTAAAACTACTGGGAATAATACGAAGACTGTTATTAAACTTAAGAATATAGCTTTAGCCATCGCAAGTCCCATATCTGGACCGATTTTAAATCTCATAAGTATAAGTGCTGCGAATCCTATTACTGTTGTAAGTCCACTCGATAAAATCGAACCTGTTGATTTACAAAGTGCATTGATCATAGCTTCTTTTGGAGCTTGACCTTCTTCTCTCATCTCTTGGAAACGGTGTAATAAGAATATCGAGTAGTCCATCGATACCGCCAATTGAAGTACACCACCGGCTGCATTTGTTACGAATGAAATCGTACCAAACATTAAGTTACTACCTTTGTTAAGTAATATTGCTACTCCTATTGAACCTAATAATAATATTGGTTCTATCCATGAACTTGAAGTTAAGAATAATACTGCTAAACAAATTGGTATAACTAAGAATATTATATTTTTTACTTCTTTATTTGTTGCTTGCGCTGCAATAGCTGTATTTATTGCTGCCCCTGCCATTGCGTTGTCATCCCCGATTAAATCTCTAATCGCATTTACTGTCTCAATTCTAGTATGTTCATTAATTGTTACTGTGAATAATGCATTATTATCTTTATAATAATTCTCCACAGTATCTTTATCAGCTGTTTCTAACGGTATTTCCGTATCTATAACATCATCTAGCCAAGTTACATCCTCTACACCCTCAATTTCTGATAACTTTTGTTTCATTTCAAGTGCCTGGGTAACTGTGACATTGGATAGCATAACTCTTGCATTAGGGATACTCATGTCGTATTCTTCATTCATAGTATCAAGAGCCACTGTTGATGCCGTCCCATCTGGCAAATAATCATTTATGTCGTAATTGACATTTACCATAGTGCTGCAAAATGCAGAAACAATCATAGCAATAACAAATGCAACGATCACTGTTTTTTTATGATTGACAATGCTCTCATAAAGCTTTCTCATAAATTATCCTCCTTTAATTAACGTCGTGTTGATTTAAATGATAAAATCCATTATAATTTCATAATAGTTGGATTTCAATAATCAATGATTTTAATTCTGTTTAAATTTAGACAGTATTATTTTATTTTGTATACAAATCAACACTTTTTTGAAATGTGTTGATTTTTTTAGGAGGATATTATGGAGAAAAAAACTGACAGACGAATCAGAAAAACAAAACAACAACTACAAGAAGGTTTTATCCATCTTAGAAAAACTAAACGTATCAAAGATATAACTGTCAAAGAACTTTGCGAATTGACAGATTTAAATAGAGGTACTTTTTATCTACATTACAAAGATATATATGATTTATCAGAACAAATGGAAAATGAAATTGTCCTTAAATTTGAAGAAGTTTTAAATTCATCACCTGTTAATGATGTACATAGTCCACAAGATATAATTTGTGAAATATTTGAAATCATAAAAGACAATGCTGATTTCTGTACTTGTCTTTTAAGCAATACTGGTGATATGGTGTTCTTCAACAAATTAAAAATTATCATTCGAGATGCTTGTTTTAAACATTGGACAGAACTTTTTAGTAAACCTAAAAAAGTGGAAACTTTTGATTATTTCTTTAATTTTATGCTTTATGGTTGTATTGGTCTAATAGAGTCATGGCTAAATAGCGGACTTAAAGAATCACCAAAAGAGATGGCACAATTAGCTAGTAAAGTTATGCTTAATGGAGTTACTGTATTACATTAATATTTAATATTACATAGCTTTTTTATTTTTAATAAATAACATTTTTATGTTCCAAAATACTCCCTATATAATAAGAAGGTTTTTATTATAAGGGAGTATTTTAATTTAAGACATCTCTCTTATATCTTTTACTTTACTTTTTATTATCTTTTCTTTTTCGTTGTAAAACTTCGCACCTACTGTTGTCTTCCTTATTAAGGTATCACATATATACAACATCCCCGGAATTACAAACAATACTATTATAGTTGATAAAACTGTACCCCTAGCCAATAGATGACCTAACTGACTAAGAACACCATGAGTTGATATCTTCCATAATAATACCCCTGCAATAGTAAGTATTGATGCTGATGTCAAAATTGATACAGTAGTTGTTCTCATAGTTTCTATAATAGTTTCTTTCTTAGGTAGTGTTTCCCTAATTTCCATATATCTGCTTGTAAGTAGTATTGCATAATCGACTGTTGCCCCTAATTGAACAGTACTTATAATTAAGTAAGCAATATAAAATAAGAAGTTACCTGCAAAATAAGGTATTGATAAATTGATCCAAATTGCAGTTTCTATAGCTAATACTAATATAACTGGTATACTTATCGACTTCATAGTTATAAGTAAAACTAAAAATACTGCCCCTATGGCTATTGCATTTACTCTTTGATTGTCTTTTGTTATAGTATCCATCAAATCATAAGTACTTGCACTCTCTCCTGCCAAAAGGTACTCATCCCCATAATATTTTTTACCTAATGAACGTATCTTTTCAACTAGTTTAAAAGTTTCCTCTCCCTCATAATCAGAATCTACTGTTAAAACCATTCTGCTGTAATTTTTAGAGATCAATTTATTTAAAATATCACTGTCGACATAGTCCATAGGTACTTCTGCACCTGCATTATCTACATATGAAAGTATACTTGAAACCTCAGGTATTTGATGTAATTCATCGCTTAATTCAGTTTCCTTTTGTAGGTCACCTCTTGGCACCATTAACACTAAATTATTTGATTTACCAAAAGTTTGTTCTATTTTGTTTGTATCCCTTCCAATCTGTGTATCTGTGCTAAATATTTTTGATGAACCGTATGAAAAAGAATTCATTTGCTGACCTTTATTAGTAGGAAGTATCAAAATCACAAATACTAATACTGCTGGAATCATCAACTTAATAACAACTCTTCCAAACTTCTCAAAATCAGGAACAAGAGATTTATGTCTTGTTTTGTCTATTAATGGGTAGAAGTAAAGTAAAAGTACAGGGAATAATACAAATACAGTTATTAAACTTATCAATATTGCCTTTGCCATAGCAATCCCCATATCTGGCCCTATTTTAAACCTCATAAGTATCAGCGCTGCAAACCCAATTACTGTTGTAAGTCCACTCGATAAAATCGAACTTGTCGATTTACAAAGTGCATTTATCATAGCTTCTTTTGACTCTTGACCTTCTTTTCTCATTTCTTCAAATCTATGGAGCAAGAATATCGAATAGTCCATTGATACTGCTAACTGAAGTACTCCACCTGCTGCATTTGTTACAAATGAAATAGTCCCAAACATTAAATTACTACCTTTATTTATTAATATTGCCACTCCTATTGTCCCCAACAATAATATTGGTTCAATCCATGAGTTTGAAGTAATAAATAAAACTGCTAAACAAATTGGAATTACTATAAATATTATTTTCTTTACTTCTTTATTAGTAGCCTGTGTAGCAACGGCCGTATTTACAGCAGTTCCAGCCATACAGTTTTCGTCCCCGATTAAAGCTCTAATCGCGTTTACTGTTTCAATTCTACTATTTTCATTTATTGTGACTGTAAACAACGCATTTCCATCTTTATAATAATCCTCAATAGTGTCTTTATCTTCTGTTTCTAATGGTATATCAGTGTCGACAACATCATCTAACCAAGTTACATCTTCAACCCCTTCTATATCCGATAATTTTTGCTTCATCTTAAGTGCATCTGAAATACTAATATCAGACACCATAACCCTAGCATTCGGTATACTCATATCGTACTCTTTATTCATAGTATCTAGAGCAACTGTTGATGCTGTCCCATCAGGAAGATAATCATTCATATCATAATCTACGTTTACCATAGTACTACAAAGAGCACAAATAACTATACTGACTAAGAACACAACTATAACCGTCTTTCTATGATTCACAATCATCTCATAAAACTTCCTCATATATTTGCCCCCTTTAATTAACATCGTGTTGATTTATTTTTCAAAATAAATTATAATTTCATCATGACTACATTTCAATAATCAATAGCTTTCGTATATGTTTAAATATCAACATATACAAGCCTTAATGTATGAAAATAAACATATTATATAAAATTGGGTATAAAAAGGAGATTTGTTATGGAGAAAAAAATTGATAGAAGAGTTAGAAAAACAAAACAACAACTTCAAGATGGTTTTATACAACTTAGAAAACAAAAAGATCTTAAAGACATAACTGTTAAAGAACTTTGTGAATTGACAGACTTAAATAGAGGTACTTTCTACCTACATTATAAAGATATTTACGATTTATCTGAGCAATTGGAGGATTCGCTATTCATATCTTTTCAAGAAGTCCTAGACAAACACTCCCTTGATTATGAAAATAATCCTGTAGATACACCTGAACCTCTTTTACGAGATATATTAGAGCTTATTAAAGCTAATTCTGAATTTTGTACAATGCTTTTTAGTGATACTGGTGAGATAGCATTCGTCAATAAACTAAAAAAACTGGTACTAGATATTGCTTTTAAAAAATGTATCGACATATTTGATTTTAATAAAGAAGAACATTTTACATATTCATATAATTTTATACTATACGGTTGCATAGGTATAATTGAATCTTGGCTTTTAAATGGATTGATAGAACCACCAGAAGAAATTTCACATCTTACAAGCCAGATGATTTTGGAAGGAATTAGACTTTTACATTAAAAACATTTTTTAATTTTAATTCAAAATAAATAAACTAGATAAATAAACCTTTAAGTAATATAAAAGAGCTACCCCAAATTTAAGATAGCTCTTTTTTTAATTACATTTCATCTACTAGATTTTTAGCCCACTTTTTAGAAAGTGCTCTCGGTACTCCGAATATGAATTTTGCGATTTCTTCAGTATAAGTAAGTGCAACTAAAATATAAATTGGCACTCCTTTGTAAGCTGCAAAGAATGTTATTGGAAGTGAAACTAACCACATACATCCTGTTTCTAAAAATAATGCATACTTAGTATCTCCACCACTTCTAAGAACACCTATTACTATAAATGTGTTGAATGTTCTAAGCGCCATTAAAACTCCCATTATCCTAAATATTTTTATGATATCTGGAGCTAAACTATCTGATACACTGAACATTTTTAATAATAATGGTGTAGCACTTATTAATAACATCCCAAAAATAAATCCTGCTATAGTAACAAGTACAGAGAATTTTTTTGAATATCTTAATGCTGTATCTATATTATTTGCACCTAGTTCATTCCCCATCATTATTGATGAACCAATCGCTATACAAACGGCAGTCATTATAAAGAAGTTTCCTGTTGTACTTGCGATTTGGCTCGCTGCCATCGCTGATGTACCAGCTGTTGCATAAGCAACTGAATAAAGAACACTACCAAATGCCCAAATTGCATCATTTAAAAATACTGGTGTACTTTTCTTAATTACAGTCGTCGCAAGTTCTTTAGTAATTCCCTTTATGTCCTTGATTCCAAATCTAAGTTCATAATCTTCTTTTATAAAGTATACATATGATATTAATAGTATAAATTCAACGATTCTCGCTACAACTGTTGCAACGGCAGCCCCTTTTACACCTAATGCTGGTGCTCCAAAATGTCCAAATATGAAAACATAATTTAAAATTATATTTATAACAAGAGATATAGAGCTACATACCATCCCTAAACGAGGATTTCTAACACTTCTAGATCCCATACTAAAAATATAACTAATTGCCATAATTGGATAACAGAATCCTATAACTAAAAAGTATGCTCTTGCCTCTTTTACAACTAATGGGTCGTGAGAGAAAAAGTGAATTATTACATTTGGGAAAAATACAGCTAATATAAAGAATAATAATCCTAAGATTAATGCCGCAATAACACTAAGCCCTGTGATTTTCTTTATACTATCTTTATCTCCCTTTCCATAAAACTGAGCCATAAAAATACCGGCTCCACCTATAATTCCTGATAACGCCATATTAAATAAAAAGAAATATTGGTTCGCTATTCCGATTGATGCTACCGATACTTCACCTAAACTACCAACCATTACGGTATCAACCATATTTACTAAAGTCGATATTAAGTTTTGAATTATGATTGGAATACATAGCATAACTAAAGTCTTGTAAAACGCTTTGTTTTCATCTGTCATTTTAAATATTCCTTGCAAAATATCACCTCTCTTTATTTTTTACTTCTTTATATTATATCTTATTACGATAAATATTAAAGCCTAATTTTTATATTGTTGCAATTTAAAAAGACTATGTGAATCATCACATAGCCCTAAATAAATAAAAGCAAAGTCTTATTTAATTTTTCTTAATTTTAAACTTAAAAACTTCTCTATCTCAACTATTGAAAATACTATAAAGCCACAATATAGTGGGTATAGCCAGCTTTTTATTTGAAGTGGTGCAGTTCTAAATACACTATGCATTTGTGGTAAATACGTAATCATCATCTGAAGTACTATTAGTATTGCAACAACTAAGAAAGCTATTTTGTTTGTAAATAAATTTTTTGAAATCGCTGTGCCTTCTGTTCTTATATTAAATAAATAGAATATCTTGCAAAAAACTACTATATTAAGTGTCACTGTGCTGACGATGTCCTTAGATATTCCAAGTGATGTCAAATGTTGGCTTATTATTAAACCTAAGCCTGCAATTAATGTCGCTACATATAATATTCTAATAGTATCTTGAGATTTTATTATGCTCTCATTTTTTTGACGAGGTTTTTTATTCATTGCGTCTTTTTCCACTGGTTCAAACACAAATGCAAATGATATTGTTATTGCTGAAACCATGTTAATCCAAAGAAGTTGAACTGGCTCAAGTGGAAGTGGATTGTTTAATATTATACTGATTAAAACTATTAACCCCTCTGCTATACTCGTCGGCAATAAGAACTTTATAGTTTTCTTGATATTGTCATAAACTCGTCGTCCTTCCTTGATAGCATCTACTATTGTTGAAAAGTTATCATCTGCCAAAACCATATCTGATGATTCTTTGGCTACGTCTGTCCCCTTGATACCCATTGATATACCTATGTCTGCTTGTTTTAGTGCAGGGGCATCATTTACTCCATCACCAGTCATGGCTGTAATCAAATTATTAGCTTGATATGCCTTAACTATTCTAAGCTTGTTTTCTGGTGTTGCCCTTGCAAATATGTCATAATCTTGAATTACTGAGCTTAGTTCCGTATCTGTCAATTTATCAAGCTGAGGTCCAGTTATAACTCTATTTTCATCAGATAACTTGATTTGTCTTGCTATTTCAACAGCTGTATCAGGGTGGTCACCTGTTATCATTTTTACTTTTACGCCTGCATTTCTCGCCTGCATAATAGCATCAATAACTTGCTCCTTTGGTGGATCCATGATTCCAACTAACCCCACTAAAATTAAGTCTGTTCTCAATAATTTATGTTCTATAATTTGTATGTCCTGTGATATTTTTTTATATGCTACTGCTACAACACGCTTACCTTGTTTAGCTAATAATGTCATTTGATTTTGCCAATATGTCTTATCAAATTCACTATTTGAATTTGATATTATATCCATTAACTTATCTGGTGCACCTTTTACGACTAAATATCTTTCTTCATTTAAATCTACTATTTTAGCCATGTATTTAAAATCAGAATCAAATGGTATTTTGTCAATTTCCACAAAATCAGATGTATCTAAGTTTGCCTTTTTACAAAGTGTTAAAAAACATCCATCTGTAGGCTCTCCATTTATAATCCACTTGCCTTCCTCTTGATTTAAGGTGGCGTCATTTGCAAGTGCACCTATTAATATTAATTTTTTTAAGTCACCTTCAATTTTTAGTTTGTTTTTTATTTTTTTACTAGATTTATTAGTTAATAAACCTTCTTTTCCCTCCATCTCGAAAATTTCCCCATCTGGTGAATATCCATCTCCTGTAACTATATATTGATGATTTTGTATTATTATGTCCTTTACTGTCATTTCATTTTTAGTCAAGGTTCCTGTTTTATCTGTACCAATAATATTTACAGAACCTAGAGTTTCAACTGATGGCAAGTTTTTGACTATAGAATTTTTTCTAGCCATATTTTGAACGCCTATTGCCAATATTACAGATGTTATGGCTGGAAGTCCTTCTGGGATAGATCCGACAACCATAGTTATTACAGACAATAAAAGTACAGGTATTTCGTATATTTTAAATAATACTCCAAACCCAAACAATAAAACTGCAACTAATACGATTGCATAAGATATATATTTTCCTAGATTATTTATTGAAATTATTAGAGGTGTTTTTTCTTGTTTTACATCATTAATACTTTGATTTATTTTGCCTATTTCAGTATAGTCCCCAGTTGCAACTACAATTCCTGTCATATCACCATTTGTCACACTTGTTGACGCAAATGCCATATTTGTCTGGTCAGCGACTGTCACTGTACCTATAAGAGTTTTTTCGTTTTTTTGAACTGAATCTGCCTCACCTGTCAAAACGGACTCTTGTATTTTTAAATTATTTGCCTCCAAAATCCTGATGTCAGCAGGTACACTGTCCCCCGCTTCTAGATAGACAATGTCACCAAGTACTAATTCACTTGCATCTATATCTATCCTTTGACCTTCTCTTATAACTGTAGCATTTACTACTAACATCTGTTTAATTTTTGAAATTGCACTTTCTGCCTTATTCTCTTGAATATATCCTATCAAGGCATTCACAAGAACTACTATACCTATTACAACTGTATCCGAAATATGTCCTATAAATAAAGTAAATACTCCTGCAACTAACAAAATATAAATTACACTATTGTTAAATTGTTTTAAAAATCTCACCAACTTACTTTGTTTTTTGCTTTCGGTTAGATTATTTTTTCCGTATTTACTTCTTCTAGATATTATATCTTCTTCACTTAGGCCTAAATCCTTATTTGAATTGAGTCTGTTTAATGTTTCTGATTGGCTTACTTTGTACCAGTTTGAATCCTTTAGCTGTAATCTTTTCGAGTGCTCCTCTTTACTTTGGAGCGGAGGAGGTTCCTCCCCTATTGAACTTTTCCTATGCGAGTGACTTTTTGCTTGCATTTATTATTCTCCTTTCCAATTTTATTTAGATATATTTTTAGTAATATATCTTACTATGTATATTAGCAGATATTTTAATATTCTTTCTTGATTTTACATTCTTCTAACATTCTAATATATTTTTTAACAAAACTTTTTCAAAAAAAGAAATGCCAAATAATTAAATCTGGCATTTCTCTTGACTAAAACTTAATTGATTATTATAGTAAGTTTGGTGCAAAGTTGGCTATTTTACTTATATTGTCTGTAATTCAATTGTACATGAGATTGTTCATCTGTAGATGGGTCCTGGTGCATGGCTGATACCCAACTATTATTTACTTCAGATTTTTTTTCAAATTCTGAGTGTTTTTGATGTTTCACTTTAGGGTCTTTACCTTTATGACATTCACATCCTGGACATTTTCCTGTACATTCTTTATGCATAATAGCTCTCCTTTTACCACCTGCAGTTATTTAAGGCAAGCGTGTTAAATAAGTTGCAGTTATTTAGAATAAAGTATTCTGATTATAGTATTTACAAATCACAGACTTATATATCGACCAAATTTTAGTAAAATCTTTATAAGAATGGATATTTTAATTTGAAAACTTAAATTGAATTTGTTCAGTTTTTTCTTTATATATTTGTAGATTTTTATATTTATAAAAGTTCTCTACTTTTTTTAGAAATTCATCTAATGATTTTGTATCATAAATCGGTATAACTTCTTCATTTTGCAATAATTTTATATTTCCTTTTACTGTTTTTAGATTTAAATAATCTTGATTATGTTTATAACAAGCTACAATTTTATTTTGATCAAAACCGTAGTTTACAGTATGCAAACTGCCTCCATTTACAGTACTTTCAATTACGATTATTCCTTCACTAAGCGCGCTTTGTAACCTATCCCTGTCGACTAATCTATATTTTGATACAGTTTGTCCTGGTGGGTATTCACTTATAACACAGCCATTATTGTTGATTATTCTATTAAATAAATTACGATTATTGCTAGGATAAACCATATCCAATCCACAAGGCATAACTGCAATTGTTTTGCCATAGGTGTCTAATGCTCCAATATGAGCAAAAGTATCACATCCATTCGCAAGCCCACTGACAATAATGTAGTTTTTTTGTGATAGTATAGATGAAATTTTGTAAGAAACATTCACCCCATGCAAACTTGGATTTCTGCTACCTATAATAGCTATACCTTTATCATTTAAACAATCGTAATTTCCTTTATAGTATATAGCTACTGGGCTGTCATCTATATTTTTTAGTTTTTGAGGAAAATCTTCGTCTAGTAAAGTTGTGATTTTGATACCTTCGTTATTACAAATTTGTATTGTCCTTTTGGCAATCTCATTTGCATATCTTAGTTCATCTTTAGTTATGATTCCTTTTATTTTTAAGTTTATATTATTTAAATAATCTATAATTTCACTGCTCTTTAAATGATTTAATTCACCTTGTCTTATTATTTTATTTATAGTTTTTCTTCCTAATCCTTTTATCAACGTAAGTGTTATTATAAGTTCTGCATTGTTCATTTTATCTCCATATCTCAATTTTTTAGTTGTAATTATTATTTGTGCAAAATAAAAAACTATGTGAAATTTTCACATAGTTTTTGTTTTTAATGATTTGAATAGAAATAATTTATATCAGCTTGTGTTACTCCGAAACCACGGAATACTTCATAGCAAACAAAATTTGGGTCCTTGTCATATGCCATGCTTAACAGTTGATATGCAGTTAATAACTTATATACTGACCCATAATAACTTATTGTATTGTCATCGATTAATTTAATAGTAACTGTTCCATCTGTTGTTGTATAATAAAGCGTATTTCCTGACTCTCTTCTACCTAATATTTTTTTACTCCAACTTTCTGACTCTGTACGTCCTGCAATAACCCAATCCTTAGTAAATTTATTTATCTCCATTCCATATGAATCATTAGAAAGAACTATATATTTTCCTAATATCTTTTGTTCAACTTTACTTACTGTTTGTTTGTTTTTTTGTTGTTCAAATGTGTTTATAGCACTTTTTAGTTGTGAAACTTGTTCATCAACTTCATTTTGTGTAGCTGAATCTTTATTATAAATATTTTCTGCTTCATCTATAGACTTCTTTAAGCTTTCTCTTACAGCTTGTTTATATTGTCCTTCTTCATTTCCTTCAGTTGAATTTTTATATAAATTATAAGCTTTATCTATATAAGCTTTTAATTCAGCTTTATCCACAGGTTTTATTATATTATTTTTAAATTTTACAATACCATCTTTTAAATCTTCATTCATATTGTAAGCATCGTTATATCTTATTAATTTATTTTTTATAAGTTTTTCAGCATTATTTACAATACTTTGAAGTTTATCTTTTTCTTTTTTAGATATTTGATCTATATCAGATCCAGTTTCTGTTTGTGAAATCAATCTTTTAGCTGTTTCTATATTGTTTTTAAGTTTATTTAAAATACTATCCTCTATTACATATTTAAATGTACATACTTGTGTTGATTTTCCATCTTTATTATATCCAATAATTTTTATAGTTGTTGTTTTATCAATATATATATCCCCTATATATTTTGTAGAATTTTGATTTGGTTCATCTCCATTAGTAGTATAGTAATAACTGTGACCTACGTTCATATTCTCTTTATTTAATTTTACCCAAATTGGAGATACATATTTTCCTGGATTTGTATCTACTTTAGCTGGTGTTGGTGCATTTTGTACTGAATTTAATATGTTTTTTATATTATCAGATACATTTTCCTCCCCTACTTTATCTACATACCTTTTTAAAAAGTTGTATGCATCGTCACCATCTATAGTAAGTACAACTTTGATTATTTCTAAAAGTAACTCTTCATCTTCTATATCTAAATTTTGTACTTCCTCTAATAAATCAATCGATTTATCAAACTCATTTGCTTCTATACATTTCTTTGCCTCTTGCATCTTTGTTTGAATTTGTTTTGATTTTATTGTTGGTGCTAATATTGCTTTATAAGCAATACCTAAGATAGCTATAAGTGCTATCAATATTATAAATATCTTTTTATTACTTTTTCCCCTCACTGATTATATTCCTCCTCGTTTCGATATTTTCACCAAGATATACTATACAATAATATACAAATATTAACAATATGTAATCCATTTTTTTACATACGATACTTGTTCTGTTATAATTATGTATAAATAGTAAAATTTAGGTAGGTAAATAAATAATGAAATTTATTGTCATCATAACATTTGGATTTTTGATTTATGCATTTTTTATGTCCCCGAGTTGGTACGACACTCAACTTAGGGAAAATAACATTAAAGAGGAAGATATACAACATAAATTTACAACTCCTGATGATTATCCTTCTTTCTTGTATGTAAATGATAGAAGAGTTTATTATTATGATTGCTCCAAAAAAATATTTGAGCAGATTTCACATCATAATATTTTAGATGTTAAGGTTGAAAAGCATCATTCAATCTCTGACAACAAACTAAATGTAAATAAATTAGAACTTTTAGTGATTACAGGTAAGAAGATCTATTCTGTAAATACATTTGGGAGTTATGTTAATAGAGATAGGAATAAGATTGAAATGCTCGCTGCTTGCATAAAAAGCAATATCCAATATAATGTTAGATAAGTCAAAAGCCCTCTATATAATATAGAAGGCTTTTTTGTGTCTTTTTAAATTTTGATTTATATATAGAGTTAGATTTTTATAAAATTGGCTGCTGATTATTCATAGAATAACCGTCGTACATTACATCTTTCAAATCTAACATATTACCTTTGTTTTTTTCTTCGACTTTGCTCAGTTTTTTAATTGCTCCATATGGATTTTTTAGAGATAGTTTGTCTCCTTTTCCTGAAATCACCCAAAGGACTTTATATCCTCTTGGTTTTACTTTTAGTTTTGTTTCTCCTTTGCCATCTGTGAAGTAAATCAACATATTGTATTTTTTGATTTTGTTGTTGTTTAAGTATTCAAAAACTGGGCTAAACTCAGTTCCTCCACCAGTTGAAATCCTATCTTGAACGTCTTTTAATTTTTTGACTTTGTAAGCTCTTTTTATTTCTCTATCACATTCTATAATAGTTATTTCGTGATTGTAGTTTTTAACTATTGCCAAAACTTCTTTGATCGCTTGTTTAAATTCTTCATCACTTATACTTCCGCTGATGTCAATTGCCACTGCTATTTCGGCTTTGTGGTTTCTAAGTTCGCCCCTTAAATCTAACCTATTTGGCTGTCTTCTACTTCTTCTTGTGATTGTCTTTTTCTTATTCGCCTCTATTGTCCCCATTATCTTTTTAAGATATAAGTTCCATGGTAATTCTCCATTTTTACTTTTTAAACTCGATATAAGCCCTTCTAAGTAATCTGGATTTTTCCCTTTTTGAGCAAGGGATACAAATTTCTGTGTAAACTCCGACATTGTTTTTTCGTCTATATCGTCTGAATCATCCCAAATATCGTGGGTCATCTCTTGATTGTACTCATCTTTAAAATTCATATTTTTTAATTCATTATTTTGTAAATCTTCTTCATCTGATATATTTGTGTCGTGCTCTTCACCATCTTCGTTTTCTTCTTGCAAATCAAGTTCTATCTGGATTTTTTCTAAATAATATTCAAAAGTTTGATAAGGTTCAAGCTTTAGATTGTAGTTTACATTTACCCATTCTAAAGTTGCTGAATATGGTGGAAGATAATTTAAATATTGGTTTACAACTACATCCATTGCTAAATTTATCGCCAAAGTACTGTATTTACCGCTATCTTTTAATTCTTTTGCTCTAACTAAATGAAGTGAAATCACATGCAAAATTTCGTGTTTTATCGTAGTCTCCATCTGTTTTATATCTAGTTTTAAAAATAAAAGTGGATTAAAATATATTACATACTTAGCCCCTTTAAAATTCACTCCACTTGGGCTACTCATATCAAATTTTATTTCTCTATTCATTTGGAATAAAAAATACCCATAAAAGTTTTCTTCATCTTCCATTAAATTAAAATTGACCTTGTCTACAAGTGAAAAGAAATCCCTTTTAAACTCGTCTGTAACTTCTATTTCAATATCTTTATCTTCACTTTCTAGTCTAACTTGTGTAGCATTTTCCACAAGTTTGATAGCCCTATCGTAAAGCTCTTCTTTCTGTTTATCAAAATAAGTTTCCATTTATTATCCCCTTATTAAGCTATAAGATTGAAAATATAAATCTACAAATTCCTCATTTTCGATAGCTATTTTGTATATATCTTCATAACTATTTTTAATATCTTTCATAATTCCAATCATTAAATCAACTGGATATAATTTTAAAAACTCTACCAATCTAGCCATATAGTCAAATCCCAGTGAATTTAACTTATCATTTTGCATATCAGATTCTAGCGCTCTTAATATATTCATTGCACTGATATAAAGTCTAGTGTGGTTTTCGCTTTTTGCTTGTTCTATAACTTTTTCGCTTAATTCTTCACCGCTAAACACATCATTGTAGCTTATTATAGGTTTTGCGTCGGAATTTATAAAACTCACAAATTCTTGAGCTATTACTCCACCTACATTTCCTTTAACAACATTTAAAAATACTGATTTAGGTATAGAATCTTGTTTTTCTTTGTAGACTGCGTAACTTTTAGAAATTCTTTCGAAACTTCTTGGTGTTGCATTTATATCTCCATCATTTATTTTGTGTAAATACTCTGGGAAAGTCGAAATAAATTCAACTACCTTTTGCTCGATTCCGTTATTCATCGCCCATTTTATCCATTCGTTGTGATCTGACTCCATGTTAAGCCACACAAATCTGTTTTCCTGCGCTGGGTCCATGTCGACAACTTGATAATCAAGCTCTGCCCCATATTCATTTGATGGGTTCATCGCAGCTAATATTTTTACATCTTTATTTAACTTATATCCATTGATTTCTCTATTTAGTATAAGGTTCATAAGTTCTTGCTGAACAGCGTGTTCACATCTATTTAACTCATCTATAAATAAAAGTACGCTATTTCCTTTTTCAATCTCCATATCTATTTCTCTAAGCTTTGTGTGAACTGCATAAACAGTCGTCTTTTTTTCTATTTTATGTCCTTCAGAGTCCATAGTTATATAAGATTCTACTGTTGGAAGACCTCCAATTTCTCCTTCTTTTAACAGATTTCCATCTATTACAACTACCTTCCATCCATTATCCTTAGCCACTTTGTTTGCTAAAGCTGTCTTACCGATTCCACTCTCACCAACTACTAAAGGTACTTCCCCTGTAGCTAATATTAATTCAATACTTCTAAATGTATCTAAAAAATTCATGATATTTCTCCTAAACTATTTTATTTATAATCTATTTTAAACTTCAATCTATTTATCTTATTTATCTATCTTTAATAATCTATATTCGTAATTCTATATTTAACTCAATTACATCATCTTTAATTTTTCATCAACGACGATTTTTTTGGCCTTATTACTTCCATATTTATATACAAACATAACTTTATCTAATTGTATTTCTTTGCTGTTTCTATCGATTAAACTACAATTTAAAAAATCACGTATGTACTTTTCATCAACATCTTCTTTAGATATGACTTCTTTTAAAACCTCTTCTATTTTTTCAATGCTCATTTTCTTGTATAAGTATTTTACAACTAATATATTCTGTTTTAAAAAATCTATCCTCTTTTCTTCATCTAAGTCATTTATAAAGTTTATTGCTGATTCATTTTCTTTTATTGATTCTAGTTCAACTTCACGACTTGGATTTTTAATATATCTAAGGGCATCATAGTTGACCTTTATCGCCTCTAACTGAACTTTTTCAGAAGGCTCTTGAATATATTTTATAGCATCATAGTTTTTTCTGACTGCTAATAGTTGTAACTCTTCGCTTGGATTTTTTACATATTGTATAGCCCAACCACAATTTTCAATCGCAGCTTTAATTACATTTTCTGTCGGATTTTTTATATAAGCTAAACTACTCCATCCGCTTTTGATGGCTTTAAGCATTATCTCCTCGCTTGGATTATCAATATATTCAATTGCTTTTGCATTTTTACTTATCGCAATCTCTTGCATTTCCTTTGTCGGATTTTTTATATATCTAATCACTAGCCCGTTTTTTTTAAGAGCAAGCAACTTCATTTCATCTGTTGGATTTTCTATATTTTCTATAAGAGTAGGATTTATATTTATCATCTTAATAAATCTTGATTCGTCCATAATTCTCCTCCACATTTTTAGGCATTAAAATTTTTAGGCATTAAAATATTTTTATTATATTGATTTGATATATCCCATCATCCAATATACATATTTTGCCTTTTTAGTCTCTATAATTTTACCATACTATTTTTATATACCCACATCACAAAATATAAATCTATTTCATAAACACCAAAATTTTGAACAAAAAAATATTACTGGAAGTTACTCCAGTAATATCTTTGTTAGAATATTTATTTTAAATATATTTATTCGGTATATACCAAATTGATTGAAACTTTCTTTTTATTATTCAGCAACTTCTTCTGAATCTTCATCAGCAGCAACTTCTAATCCTGAAGTTTTTAATGAACCTATTCTAGCAACTACTGTTTCAGGGTCTAAGTCAACTTTTAAAGTTGCAGGAATTACTAAATCTTTTGCAAGTACTTCAGCCCCATGTTCTAATGCACTAACATCAACTTCTATATGTTCAGGCATTTCACTAGGGTCACCTTGTAATTGTATTTCTGATATAATATCATCTAATAATAATTTCTTAGCATCTAGTGCTTCTGTTCCTGCAAATCTGATTGGCACTCTTAATTTAACTGAGTCACCTTTTTTAACATGTTGGAAATCTAAATGTACTATATTTCCAAATGCATCTCTTTGAACTTCTTTTAATACACAACTTTCTGTTTTTCCATTTAATTTTAATGCTAAAACAGAGCTATTTGATCCTAATAAGTCTATTAACTCTCTTTTAGTTATTTGACAAGGAATTGGTTTGTCTAATGATTGACCATAGATTATACCAGGTACATCACCTTTCATTCTTACTTTTTTGCCTTTTTCAGTTCTTTCAGTAATATTGAATACTGTACTTTCCATTTTAATCCCTTCTTTTCTCTATAGATTATGTATTTTGTATAAATATATTATAGCACAGGATTATGCATAATATTATTTTTTTTAGATTTCTAACGGATTTATTTATGCATTTATCCAAAAATTAGAAATACTGACTATTATTATGCTCAATTATGCATAATTTTATTCATTAGTATCAAATCTTACAATTTACTTAAGATTAACATACATTACTGTAACTTAAATTATAAATAGTTAGATTTTTGCCTATAATAAAAGTATACACTGTACACAAGCTATAAATTATAGTGGAGTTTTAAATAAAACAAAAAGGAATGATGAAAATGAAAAGAATTACAGAATTTATTAAAGACTTTTCAGAAGTAATGAATGAACTACACACAAGATCTCGTTTTGCGTTGACTAAGGATTTTATCCAACATGGGGATGTCAGCGTATACGACCACTGCATTTTTGTCGCTTATATGAGTTGCAGAATTGCAAACAAATTAAATCTAAAGGTAGATAAGAGGTCACTTATAAGGGGTGCCCTACTTCACGATTATTTTTTATATGATTGGCATGATAAAAATAAACCTGTGAAACTTCATGGTTTTAGACATCCTAAAATCGCCTTTAAAAATGCAAGTGAAGACTTTGCTCTTAATAAAAAAGAAAGAGATATAATATTGCATCATATGTTTCCATTAAATCCTGTCCCTCCTACTTCCAAAGAGGCATGGATTATATGTTTAGCAGACAAGATATGCGCAACTAGAGAAACATTTGGCTCACAACCATCAAAACAATTAAACAATATCTATCGTCATTTGGACATTCTTTATATATAAAAATCACTGCGTTCATAGCACCAACGAATCCAAGATTCCGCTGCTTAAAATTCACGTTGTTCATGGCGCCAACGAGATACCTTTGCTACCTTCAGGTAACTCCGTTGCTAAAAAAAATTCCTCCCTCGTGGCTTACCCACTAGAGAGGAACTCCTATTTATATTTTAATAATTGTTTTGTTATTAATCTTGAGAGATTACCTCTCTTTTACAATATATTCTGATTTTATATATCTGTTACTATTAAAGATTTTTATTGTAAGTAATACATTTTATTTTAAATATTAGTCTTTTATTTTTATACTTTTTCGATAAATTCACGATATATTTTGCTTGGCAATTCGTTGTTTAGTTTTATTTTCATAGTTATCGGCTTTTCACCTTCATACTCTACTGTATCGCCTTTTCCAATATAGATATACGGTTGTACTTTTTTATCAATCTCTTTATATTTTCTAACAAATAAGTGTAAATTTATTTTTCTTTCTTTATTAAAAATAAGGTTCTTTCCTCTATCACTACTTTGGTTTGTTGAATTAGGACTTTGCCATTGAAAATAGTTTCTATCTATAAATTTATCTTTATAATTAATTCTCTCTTCTATACCTTCTTCCTTATGAAGGTCTATAAATAAGAAGTAATCATTATTATTTGTTAAAAGACCACTACCTCTAAATGATGAATGAATTTTTCTATAATTTGATAATAAAGCTATATCTACCATTTTATATTGTTCATATAATTTTAAAAATGGAACTCCATAATACTCCTCTTTAAATTCATTCTTGTATCTAAGAATACCGTAATTTATAGCATCTTCTATGTATTTTCTATACTCTTTGTTTTTTATAATTTCTTCAAATTCTTTACTTCTAAATAAAGTATTGTTTTTGTACTCAATCATTTTCACTCTCTGTTTAATCATGCTAGAATCATAATATTTATGATCTAAACATTCAAAAGCATGTTTTACACTGTCATCATCAATTTCTTTTATATATTTTAAAATTTCGCTAGTTGCTACTTCTATAGAAATTGATTCATTCTCTAGTAAGTATTTCAGAATTACAAACTCATTAATTCTCTTTAAAGGTAAATTGCCATTTAACTCTTTTAAAATCTTTTCAAATTTTTCATCTAAAAGTAGTTTCTTTAATGTTTCATCCTTTTCTGTTTTTGCAACAAATCCTAGATATGTTTTTTCTTTATCTATAAATTTTATCGGATCAGGTGCACCATCATATTTTATATAATCCAATAACATATATGGAACTTTTCCCCCACATAAGCTTTTAAATTGGTTATATTCTTCTCTTAGGTACTTAACTTCTCTAAAGTTTTCTCTATCTATCTGTGATAATATTCTTTCTTTTGCTATTTCATCTATTTGAATATTTGTGCACCCAGGGACATCTATAAAGTCAGTCGCTACAGCTACTTTTAAACTATCTTTGTCGTAATATCTAGCCCCGCTCAAAGCTATTGAGATTAAAAAAGCTTTATTGTGATTTCCTATAAAATCAAGTACAGTTAAAAACTCTTTATTTTCGCTCTTTCTAAGACCTCTCCCCAATTGTTGAATAAATATTATTGGAGAATTAGTCGGTCTAAGCATTAAAACTGTATTAATGTTTGGTATATCAACACCTTCATTAAATATATCAACTGTGAATATAGCTTGTAAATCATCTTTATCACTTTCTAATTTAGCTATATATTTCTCTCTCGTAGTTACAGAATCTGCTCCACTAAGAGCCACACTTTTTATTCCCCTTTTAGTAAATTCCTCTGCCATATATTGAGCATGTTCTATATTTACACAGAATCCAAGCAATTTTCTAAACTTGCCATCATGCCCATAAAAATTCATCTTGTCGACTATGAAGTCTACTCTTCTATTTATCATAAGCCTATTTGCAACTTCTGATATATTATCCAAGTTTACTCCTTCTAAGTCCACTCCTTCTATATCAGTTATTCCAAAATAGTGAAATGGAATTACTAAATCATCCTCAAGTGCCTCATATAGCCTAACTTCTAAAGCTACATTATTATCAAACAAATCAAATACACTTAAACTGTCACCTCTTTCAGGTGTAGCAGTCATCCCTAATGTAAATTTAGGATTAAA
This sequence comes from Intestinibacter bartlettii, assembly GCF_018917435.1. GTDB lineage: Bacteria > Bacillota > Clostridia > Peptostreptococcales > Peptostreptococcaceae > Intestinibacter > Intestinibacter bartlettii_A. The sequence goes on from NZ_JAHLOQ010000002.1 coordinate 134,276, forward strand.
GTAGTCCATAACATTTACATATGAATCACTAGCAGCATGGTGAGCTTCATCTACTACAATATAGTCAAAATATGATTTGTCAAATTCCTCATAATACCTATTCATAGTTTGAATTGTTGCAAATATATAATCAGCATCATATTCTTTTTTATTTCCTGTAAATAGACCTGTTTTTATATTTCTTCCTTTTAATACCTTATCAAATGTTTGCTTGGCTTTTTTCAAGATTTCCTCTCTATGAACTATAAACAACATTCTTTTGGGATTAAACTGTCTTACATCAAACGCCGACATATAAGTTTTTCCTGTTCCTGTGGCGGCAATTACTAATGCTTTATTTTCACCATGTTCCCTAAGTCTATTTAAGTTTTCCATAGCTCTCACTTGCATTTTGTTTGGCTGTATAGTTTGCAAACTTTCAAATACTAATTGTCTTTTGACTTCCATCTTTTTTATCTCATTTAGAAATAATATATATTTTTGAAGTACTTCGTCATTTAATTCTGAACTCATATTCCACAAATTATCGTATTCCTTTAATACATCTTTTATAAAAGGTGCATCTTCTTTTGAAATTATTCTTACATTCCATTCTATATTGCTTTTTAATGCACTTTGGGTGATATTAGATGAACCTATTATAATTTTATAACTGTCTTTGTTTTCAAATATGTATGCCTTTGTATGGAATCCAATATCCTTATTTGCAATAAATACTTTTAAATCTATATTTTCAAATTCTTGTAACTTTTCCAATGCCTTTGGTTCAGTAAAATTTAAGTATGTAGTCGTTATTATCTTTCCTTTTATATCCCTTGATTCTAATTCTTTTAATGTGTCTAATAATAGTTGTAGCCCACTAAAATTTATAAAAGCAACGCTGAAATAAAAACGTTCACATTCTTTTAAGTTCTTTTTTAATTCATTTAATAAATTGCCTTGGTTTGAATTTATTATTAATTTATTATTCTCCTCCATAACTCCCTCTTTTGTGTTTTTCGTATTTTCTATTTTTAAAATATTATAACACTTTGATATAGTTAATTAACAGATCATAATTTCTATAAAATTACGTATTTTTCATTCTTCTAATACTAAGATAATTACTATTTCCTTGTAATTAAAAAAGATTATTAAATGTAGATATTTAAACCTATATTTAATAACCTTTTCTATCTCGTAGTATATTTATATTTCTTCTATCTTACAATAATGCTCTTTCTTCTTAGAGTCATAACATATCGCAACTGCTAAGACCTCTTTGTCTTCATTCTCTGCTTTAAACTTTTGTATATATTCTTTTTCTCTAATTTGATTTATTGCTACATCTGGCACCTCATCTTTTTTAAGTTCTACAATAAACGCTATATCATTTTTTCGTCTTGGGTGGAATGTAAAATCCGCATAGCCTTTGCCTGTTTTCTCTTCTCTTTCCACTCTATATGTATCTCTTGCAGATAAATACGCAAGTGTGATTACACATGATAAACTATTTTCGTCATTGTATTGAAGAATCGGTATTTCAGAGTTATGGATATCATGCAGTATTTTTTCAACCGTTGCTGTATCTTTGTTTACTGTTGCTTTTAACATAGTTCTTGAGTTTTCAATTATCTCTGATACATAACCAAATGATTTATCTTTTAGTGCTTTTTCAAACTCAATCATAAGTTCCTTATTTGGTATTTTTAAATATCCATCATTATATGATAAAAATCCTAGCACAATCATGGCTGAATATATTTCTTCTTTTGTTTTTGGTGTTCCTTGACCTGCTCTAAATTCTTCGTTTATTATGATATCTATTTCTTCACCTGCAACCATTCTAATTACGTCATCTCTAATTTCTAAAACGTTATATTTTAAGTATTGAGATACTTCATCCATTGCTCCTGTATTTGTCCAATAACTTTCGCAGTAGTTGTTTTCTAGTGCCTTGACAACAGAACGAGGGTTATAAATTTTTACTCCATTTGCTGTAGTATATCCGTTATACCATACTTCGAGTTTTTCAAAATCCATATATTGATTTTCATCACATAATGTTAATACTTCATCAGTAGTAAATCCAAAAAATTCTCCAAATCGTCTATCTTTTAAAAATGTAAATTCATCAAACATATTAAGTGCCGAACCACTTGAATATCTTTTAATCGGCAATACTCCTGTCATATAACAAAGTAACACATATGGTTTATCTTTTAATAAAAATGTTAAAAATTCTAAAAAATCATCCTGATTTTCTTGGAATAGCTCTTTGCTGAATATATAGTCCCATTCATCCAATACAAATATAAATTGGTCGCCCGTACTTTCTAACATATCACCAACTGTAAAAAATTCATTTGGATTTATAGTTGGATAATATTTTATGATATCAGAAATCAAAGATTGTTTTATCATATTTATATAGTCATCATATGTTTTTCCACTGTCAGGCATTTTGTTAAAAGATATATTTATCACATTATATTTATTTAAATTTTCATTGTAACTATTAACTGTGCTTATTTTTAAATTATCAAAAATATTTTTTGAATCTACTGCTTTTGAATAATATGCTCCTATCATATCTGCAACACTTGTTTTTCCAAATCTTCTAGGTCTTGTTATGCATAGATATTTACTTCGCTTTCCTATAAGTTTATTTAAACGTTCTATTATTAAAGATTTGTCTACAAAATAATCACTTCTGTATAGTTCTTCATAATTTTTTAATGATCTATCACTATTTAAATATAACCCCATAATTATTCCTCCTCTCTTTGTCGTATAATATACCTATTTTTTAATTATCGTCTTATTTTTTATAATTATACCATAAGTTTATACACAAAAAAGCTGGTTGCCTAATTTGGCACCAGCTTTTGCTTTAATGTATTAATTTTTTAATATCTTATTTATTTCAAAACTATCTCTTAGCTTTTCTATACCCAGCGTTTATAGCGTCTTGCTCAGTATTAAATATAACTAGATTATCCGAATCTTTCATATCATCATAATTTGCTTGGCCTGGGCAGTGATATATTTTTGATTTTGAGTTACCTCTTATCACGCCTTTTGATTGTTGGCTTGAGCTATTGTTTTGTGTTTTATTGTCGTTTTTGCTACTATTGTTGCTGTTGTTACTGCTATTTTGGCTGTAGCTATTTGAGTTTTGGTTATTGTTATTTTTATTTGAGTTACTAGAATTATATTTATTGTTGTTAGAGTTAGATTGATTGTTGTTGCTTGAATTATACTTATTGCTGCTTGTTGTTTGAGCAGGTCTTTCTTCACTACTTAACCAGCTCTCACCTGTTGCGTAGTCTATTTCGATTCCTGGTTGAACATTGTAAACAAATACATTGAACATTACACCTTCACCGTCATCTTCAACTGAATAAGCTTCCATTTGAACACCTTTTGCAACTAAGTCATCACCATCATAAATAGGAGTAACTCTGTATAATACGTGGTTGTTTGTTTCTTTTACATAGTCGGCAATCATATTTTCAAATGGTAACATTCCATCAACATTAAAATATCTAGTTCCTGTAATTAAGTTTCTATCATTTGCATCTTCACCAGCAAGCTGATGTCCTATAAGATGGCATCTGTTGTATATATATCCGCCGTCTACTAAGCTAGTGTCGTATTTTTTGTTTAACCATCCACTTGGTTTAACACTGCTTATATCGCCTCTTTTTTGAGTTGGCATTAAATCTCTACCTATATTTGCATATGCCTCACCGCATCTTCCAAGACTGTCAAGTGGGCTATATTCTTCAAAAGATGTTGTCGTTTTATCTTTATCGTCAAAATTAGGTACGTTGTTGTTTATCGCTACAAACTCTTCGCCACTATACTCTGGTATATCGTTTAAATTTAACTCTGTGCTATTTGTTGTGCTTACTGATCCTAATAAGCTATTATTTAAAAGTCCGTCATCCGCCTCGCATCCTACTAACATTAAACTTAGCAAGAATACCATTAAAAATCTCAATAATTTCATCTGTCTATTTCCTTCCTCATCTATATCACTTTTGTCGTGATTAAATTATCTGTTGCATGTATTTAAACGTCCTATTTAGACATAAAATTATCCATAAAGCAAATGACTTGTTTGGTTATTTAATTGTAAATTGCAGATTATATATTTATCTTTTTGCTTTTCTGTATCCAGCGTTTATTGCATCTTGTTCACTATGAAAAATTACTAAGTGTGGTGAATCTTTCATTTCGTCATAAGCTGCTTGGCCTGGACAGTGGTATATTTTTGATTTTGAGTTCCCTCTTATTTCAACCTTGCTGTTTGAACTAGATTGATTATTTTGTGTGTTTTGTTCTGTGTTATCGTTGCTTTCTTGTTGTGATGTTTGGTTGCTGTTAGTTTCACCATCTTTGCTAAGTTCGCTGTTTCCTGTAGCATAATCAATTGTTATACCTGGTTGTACATTATAAACAAAGACATTAAACATTACACTTTCACCGTCATCTTCAACTGAATAAGCCTCCATTTGAACTCCTTTTGCAACTAAGTCATCACCATCATAAATAGGAGTAACTCTGTATAAAACATGGTTGTTTGTTTCTTTTACATAGTCACAAACCATATTTTCAAATGGCAACATTCCCTCAACATTAAAATATCTAGTTCCTGTAATCAAGTTTTTCTCGTTGGCATCTTCACCAGCAAGTTGATGACCTATAAGGTGGCATCTGTTGTATATGTACCCGCCATCGACTAATGTAGTGTCGTATTTTTTATTTATCCATCCGCTTGGTTTTACACTGCTTATATCGCCTCTTTTTTCTGTTGGCATTAGGTCCTTGCCTATGTTAGCATATGCAACACCGCATCTTCCCAAACTGTCTAAATCACTGTATGTCTCGAAAGACTTCGTTGTCTTATCTTTATCGTCAAAATCAGGCACATTATTATATAATGCAACAAAAGGTTCCCCCGGATATTCTGGCAAGTTTTCTAGTGTTATACCTTTGTCTCTGCCATCATCCATGTTGCTACTTTGTGATATATTTGTATTGCTGTTTGATTGATTATCACTTTGGCTACATCCAACTAAAGTCAGACACAAAATGAAGACCATCAAAAATCTCACTATCTTCATATTTTCTCCCCCTATACAAGCAATCTCTTGTTCAAAAATACTAATAACTTTAATTATCTACTTTATAGATATTATTTCTTTCTATTATAAATATCTATTTTTTTAAAATAATTTTTTTGGTGATTTTCTCATGTGAGTTTCCTTCAAATTCTTCCTCAGAAACAACTTCCCAATTGCCATCTTCAAAGTCGATATCAAATTTTAAGTCGCTCGGATATCTTCTGTTCCAATAGTAAACAATCATCTTGTTGATTTCTGATTCAAATTTGCCCAATTGTTTGTCTTCAATAAACTGAAGATTTTCCTTATCACAAACAGGCAAGTCTTCTCTTACAACAATATCTACTTCTGGGTTGTCTTTTTCAAACATCTTAAAAGAATATGCATTCATTATAAGACTTTTGCCGTCCATATTTTTGTAGATATCTTCTCTTATTGCTACATCTTGACTCAGTCTTCTTTTGTTGAACATCATTCCATTTTTGTCTTCTAAACAAACAATTAAATTCATTTTCGTTCCTCCTCTCCATACTCTCCATTATAATTAATATACATATTTTTAGCAAATAAGATTCGCTGCGCTCATATCGGCAACGGGATGCCTTTTCTGCCACTGAAGGTAACTCCGTTACTTAAAATTTACTTCGTTCATGGCGCCAACGAGTTTCCGTTGCTTAAAAAAGGAGATACTTTATTTTCTAGTATCCCCTTTAAAAAAATGTTTATATTTTATTTATATTTATTTAATTAATCTTATTTTATAGATGCTTGGTAGATTCCATCTATTGATTCTTCTAATAAATCGTCGAATTCTTTTTCAGTTTGACCAACGTTTAGTCCTTCTGTTAAAGCTCTTGAGAAACTTGCTATAAGTCCTGGATTTTTTGCAAGTTTTTCATTTGATTCTGCTCTTGTGTATCCACCTGATAAAGCTACTACTCTAAGTACGTTGTCGTGTGCGATAACGTCAGAATAGAATCCTTCTACTGATGGTATAGTAAGTTTAAGCATAACTTTTTGGTCTTTATCTAATTTATCTAAATTAGCGAATATTTCTTTTTTAAGTATTTCTTCGCATTTTTCTTTGTCTTCACTGTGGATATCTACTTCTGGTTCGATTATAGGAACTAATCCGTAAGATATTATTTTTTTAGCTATGTCAAATTGTTGGTCTACTATAGCTTTTATTCCTTCTTCGTTGGCAGATTTTATAACAGAACGCATTTTTGTTCCGAAAACGTGTTTGTCTATACCTCTTTTTAGTAATCCGTCCAAATCAGGTATATCTTTCATAAGTTGAACACCGTTTTCTTCAGGTTTAAGACCTTTGTCAACTTTTAAGAAAGGAATTATGCCTTTTTCTTCCCACAAATAATCAGCTGTAAATTTATCATCTATTTTTCTGTCTATTGTTTTTTCAAATAAAATCGCACCGATAACTTTATCTCCAGTAAATGAAGGACTTTTTATTATTCTTGTTCTCATTTCGTGAACTAAATCAAACATTTCATCATCTGTGCTGTATTTATCTTCTGGTATGCCATATAATCTAAGTGCTTTTGGTGTGCTTCCGCCGCTTTGGTCTAATGCTGCAATAAAGCCTTTTTTAGATTTCATTTGTTCTAATTGTTTTTCATTCATAATATGGATTCCTCCTAATTTTTTTATTATTTAGTGATGTCGTAATCCTATTATTTAATGTTGTTTTTTTATTAATTAGTATATAATTTTTTGCCAATAAACACCATTTTCGTTGCAATATTAACTTTACAATACTATATGTTCTATACTATTTTTAATAATCCTCCTTTATCCTACAATTTTTTCAATAATTATGAGTATCTTTTATTACATTGAATTTTTTGTAGAATAAAGGAGAGAATGAATTACAATTAGCTAGCTATAAAGAATCTCTTATACCATACTAAGAATACATAGATAGTATAAATTTTTCTTGCATTATTGCATCTATCATGGAAATGATCATCTAATAATTTAACTATTTTTTCAGTATCGAAGAATTCACTAGCATAATCACTTGTAAATGCTTCTTTAACCATATCATAGTATTTTTGTTCTTTGAACCAGAATCTTATTGGAACAGGGAATCCTTTCTTTTGTCTTTTCGCCCATTCTTCTGGTAATACTTCTTTTGCTGCATATCTAAGTGCAACTTTAGTAGTTTCGTCATTAACTTTATATTTAGTTGGTATAACTTCACCAACTTTCATAACTTCTTTGTCTAAAAATGGTACTCTAAGTTCGATAGAGTGAGCCATACTCATTTTGTCTGCTTTAAGAAGTATATCTCCTGCTAACCATAGTTTTAAATCTAGGTATTGCTTTTTAGTCACATCATCTTGATTTTTTACTCTGTCATATACAGGTTTAGTAATATCTTTTACTGATGGTGATTTTTGATATGGAGCTTTTAATACATCTACTGCTTCTCTTTCTTCAAATATTTGAGCTTGTCCTATGAATGTGTCCTCAACTGGTGAGCCACCTCTTATAAGAGTAGTTCTACCTTTGAAGTAAGGCATTTTTTTCGCAACTTTTGCGACTGGTTTTCTTATAAATGCTGGTAGTTTTTTATATTTTTTAAGTTTTGGATCATCATCATACCATTCGTATCCACCAAATATTTCGTCTGCACCTTCTCCAGATAAAACAACTGTTACGTGTTCTCTAGCAAGTTTTGCTAAGAAGTATAGTGGTACTGAAGATGGATTTGATTGTGGTTCATCCATGTGGTATTGAATAGTTGGTAACATTTCAAAACATTCATCAGCAGTTATTGTTTTTCTTACGTTTTCTATTCCTAATATGTCAGATAAGTCTTTTGCTAAGTCTGACTCGTCGAAGTTTTCTTGTTCAAATCCAACTGAGAAAGTCTTTTGTGGCATTAAACATTTTGCTATGTAACTTGAGTCTACCCCACCTGATAAGAATGAACCTAGTGGCACTTCACTGTGGCTGTGTACTTCTACTGACTCGCTAACTGCATCTTGGATTCTTTTTATACTTTCTTCTAAGCTTATATCTTCTTGGTTAAATTCTACATCCCAGTATTTTTCTATTTTTAATTCTCCATCTTTGTAAACCATGAAGTGTCCTGGTCTTAATTTAAAAACACCCTTGAAGAATGTTTCATCTAATACTGAATATTGGAATGTTAAATATGGTTTTAATGCTTCTTTATTTACTTCTTTTTTGAAGTTAGGATGCATTAATAAACTTTTTATTTCTGATCCAAATATTAAACTTTGTTGTCCGTCTTTTTCAACTTGTGTATAGTAGAATGGTTTTATACCAAAATGGTCTCTTGCGGCAAATAGAGTTTGTTCATTTTTGTCCCAAATTGCAAAGGCAAACATACCTCTTAATTTTTTAACCATGTCATTTTTACAATCTTCATAAAGATGTATTAATACTTCACTATCTGTTTCTGTTTTAAATATATGTCCTTTTTTAATTAAGTCTTCTCTTAATTCTTGATAATTGTATATTTCTCCGTTGAAAACTAAAGCTAAGCTTCCATCTTCGTTGTATAATGGTTGTAGACCATTTCCTACACCTATTATACTAAGTCTTCTAAATCCTAAAGCGGCGTTATCATCTATATACTCTCCACTTTCATCTGGACCTCTATGGATTATTTCATCCATCATACTTTCCAAAACATTTTTCTTATTCGGTATATTATCTATAAATCCCGAAAATCCACACATAAATTTCTCCCCTCCAGCTAATGTTTCAATAAATCATTAATTTTGATGTTTTTTATTTTTTTAGTAATTTGTTGCATATTTCTAAACTATTAATTAGTTTTTATTTTCATTATTTTTTATGTTTAGCAAATCCTCATTCGTTTGAATATACCATAAAATCACATATCTTTCCATATTTTTTTCAAATTGTAATTTTTTTGTAGGAAAACCTACTTCATATCAAATGTATTTGACCCCTTATCAAGACCTGCGATTTGAGCCAATCTTTCCACCCCTACTGAGGCAATTGTGACTATGCTCTCTTCATGGATAAAGTCTGTAGATCCTAAATCAAAAAGCATACTTGCTCTAGCTTCAAACTCATCATCTTCATCCCAAAATAAAAACTGGATTGGTATACATTCAAATGCCTTAATTTCATATCCCATATCTGATGCTTTAATCCTTTTTCCTCCAATTTTCTCGCAAGCATCTTTTAATTTATCCATATGCCCCGCGAATGTATTTGCAAAAGGTTCAAGCACACTTTTTATAAATGCTGGCTTAAATTGAGATGTGTTTTTTAACTTTTCAAAAGTAACCCATTCTCCCCTTATTTTTGCGTAAGGTTTTACATAATAAAAGAGAAGATATATATTGAATTTTTCTGATACAGAGATAGGTAAATCGTCCTCCATAGCGATTATTTCTCCAGTTTGTTTATGTACTCCAAACTTTCTTCCAAAGTGATATATAGTTAGATAGTCCCCTTCAATTTTGATTTCTGGCAAAATTTCCATCAATTTTTGTTTATCCATTTTTACAAAAACTTCCTGCCATTTTAGACATGCACTTTCATAATTTGACGTTATTTTCTTTTTCATATTATTTCTCCCCTAAATCAAACATTTTTCCATAATATACATAAAATAATATCACCTTTTATTCTACATCTAAAGTCTATTTTTGTAAAATTTCTAACTTAATTATCTAAAAAATCTAGTGATTATACTGCTGTTGTTTAAAATAGAAGTGTTGTACATAAACAATACATCGCTGTTTTTTTGTATATTTATATGTTTTTCAAATTGTGTAGAGTTTATATATCTCAAATCTATAAGATGTATCTTGGAATAATTTTTTATTAAAAGTGGCGACAAACTACTTCCAAATGAATCTCTAAATATGTAGAGTTCTTTGCCGCTTGTGTTTGATGGATTTTCTATTGTTAAAAGTGACTTTGCCCCTCCTAAAAACACATCATATGAATCTATATTGTCAAAATCTTTATCGTCGTACACTTTTATATATTTTTGTTTTTCATAATCGTATACTTTGCAGTTTTGTATTATCTTGTCACTTAAGTATGTTAGTTTGTCGGGTTTTATATTAGATGCAGCTTGACCGTAGTATGAACCGTAAAATGGTTCAAATGTTTTTTTGTTGTAAGCTAGATTCGGCTTATTATCTACATTTGTTTGTTCGTTGTAATTTACTTTGCTATCATTATTGATTTTGTTATTGTTAGTTGCTTTATTTTTACTACTTTGAAGCCCCATAATTTGAAGGATTTTATCACCAATTTGTGTGATATTTTCCTGTTTCCAATGCAAGTCAGTTCTATAATAGTAGCTTATATTTAAGTCCTTTGTAATATCTATATACTTCATATTATTTGTGTTATTTTTCATTATACTTATAAGTTTGTCATAATCTAAATGAAGATAACCATGCTCTTTTGCAACAAAGTAGTTCTTGTCTGGAACTATAGTGTAATATACATTTGAATTTTTAAAATAAGTTTGGGCTATCTTGTTGTATAGATTTGCACTGTTGTAAATCGACTTTTCATTTAATTTATATTCCATCTTATAAATTGCGTTATCGACTATGTAAATATCATTGTTGTCCTTTTCATTAAACACCTTTGTATTTACAAAAGTCTTGATCTTTCTGAAATTCTCCCTCAAATAGAATTGGTCCAGAAAGTATTCTTCCATCTCTTCAAAGTATTCACCGTTTGTAAGTTTTTCTGTTTTAAACTGTGGAAACCTAGCTAGTTTACGCCTCTCCTCATAAGATACTGCTTTGTCTTTTGCAAAAATATTGATAAACATAAATAAAACTAAGAAAAATACAAAGCTACAACTTATGACTATGTTTTTCATTTTTGTGTTCATATTTAATCCTCCCTAAAACCTAAAATATAAAAACGGATTAAAAGAACCGTCTATTAAATAAGCTGTCACAACTATAATTAAAGTTATGTTGAATATCGGGTTTATTATAGATAGGATTTTCTCACCTAATCTCTCTTTCTTTATCTTTTGAATAATATTTTTTAAAATCGGTGTCGCACAGATTATGCTTATTGTCAAAAGCAGACCATAGCTTTTTAGATAGTAAACTGAGAAATCATTATAAAGAGCTAATCCTCTAAAATTAAACATATTGTAAAGACTTATCCACAAGTCTTTTATATTCTCATTGTTAAAAATAACAAAACTTATTATGATAAGGAATTTCGCATATATATGTTGCAGTAATGTTGGAAGTTTATATAATATATTTTGTAAAAACAAATTTTCAACTACAAGGATTACTGCGAAATAAAGCCCCCACAATATAAAGTTCCAACTGTCGCCGTGCCAAAAACCAGTCAAGCTCCACACTACGAATAAGTTAAAAATCCATCTAAATTTACTCACTCTGTTTCCACCAAGTGGAATATATACATAATCCCTGAAAAAACTAGAAAGCGAAATATGCCATCTTCTCCAAAATTCTTTTATGCTTTTTGAGATATATGGATAGTTGAAGTTTTCTAAAAAGTCAAACCCAAACATCCTCCCAAGACCAATCGCCATATCGCTATATCCCGAAAAATCGTAGTAAATCTGTAAAGTGAAGAAAATCGCCACCATCCAATAAGACAACACGCTCTTGTCATAACTTTTGCTCATAATGTCGACGAGTATTCCTAAATTGTTCGCCAAGATTACCTTTTTGCCCAGCCCTATCACAAAACGATTCACCCCGTACGAAAATTTTTCAAAAGAATGAATTCTATTTTGTAGCTCATCCTCTATTGTCGTGTATCTTACAATAGGACCTGCAATAAGTTGTGGAAATAGACATACATAAGTTGCAAAATCGACAAAACTTCTGCACACCTTTGCCTCGCTTCTATACACATCTACAATATAGCTAAGGGCCTGAAAAGTATAAAAACTAATCCCAATCGGCAACGCAAGCCTCAACAGTTTTATATTTGTGTGAGATATATAATTGATGTTTTTTATTATAAAATCCATATATTTAAACACAATTAAAATCCCCAAACTCACTGCCAAACCGCTTATCAAAAATAATTTTGAATATCCTTTTTCTCTAAATTTATCTATTAAAATCCCATGAATATACGCACTAAATGCCGACACCAACATTAGCACTGTGTATTTTGGTTCCCCATAAAAATAAAAGAACAAACTCGCCAACAATAAAATAATGTTTTTATATTTATCTTTGGATAAAAAATATAAAATCAAGATTATCGGCAAGAAATAATATAAAAAACTTATGCTCGAAAATAACACTTTTAACCTCCAAATCTATATAATAATAGCCTGAAAATCTTCTTCTCAGGCTATATTTTATCTTCTGTTTTAAATTTGTACTACATTTTCTAAATGAATTAAATCCTAAATGAATTAAATAATTTATGTTATAACTTATTTTGAATTTGCTAAGTTTAAGAAGGCATCTTTTATTGGAGTTGCCTCCTCTTTAGACCCCATTAAAAATAGTACTACATTTCCTACGTTTTCTACGACTACTTCTTCCGCTTCAACACATACCCATTTTCTTGGATTTGCATTTTCTTTTAGCTCTTTTTTTACAGCTTCCACATCAGCATTTTCGTCTAATCTAAGTAATATTAATTCATACGCGATTGCATTCATCATTGGTGCTGAGCATATTCCTTCTTTAAAGTCGATATCGCTCTCACCTAAGTAATATTCTTCATTTGATTTATTTATTTTTGTATTTTCATACTCTTTTAGATATCCTCTAAGTTCTTCATCTAAATCAGCAGTGTCGTAGATTTTTTCCACAACCTTTGTTAAGTCTTCTGATAAAACTGGATCTTCTTTCGTTTTATTTGAACTACATCCTACTAGCGAAAGTAGCATTATTGTCGCCATAAAAATACTTATAATTTTTTTCATGTAACTTCTCCTTATGTTTTGAATTATCTTCAATTTATCACAAAAATATAAGGCTGCTCAAGTTACAAAAAGTTACAAGATTTTATTATATTTATGTTTTATTTTGAGTTTTCGTCGTGTAGGTCTTTTACATATTGTTGGTCGAGGATGCTTTTCTTGTCGCCATATGCACATTTGCTAAATAATTTTTCTGCCTCTCTCACATCAAGACCTTTGATAGTCATGTTTTGTGGTTGGGCCTCTCCAAGCCCATCTTTATAAAGCATGTATAGATAGTGGACAGCTTGTGGCAAAAATCCAAGCAGTCTCGCACCGATACAGTCGGCTGCGACTGGGTCAGTCCCCGCGATTATAAGCCCCGGTGTGTCGACTGCTTTACCAAAAATAGGCCCTGTTCCTATCATCGCCTTGTCCATGCTTATTATTGATAAATCTATCGGAACTTGTTTTGCAAAACTGCGGATAAATCCATGTAAATCTTCATGAATTCCTGTATTCTTTTTAGGGAATCCATGCACACTCGCTGGCGGATAACCAAGGCAGATGTTTTTGATGCTCGCAGTTATGGTCGCCTCTTCGTGGTATTTAAGTTGAGTAAATGAAATTATTACATCTGCATCTTCAACGACTTTGTTTAAAGGAGTTGATTTTAATATAGGTCCGTCTAGTTGAAGTTCAAAGAATGGACCGTAGTTCATATCGACAAACCCGACTTTTTCTTCTTCTATTATTTTGTCAAACCCAGCTGTTTTCAAGACTTTCATTGTGTCAGTGCCACCAGACCCAAATGCTATGTATATTTCAGAGGGTTCTCTTTTTTTTACATATTCAATCAGTTTTTTAAGGGTTTTGGGGCCTGATACAACGCCTTCTTTTGGCTTTTTGTCCTTCACTCCATTTGGCGTGATGATTACTTTGTCACCCTTTTTTATAATTTCGTCCATAGGCAACATATCGAGTGCTTTTTCAAGCGAGCTTCCTTCTGTCATGCCTTTTGTAATTGCTACTATTGGTTCTTTTATTTTTCTATTATGTCTCATGCTTTCACCTCTTATATAGAGTGTCTGCAATTTAAGGTTTGTTATTCAGTTTTATTTTTGTCCACATTTCAATTTGTGTTATTTTAATTTATAACGCAAAAAGGAGAAGTCACTATAAACTCCTCCTTTTATGAATATAAGAAATTTTATTTCTCATTAGATTATAATTCCCTCAAAGTGATCCATTTCGTGTTGGATAATTTGAGCCACAAATCCGTTAAATACTTGTGTTTTTTCGTTAAAGTTCGCATCTAGATATTTAACTTCGATAGTTTCATATCTAGTAGTTGGTCTAGAGCCTTCTAAAGATAGACAGCTCTCTTCTGCTGGGTAGGGTTTCTCTTTTCTTAATATAACTGGATTTACCATAGGAACTATCATATTTCCTCCTACAGCAAAAACTAATATTGTTTTTCTAAATCCTATCATATTTGCCGCAAGCCCTACACAACCATGAAGATTTGCTTTTAATGTGTCTATTAAATCAGTTATTATTGATTTATCTTCTTTAGTTGCAGGTTCTGATTTTTGCTCTAGAAATAATACATCTTTTACTATTGGTCTTATCATTGCTATCCCCCTTGCATTTTATAAGATTTAAATAATCATATTTCTATTTTACCTGTACATTTCAATTCCATATATATTCTAAATGTTTTTTACCTTGATGTCACTATATATCGAAAACTTCTACATTTTACTATTATACTATATTTTATGTCTTGTTGATGTCATGATTATAATTTCCTTGCAATAAAAAAAGCAGGAGTATTTTGAATTGTATACTCCTACTTTTTATGAAAATTCAACAAAATTATAAATTTGAAAACTATCAATTAAAAATATTATTCTACTGTTATTGCACCAACTGGGCAACAATCCATAGCTTCTTCAGCTGATTCTAATATATCTTCAGCTATTTCACCTTCAACAGCAACTGATATCGCGTCATCATCCATGCTAAATACTTCTGGACAAATTCCAACACATGCCTCACATCCTATGCAAGCATCTCTATCTACGAAAGCTCTCATTTTTTTCTCCTTTTTATTATGTATTTATTAAAGTTTAGACAGACTAATTAGTTTGCCTTTTAGAAATTTTAATATGTATTTATAATACATTTTTTATTTTATTCTTTCGGTAACCCTTGTTACGATTTGCTTACCTAAAAAAATAAGTTAGTAAATTTTACTTTACTAACTTATTTGCCCATTTAGGAATTACATTGTCATTCCAAATTAAATTTCCATCCTTATGATGTGCATGAAGATTTCCGCCTTTATCATCTCTACAGCATTGGCATATGTAATTATCATTAGGATTATTTTGTCCTCTTTATTTTTAAACCACATATACAACAGTTTGTATATATATATATAGGTGGATCTTTAAGTGCTTGGACACATGATTTGCTACAACAAACCTGTGTCTTTTTTACTGGTTTAAATTCTTTCTCACAAATAGGACTTTTCTAAATGTTTGTCAGCTTAATGTTACTTTATATCGAAAACTTTACACTTATTTTTCTGGTAATCGTATAATAAACTCGCTGCCTTCATTCAAAACACTTTTGACACTAATACTACCCCCATGCTCTTTCACAATTATATTACTTATAGTAAGTCCCACACCTAACCCCTCTTTATCTTTACTTCTAGATTTATCTACTCTATAAAATCTTTCAAATATATATTGAATATCTTCTTTGGATATTCCTATACCTTCATCTTTAATTTTTATTATAACTTCTCTATTTTCTTTATATAGATTAATATATATTTTCTTATTTTCATTAGAGTATTTAATTGAATTGGAAATCATATTTACTATTACTTGTGCTAATTTATCTCCATCTACACGAGCATAAACTTCCTCTAAGTTATATTCTATCTTTATATTTTTGCTTAATGATACAGCCTGCATATTATGAATAACTGATATTACTAATGATTTTATATCTATATACTCTTTTCTTATAGAATCATTCTCCAAGTTATTTAAATTTTGAAGTTGCTCTATTAAAGACATAATTCTTAATAATTCTTGATTAATACTTATAAGTCTATCTTTTGTAGGTTCCCATATTCCTTCTATTAATGCCTCTAAATGCCCGTACATGCTTGTTATTGGGGTTTTTAACTCATGTGATAAATCTGTTAACAACCTTTTTCTTATATGCTCTTGTTTTTTTAGAGAATTTGATAAATTATTTATCGTATCTATAAGGTAACATATCTCTTGTATATCACTGCTATATTCTACGTTGTGATAGTTATTTTGTCTTATTTCTTTTGCTGTATATGACACTTTTTTTATAGGACTAATTATTTTCTTAGATGTGAAAAATGTCAAAAATAATATACATAATATGCAAACAACAACAACTAGTATAAAAATTTTTGTCATTGTATGTGTAAAAAGCACTTCATCTGCCTTTAAATAGTCTATTCCATTATTAATATTCATTTCCGATGTATTTAATTGAGAATTTCTCAATTCTACATATTGTTCAAACTCCATTTTAAAAATTAAATTTATTATATACATTAGCACTATAACAAATACCATCATAGGTAAACTAAATACTCTAAATAATTTTTTATTAATAGATATTGTTTTTTTAGTTTTCAAGTTTATACCCCACTCCATATACAGTCTTTATAATTTTAGGTTTTTTAGAATCAATTTCTATCTTCTTTCTTAAGTTTTTTATATGTGTATCTATAACTCTATCCAATTTGTCATAAGATTCATCTATAACTTTTTCTAAAAGTTCTTCTCTAGTATAGATCTTGTGAGGATTTCGAGTCATCAATTCGATTATTTCATATTCTGTTTTTGTAAGTTCAATATCTTCACCTCTAATTTTAACTTTTCTAATATTTTTATTAACTTCTAAACCATTATTAAATTTCATGTATTCACTACTATTAATGTTGCATCTTCTAAGCATTGCATTTACCCTTACTACCATTTCTTTTGGACTAAAAGGCTTGCAAATATAATCGTCACATCCAAGTTCAAACCCTTCGACTCTATCATCTATTTCTGTTTTTGCTGTAATCATAATAATAGGTGTTTTGATATTTTTATTTTTAATAATTTTGCAAATATCATCTCCACTTATATCAGGTATCATTCTATCTAAAATAATTAAATCTATATTTTCATTATTTATTTTTTTTATGCCTTCTTCCCCAAGATTGGCGATAGACACATTATGCCCCTCTTTTATTAAGAAAGCTGCAATAAATTCACATATTTTTTCTTCATCATCTATTATTAATATTTGGGCCATAACTTAACTCCTTCATAAATATTTAAATTTTGTGTTAAAAAATAGCTTCCTACATAAAAGTTAGGAAGCTATTTCTTATAATACTCTTTTTGACCACAAATATGCATTGTTCCAGTAACTACTATTGATATTAGTTTTTTTCACCACATCACCTGGCTTAGGAGCATGTATCATTTCTCCATTTCCCACATATATACCAACATGACTTACTTTACCTGTCCCATTTGTACTAGAGAAAATTAAATCTCCCTCTTTAAGATTTGATCTACTTACAGTAGTTCCAAATGTAGATTGCTGTGTAGAAGTTCTCGGTAAATTGATTCCCACTGCATTTTTGTAAATATAAGTCATTAATCCTGAGCAATCAAATGAGTTAGGACCTTGAGCACCCCAAACATAAGGTTTACCTATTTGAGCTTTTGCTAGAGATACTATTTTTTGTCTTTTCGTAGCAATTGATGAACTTGTATTTGTACTATCTGTTGATGATGGTTTTGTGTTACTTAAATAATCACTATGCATATATCCTGTTTTGTTATTAAACTCAATCTTCGACCACTCACCATTTTTGCTTATAAACTTAACTTTATCACCTTTATTTAATACTTGATGTACTTTCGAGCTTGTGCTTGCTCCTTGTCTAAAGTTAACGCTGTTTGCATTTACATATTTATATATGTTGCTTGTAGTGTTTTCATTATTATCACTGCTTATTTTTATATATTGACTGCTTACCCAGCCCTCAGCATTATTTACTTTAATTTTATACCATCCATTTTCTTCATTTAAAACATCTACTTTTGTATTGTAGCTGATTGCAAATAATTTGTTCCCATTTTCAACTTTTGGTGTTTTTCTAACATTTAAACCAGATTGGGCTGTTACTATCCCTGTCTTATTTATAAAATTTCTATATTCAATATTTGTTTCATTTCCATTTGCAAAAGAATTTATACCAGATGACAATACTAATACTGTCGCGACTGGTAAAATATTTTTATTTAACATCAATATTCCTCCATCTATATCATAAATTTAACTTATCTGTAATTTACCATATAAATGTGTGGAAATTATGTTATTTTCACTTAATTATTTAGCTGTACTTCATTATTCTAATAGAATTTATAACTGCTATTAATGTCACCCCTACATCTGCAAATACTGCTTCCCACATATTTGCAAACCCTAGAGCACCTAAAATTAATACTATAATTTTAACACCTAAAGCAATTATTATATTTTGCCATACAATTTTTTCAGTCCTTCTTGATATTTTTATACTATCTATTAATTTAGACGGTTCATCATTCATTATGACCATATCTGCCGCTTCTATGGCTGCATCTGAGCCAAGACCGCCCATAGCCACACCCACATCTGCTATGGCTAGAACTGGTGCATCATTTATTCCATCGCCTGTGAATACTAAAGTTCCTTTTGGACTTTTTGTTTTATATAATTCTTTTACTTTTTCTACTTTTTGATCTGGAAGTAACTCAGCTTCTACTGAGTTTAAATTTAATTCTTTAGCCACATTTTCAGCCACTACTTTGCTATCACCTGTCAGCATAACTATATTTTTTATTTTCAGTTTTCTAAGTCCTTCTATTGCCTTCTTAGCATCATCTTTTATTTCATCTGAAATTATTAAATAACCATAATATTTACTGTCTACAGCTATATGAACAATTGTCCCTATTTCTTTAACTTCTTCATATTTTATATTTTCTTTATTCATTAGCTTGCTATTTCCTGCTAAAACTTTTTTTCCTTTAACATTAACACTTATTCCATGCCCTGAAATTTCATTATAATCTTTTATTTCGTTTTTGTTTATGTCTTTATTATATGCTTTTACTATAGATACTCCTATTGGGTGATTTGAATAATACTCAGCATATGCAGCATATTCTAATAATTCTTCTTCTGATATATCTTTTTGGTTATTTATTTTTGTTACTTTAAACACACCTTTTGTAAGAGTTCCTGTTTTATCAAATACAAATATTTCAGCTTTACTCAAATATTCTAAGTAATTACTACCTTTTATAAGTATTCCATTTTTAGATGCTGTCCCAATTCCAGAGAAAAATCCCAAAGGTACGGAAATAACAAGACCACAAGGACATGATACAACTAAAAATACTAACGCTCTATATATCCAATCATACCAAGAATTATTTCTTAAAATTAAAGGTGGAATTATGGCAAGACCCAATGCAACAATTACAACTACTGGTGTATAATACTTAGCAAATCTAGTTATAAAGTTTTCTGTTTCGGCTTTACTGCTGCTTGCATTTTCAACTAAGTCCAAAATTTTAGACACTGTTGACTCATTAAATTCTTTGCTTACTTTTATTTCTAAAATACCATTATTATTTATTGAACCAGAAAGCACATTACTACCACTTTCAACTTTTACTGGTAAAGATTCTCCTGTAAGAGCTGATGTATCTATCATTGATTTTCCTTCAACCACCACTCCATCTAAAGGTATTTTTTCCCCTGCTTTTACTATAATAATATCATCTATGTTAACTTCTTCTGGTGATACTTTTTTGGTTTCATTTCCTACTTTTAAATTTGCATAATCTGGTCTAATATCCATTAATGCAGAAATTGATTTTCTTGATTTGTTAACAGCATAAGATTGAAAGCTTTCTCCGATTTTGAAGAATAACATTACTGCTACACCTTCTGCATATTCTCCTATGATAAAAGCCCCTATAGTTGCTATTGCCATCAGAAAATTTTCATCAAATATTTTACCTCTAAATATATTTTTTAGTGCATTTAAAAGTATATCCCAGCCTAATAAAAAATAACTGGCTAAGTATAATACCAGCTTTAACTGGCTAGAAATATTAAAAAACATGGCAACAAAAAACAGTATTGCACCTGCTACTAATAACAGAATTTCATATTTTGATTCTTTTTCTTCACCATGTTCACTAGTTGATTCTTTTCTTTTATCAGTATCAACAATATTAATTCCGGGTTCTATTATTTTTATTTTATTTTTAATAATATTCACGATATCATTTTCATCTATCTTATCATCTATATATATATCTAATTTACTCGATACAAAATTTACTGATGCGTTATTAATACCATCGATATTTTTTACTTCGCTTTCGATTTTATTTGCACAACTGGCACAATCTAAATTTTCCAAAATCAAAGTTTTCTTTTTTGAAGACATTTTTTATGCTCCTTTCTACAAGATTTATTAATATTATTTGTTAAATAATATTAAATACGTTAGAAGTTATTAACAAAAAGACCTAAATCCTATAAATTGTATCGATTTTTGGCTTTTTAATTTACTTTAATCTTTTAAATTATTTTTATTTATTATTTATATAAATCCACTTATTTATTGACATTTTAAAATTATCGTTGTAATATTGTTTTGTGCAAAACAATTATAAATATATAGTTTTATACAAAACATGGTTTTGTTAACTAGATATGAAAAAAATGATCCTCGACAGGATTAATAACCGATAGGTTCAATTTTAGATTTCACATATTAAAAAATGGCATAACAAATAAGCCTAACAAAATTATAATTTTTTTAGACTTAAAGTGCAATTAATATTTAACAAACCAATTAATTTTATCTCGATGAGAATAATTAATACCACAAACCTCAGCTGGTGTTAAATTGCTCAAAGATGAATGAGACTTGATAAAATTGTAATAAAAAATAAAATTGCTGATTAAACTGTTGGCACTTTCAAAAGATTTAAAGCCTTTAACCTTCTTATACCAAGATTTAAATGTTTTATTGAAGGATTCTATTAAATTATTTGATATATCATCACAAAAGCTCTCAACTCTAATGTGTTTTGTATCATTAAAAGTTGTCTTAATAGCTTCAATATAAGATGGCCAACGATCAGTTACAATAGCATTTGGACTACCAAATTTCTTGGCTTGCTTGAATAAAGAAAATGCAGCGTCAGAGCCTCTAGAACCGCTTAAATTCCAAGAGGTAATAAGTCTGCTTTCTGAATCAATACAAATCCAAAGATAATATTTTTGTCCATTTACTTTTACTACAGTTTCATCAGCATGCCATTCATCAGAGTCACCTAAATAAATATCGTGGGTAAGCTCATCGCTTATGGATTTAAAGTACTTGTCAAACTTTTTAATCCATTTAGAAATAGTTACATGGGATACTTTGATATTCAT
>NZ_JAHLOQ010000003.1 GCF_018917435.1 Intestinibacter bartlettii
CTGCTTCATTATTAGGTTGGCGGACCTAATTTAATTGTAGCAGAGGAGGTTTTTTTGTCTACTCAAAGCTAAAAGCTTTTTAGAACCACCTGTAGAACAGGTGGTATTCATTTATACAAAAAAAATAAGGAATAGTCTCACAAACTATTCCTTAAGTCTAAAATATTAATTTATAAATTATATATTTTCCCAAATTCTTGCTCTATAAAATTATCTTCTATTAGTTTATTTTCTTGATGATAATTATATTGTCTACTGCCTATGCTCTCTAATTGAATATTTATATCATTAAATCCATTTCTTATTTCTAAATTTCCATTGTATAAATTTAATACTAGTTTACAAAGCAAAATACTTGTACTTATTATTTGTATCTCTTTATCATCAATATTATTTATATTTTGCTTATTATCATGATATATATGGATATTAATTTTTTCTTTATTACTAATATCAAAATTTATCACCTCTTGTTTAGTTGAACATTTATATATTATGGATAATAACCTAGTAACTACTTTACTTATATTATGAACATCTATAAATGTAAATATTTCTTCTTCTTCAGTATCAAAAATTATGTTTACATCTTTATATGTATTTAATTTAATTACTATATCTTCTAATATCTCTACTATATTATAGTAATTTCTATTATCTTCATAAGATTCTAGATTTAATTTTTCTAAAGCAATTAAATTATCTATCAAATTCATTAAAATTTTTATATTTTTTAATTCTTTATTTAATAAATTTACTTGTTTAATATTGACAATATTATTTTTCTCACATAGCGATAATGTCAATTGATTTTTTAAATATATTAAATTAACAGGTGTCTTTAGCTCATGAGATAAATTTATCAAAAATTCATTTTTTAATTTTTTACTATAAGCTTCTTCCTCCATTTTCTTTTGCATGATATCATTTTTTACATTTTGGGTTACGTCTCTAAACACGCCTATCATTATATTCTTCTTGTTTATATTTAATACCATATTAGCAAATTCTAAATATATATCTTCATTTAAAGAGTTTACAATTTTTTTACCTTCAAACTTCATATTAAAAGATATATCACAATAATTTAAATCTGAATTTTTTATTAAATCATACATATCCCCTATACTTAATTTATATTTTTGTAAAATTCTATCAAAACTTTTATTTGTATATTTTATTTTATTAGTATTATGATCTAGTACAAAAACTGCTTCTGATATTATATCTACAAATAATTCATATTTTTGCTTTGCTAGTTTCATTTTATCTACTAAAGCTCGTTGATCCGCTATATTTTTTAATATAATCAAAGTATCTTTGTCATTTTCAAATTTAATTCTATCTATATAGAATTTATTTTTTTGATTTTCATCTACAGAATATGCAACATTACCTTTTATATTTTCATCTAATATTATATTCATCATATTATCATCATATACAGACTCTTTATTTTGATATATTATTTTATTATCCTTTTCTAAAATTATGTCATATGGCATATTTTCAACTATATTCTTAAATTTAATATAATTTTCCTTGTACTGTTGTTCTATATTATTTTTATAATCAATATTTGATTTTACAAGTAATACTCCTAATGTTCCTTGAAGTAAAATATTTGGTAACAAATTGTAATTATAATATTTATTATCTGATTGCTTCATATCAAATTCAAGATTTTCACAACTATATAGCGTGTTGTAAAATTTCTCTAATATTATCAAGTTTTCTGGATTATCCTTATTAAAAAAGCTCTTAAAACTATTAATTTTATATAGATTATTATTATCGAAAGTATATTCATATACATATGTCAAAGTTTGATCAATAAAATATATCTTTGTATTAAAACTTTTCAATAATTGTTTTATATTAGATATATTCTGATGCAAAACTTCTTCTCTTCTTATATTTTCTTGTCTTAAAGTATCTAATTTAGTATTATACAACTTTGTATTTATATTCAATCTATGTAGTTTAGCTTTTGTGGCTTTATATTTATTATATATCTCCATGTAATATGCATTATTTATTTTATAAAGTAATAAACCTAAAATTAATAAATCAGCTACATTATCTATATAAAATTTTAAGTTGTTCACATTTAAAATTAAATCCAATATATTCAAAGTTATATACAATACTAATAATTGTTTCTTGAAAACCTTTTGTTTGTTGAAGTTTTCTATTATTATAAAGCACATAAGTAAACTACTACAACCATAAATCATATTTTTATTAATTCTCATATCTTCTAATAACATGACATTTATTAGTTGAAATATCAGAAATATAACAAGCATTGTTATTCTAATTCTTGTTCTTTTTTTCTTTTTCTTAATTAAAAGAAATCTACTTGTACATAAACAACATATACATATCGCAATAGTAAATAAACTTATACAATGAATTAACATATTTCTCCCTCCCTATTTTGCCCTTACACTATATAGTTAAATATATTTTCTATGCGGGATATATATCTGCAAACTGTATATCCACAAATTCTTTTTCAATACAAATTTGTTTTTTGTATTTATTCTTTAAAAAAGATTTTTCTGTATTTTTTATTAATATTTTAAATTCACTGCCTTTATTTAACTCACTCTCTACATTTAAATATAGGTCTTGTATTTCTGTTAATTGTTTTACTAAATAAAGTCCCATTCCCATTCCTTCTGCCAATCTAGATAAGCCTCTATCTATTTGTTCAAAATTTTCAAATATAAAATCCATTTGGTCCTTTGGAATACCAATACCATTATCTTTTATACTAACTACTATAAAATCTATTTTTTTCTCAATTGATATTTTAATAGTTCCACCTTTATCAGTAAATTTTATAGCATTAGATAAAATATTTAATATTATTTTTTGTAGTTTTATAGTATCTAAATAAACTAAAATCTCTGGATCACTAAATTCTAGCTCTAGATTTAAATGTTTCCTTTTTATATAATACTCTGATAAATGTGATATATCTTTTATTAATTGAACTATATCAAAAACAACATAATCTAAATTATAAGTGAAATTTTCTATAGCCATTATATCATTTATATTATCTAAGACCTTTTTTAGTCTATATAAATTTTTTTTCACTAACTCTACATGATTTTCAATTAATGGAGATTGAATTTGTTGTTGCATAATTTTATTTTCATGTAACATATCATCTACTGGTCTCTCAATTTTATCAACTACATCTATACAAAATTGTGTTTTAAAATCTTCTGTTTGTTGTGTCTTTTTAAATCTGTCTTTTACATTTTCTATTTTTTGATTATTTTCTAATAGTTTAAAAATTATTATGTATACATCTTCATTATTAATATCAGTTATAACAATAGATGCGTTTTGTTTTTTATTTATATTAACAATATTAACCTTATCAAATTCACCTAAATCGATATACTCTTCTATAATATTGTTAAACACATCTACCCCTATTTTTTTAAATTGTTCTATCATATATTTATTTTTATAAATATATTTTCTTGTAGCTTTGTCTATTATTATAACTCCATCAGGTAATGCTTCTAATAATACCCTATAGATTGTCTCTCTCTCTTCGATATCCTCCATAAGTTGTTGATTTTCCGTTATATCTGATAATATTATTAATTTTAGATCCTCCTCTTCCATATTCAATACACTCTGAGATACTTTCAAAACTTTATTTCTAGAAGTATTTGTATACCAAATCTTATCTTTTTGTGAAACCCTATTGGTGACTATATTTTTTATAAAATTTTGTCTATCTATATTGGAGATATGTTTTGCCAAATCTTCTATTGAATAAATATCTTTCTGTAAATTAAATATTTCATTTACTTTTTTATTCATATATTTTATATGATTTTTATCTGCAATAATAATGCCATCATCCATAACTTCTATTAGTTTTTTATAACTATTCTCATTAAATTTTATTTCCTCTTCTTGCTTATAAGTAGTTGTAATATCATAAAATTGAAATATTTTTAATTTCTCATTTTCATGTATTATACTGAATACATCTAAAGTGTAAATTTTATCTTTAAAGGATTTTATATCCATTCTAAAAATGTCCTTACTTTGTTGTATATTTTTAATAATATTTTGACCATCATAAAAATAATCTTTAAAAAAAGATTCAATATCAAATTTTTTCAAGTTTATATTTTCAAACAGTTTATTAAAATGATCATTAATATATACTAGCTTATTGTTATTTAAAATTAATATCGGCAACCTATTATTTGATAACCATACATCATACATATCATCAAATTGTTCTTCTTTCTCGTTTAAATCTTCCTTATAATTAATTTCCATATATATATCTCTATTTAAGTCATTTATATATGTTTCATTAGCTGAGGTTTGTACTTGCATATAATATAAATCACTATTGATTCCGCCTAAAACACTATATATATATTGATAAAAAATATATATATTGGCCAATACATTTATAATCAAACCACTTGTAATATCATAATTTGTTAAAATTACGCCTATTAAGCTTATTACTAATAGTATAAATTTTTTAGATTCTTCTAACTTCAAAAAACTCCTATGGAAGATAGTGCATAACATTTTTATTATAAATAAACCCTCTAAACAAAGACCATAGTACTTATAGAGTATATTTCCAAAAAAACTTGCACATACTACCATTTCTATAAAATATACAACTGTAAAGCATATGTAATATGATTGTTTTTTCAAACAATAAATAAATATAGACATTGCAGCTATACTTGTTACAATCACAAAATTAATATTATTTAATGATACAATTTTATCTAGCATATTCATGATATCCCCTCCATTTATCATTTAATATATTAAATTACATAAACTCAACTATATTTACCAAAATTTTAATTAAAAGATGTTTTTTTAATATATTTTATCGTTCTCTGTAGTACTTTGTTTGTATAATTAATGGTAGCATATTAAACCTAAATAATTTGTCATTTTATGAATCAAAAGAAAAAATAATATACGACAAAAAAAGCCTTAAATAAGGCTTTTTTCTATTTTTAATTCTTTTTTTAATTTTTTTAATGCTTTTTTTTCAATTCGAGATACATAAGATCTAGATATATTTAACTTTTGGGCAATTTCCCTTTGTGTTTTATATCCATGTGGTGTAAGTCCATATCTCAATTTTATTATCTCATTTTCTCTTTCTGTTAAGATTTGTTCTATTTTTTCGTATAATTTACTTATTTTCATTTTTAATTCAACTTTATCTACAATATAATCTACATCTGTACCCAATATATCTATTAAACTAATTGCATTTCCCTCTTTATCAACTCCTATTGGATCTTGTAGAGATACTTGCATTTTGTTTTTTTTATTACTTCTTATATTCATTAAAATTTCGTTTTCTATACATTTTGAAGCATAAGTAGCAAGCCTTATTCCTTTATCTACATTAAATGTATCTATTGCTTTAATAAGACCTATAGTTCCTATTGATATCAAATCATCTAACTCTTCACTAGAATTATTATATTTTTTAGAAATATGTGCTACCAATCTCATATTTCTTTCAACTAAAACTTCCTTAGCTTCTTTATTATTCTCATTTTTTAATAAATTTAAATAATATACTTCTTCTTCAGGGGTTAATGGTTTTTCAAATGATTTAATAGTAGTCAATGTGCCACCCCCTTAATCAACTGTCATTCTAAATTATATGATTTACAGTTCTAGAAGTTTCCGTTTCTAGTGTAAAAATTTTATTTTATAAAGTAAAATTTTTATAACGTTGGCACATTTTATTAAATCACTATTTACTTTTATATTATGCTTACTACTTTATGCTATTACAGATATCTTTAAAAATAGGTATTGCAGATTTACTGCTTTTTTGTGTTCCTTCAACTAAAACAGTTATTGCATATTTAGGATTTTCCTTAGGATAAAAACCTGTTATCCATCCATGTGATACTTTTGTATTTTTTACACTACTTTGTGCTGTTCCTGTTTTAACACCACATCCACCTTCTAAATCACTTAATGTTTTTGCCGTTCCTATTTTTGAAACACCTATCATAAATTGTTTAATTTGAGTAGATGTATAAGGTGATATTAGTTCTTCTTCTTTAGATGTAGATAATTTTTTTATTTCATTCATTGAATTATCAACTATGCTATCGTATATATACAAAGGTTTATAAAGTCCATTATTTGCAATAATTTGTGTCATTTGATTTATTTGTAATGGTGTAACACATAGTGAACCTTGACCTATAGATAAATTACTTAATGATATCTCATCTGGTATATTAGAATTAACTTCTTCATCTAATCCAATATCTACTTTTTGGTCTAAATGAAGTGTTTTTATAGCTTTATAAATTTCATCTTTGCCTACTTTTTTTGCTATATCATAAAATGCAGGATTACATGAATTTGCAAATACTTCTGCTAAAGTTTGAATTCCATGTCCAGATAAATTATTACAATTTAATTTTTCTTTTTCATTTATTTGTTCACTTCCCGTACAGTTATAATAGTATGTACTATTAGTAATTACTTTATTTTCTAATGCTGCAAATAATACAGCTATTTTAAATACGGAACCAGGTGGATAAGTTGCTGAAATAACTCTATTTTGAAGTTGTCCATCTGTTTTATTAAGGGACTCTTCTATTTTATTTTGGTTAAAGTTTGGCCTAGATGACATTGCTAGTATTTCACCTGTTTGAACATCAGATATAACTACTGCTGTAGGATTTTCTTCCTTGTCTACTATATTTTCTACTTTCTTTTGAATAGTTGAGTCTATAGTAAGTTTCAAATTTTTTTCATTATTAGAAGTTTTAGAGATACTTCCTTCGACTAAATTAAGTCCATTTTTTGCACCTAAGTATCCTGCTTTAAAAACTGATATATATTTTTGATTCGAATTTTTAAGCTCTGAATCCATACTTTTTTCTATTCCGCTTACTCCTTCACCATCAGTTTTATTTATATATCCTATTGTATGTGAAAGTAAATTTTCACTTTTATATCTATCAGTTTTTTCATCGACTATTATATTTATTTTTTCTAATTTTTTAATATCCTCTTGTTTTAAATCCCCAACCTCTATCTCTATTAGTTCAGAATCTATTTGGTTTTGTACAGCTTCAAATACGTTATTTTCATCTAAACCTGTCGCTTGTTTTATTATATCTATATTTTTATAGTTACCTGTTATAGTCGTTTTTGGAATTATTATTATTTGTTTTTTTTGAATATCTGTTAGTCGTTTATTATTTCTATCATAAATAATTCCTCTTCCTGAATTTAAATTTACTTTTTGAGTACTTTGGCTTTCTATTTTATTTTTATAAGATTCATATTTATAAATTCCTAGATACGACAATCTAATAATCAATATAAGAACTATACCTACAAAGATACAAAATCCTTTTTTTATTCGCTTCATTAATATTTTATCTATATTATCTAATTTTCTAGACATAAAATCACCCCTTAATTATTTGTCATTTTTGACAATAATTAAGGGGTCTATACTTTTAATTTTAGTATTAATAATTTGTAAATTTTAACAATTTTATTGTTTATTAATCATAATCTATAGTTTCATCTAAATAGAATCCAGTTGTATGTTTTCTATAAGTAGCATTTTTTAATTTCTCTAACATATCATCTGTACAATTATATTCAAAATTATTTTGATAGAAATCGTCTATTGCTTTTCTATAAACTGGTACAACTTCTTTTATATAATTTTCATCATTAAGTCTAGCTTCTATAGTTAAAGTGCTAACTCCTGCTCTTATAAATTTATCTAGATATTCAATCATACATAAATCTCTACTTGCAAAGAATATAGTTCCTGCCTCATCTTCATAAACAGGAGAATATTGACCTTTTCTCTTTTCTTCTGTTAAATTATATTTTTTCTTAGAAGAATAATCATCTTTTCCTTTACTTTCTAGATAACTAGTAATCAGTTTTCTACCAGAATAAGACATTATTACTGGTCCATGTACATATGCCTCTAGTTCTAAGCTTTCTGGTGTATTAAGTCTCATTGTTTCCATCTCTTTTATTGATAGTTCTCTTGATATTACGACTCTATCAACACCTTGATCATGCCAGAAATTAGCTGTTTCATAATTATAGACATTTGATACATTACTTAAATGTATTTTCATATCAGGCAAAATTTGTTTCACTGTTATTAAAGTTCCTGGCTCAGAAACTATAACAGCATCTATATTTAATTTATTTAAATCCATTAAATACTCTTTAAATTCTTTAAAATCATTATTATGAGGAAGTAAGTTAATTGTAACGTATATTTTTTTATTATTTTCATGTGCAAATTTAATACCTTCTATTAAATCTTCTCTTGAAAAATCATCTGATAGAGTATCTCTTCCGAAAGATTCTCCACCTACATATACGCTATCTGCACCACATTCTATTGCTGCTTTTAAACTTGCTAAACTTCCTGCATAACAACTAAGTTCCATTTTATGCATCTTTATTATCTCCTCT
The DNA here is from genome assembly GCF_018917435.1 of Intestinibacter bartlettii. Taxonomy (GTDB): domain Bacteria; phylum Bacillota; class Clostridia; order Peptostreptococcales; family Peptostreptococcaceae; genus Intestinibacter; species Intestinibacter bartlettii_A. The sequence continues at coordinate 8,524 of NZ_JAHLOQ010000003.1, forward strand.
TTCACTGTCTTTATAACTTATAGCTACTCCGTCTCCCATTGGTAAAAGTGAAGTCGTTAGATAATCACAATTACATATATAGTCTAAGTAATCTCTCATTCTTTTTACTATAGTTTTCTTTCTTCTAACTACTAAATCATCACTAGCTATCATACCTTTGTATAAAATATTATCTGATATTAACACTCCACCTACTTTTAGTTTATCTATAACTAAATCATAGAATAATTTATATTGACCTTTAGCAGCATCTAAGAAGATCATATCAAACTCACCTTCTATATTTTTAAGTTGTTCAACTGCGTCGCCTTCAAGTATTGTTATATTATTTTCAAATCCAGCTCTTTTTATGTTTTCTTTAGCTTTTTCAATCATAACTGGATTTCTTTCACAAGTTGTTATGTCAGAATCCTCTCCACATGTTGTGGCAAATAATATAGAAGAGTATCCTATCGCACAACCTACCTCTAAAATTTTCTTTGGTTTTTGTATTTTTAAAAGTACTTTTAATAAATCAGAAACCTCTTTGTGTACTATTGGTACACTATTTTCTTCTGCATATATTTCTAACTCCTTTAAAAGTCCATCTGTATCTTTTAAAGTATGTCTTATATAATCTTCAACAACATCATTTACTATATTACTCAAATTTTTCACTCCTTGATTTTTATTAGACATTAATATGGATTATACCCAAATTTAGATATAATCCATACAAAACTTTTATTCTTTTTCTGACTTAGAAGCTTCTTCTAAGGCTTTATTTCTTTCATCTCTATCTTTTCTATATTTACTTACATTTTTTTTGTGCTCTTCATATGTTTTGCTGTAAACATTCCCTCCATCTATACTAGCAACAAAGTATAAGTAATCAGTATTAGCCGGTTCAAGTACCGCTTCTATAGATTTTATACATGGATTTGCAATAGGTGTTGGTGGTAATCCTTTTTCAACATAAGTATTATATGGAGAATCTATTTTTAAATCATTATATGTTATACTTTTCTTTCTAGTTTCAAAAATATACTGAAGAGTTGCATCTGATTGAAGAGCCATATTTTGATCTAGTCTATTATAAAATACACTAGCTATTATAGGTCTATCTTCATCTATTACAGCTTCTTTTTCTACTATAGAAGCTAGGTTAACAACTTCTTGAAGAGTCATACCTCTTTCTTTTTGCTTTTTCTTTAATTCATCAGTATAGTTTTTATTAAATAGAGTAAGCATTTCTTTTATTATATCTTTAGCTTTTGCATCTTTATCAAAATAATACGTACTTGGATATAAAAATCCTTCTAAACTTTTTATATCTTTTTGATTTAGAAATTCAAAATCATCGTAAAATTCACTTGGATTTGATACTAACTCTTCAAAATCTTCTTTTTTACCTAATTCATTTTTTACTAATATTGCTATTATTTCGTTTGATGTAGATCCTTCTGGTATAGTTACTTTTATGCCATCTTGATATATTTCTCCTGAAACTAATTTATCTATAATCTCAGAATTAGATAATTTTTGATTTAATAAGTATTTACCTGATTTCATATGAGAATAATTATTTTTCATTTTAAAATTAATCTTAAAGATAAGTTCATTCTTTATCAAATTATTTTCTTTAAGAATATCAGCTACATTATTAACAGTAGATCCCATAGGAATATTAACTACTTTATCTTCTCCGTTACTTTTATCAAAAGGTCCACTTTGGTAAATTACAAATAAAACCCCTATAAGTAGTAATAAAACAACGGAAGATACCAATATGATGACTTTCTTTTTACTTAATTTCATATTTTTTCTCCTTGATATATTTGTATCTTCTTTATTATAAAACTTAGTTAGCAATATTTCAACAATAAAATACTTATTACAAAGTAGTTAGACAAATATTTTCTATAGTATTTCCAATTTTAACATATTGTAAACACAAAAGATATTTTTTATTTTAAAGTAAAAACCCCTATATATTTATAGAGGTTTTTATTATTTATAGTTCATATCATTTTCTCGAGGATGTTTTTCTTTTATTTCTTTTCTTATATTTTTATCTATATATTTTAAATATAATTGTAAACTTGATAAATTAGAATTTCCTAATATTTTACTTACAACAGCTACATTAGCACCACCATTAAGTAGATGTATTGCAAAAGAATGTCTAAGTGTTGTTGGATTTATATTTTTATTTATATCTGCCTCTTTAGCATATTTTTTTATTAGCTTCCAAAGTCCCTGTCTTGTAAATCGTTGACCTTGTGCATTAACAAATAATGCTTTTTCTTCTGGATAAGTTAATATATCTCGCGAATCATTGATATATTTTAATAAGTAAAATTTAGTAGTTTCACAAAGTGGTATAACTCTTTGATTTTTTGAACTACCACAATATATATAATCTATATCTAAATCAATATCTTCTAAGTTCATTTCTATAAGTTCAGAAACCTTAATGCCTGTCCCATATAAAACTTCAAATATAGCCTTATCCCTTACTTTTTTAGGTGTTGATAAATCATCAAATTTTAATAATTTATCGACTTCTTCTTCTGTAAGTATTTCTACTTCTTCTCTTTTTACTTTTGGTTTTTTTATATTTTTTGATGGATCACTTGTTGTTAATCTATTAAAAAATAAATAATCATGATAAGACTTAATAGATGATATCATCCTTGAAATTGATGATACAGATATGTTATCTTTTTCGAGTTCAATTAAATAACTTATTATATCATTTTCAACTACGTCTACAATATTTATATTTTTGCAATTTAGATAGTCCATATATTTTCTTAAATCTCTATTATAAGATGCTACTGTATTTTGGGATAATTTTTTGTTTTTTTCTATATAATCTAAATACTCTTTTAAAACTTTCATTTTTAACTCCTTTATCTTGCTAGGAATTGTATTATAGTGATACTTATTATATTAAATATTGACTGTAATATAATAGAAGCACACATAATAATTAATAATTTTAACACAAACTCTTTTCCTAAAGATACTATACTATCTTGTCGTTTCTTTTTCAACTGTTTGTAAACACTTTTAATATATCCTATAGATAATTCTATTAAAATTATAGACATTGGCACTATAATTATATTTTTTAAAAAGACAATAATACACATCTTAAAACTACTAAGTCCTAAAAGGATTATACTTGTATTTATGGTATATCCTATAGACATGGCTTTTACTATAAATACAAGTATAGCTAATGGATATGTAAAGAAAAATAAAGTTAATATTCCTATTGAACCTAAATATCTTATGTACTCTTTTATATTTTTAAAAATAAAATCTTTTTTATTTACATTTCCATTATAATAAGCATTTATTTCATCTATTTGCTTAGCCATATTATTTAAGTTACTACTATCTATCTTGTTTAAACATGCACCTAATACTACAAATAAAATAAAAATTATGCTTATAATTATTAAGCTTTTGTTTCTCTTGTAAAAATCTTTTTTCCTCAATTTAAAAACCTCCTCTATCTTTACATATAAATATTATGTTAACTTAGAGGAGGTTATTCCTTTTATATTTAATTAATCATATCTTTTGATAATAGTACACCTAAAGATGTCTTTGCATCTACAATTTCATTATTTAAAACCATTTTATATACTTCATCAAAATCTATTTCTTCTATTACTAGTTGTTGTTCTTCTTTTTTATCTTCATGTTTTTCAAGCTTTTTGGCTAAATATATAAATACCTTCTGATTTGAAAATCCTACTGAAGGATAAAATTTATATATTAACTTAAAGCTTTCTGCGTCATATCCCGTTTTTTTTCTAAATTCTCTTATTGCACATTCTCGTGGATTCTCATTTAACTCTAATTTTCCACCTGGAATTTCTAAAACTACATCTTCAATTGATTTTCTATACTGATTTACTAAAATAATTTTGTTATCTTCTGTTATAGCAACTACTGCTACAAATCCGTTATGCTCAACTATTTCTCTTTTTTGATATCCCTTATTTGGAACTTCTACAGTGTCAACTCTTAAGCTCACAGTTTTACCTGTGTATATCAAATCACTACTTACAGTATTTTCTTTATCAATCATGGCATACCTCCATTAAATAATATGCAGCACTACTTGCAGAATCGAAAAATTCACTATCTTCATCGTAATTTCTTCCCATACTTTTTACCTTTAGTCCAAAATACTCTAAATCTTCTTTGCATTTATTATTTTTAATAAATACTATATTGTGCTTTTCGTCTAATTTATTTTCTTTTATTTGTGCTTTAATTTTATTTAACTTTTCATCTTCATAAATTGTTATTGGTATATTTACATCTACATTAACAATTTTATCAAATACAGTTATACTATGGTGTGATATACCTTGATGTCTATCTCTTTTATCAGCAAAACTTATCCTTGGAATAGCTATAGGTGCGCCACCTAGTTTTTTTACAGCATCTAGGATTGGCCCTTGCTCTATTCCTGTAAATCCGTATTTAGTACCTGTACCTGCAATTCCAGGCCCCATACTAACAAATACTACGTCTGCTTTTGCAATTTCTTTTGCTGTTATAAGGGCTGTATATATATTTATACACTCATAATCCCCGCCAAATGCATTTCCAATTGTTATAGTAGAATCAATTAATCCTTTTTGCTTTAAGTTTTTAACATTTAAACTTAGATAAAGTGGTAAGGCTGCACCATCAGTCATTATATATGCTATTTTTTTATTTGGATTATTTCTTTTATAAGATGCAACAAAAGGCGTCAACATGCTGTGTAAAGTTCCCACTACAACAGGTAGTTTATCTAAACTTTCAAAATTATTTATTATATCATGGTATTTACTTTCATGATCTTCTACACTATCGACTACTATTTGATAAGGAGTATATCTAAGTTTCATAATATGACCATCAGCGTCTAAATCTGATTCCATATTATTTAAATTACTTATTACAAAGTGATATCCTCCTGTTCCTAAGCTAAGTTCAACAGCTGTCGTATTTAATACAACTTTATCACCTATACTTACCTCACCAGTCATTTTAGGATAGTTATATGCTCTTTGGCTTTGTCCACCAACGTTTACTCTTATATCTTGTAAATCATCATCGCTATGTTTTATAGACTCGACAATCCCCACTTTTTTACTAATCATATTATTACCTTCCCAAGTTATCTATAAATTTTAATACTCTATTTTTTTCTATTATTTTAGTAAGAGAGAATTTTTCAGTAATTAAATGCATAAGTACTAAAAATACTAACCATGCAACTCTAATTTTTATACCATATCCAAATGCCATTAAAACACCTATTGATATTCCTAAAACATTTGATCCTGTATCTCCCATCATTCCTCTAGCTTTTAAATCGGTATTAAAGTATGCTAATACATTTGGAAGTATAAGAAGTGGTAATACTTTTATATATCCTGTTAATGTAATATATATAGGTATCATTATTACTAAATAAGCTTTTATAGCTCTTCCTGGTCTTAAATCAAATAAGTTCATTAAATTTGTAGAAAGTGCTATTATTAATGTATTTACAATTATATCTACTATGTCATTTGAAATACATACAGAAACTACTAATCCTACAAATCCACCAAATAGAGCTTTAAAACCTCCTGTAGTAAGTTCACCTTTTAGTAGGCTCTTAAAATGACCTTTTAATCCACTTACACTTCTATTTCCTATTAAGTCATCTAATGCACCTGCAAAAAACATACATATCATAGCGAATATATATAATGCTAAACATAAAAGCCATACTGTATTCATATTCAAATAGCTTGTACTACCTACTACCCACACAGTATTCATTGTTATATATCCTAATATTATACTATTGATTATCATCATAGGTAAAAATACTATACCCATTCCAACAGGTATCATTTCATTTTTATAGTTAGGTCTAATTACATTTCCACTAACTAACATACTCTTAAACAGAGGTATCATAAAATATGTTCCTAAAAAACCTAACACAAATAATATTGCATGAAAAATATATTGTGTCATAAAACTACCTCCACTCTTTTTTCTTTTGTCTTACAACTTTTTTAATATGATAGAATTGTTTACCTCTATGGATAAATCCTTTTAAATCTCTTCCTGTCTCTGAGTGAGTCATGTTCACTAATATTTCTTTTATTTTGAAGTTATTTTTTAGTATATCTATAGTCATTCCTACTTCTACACCATATCCAAATGGTATTTCATCAAATATTTCAAGAACTTCTTTTTTGAATATTCTTTGTCCTGATAAAGTAGATGTAAGCTCTACTCCTGTCATTTCCTTAACAGATTCTTTAGCTAGATTTTTTACAAATCCTAATCCCCCTTTTTTCTTAGCTGGAGGGAATTTTGCAATAGTTACATCACATTCATCATTTATAATAGGTGTTATTAATTTTTCAACTTCACTTGCAGTGCTTCCTAAGTCGCCATCTAAAAATCCTATTATATCAGCTTTTTTCATGGCTTCTTTTAAACCGTTATTTAAAGCATATCCTTTACCTCTATTTTGACTTTGTGTTATAACATTTATTTTTTTACTTTGTACACTTTTAGCAACTTCTGATGTTTTATCACTAGAACCATCATCTACTACTATAATTTCATCTATTTCTTTAATATCTTTTATACTCTCTAATGTATCCTTTATTTTATTTTCTTCGTTATAAGCTGGTATTATTATACTTATATAGCTCATCTTACATCTCCTTAATTAACTTTTGTAAGTTTTATTATTTTGAAAATGGCATTAAATCAGTAACATTTTCACCCATTCCGTAGTTTCCTACAATACTTTCATCTTTTATTAACATAATTAATGATATTTTTCCTATTTCAGAATCGATGTTATCTATAGTTGATATGTTTGAATCTGAGCATAAGTTTATAAATTGTGAATTGCTAGCTTCTCTTTGAACAGCTACTAAATATTTTTTCTCTGCTTTTAATTTAGAGATAAGATTTTTTTCTTTTACTTCAAATGAATTTTTCATATTTTCATCTTCATTTTCTCCTACTATAACTACAGAATCATATGAAGCATAATTGTCATTTAAAGATTTAACTTCTATTAAATCTAAATCTTGTAATTGTTGTAGAGCTTTTTTAGCATTCTCTCCATTTAAAGAGTCTACTATATAGTTTATACAATCTTGAGATGTTTTTATATCTGTATCTATCTCACTTGATAGCTCTTTTAATTTTTTTTCATCTTCTATAGTATCTTTTAATACTATACTGAAAGCTAAATTTCCATTTGCATCTTTTATTAAGCTTTCTAACTCCTCACTATAATCATTTTTCTCATTAGTAAGTATTATTCCTGTATTTTTCTCTGTTAATGCATCTGCAACTAAAATATTATAATTTTGTGATATATATGATAATAATTCATCATATTCTTGAGTTAACCTATCGATTTGTGTATTTAAGTCAGCTTTTTCTTGGTTTAAAGAATCAAATCTGTCTTCAAATTCCGATAAAACCTCACTTTGTTGTTTACTTAGTTCTTGATCATAGTTTAAATTGAAACCAACTATAATTCCTATACCCAATGCTAAAAATATAGAGCCTATAGTGACAATGTAGTATTTCATGTTTATATTCATCTTTAATTCCTCCTAGTTTACATATTTAGTTTCATTTTTAATTGTAGTAATTTAATAAGTTGTTGCACAGTAGGAGATAAATAAGCAATTATTACAACAGGGAATATAGCTGTTATTACTAAGGCCCATATATATTTCATTTTCAACTTACTTTTATAAAGTAAATTAACTCCTTTTGCATCTATTAGTTTAGCTCCTATCTTTAGTCTAACTAAAAATGTAGAAGCCATTCCTTTTCTTCCTTTTTCCAAAAAGTCGATCATATTAGAATGTGATCCTAATGCTACTATTAGTTCTGCTCCATACTCATATGCAGTAAGCATAGCTATATCTTCACTAGTACCTGGTGCAGGGAAAACTACAGCATCTAAGCCTAAATCTTGTACTCTTTTAAGTCCTGGTGCTCTACCATCTACATATGCATGTACTACTATTTCTTTAGCCTTCTTTAAAGCTTCATCTGTAACACTATCCATATCACCCACAATTACATCTGGAGTATATCCACATTCAAGAAGTGCATCTGCACCACCATCAACTCCAACAAGGACAGGTTTCATTTCTTCTATATAAGATCTAATTGTAGCTAAATCTTCTTTATAATCTTGTCCTCTAACTACAACTAATACATGTCTATCTTTGTAATCTGTAGCCATTTTAGGAATTTCAGTTTCTCCTAGTATAAAACCTTTTTCTTTTTTTGCGTAATCTATAGTATTATCTATAAATCTATCTAACTCTACAGACATATTTTCATATGCAATCTGTGTCTTTTTTTCAACAACAGACTTATCCATAACTTCGCCTTGTCCTATTAATTGGCCATTTCTATAAATTAGTCCATTATTTACTTCTATAACTTGTCCTTCTTTTAATTCTTCAAATACATCTTCTCCCACATTATCTATAATCAGAATATTATTATCTATAAGTATTTTTGGTCCCTTATTAGGATATCTTCCACTTATTGAAGGAGCTGCATTAATAACAAGTTTTATCTTGCATTCAACTAAAGAGTTGGCTGCTACTTCGTCTATATCTGTATGATTTATAACAGCTATTTCTCCAGCAGAAAGTCTCTTTGCAAGCTTTTTTGTCTTTCTGTCTACCTTAATTGGGGCTTCGACTCTCATTTCATTAACCTCCGTAAATTTTTAAATCTTAAAATATTATATCATTATTTTCACATAAAATAAATATTTTGGCAAAAGAGCCTGTTAACTACCTAATTAAACAAATAATTTAATATTAACATTTGTAAAATTAAATATGTTATAAATATTTTACTCTGCACCTATTCTAATATAAATTTTAACATATTACTACATTTTGAAATATCTTTATCTATTATTTTAAGAATATGTAAGTTTTATATGTGCATTTTCCCCTATTAATTTTATCAAATCTTGTCAAATATTCAATATATATTTATAATGCATAGAAAAGTTATTGTTTGTTTTTTTAATATAGGTTTAATAATTATTTTTTTAATACCTTAAATTAAAACTTAAAAAAAGCCTTCTATATATCTAGAAGGCTTTTTTATTACTTAACTATACTATGTTCTAATCTTAATTTATCAGCAATCATAGCTATAAATTCTGAGTTTGTAGGTTTTCCTTTAGTTGTATGTACAGTATATCCAAACAATTGGTTTATAGTATCAACTTTACCTCTGCTCCATGCAACTTCTATCGCATGTCTTATTGCTCTTTCAACTCTACTTGGAGTTGTATTAAACTCTTTAGCTATACTTGGATATAATTCTTTTGTAACAGCACCTAATAATTCCACATTATCTATAACCATTTTTATAGCTTCTCTTAAATACAAATAGCCTTTAATATGAGCTGGTACTCCTATTTCATGTATTATGTTAGTTATTTCTGCTTCTATATTTCCCGCACCTGGTTGTTGATATTCATTTGTTCTAGCCATTTGTAATTCAGTAACTGCTTTAGATGTTTTTACTTGAGATGCTACTGGTTTATTTAAAACTAACTCTCTTATTCTATTTATAAATATTACAAAGTCAAATGGTTTTACTATGTAATAATCTGCACCTAAGTTAATAGCTGTTTGTGTTATTTTATCTTGCCCTACAGCTGATAGAACTATTATTTTTGGCATTTTATCTAAATCCATAGCATTTAATTTTTCTATAACACCTAAACCGTCTAAATGTGGCATTATAACATCTAATACAAGTAAATCTGGCTGTTTAGCCTTAACTAATTCTAAAGCTTCTACTCCATCTTTAGCAATCCCAAGTATTTCTATATCATCTTCGTTAGATAGATATTCTTTTAATACTTGGCAAAAGTCTTTATTATCATCCGCTAAAACTATTTTTATTTTATCTTTCATTGTAATTCCCCCCATTAATATATTATTTTAATCTAAATTTCATTCATTATATTTAAATTTTTCATATTTTAGAAAAAGTAAATATACTCTCTAAAATTTTTTAGTATAATACTTTGAAAATAATTTGTCACTGCAATTAATTATACTAAGCTATTCGACATTATAAAATTGTTTTCCTTCATCAAAATTTAAATTTATTTTATTTTCCCTATTTTATCATTTCTCCTATAAAAATTCCAAATCCTTTTTTTGGGTTATTTTTCAAAACATATGCAATACTTCCAATTAATTTGTTATTTTGTACAATTGGTGTACCGCTCATACCTTGAATTATACCTCCAGTATAATCTAATAAATCTTTATCTACTATCTCTATGTCCAAAATCTTACTTTGTTTGTCTATATTATTTATTAAAATATCATAAGATTCTATTTTATTATTTGGAGATTTAAATAATATTGTAGCTTTTCCTAATTTAATATCATTAAAAGTTGCTACTTCTATCATATTATTTTTAGAAGCATTAGGCAAATTTTTATTTAAATTTCCCTCTATACCATAATCCGAGTTATTATGAAAATTTCCAATTATATTTTCAACGTCGAAATCTCCTTTAATTTCTCCTATTTTATTAGTACTTCCTTTTATAATTTCTAAATTTGATATTTCAGCAATATTACCTTTTTTTATTTTTAATACTTTTTGAGTATCTATGTCATAAATAGGATGTCCTATAGCATAAAATAAATTTTTTTCTGGATCATAACAAGTCATTGTTCCAATTCCAGAAACCTTATCTCTAACCCAAAATCCTAATTTATATATACCATTTTCTTTTTTAGTTTTTATAGATTTTGTAATTATTCTTCCATCTCGTTCTAATGTTATTTTTACGCTATCTTTTTTTAATTTATTTAAAATATCATATATATCTTGGCTACTATTAATTTTTTGATTCTCGATATATTGTATATTATCGCCTTCTTTTAATTTATCTATATATTGTATATTATTTTCTTCATTTTCTAAAACTAATACACCATCTGTATCTGCTTTAATACCGACTATATCACCTAATAAATATACATATTTTTTATTTTGAAAAAAATTAGCCATTACTTCAGATTTATTGCTTTGTAATAAAATAACACAAAATACTAAAACAAATACAATTAAGCCTCTTCTTTTAATATAAATCACCTCTAATTTATTAATAGCATTTATTATGTTTTGTATTTTTTTGTTATTTATTCATTAATTTTAAAAAGGTCTCTATTAAAAGTTAATAGAGGCCTTTTTATTAATTTGATTGAGCTAATTCAATTATTTCGTGTGCATGCTCAATAGTTTTTTCAGTTATGTTATTTCCTGCTATTAATCTAGCAATTTCATCTATTCTCTCATCAAATGTTAATTCTTTTATATTTGTATATGTTCTATCATTAGATGTATTTTTTTCAATTCTGTAATGAGTATGACCATTTGCAGCTATTTGTGGTAAATGAGTTATGCACATAACTTGTTTCTTTTTACCTATATTAGATAACTTTTCTCCAACAATTTGTGCTGCTATACCACTTATTCCTGTATCGATTTCATCAAATACCAATGTATCAATTTCATCTATATCAGCTAAAATTGTTTTAAATGCTAACATAAATCTAGACATTTCTCCACCAGATGCAACTTTATAAATAGGTTTTATATCTTCTCCTAAGTTAAATGAAGCCATAAACTCTACATCATCACACCCATTTTGATTAAATGGTACTTCTTTAAAATCAACTTGAAATGCTACATTTTTCATATTTAAGCTATGAAGCTCTTTTATTAAAACATCTTGTAGTTCTATAGCTACTTTCTTTCTAGCCTTACTAATTTCTTTTGATTTATCGTAAAGTACAGATTCTAATTTTTCTAATTGGGCTTTTAAATCTGCCACTTTTTCATCTCTATTTAAGATTTCATCTAATCTATCTTGAATTTTTTGTCTATATTCAAATATTTCTTGTATAGAATTTCCATATTTTCGTTTTAAGTTATTAATTTGATCTATTCTTTGTTCAATTTCTTCCATTTCATAAGGATTAAAACTTATATTTTCTTTATAATCTCTAATCTCTCTCGAAATATCTTGAAGTTCATACATAATTCTTTCGATATTATCACTGTACTCGCTTATATTTTTATCATATTCAGCAATATCAGCAAGTTCCTTTGATGCCATACCGATTAAATCTACAGCATTCATATCTCCTTCATACAATTTTTGATATGAAAGGCTTAAATTGTTATAAATTTTCTCGCTATTTCTGCATAATTCTCTTTGAGCTTTTAAATCATCATATTCTTGTTCATTTAAATTTGCTGCATCAATTTCATTAATTTGAAACTTTATTAAATCGATTTCTCTTTGGATTTCCATATCATCTTTGTTTTCATTTAAATCATTTAATTCTTTTTTTACTTTATTAAATTCATGATATGATTCTTTATAGCTAGATTTTAAATTTTCTATATCTTTTTCTCCAAATAAATCTAAAAATTTAATATGTGTATCTTTATTAAATAGAAGTTGATTTTGATGTTGGCTATGTAAATCAACTATTGTGCATGCAACTTCTTTAAGTATTGAAATCTTTACAGTTCTTCCATTTATTCTAGCTACACTCTTTCCATCTGAATAAATAACTCTAGTTATTACTATTTGATCATCTTCATGGTCAATATCATATTTATCTAGTACCGCTTTAAGATTTGAACTATTTGAGGAAACAAGTATTTCACAAATTCCCTTAGTAGTTCCCTTTCTTAAAAAAGATCTATCATACTTTTCGCCTAAGCATAAACCTAATGCTTCAATAATTATAGACTTTCCTGATCCAGTTTCCCCTGTTAATATGTTCAAACCGTTATTTATAGTTAGTCTAGACTCCTCAATTAAAGCGCAATTTTTCATATACATTTCAAGGATCATAGCAAACCCCCTCTTTCTCGACTATTTTTTAATTAATGATTCAATTTATGAGAATCTTCTACAACCTTAATTATTTGCTCTTTATAGTCTTCTTCATTAAATGTATAACCTTCATTGCTATTTTTTAAGTGAATAAGATATTCTATGTTTCCTTCTGGCCCTTTTATAGGTGAATAGTCTAGGTTTAAAATTGAAAATCCAGTTTCTACAGCAAATTTTGAAACCATTTCTATAACTTCTATATGTGTTGATTTTTCTCTAACTACACCTTTTTTACCTACTTTATCTTTTCCTGCTTCAAATTGTGGTTTTATAAGAGCTACAATTTCTCCACCAGGAGCAATTAGGTTATGTGCAACTGGTAATACTAATTTTAGAGATATAAATGATACATCTATAGATGCAAAATCTGCAAACTCTTTAGTATCTTCTATTGTTACATATCTTATATTAGTTCTTTCCATGCAGACAACTCTCTCATCTTGTCTTAATTTCCAGGCTAATTGACCGTAACCAACATCTATTGAAAATACTTTTCTTGCACCATTTTGAAGCATACAATCAGTAAATCCTCCTGTAGATGCACCTATATCCATACAAACCTTATCTTGTAAAGTTATATCAAAGTTTTTCATAGCTTTCTCTAACTTTAATCCACCTCTACTTACATAAGGTATTGGATTACCTTTTACTTCTATTTTAGCATCAGTCTTAACTTCTGTACCAGCTTTGTCACATTTTTGATTATCTACAAAAACTAGTCCCGCCATTATAGATCTTTTTGCTTTTTCTCTACTCTCAAAAAATCCTTGTTCTACTAATAAAACATCTATTCTTTTCTTCATAAAATTACCTTTCATTTATCTTTTATATAAGTTTATTTTATCATATTTTTTCTTTTTTCATCTTATATCAAATTTTATTGCTAAAAAAAGAATATACCCTTTTAAATAAAGTATATTCTTTCTATCAATATTTTAAACATTAGAATTATATCATATTATTATTTTTTTTTCAATTTAAGAAATTTCTCAAATTTCATATTGTTAAGACATGACTATCCCAATTATTATTCCTAATAAAGCTCCGAAAAGCACTTCTTTAGGAGTGTGACCAACTAATTCTTTTAATTTTTCATGTTGATCAAATTTTCCATGGAAAAAGTCGTCTACTATTTGATTTAAGAGTTCAGCTTGTTTTCCTACGGCCCTTCTAACACCAGAAGCATCATACATTACAATTAACGCAAATACAGCTGTTATTGCAAATTCTGTAGATGCAAACCCTTTATCAAACCCTACAAACATCGCTAATGATGTTACAAATGAACTATGCGAACTAGGCATCCCGCCGGAAATTATAATTCTTTTTAAATCAATTCTTTTTTCTTTTCCTGTAAATATTTTTAGAAATTGTGCTAAAAAACAAGAAAATATACTAATAAGTAAAATTCTATTTTGAAAAATGTCTGTCATATTTCCTCCTAAATATCCTTTAGCTTAATGATCTCTAGAAATTATATAATCAGCTAAACCTTCTAAGAAACTCGTATCTCCTGATAGTTTTTTTATACTATCTTTAGCTTCTTCAATTAAATTTCTAGCTACTTTTCTAGATTCATCAAGTCCAATTAAAGCTGGATATGTTGATTTATGATTTTCTAAATCACTTCCCACCGGTTTTCCCAATATTTTTGTATCTCCAACTATATCTAAGATATCATCTACTATCTGAAAAGCCAAACCTATATTTTTGGCATATCTAGTTATATTTTGTAAATCTTCTTCAGAAGCATATCCTATGATGGCACCTGCTCTCATACATCCTACAATCATAGCTGCAGTCTTATTCATATGTATAAAATCAAGTTTTTCTTTTTCTATAGCCTTATCTTCACTTTCTATGTCTACAACTTGGCCACCTATCATTCCATAAATACCAGCACCTCTTGCAATTTCATAGATAGCTTTTAATCTTATATCTGGATTTTTTTTGCCTATTGATTCTCTAAGCATTATTTCAAAAGCATAATTTAAAAGTGCATCCCCAGCTAAGGTAGCCATACCGTCTCCAAATACTTTATGGTTAGTAGGTTTGCCTCTTCTAAAATCATCATTATCCATAGCAGGTAAATCATCATGTATTAAAGAATATGTATGTATCATTTCTATGGCCATAGCAAATGGTATTGCATCTTTCTCATTGCCACCTACTATTTTTGAAGCTTCTAGCGTAAGTATTGGTCTTAATCTCTTTCCACCAGCACTCAAACTATAATTCATAGCTTTAAAAATAGTATTTTGGTATCCCTCTTCTTTTGGCATATATTCTTTTAACAAATCTTCTATATATGCAGATTTTGTTTTTAGTTCTTGTTCAAATGCCATTTTTATTCCTCCTCTAAGTCGAAATCTTCTAGCTCTTGTGTTTCATTAAATTTGCTTATCTTAAATTTCGCTTTATCAAGCAATTTATTACATGTAGCATATAGTTTTATTCCTTCTTCATAAAGTTCTAGAGATTCATCTAGTGACGCATTGTTTGTTTCAAGTTTATTTAAAATTTCTTCTAACTTTGAATAAGCTTGTTCATATGTAAGTTTCATATTTATACCTCTTTTTTATTAATTTTATTTACAGTGCAGTCTAAACTTCCATCAGATAAAATCACTTCAATTTCATCATTTTTTGATACTTTTAAAACACTATTAACAACTACATCTTCTTTATTAATTATACTATATCCTCTATCTAATGTTTTTAATGGACTTAAATTATGAAGCAAAGAACCTAAATTTCTTAAGTTCATTTCTTCTTTATTTACTTTATTTTCTATATTAAAATTTATTTTTTCTATAATATTGTCTAATTCATAGATTTTATTATTTATAATATAATCATTCAAAATAGTATTAATTCTTTTAAATGTATATTTTAATTTTTGATCGTCATACTCAACTATATTAGTTAGCGATTTATTCATTCTTGTTTTTATATTGTCCAATTTAAAATGTAAATCATTTAAATCTGGTGTTGCAATTTCTGCTGCAGCTGATGGTGTAGGCGCCCTCATATCCGAAACAAAATCACATATCGTAAAATCTATTTCATGTCCTACAGCTGATATGATTGGTATTTTTGATTCAAATACACATCTTGCTACATCTTCTTCGTTAAAGGACCATAAATCTTCTATTGAACCTCCGCCTCTGCCGACAATTATAGTATCCACAGGGTGAACTTTATTAAAAAATCTTATTCCTTCACATATCTCATCTTTTGAGCCATCTCCTTGCACTTTTACGGGATATAATTTAATGTGAACTTTTGGATATCTTCTTTTTGTTACATTTATTATATCTCTAATTACAGCTCCTGTAGGTGATGTTACAACACCTATTGATTGTGGTATTTTAGGTATTGGCTTTTTATATTTATAATCAAATAAACCTTCTTTTTGAAGTTTTTCTTTTAATTTGTTAAATTCAATATATAAATTTCCTATACCTGATACTTCTATATGTTTTATATATAGTTGATATGAACCATCTCTTTCATAAACTGAAATATATCCACTTGCTATTACTTTTGTTCCATTTTCTAAATTTAAATTTTTATCATAGTCATTTCTAAAAATAACACAATTTATTTTTGAATTTTGATCCTTTAGAGATAAATATACATTCCCACTACTATGTACTTTAAAATTTGAAATTTCACCTTTTATTTTTAAATTGCACAATATAGGATCATTTATCAAAAGTCTTTTTATATACGAATTTGCTTCACTTACATCTAAAGCTCTTATTTTCATATTTATTCTCCTAAATTTAAATTTTCAATTCCTATTATAGCACAGCCTACAGCATTATCTGTAGCTAAGTGAGGTTCTGTAAAATAAGCTTTTACATTATATTTTTTCAATTTTTGAGTTAAATTTTTAGATATATATTTACTTGCAGATACTCCGCCTGCAAATACCACTTCATAAGTTTCATATTTTTTACATAAATATGATAATGATTTTACCATACATCTTACTATAGCATCCATAAGTAATTTAGATAAATAAGATTTGTCTATATTTTTATCCTCTTCTATTATTTTATTTAATTGATTCTCTATTCCAGATAAATTCATATATCCTTCTTTTACACTTGTTTTTAATCCGTTTTCTATTTTTTCATTACATTCTAGTGCATTTTTATCTATATACTTACCAGATGGAAAATCATAAGATAGCTTTAATCCTAATCTATCTATTAATTGACCAAAACTTACATCTTTTGTTCCTCCGATAATTTCAAGGTCATAACCTTTGGAGTCATTTTTATTTGCTAATACTATTTCTGTCGTTCCGCCTGACATATGGACTGCTAAAAATCTATTTTTATTTAATAAATTTTTACCTAATAAACTAGATTTAATGTGGTTTTCTTGATGTGTTGTCTCGAAAAAAGGACAATTGTGTGTTGCACTAAGTAATTTTCCTGCATTTAGTCCTACTGTAAACACTGGCATATAAGACCCTTCTATTGGTCTTGGTTTTTCAGAGGCACACACCCCTACTATATTATAATCTTTTAATTTTCCAGTTATATTTTCACTTAATTTGCCTAGATTAGATACATGTTGAAAAACACCATCACTTTGTCTAAGACCTTTTGCATCTTTGTCGACCTTAAGCATAATCTTTTCACTTAAAATTATATCCTTATTTAAAGAGATAGCTGCTATAGAAGTTGTATAGCAGCTAGTATCTATTCCTATTACAATATTATCTCTCCTTGATTTCATTTACAACACTTCCTAAAATTCCGTTTATAAATTTAGGTGTTTTTGCTTCACAGTACATTTTTGCTAGGTCTATAGCTTCATTTATAGAAACTTTATCTGGTATATTTAAATCAGATAATATTTCAGCTATTGCTATTTGTAATATTGCTAAATCTATTTTTGAAAATCTGCTTATAGACCAGTTTTTTGCATTGTTTTCTATTAATTCATTTATATAATCAATTTTGAATCTTAAAATATCGCACATCTCACTTAAATAAACTCTATCTACACATTTATCTAGTGAAATTCCTTCAAAGTCTACATCTTTGTCTGAATAAGTTAAAACTAATTCTTTATATCTACTTATTATGTATTCTTTGTTGTTTGTTAAAAATTCTTCCATTTCATTTTCTAAATCAGTTATATCTCCATTTGATATATACGTTTGATACATTAATTTCATTAAGTATTCTCTACTTGTCTCTCTTTTTGCTCTTATATTTTTCATATTTAATCCTCCTTCAGACTTATTATACACTATATTGCAATAAAAAAACCCCCTGATTTTTCAGAGGGTTTTTATTGCTTACTCTGCTATTGTTATTTCATCGTCTTCATCATTTTCTTCAGATTTTGATGCTTTTTTAGCTTCTTTTGCTAATCTAGCTTCTTCTTTTTTTGCAGCTTTAGCTAATTTAGCCTCTTCTCTTTTTTGTGCTTTTGCTTCTTCTTTTTCTGCCTTTTCTTTATAGAAAGTAATTCCTTGTACATGTACATTAACAGTTGATACTTCTAATCCAGTCATTGTTTCTACAGTATTTTTAACATTTTCTTGTATTTTGAAAGCTGTATCTGGTATAGATTCTCCAAATTCAATATTAACATATATATCTAATACTATTTGTTCTTCATCTATTTGAATTTTCACACCATTATTTTTAAGTAATTTATCAGTTATTGTAGTTATTGTTTCTACATTTTCAACCTCTAAAGCTGCTAAACCAGCTATAGTTACTATAACATCATTTGATATTTTAACTTGTCCTAAATTATTATTTTCCATGACACACTACCCCCTATTCTTAGGTTATTATTTCTTATATAATATCAAATACTTATATAATTTGCAAGAAATAAGACTTAATTTTATTATAAACCCATTCTTATCTATTTATTCTAAAATTTATAAATTATCTATTGTTTGTAAGTTTTATATTTTCTCTGCTAATTCCAGATTGATTTGAAACTATATCAAATATTTTAGTTGCATCATTTTGTGTTATTTCTTCCATATTTACTACTACATTTACCTTGTCTCCATCTATAAATACTATTGCTTCATCATAGCCTTTAGCTAAAAGTAAATTTTCTATTTGTAATTCTGTATCACAGTTTTTAACTATTTCAACTTTCATATTTGACGCTTCTACTTTTGCTTGATCTGCTGTAGATGGATTGTTTATTATTTCATTTAATTGTTCTGTAAGTTGATTTCTTTGTTTTTCTCTAGTCATTTTCATATCTACTATATATGTATCACTATTTATATTTTCTTTAGAGTTTAATGTTTTTTCTATCTCTTTACTTGTTTCTTTTGCTAAACTTTCCACATCGTTATCTTCAGTAGTAGTTTCTTTAGCTTTATTAACATCTTCTTTTTCTTTACTTTCAACTGTAACTTTGCCATCTATACTATCTACAAGAGTACTCTCCTTGTCTGAAGAATTTTTATCTATTTGAGCTTGTTCATAAGCCTTAAATTCATCTGAAACACTTAATGTTGAGTCTTTACTAAGTTGATAATTAACTACACCAACTGCAATTAACATCAAACTCAATGACAAAACCACAAATCCCCTATTTTTATAATTAAATTTCATCAAATCCCCCCTATTTTTTAACGAAAAAGATTTTATTATTTGGCATAAACTTCAACTTGATGTCCTGATATTTGAAGCGCTGTTTGAACAGCTTCATACAATGTTTGTTTTACTTGAGCATCTTTTGCCCCACTTGCTACTACTAAAACACCTTTTATCTTTGCTTCCTTAGTTTTTATTACTATCGGATTAGAAGAGTCAGAGGTCACTAGAGTTTTATTTTCGCTAGATGTTTCAACTGTTCTTTCTCCACCCGAAGAATCTGTCTCTGAAGTAGTTTCTTTTGTAGCACTTGAGTTATATGCAGGTTCTATTTCTTCACTATTATCATATGTAATCATAACAGATACATCTCCAGAACCATTAATCTCTTGTAAAATTGCTGTAAGTTGTTTTTCTAAATCATCTTTTTCGCTACTTACTTTGCTATCTCCTTCTTCATTTTGTTTAGCAACACTTTCTTCTTGATTAGTTTTACTTGTTTCTTGTTTTCCTTGTAAAAAATTAATAGCTACTAAGCTTATTACACATAATGCTCCTATAACTAATAAGCTTATTAACTTTTTCTTTTCCTTTTCATTAAAATTTATTTTTTTAAACATAAAACTCGCTCCTATTAATCAATTTCAATTTTATCAACTGATACTTCTAATATCTTTATCAGATCGTTTTTTAATTTATCTTCATTTTCACTTTTACTTTTTGCATTATTTTTAAAGACTTCGCTATCTTTGTCATTGTTAGTAGAGTCACTATTTTTTTCATTTTCTTCCTTTGAATTAGATTTATTATTTGATAAATTTAAATCTTCTTCACTATTTTTTTCTTTTATTTTAAGACTTTCTATATCTGTTCCATTAAAATCTATATCTTCTAGTTCATATCCATACTCATCTAATTTCATTTGAAGTACATCTTTTAAATTACTTTGATATTCTCCATCTAAATTTAGATTTTTATTAATATCCGCCAGTTCTTTATTAGTTTCAACATATCTTTCATTATAATCAGTCATAGATTTCAGAAGTTTATCTTCTAATGAGTCATCTGCTGATAGAAATCCTACAATTGGCGAGACTACTATAAATATAAATATAAAATTGCAAACTAAATTAATATAAGGTTTTAATTTACTTTCAGGAAGTACCATATCGACTATATTCATAATAAAAGCACCTATTAAGATACAGATTATCCAATTTTTAATCTTACTCACCCCCTATATAAATTTTATATCGTTCAAACTCTTTAAGTTTTATTTTTATAATCATAAACTATGAAGTAATACTAAGTGATGTCAATATGCTTATAGTGACAAAGAACATTATAAGTACTGCTAACACAGAAATTAAAATAACAGTCATAAGTTTAGCTGTTTCATCCATAAAAGAAGATATATTTTCTTCACCTATAGGTTCAACTATTGCAGCACCTATTTTATATACTAGAATTATTGAAAATATTTTTAATATAGGGATCAAACAAATTCCAACTAATAAAACAAGTCCAACTGCACCAAAAATATTCTTTATAAGAATAGAAGAAGATAACAATAAATCTACTGAATCAGATAGAAATCCTCCTATGACAGGTATAAAGCTTCCTACAGCAAATTTAGCACTTTTTACAGCAAACTTATCAAAGGATGTAACATATATTCCCTGTATTGATACAAGACCCAAATAAACTGTAAATGCTCCACCCACAATTACTACATTTGCTTTTTTAAGTAATTCCGAAAATTTCTTTAGTTTTATATTTTTAGATAGATTATTTACAACTACTACACAAAACGCCAATGTTATAAGAGTAAAAATTACATTTTTAAAAATTATATTTATTATAGAGGCACCTCCAACAAATACTGGTGATAATGTAGCAGACGTTGTTGTAAGCCCTCCTACGGCCATTAAGGATAATAATATTGGTATTATTATATTAACTATGCTTATAATGCTATTTATAGTTTTATATGCAATTGATAATACATCTTTAAAATTTACTAAAACTAAAGTGACCATAGTTATAAAAATTATGTAGTTTACAATTTTAGTGACTTGCCCTGATGAAAAAGAGCTCTCAAGACTTTTTAAAATTGAGGATAATAATGCTAAAACTATTATCATAGTAATTACTTTTAGACTTGCTGTTAATTGATCTAGTACTAAGCTTTTTAAATTTTCTCTATTTATTAAATCAGAAAGCTTAGCATTTCCTTTTATTAAATCTTTTGCAAATTGTTTTAAATTTATGTTTTTAAAGAGCTCATTATCTTTTAATTCTTCTTCTAACTGACTTATATTGATTTTTTCTAATTGTTTATTTATGTAATTTTGAGATGTTTCATCTGATACTTCGTATTTTTCGTTATTTAACTCATTGTTATTTTTATTATTCTGATCTGCAAAACTTATATTATTCATAGAGATTATAAAAAATAAAACTGTTAAAACTAGTATTAATTTATTTTTCATAATTTTTCTCCTAAGGTATAATCCCAATTATTGCATCTATTATCGATAAAAGTATTGGGAAAGACATACTCATAATTATAATTTTTCCACCAAACTCTAATTTGGAAGCTATATTATTTTCACCACAATCTTTGCAAAGCGATACAGCAAACTCCATTATATAGGCTATCCCTATTAACTTTATTATTAATGATATGTACATTGATGGTATATTTGCCCTATCTGCTAATTTATTTATTTCTTCTACTATAAAATTTAATTTTAAAATTACAGATAGAAGTATTATTACCCCCGCAGTAATTGCTATAAAATTTGCAAACTCTGGTCTGTCTTTTTTTATAAATAAACAAAGTATGGTTGATATTATGGCAATTCCGATTATTTGGATTATCTCCAAAATACCACCTCCATTTTATTTTTCTGTTGTAAATTAATTATTTTTAATATAGTTTAAACATTGTTCTAACTGTATTAAATAAATCACTTATTTCACCTATTACAAGACCAAGAACAATGACTACACCCGCTAGTGTTGTAAGTGTTGCCCAATCACTTCTATCAACCTTACTTAAAATCATATTCAAAACTGATATTAAAATCCCCACACCTGCTACTTTAAATATTAAAGTTATATCCATACTCTCATCTCCTAAATTAAAATTATCCCTATACATATTCCACTAAATGTTATTAGCTTTTTATAGAGATTACCCTTGTTTTTTATATCCTCTTTACTTTCTATAGTTAGCTTTTTCAAATTTTCTACAGTTAAATCTATAAGTCTCTCCTGAGATTCAACTTCACTTTTACCAAGTGATAAAATTAGTTTTTTAAATTCTTCGATTTCATTTTCTTTTAAATATGTATTTTTATATAAAATATCTACTGTATCATTTAAAATCTCATCTATAGTTTTTCCATCTTCTTTTGCGAGACCATCAGCAAACTTTAAGAAAAATTCACTAAAATCATATTCATCTTTTAATGATATATTTCTAAATATTTCTTCTAGTGTGTACATTCCAAAAGCCAAGTCCATTCTCATTATCTCTAAAACTCTAATTAAATCATTTAATTGTTTGTGTCTTTTTATATATCTTTTAGATATATCTTCTCCTACTAAATAGCTGCATCCAATTAACATTCCTACTAATATTATTTTAATTTCCAAAATACCATCTCTTTTCATGTAAATCATAAATTTTTTCTACTGTACCTGGTCCATTTCTAGAAGATAATATTATAGCTTTTCTAAATAACTCTCCATCTAATAATCTTCTCAATTCCTTTCTATTTTGGATATCTTCAATAGAATCACCATGTACTGTTGTTATTAGGCTTACACCGCCATTTAAAGCCGTATAGAGGGCTTTTATTTCCTTTTCACTACCTATTTCATCTGTTACTATTACATCCGGCGACATTGATCTTAAAACCATCATTATTCCCAAGTCCTTTGGACAAGTCTCCATAATATCTGTCCTAATACCAACATCTAATTGAGGTACCCCCATACAGGAGCCTCCTATTTCATTTCTTTCATCTATTAATGCTACTTTTGCTCCGTTAAATCCATATTCTCTATTCCCATTACTTATGTTTCTGACTATGTCTCTTAAAATAGTCGTCTTACCACATTGAGGTGGAGAAATAATAATTGTATTATTTATTTGATTTTTATTTTTTATTACGTGTTGTAGTATCTTTTTAGAACAACCTTTAATCTCTCTAGATACTCTTATATTAAGTGAGGAAATATGTTTAATATTTTTTACTTGTCCATTTTCTATTATTACCTTCCCTACTATTCCTATTCTGTGGCCCCCTCTTAATGTTATAAACCCTTTTTTAATATCATCCATAAATGAATGTACAGAGTATTTACATATAATCTGAAATGTCTCTTCTATATCCTCTTTTGTGACTACATAAGGATATCTCATATTTAACTCTAAATCTTCAGTCTTATCATTATAGAAATAATCTTTAGAATCACCATTTATTATTAATGGTTTATTCACTCTAAGCCTGATTTCTTCAATATTTATGGAGTTATTATTTATGTTTTTTATCTTTTTTCGCAAATTAAGCGATAGTGAATTAATTATTTCATCTGAAAGTTTCATAATATACCCTCCTTCTTGTTTATAAATATATATTTATTTGTGTTAAAAATTATTACTCTTATTATTAAGGTAATTTTTACATAAAAAAATCTCCCCTATTTTTTAGGAGAGATCTTTTTTAATTTTATTTCATTTATATATAGATATTATTATATTTTATTTATTTTGTTTCTTTTTCTTCTTCATTTTTAGACTTTTCTTTTTCTGCTAATTCTTTAAGTACTTGTTCTATATCATTTACTACATTTCCATTTGCAAATTTTATAGCTTGGTTGATTGCATTTTTTATAGCAAATGCATTAGAACTACCGTGTGCTTTTATTACACCACCCTTAACACCTAAAAGTGGCGCTCCACCGTATTCAGTATAGTCCATCATAGCTTTTATCTCTTTAAAGTTATCTTTAAGCATTAAAGCCCCTATTTTCCCTTTAAATGATGTCATAAATGTTTCTTTCATCAATTTCATTAAACTCATTGCTACACCTTCACAAGATTTTAAAAGTGTATTTCCTGTGAATCCATCACATATTAAAGCATCACACACTGAGTTTATTACATCTCTGGCTTCTACATTACCAACAAAGTTTAAATCTAAATCTTTAAGTTCATAATAAGCCTCTTTTACAAGCTCATTACCTTTACCTTCTTCTGTACCTATATTAGCAAGGCCTATTCTTGGATTTTCTATTCCTAAAACTTTTCTTAAATATATATCACTCATAAAAGCAAATTGTGTTAAGTTTTTAGGTTTACAATCAGCATTAGCACCTCCATCAGCAAGAAGTGTTATTCCTCCTTTTATATTAGGAAGGCCTGGACATAAACAAGGTCTATCGATTCCTTTTATTCTTCCTACAACTAATGTTCCACCAGCTAATAAAGCTCCTGTGCTTCCTGCTGAAACTATAGCATCAGCTTTTTTATTTTTGACTAAATTTAATGCTACAACCATTGAAGAATCTTTTTTACGTCTTACTGCCATTACTGGTTTATCTTCATTTTCAATTATTTCAGTAGTATGTATTATTTCTAGTTTACTTTTATCGTAAGTCTTTGATTCTAATTCTTTTTCTATTTGGGCCTTATCACCTGTTAAAATAACATCTACACCATATTCATTTATAGCAAGTACAGCACCCTCTACAGTGGCTTGAGGAGCATTATCTCCACCCATTGCGTCTATTACTATTTTCATACGTTCCTCCCTTTCAAAATCTTTTATTAAAGATATATTATTTCCATATTTTTATATAATAATTATTTTAATTATAAATATGTACTGTATTTTACATAATTATAGAGGAGTATTTTATTTTTTACTCCTTATATATTTTAACATAAGAATTTATCTACTATAATATTATAACTTATATTTTTACAAAAAAAACATGTAGTATAAACTACATGTTTTTTTATATAACTATTCAGCTACGATTTCTTTACCGTTGTAGTGTCCGCAAGATGGACAAACTCTATGTGGTAATTTTACATCATGACATTGTGGACACTCTACGAATCCTTTAACTGTCATTTTTGAATTAGCCGCTCTTCTCATTTTAGTTTTTGATTTAGCTGTTTTACGCTTAGGTACTGCCATTTAAGCCACCTCCTTAATCATTTTTGAACAAATCTTTTAATTTAGCAAAACGTGGATCTATATGTTCCTCGTCACTTGCAGTTTCGCTACATGAGCAAGTTTCTTTATTTAAATTAGCTCCGCAGTTTGGACAAAGACCTTCACAATCTTCTTTACAAAGAACTTTGTGAGGTAAATTGAAATCTAATGTTTGTTCTATTATTTTTACTAAATCTATTTCATCAGCATCAACAATAAAAGCATCATAGTCTTCAAATTCATCTTCATCAAAATCTTCGCTAACTAAGAAACCATCAATGGTATAACTCATTGGTACTTCTACCGGCTCTAGACATCTAGAACAATTATCTATTATGGTGAAATCTACATCAGCAAGTAGATGAACTTCATCTTTTGCATTTTTAGAAATTCTACCAACTAGGTTAATCGGTGAAGCCAATGTATATGTGTTATCACAATAACTAATATTATCAATTTTTTGCGAAAAATTCAAGTCTATTTTACCAGTTTCTCTTTTATTTAACTCATTAAGACTAATTATCATATTTTTCACCTCAACATATTACCAAATTTATTATACAAATAGGATTAATGTTTGTCAAGTATTTTTACTTGATAGTTATAATACTATTTTATACTAATTATGAAAAAAAATCCTATACACATAATTTAAGGTAGGTTTTAGCCTACCTTAAACATTTATATTATAATCAATTTTGATAAATTATATAACTATAATTATTTAACTAATTCTAATGTATCTCTAGCTATCATTAATTCTTCGTTAGTTGGTATTAATAATACTTTAACTTTAGAGTCAGCAGCAGATATAACTGTTTCTTTACCTCTTACTTTGTTAGCTTCAGCGTCCATTTTAACACCTAATACTTCTAAGTTAGAAGCTATAGCTAATCTGTCATCTATACCATTTTCACCTAAACCAGCAGTGAATACTATAGCGTCTACACCGTTCATTTCAGCAGCGTAAGCACCTATATATTTTTTAACTCTCTTATGGTAAGCATCTAATGCATCTATTGCTTGTTGGTTTCCTTCAGCAGCAGCATCACATATATCTCTGAAGTCTGAAGATATACCAGTCATTCCGTATACACCAGATTCTTTATTCATTAATTTATCAACACCATCAGCGTCTAAGTTTTCTTTTTTCATTATGAATGGTATTATAGCTGGGTCTATATCACCACATCTAGTTCCCATTATTAAACCTTCAAGTGGAGTAAGTCCCATAGAAGTATCTACAACTTTTCCTCCGTCAACAGCAGCTACAGAAGCTCCGTTTCCTAAGTGACAAGTTACTATTTTTAAGTCAGCTATATCTTTTCCTAACATAGCAGCAGCTCTTTGAGATACGTATTTGTGAGAAGTTCCGTGGAATCCGTATCTTCTTACACCGTATTCAGTGTATAGTCTGTATGGAAGACCATATAAGTATGAAGATGCTGGCATTGTTTGATGGAATGCAGTATCGAATACAGCAACGTTTGGTACTCCTGGTATTATAGCTTTTATAGCGTCTATTCCCATTAAGTTAGCTGGGTTGTGAAGAGGAGCTAATTCACTACATTTTTTGATAGCTTCTTCAACTTCTTCAGTTACTATAACTGAAGATGCGAATTTTTCTCCACCGTGAACAACTCTGTGTCCTACAGCGTTTATTTCAGTCATTTCTTTAACTCCACCGTAAGTTGGATCTAAAACACCTTCAAGAACTAATTTTATAGCATCTTGATGATCTTTCATAGGTTGTTCTTTAACGTATTTACCTTCTACTCCGTCTTTTTTTTGAGTAAGTATAGAACCTTCTATACCTATTCTTTCAACTAATCCTATACATAATACTGCTTCATTTTCCATATCTATTAATTGATATTTTAATGAAGAACTACCACAGTTTAAAACTAATATTTTCATTAGTAAACCTCCTTAATATTTTATGAATAATATGTATTAAGTCCTCACGACTTTTTATTACAAAGTAAAAATCTCCCAGTTTTAGCAAATATAGAGATTTTTACTTTGTAACAAGCTTGGACAATAAAATACCTCAATTAATATATCATTTTTTTCTAAAAAAGTACATACTATTTTTTTACATAAAATGAAATAGGGTTTCTTATTGTCTCTTATATAATTATAATATATTTATAACATTATTGGTTAAAAAAAATACATTTTGTTAATATTTTATAATACATGATAAGCATTCTAATTATTTCAATTATAAAAATCAACTTTTAATATATATTTCAATATTATCTCTTGAATTATTATTTCAATTAATTAAAATAATAAACATATTATTTACAAAAAAGGAGAAAATTTTATGAATTTACTTGGTTTAATAGTTGAATATAACCCATTTCACAATGGTCATTTATATCATTTAAATGAATCAAAAAAAATTACAAATGCGACTCATACTATAGCTGTAATGAGCGGAAATTTTATGCAAAGAGGTACTCCTGCACTATTAGATAAATTTATCAGAGCAGAAATGGCAGTAAAAAATGGTGTGGATTTAGTAGTAGAATTACCTACCTTATATGCATGTCAAAGTGCGGAAATTTTTTCCCATGGTGGAATTACTTTACTAAATTCACTAAATTGTGTAAATTCAGTTTGTTTTGGAAGTGAAATTGGTAATATCGATATATTATATCTCATTGCAGAAATCTTAATAGACGAACCTGAAATATTCAAAAATAAGTTAAAAAATTATTTAGGGGATGGGCTTCCATTTCCAAAAGCTAGAGCATCTGCACTATTTGATTATATAAGTAAAAATAACTTATATGATACATCAAAAGAAACTCTACTTGAAATCTTAAATTCACCTAATAATATATTAGGTATTGAATACATAAAAAGTATATTAAAACTTAATAGTAAGATTAAACCCTATACAATAAACAGAGTTAATTCTGGATATAATAGCTTAAATGTAAATGACTCTATTTGTTCAGCTTCAGCTATTAGAAACGCTTTAAAAAGCAATACTTTAGATACTATAAATTATACTATGCCTAAACATACTTATGATATAATAAATGATGTTGTAAAAAATGGATTTAATCTAGTTTATAATGATGATTTTTATGAAATTCTTTCATCTATTATTTTAAGAGATAAAGATAATTTAACTGATTACTTTGAAGTTAATGAAGGTATAGAAAATAAAATTTATAATTCAATATTTAAATGCCAAAACATAGAGGAATTACAAAATGAAATAAAATCAAAAAGATATACTATGACTAAAATTTCTAGAACTTTAAATAATATAATGCTAGGAATAAAAAGAGAGGATATCATAAAAACTAAAGATTTAAATGAACTTCCTTATTTAAGAGTTTTAGCATTTAATGATAAAGGTTGTGAAATACTTAAAGAAATAAAGAAAAGCTCTGAAATTGAGGTTATTACTAAATTTTCTAAAATAAAACATATAGACTCAGAAATTTTTAATACTTTAATAAATTACGATATAAAAGCTACTAATATGTATAACCTAATCTATAATAAATCTACTCTAAAAGGACCTGTAGATTATATAACTTCGCCAAAATATATAAAGTAATAGTAATTTAAGGGGGAATTGTTTATGGATGATAATAATATTAAAACTCAAAACGAACCAAATTTTACAGAAATTACATATAAAAATAATGTCATTAAAGGTACTTTATTTGCATTAATAGCAGGTACTCTTTGGGGATTATCTGGAATTTGCGCCCAATTTTTATTTCAGCAAAAAAATCTTACGCCAGAATGGGTAGTTTGTATAAGGCTAATATCTTCAGGAATAATATTACTTACTATAGCCTATATTAAAGAAAAAAATAATATTTTCGAAGTATTTAAATCTAAAAAACATGTTAAAGATTTAGTTTTGTTTGGTATCTTAGGAATGTTTGGAGTTCAATATACATACTTTGTAGCTATAAATTACTCAAATGCAGCTACAGCCACTGTTATACAGTATTTAGGCCCTGCAATCATACTTATTTATCAATCACTAAGAAATAAATCTCTTCCTTCATTTGTAGAATTATTTGCCGTAATACTTTCTATTATAGGTGTATTTATTTTAGTAACTCATATGGATATAAATAACCTAGTTATATCTAAACAAGCTTTATTTTGGGCATTAGGCGCAGCATTTGCTCTTGCTTATTATTCAATTAAGCCTGGTAACTTATTAAATAACTTTAGTAATATATGTGTCACTGGGTGGGGAATGTTAATTGGAGGTATAGCATTTAGTTTTATCAAACCTATTTTCGATATTAGTGGAATATTTGATATATATACTATAGGCGTTATAATTATAGTTATTATATTTGGTACAGTAATACCATTTAGTATTTATGTAATAAGTACAAAACTTATAGGACCTACTAAAACAAGCTTATTTTCAACAATAGAACCAGTATCATCTGCTGTATTTTCTATATTCTTATTAAATCTTTCATTTGGCTTTATGGATTTTTTAGGTACGGCTATGATAATTTCTATGGTAGTTATTTTATCAGTAGGTAAAAAAGAAAAAAAAGAATCTTAAAACAAAAACTCTCTTTAATTAGCTTTTTAACATAGTTAATCAAAGAGAGTTTTTTTTGTATTTTAGTTTTATGATTTGATATATATTCAATATATACTTAGTATATATTATTTACCTATAAACATTTGTGTCCAGTAAATACTTCCATTTGCATCTTTATATATACCTACACCTAATTCAGTGTAACTACTATTTAATATGTTAGCTCTATGTCCAGAAGAATTCATCCATGCATTCATAACTTCACTAGGAGTTTTTTGACCCATAGCTATATTTTCTCCTGCTGTTTTATAACTTATATTGAAAGTCTTCATCATATCAAATGGAGAACCATAAGTTGGTGAAGTATGATCAAAGTAATTATTATCAATCATATCTTTAGATTTTATTGTTGCTACTCTTGATAGTTCTTTATTTAAAGTAAGAGGTTTTAAACCATTAGCTTGTCTTTCTTTGTTAACTAAGTTTAATACTTCTACTTGTTCTTTTGAAAAATCACTTGTAACTGTAGAGTTACTATTGTTATTTTGGTTACTATCCTCTATATTTCCACCTTGATTGTTGTTGCCTTGATTGTTATCTGATTCACCTTGATTTTCATCTTTATCATTACCTTGGTTGCCATTTTCTAAATTTCCATTTTGGTTATTACCATCATTTTGATTGTTATCTTCTATATTGCCATTATTTTGGTTATTATCTTCTATATTATCATTTTCATCTGCATCTACTGTGAAATCTTTATCTATGTCGTCATCTTTATCAATACTAGGAAATTTATTAGAACAATTATTTTTATTTAACCATTTTAATGTGTCTAATAACGACATACATTTTAAATTTAATTTATATCTTTTTCCATTGACACAAACATACGTCTTTCCTGTTGATTTTGTAGTATTTACTTTTTCTACTTGCATAGCATTTGAAAATCCTACACTAGTTGCAGTCATTATTACTGTAGCTCCTACAATTGCCATTTTCTTTAATTTTTTATTCATATAAAACACCTCATCCTTTTTTGTTTTTTAACTTTTCTAACTTTGTTACTTTTTTGTAACCTTTAATTTGCACTTACCCTTGCGCCTATTAATAGTAACATACAATTTCTTATTTTATTCATGTTAATTTATGTAAACCTAATTTTAATTTTGCTTTATCTGTTGATATAACTAATGTTTAATATACTTAGATTTTTTTATTATTTTTATTTAAATCACAAAAAAAAGACAAATCACACAAAGATTGTCTCTTTTTTAATAGCTATTAATTTTATAAATTCATAAATAAATATCTTTTATATATTCATAAGATCCTTAAAACTTTTTACTTTACTTCTACTTACTGTAAGTTCATATTTTTTATTATTTAATTTAAGCAAATAAGTATTATTAAACCATGGTACTACTTCTTCTATTTTAAGTAAATTAACTAAATAAGACCTGTGACATTTAAAAAAATTACTATTATTTATAATTTTTTCAACATAAGATATACATTCCCTTATATGATATTCTTCATTTTCTGTATATATATATGTATACCTCTCCCTAGCTTCACAGTAATAAATATCATCAATATTAACTATATATATTTTATTTTCTTTCCAAAGACTTATTTTATTAGATACTTTAGGTGAGGTTATTTTCTTTTCTTCTACTGCAGTCTTTTTTATTTCCTGTTTATCTACATTACATGATTTTTCTAGTTTTTGTAACATAGATATTATTCTTTCTTCTGAATAAGGTTTTAATATATAATCAAACACATCTAACTTAAAGGCTTCTACAGCATAATTTTCATATGCAGTTATAAAAATTATCTTGGGTTTTTGTTCAAATTTATTGATAGTTCTTGCAAGTAACATCCCATCTAATTTAGGTATATTTATATCTAAAAAAATAGCGTCAATATTATTTTCTTGTATAAAACTTAATACATCTAGGCCATTATCAAACTCCCCTACTATATCCATATTTGTATTATTTTCAATAAAATACCTTAGCTCTTTTCTTGCTGGAAATTCATCTTCAACTATTATTACATTCATAATATTTTACCCCCATACATAAAATTCAATCAAAGTACCCTTATTTAATTTTGTTATTTCTAATCCTTTATTATAATAAAGTTTTAATCTTAAATGTACATTATAAAGACCTATTTTATTTTCAGGCATATTGCCTTTGTATATATTATCTATTACATTTTTATCTATACCTAACCCATTATCTTCTATACTTATTTTGACCTTTGAGTCTAAATTTTTAATAGAAATTTTAACTTTTCCATCATATTTATTATCCATTGGTAAAATTCCATGTATAATAGCATTTTCAACTAACGGTTGGATAATTAAACTTGGTATTTTTATATTTGTATTATCTATATCATATTCAATATTTAAAGCATTATTAAACCTAGCCTGTTCTATATCTATATATGACTTAACTTGTTCCATCTCTTTTTTTATATCTATTAAAGTATCATCAAACTCCAAATTATGTCTTAAATAAGTTGATAAACTTATAATTAAATCTCTAGCCTTTTGAGGATCAAATCTTATAAAAGATGCTATTGTATTTAATGCATTAAATATAAAGTGTGGATTTATTTGTCTTTGAAGTGCGGACATCTCTGCCTTTTTTCTAGCTTCAATATCTTTTTTATCCTTTTCTATAGTATTAACTATAGAAACCATAAATCCTATGCCAAGTTGACCAACCATTAAAGGCAGATAAATTGTATGTATAATATCTAACGCTAAAGTTTTTGGTTTGCATAATAAATAAATTAAAATGATAGTTATATTTTCTGAAACCATTCCTACTAAAATCCCATAAAAACCTCTATACTTTACTGGTATTCGTTTGTAAAAAAGTCCTGAAAATATCCCCGCAAATACACTCGATATAAAACAAGGTATTGATGTCATACTATCTGGATATGCTAAAAATCTATGTAATCCAGAAATTATACCTGCAGGAATACTTACAAAGGGTCCAAACAATATACCTCCAGATACTATTGTTATTATTCGCGTATTTAATATTGATCCTTTATAAAATATTCCATCATAAGTTCCAATTATAGAAAGTACGATAAATATAATAGATATTATAAATAAATCTTTTTTGTCGTATTTGTCTTTTTCAAATATACTTTTAAATATTTTTAATTTGCTTATTAATAGAAATAATACTACAATAAAGCTGGTTTTTTCTAGTAATATTATTAAATAATTTTCTTTCATAAATACCCCCATTTTTTAATACAAAAAAGCCTACATTAAATAATGTAGACTTTTTAATTATAGCATATATTTCCAAATTCAATTTTATGTTTTTTATTTTATATTATTAATTATATAATTTTCCTGGATTTAATATATTTTTAGGGTCAAATGCTGCTTTTATACCTTTTAATATATTTATATAAGTTTCACTCTTAGATTCTACAAAGTAAGGACTCTTAGCATATCCAACACCATGCTCACCAGAAACTTCACCGTTTAATTCTCTAGCTTTAGCAAACATTAAATCAAATGCTTTGTTAAGTCTTTCATGCCATGTTTTATCGTCTAAATCATCTTTATGTGGGTAAACGTGTAGATTACCATCTCCAGCATGACCAAAGCTTTTTATTCTAAGGCCGACTTCTGGTTGTATATCATGTGTAAATCTAACGAATTCTGCAACTTTATCTCTTGGAACAACAACGTCACATTCATCTATCTCACTACTAGCTTTGAATGCTTCTAAGAATGCTCCCCTTGCTGACCAAATTGATTCATTTCTTTCATCTGTATCTGCTATTAATACATCATATGCTCCACATTCTAAGCAAAGTTTAGCTACGTTTTCGTATTCTCTTTCTATTTCTTCTGTTGAGTTACCATCAAATTTTAATAATAAGTAAGCATTTGAAGAGTTATCTGGGAATTTCTTACCTAAGAATTCTTCAGCCCCTACTATTGCTTCTCTTTCCATAAATTCTATAGCAGTTGGTATAGATTTTGATTTTATTATTTTAGGTACAGTATCTATAGCAAGTGCTAAGTCTGGGAATGGTATTAATAAACTTATTGCTTTTTTAGGTAATGGAAGTAATTTTAGTATAGCTTTAGTTACTATAGCAAGTTGACCTTCTGAACCAACTACTAAATCTTTTATTGAATATCCAGAAGAGTTTTTAACTACTTTACCACCAACATTTATTACTTCACCATTTGGAAGTACACATTCAAGTCCTCTTACATAGTCTCTTGTAACCCCGTATTTAACAGCTCTCATACCACCTGCATTAGTATTTATATTACCACCTATAGCAGCACTCTTTTCACCTGGATCTGGTGGGTAGAATAAGTCATGTTCTTCTACATATTGAGCTATAGTCATTAATAAAACACCTGGTTCAACTGTTAAAGTTAAGTTTTCTTCGTCTAATTCTAATATTTTGTCCATTTTAGTAAGACATAACATTATACCTCCATAAAGAGCAACTGATGCTCCAGAAAGTCCAGTACCTTGTCCTCTAGGTGTTACTGGTATGTTGTTTTCATAAGCATATTTCATTATTTTTGAAACTTGTTCAGTAGAGTGAACGAATACTAATACTTCAGGATATTTTATTTCACCTGCTAACTCATCATGAGCATAATCTTCGTTAATATCGTCACCAACTACTACATCTTCTTTATCTAAAATAGTTAATAAAAAGTCTATATCTTTTTGATCTATTTTTTTGTACATTTTAATTCCCCCCTATTTTGCCATTTGTGCTACTTTTTGTGCATTTTCATTTTTCATTGCTTTTATTTTTTCAGTAAGTTTAGGTATTATTTCATATATATCCCCTATAATACCTAAGTGAGCCACGTCAAATATAGGTGCTTTTTCATCTTGGTTTATAGCTATTATATAATCAGAACCTTTCATACCAGCTACAAATTGTACTGCTCCTGATACACCACAAGTTATTATTAATTTTGGTTTTACTGTTCTACCACTAAGTCCTATTTGTTTTTTAGGGTCTACCCAACCACATTCTATAGTTGGTCTAGTACCTGCTACTTGTGCTCCAAGTACATCTGCTAATTCATTAAGCATTTTTAAATCTTCTTCTTTTTTGAATGCTCTTGATGCTACAACTATTACTTCAGCTTCTTCTATTCCTACTACTTTATTTTTTATTTTAGTTTCAAGTACTTTTATATTAGAAGTTAATTTATCTTTATCTACTGAGCATAAAGTAACTTTTCCTTTAGGGTCTTCTACTTTTTCTGGTATATTAAATATTTTATATCTAACTGTTGCAAATTGTGGTCTACTATTTGGAGTATTTATATGGGCCATTATATTACCACCGAATGCTGGTCTTATTTGGTCTAAATCTGTATTTTCTTGTACATCAAGTATTGTACAGTCTGCAGTAAGTCCTGTTTTAAAACGAGCAGCAAGTCTTGGAGCTAATGATCTACCTAATGTAGTACCACCAACTAACATTATAGAAGGTTTATTATTATTTATATAATCTTCTAGTGCTGCACTATAAGGTTCTATTCTAAATTTATCGTATTCTTCAGAATCGTATACAAATACTTCATCTACACCATAAGCAAGTAAAGAATCACATTTATCTTTTATATTATTTCCTACAAATACACAGTTTACTGGATGGTTTATTTTAGCTGCAAGTTCGCGAGCTTTTCCTATTAATTCATAAGTAACAGGATGTATTTCGCCATCGTTGTGGTCTACATAAACTGTTATACCTCTCCATTCATCTTTATTTATTGCTACTACTTCATCATCTTCAAATATAAATGCCCCTTTTGGTCCTTTTTTAACGCACATCTTACACATTTTACATGCTGCATTTATTTCAATTTTTCCGTCTACTTCTTCCATTGCTTCGAATGGACATATTTGTAAGACTTCTTCTATATTATCTATTTTATCTTGGTTGATTATTATCTTTGCCATCTCAAATTCCCCCTCAAACTAAAGTATTTTTAAATCTACTATCTTATTAAATAATGTTTCAGTAAGTTCATCAGAATTTCCACGAACTATGTCTTTATCTGTATTTGGTTCTGGTGGGAATATTCTTATTACTTGTGTTGCTGAACCATTAAGTCCATAGTGTTTTTCATCTGTATCATCCATATCCTTTAATGTTATCATTGGTATTTCTTTGTCCTTAGTTGCCATTTTTAATTTGAAAGATGGTAATCTTGGTTGGAATATATCTTTTTCAACAGTTATTAAACATGGATAACTTATTTCACATACTTCTAAAGTTGTTGGAAGATCTGTTTCAACTACTATTGATTTTTCTCCTACTTCGATTATTTTAGTTACATTTGTAACGTGTGGTATATTTAAATATTCTGCTATTTCTGGTCCAACTTGAGCAGTATCACCGTCAGTTGTTTGTTTACCACAGATTATTAAATCTGGATTTCCTATTTTCTTTATACCTTGTGCTAAAGTGTATGCTGTTGCAAGAACATCAGCACCGCCGAATTTTCTATCACTTACTATAACACCTTCGTCAACACCCATTGAGAAACTTTCACTTATTACTTTTTTAGCTTGTGGTGGTCCCATTGTTATTGTTTTAAGTGTTGCATTGTTTTCTTTTTTTATTCTTAAAGCAGTTTCAAGAGCAAATAAATCATAAGGATTCATTTTTGAATCTACACCATCTCTTTTTAATACACCTGTAACTGGATCTACTTCTACTTCTGATGTTCCAGGAACTTGTTTAACACATACTACTATTTCCATATTATACCCCTCCATTTATTTAACTATTACAGAAACTCCATCTGGTATTACAACTACCTTGGCATCATTTCCCTTTATTTCATATGCCATTCTTAAAGCTTCGTCGAAATTATAAGCGTGTTTCATATGCATATTTTTTATCATTTGTGGATCACACTCATCTGTAACCATTATTACAGTATATTTTTCTAGAATTCTTGCAAGTATTTGAAATTCCCATTGATCAGGCACTGTATCACCTTTGTCCACACTTCTTACTCTTTCTAATATTTCACTTGGTGAAGATGCTCCTGCTATATTGTCATAGAAAGATTGACCTCCATGACCATCATTACAAGCGGCAATCATTATAATTACTCCACCTTCTTTACATGTAGCTTCTGCTGCAGTCATACCCTTAACTGATTGATATATATTTTGATCTAGAGGATATCCTCCATTTGTACTTATTGCTATATCAGCTGGTGTTGCATCTATTTTTGATAACTCTGTTACAAAATCACATCCAACTTTATGTGCCTCTTCTACATCACCAGCAAAAGATGCTATTACTTTTTTATCTTGATCTATAACAACATTTACTATAAATGCAAGTTTAGCTGCTTTTGCTGCATATACCATATCTCTGTGTATTGGATTGTCTGTAAGTATTCCTGTTCTAGCATTTTGACTATCTATAAATTCACTACAGTGGTTATACATTATAGTTTTTGCTGATGCTATACCAGGAAGTATACTCTTTCTTCCTCCAGAAAATCCTGCAAAGAAGTGAGGTTCTATAAATCCTTCAGCTATTAATAAATCGGCTTCAAATGCTACTTTATTTAAATAAAAATCTCCACCTGATGGTAATACCCCTGCTTTTACCATTTGTGAATCATCAGTTGATATATGCATTACTATTTCTTCATTTTCAACTATTTCTTCACCCATTTTAAATATTAATTCTTCTTTTGTTGTCGGTCTATGAAAGCCATTTGCTATTAATATTTTTATTTTTGCATCTTTGTTTACACTTCTTATTCTTCTAAGAATTATCGGCATTGTCACTTTACTTGGTACTGGTCTAGTGTGGTCACTAGTGATTATTACTATATTTTTTTTGCCAACTGCCAACTCTTCTAATTTTTTAGAACCAATTGGATTATCCATAGAGTCTTCAACTAATTGAGATTCACTTTTTTCTGGCTTAAAGTCGTGTGCCTTTGATGTCAAAACTTTTAAAAGATTTTTATCTTCTATATTTAAATCCATACCTGTTTTTGAATAAGGTACATGTATTTTTGCCATATTATTTCCCCCTGTACAAACTTTGTATTTATATTAATATTTATAATTTTCCTGTAACTTAGAATAAAGTAAGTATACCTCCTCCAAAGAAAACTATAAGTCCTAGTATAATTACATATCCTAAACAGTATTTAACTGTTGTTGAAAGTATTTTTCCTTCACTACCTATAAGTCCTGTTGCTGAAGTTGCAATTGCTATACTTTGCGGCGAAATCATTTTTCCAGCAGTTGCACCTGCAGTATTTGCTGCTGCTATCCAATAAGGATCTATTGATAAAGATTTAGCTGCTTCTGTTTGTAATGCACCAAATAATATATTAGCTGATGTATCACTACCTGTAACAAATGTTCCTATTGCACCTAATAATGGTGATATTAGTGGATAGAAAGTTCCTGTTATTGCGCATAGCCCAAAAGATATCGAACTTGTCATTCCACTATGTGACATTATTTTTGATATTGCTACTATTGACATTATAGTTATAAATGAAGTTTTAAGTTGTATAATTGTTCTTTTTAATACATCCAACATATATGTAAATTTTAATTTTTGAATTAATCCTGCTATAAATGTGGCTATTAATATCATCATACCTGGAGTATTTATCCAAGAAAATGCAGTTGTTGATGTAGCATCTCCAGTGTAAATATGTATATTACTACTCGCTTTTGCTAATAAAGAGTTAATACTTGGAACTAAAGGACTTGCTATAAGTATTAATCCACAAAGAAGTATATATGGTAACCAAGCTAAAATGCCTTCTTTTAAACCAACCTTATCTTCTTCTTTAGTTTCCACTTTTTCTTTATTCATAGCTTTGGCCATAAGTATTGTACATCCCATTGAGCATATACTTGCAACTAATGCTGGTAAATCAGCTCCCAAATATTTTGCTATAAATATTTGAGGTATTGCAAACGTTATCCCTGATACTAAAGTTATACCAACTACTCCCTTTAAAGCCTTTATACTTTTTTCTGTAAGTATTACTAATAAAAATGGAATTAAAACTATAAACCCAGCTAATTGAATTGATGTAACATAACTTAAATGTACTACCTCAAGTCCTGTTACTGTTGCAAGTGTTGTTACTGGTATTCCAAGTGCTCCAAATGCTGTTGGAACTGTATTTGCTAATAAACATATAACGGCTGCAAATAATGGATTAAAACCTAATGAAGCTAATATACTTGCTGGTATAGCAACAGCTGTCCCATATCCTGCAACAGCTTCCAAAAATCCTCCGAATCCCCATGCTAATATTAGAACTTGGATTCTTTTATCTGTTGTTATACTTGAAAGCATTTTCTTTATGACGTCCATTGTTTTTGTTTCAACTGCTAAATTATAAGTAAATAATGCTGCTACTATTACTAAAAGAATTGGCCAAAGAGCTATTGCCATACCTTCTACTGTAGCTGTAATCCCATCGATAAATTTCATTTTCCAGCATATTATGGCGATTGCCAAAGTCAATATTACTGTAAACGAGCAAGTCTTGTGCGCTGGCATCTTCAAAACACCTAAAGACACTATAAGCCATAAAACTGGAATCATTGCGATTGCAAACAACATGTAATCATTCATTAAATTTTTTCCCCCTTGTCTAACTGGTCATTCCAGTAGTGGTATGTGGTATTACCACTTACACTTAAATAATAGTATAATCTTTTTTTTAAATCAACAATTGTTTATTTATTAACACCATTTTAAATATAAAAACTTTTTTGAAAATAAAAAATAAATTATACGATTAAAAGATAGGGGGATTTTGTACTGTTTAAAAACATTGTATTTCTAACTATTCTAAGGTATTTTCTATTACATATTTCATATGTTCCTTCATAGCTTCTGATGCCATATATTCATCCTTCTTGATAATAGCTTCACAAATCTTTTTATGTTGATTCAATAACTTGGCACTACCTTTACTTGCATCATATGAAATGATCTTATATCTAGCATCTTCTATAAATTTTTCAAATAAAGTTGATGTGGTAATAAAAAGACTTTCAATTAAGTAATTTTTACTTATATTAGATAATAGATTGTGAAACTTTTTATCTAGTTCTACTAAAACTTTAGTTCTATTCTTGCCAAAAGTCTCTTTCTCCATCTTTTCAACAATACCCGAAAGTTCTCTACAATCAAGATCTGTTGCTCTTATTGCAGATAACCTAGCACATTCTATTTCTAGGATATTTCTAAGTTCAAAAATATCACTCCAACTACCCTCATTCAATCTAAACATCATTGATAGAGGTTGTAATAATGATTTTTCTATGTTAGAACATATAAAATTTCCTTCTCCTTGCTTACTTTCAACTACCCCCATTGTTTCTAAGACCCTAAGTGCTTCTCTTATAGATGTTCTACTAACTCCCATTGTCTCCGATAACTCTCTTTCAGAAGGAAGTTTGTCACCTTTTTTAAAAGTTCCATCCATTATATTATCTTGGATTTGTTCTATTACTTGCTCATAAACCTTCTTATTTGAAATATTACTAAACATTTTCTTATATCCTCTCTATTCATATAATATAATTATAATTTTTTTAGATAAATATGGCAAATAATTTATTATATATAAATAAAATGATTTGGATAATCATATTTTCACTTTATAAAAAATAGTATTAATAATAAAGAAATCCTAAAAGCAAGGTGAAAATATGAAATTAAAAAAACTAATAGCTTTTTTTGTACCAAAATTAATAATATGTTTGATTATTTTAGGTATAATATTAGCACCTAAATCTGCAATTTCAGCTGCTAAAGGTGGTATTTCTATCTGGATAAATATATTAATGCCATCATTGTTGCCATTCATAATAGGTGCAAACTTAATTGTCTCACTCAAAATTGTAGATATACTTGGAATTTTAATTAATCCTTTAACCCAAAAAATATTCAATGTTAGTGGCCGTTCAGGGCTTATTTTTGCTATTTCAATGGTATCTGGATATCCAGTAGGTTCAAAATTTGCAAGCCAGCTTAGACTAGAAAATAAAATTTCTAAATATGAAGGGCAACGCTTAGTATCTTTTTGTTCTACTTCTGGTCCATTATTTATCATTGGCAGTGTTGGGACTGGCATGCTGAAAAATCCACATATAGGATATATAATGCTTCTATGCCATTATCTTGCTTCTTTAGCAGTTGGAATACTATTTAGAAACTATGGCAAGGAAAAAAGCATAAAAACAAAAAATACTATTTTAAAAGATATCAATAATATAATATATGATGAATCAAAATCTGAAGGCTTTTTTGTTTTATTTGGAAGAGCTGTTGTAGATGGCGTAAATACTTTACTAGCTATAGGTGGATTTGTTATTATGTTCTCAGTATTTTTTGAAATCCTAAAATTCTTCAAAGTTATAGATTTTATCTCTTACTTGATGTGTATCTTTTTAGCTCCATTTTCAATCACTCCTGATATTGTGAGTGCTTTTCTAAGTGGATTATTTGAAATGACTATTGGATGTAATAATCTGAGCCAAATAAGTAATATATCATTTACTCTTTTGGTGCCACTTTGTAGCTTCTTAGTAGCATTTAGTGGATTATCTATTTTAGCTCAGTGCTCTAGCTTTATAGCAAAAACGGATATAAAAGTTAATTTGTACATATTTGCAAAGTTCTTACACGGGCTTTTTGCTGGTATTTTTACTTACTTATTCATACTTTTCAATAAATCTAATTTAGTTTCTACTTTCTTGGTTGAAAGTACTAATTATACATATTATGATTTATATATTGATAATTTTACGCCTTTACTTATAGTAATTTTATTAATTTATTTATTTACTCGTCTTAGAGACTTGTCATCTTAACTAAAAAAGCGTTGTACAAAATATAATAACTGTATTTTGTACAACGCTTCTTTTTTCTATTTCTTTTCGAATTTTATTCTACTTATAAAAAATATTGATAAAACCGAGAATATCACTATAAATAAAAGTAAAATTCCCCATAAAGTTATTACATGACTTGAAGTAAATTCAAATGCATCATAAATGCTATCATCTACTGGTATAGTTATTGTTAAATTTGTTATATTTCCTATTGATCCTAATAAATCCATACCCCATTTACTTATAGTAAATTTAGATACTTTGTCTAATGTATCACCAAGTTCGAATAATTGTCCCGAAAATATAAATTGTACCATCAATATAAAAGGTAAACTTCTATTTGCAA
This sequence comes from Intestinibacter bartlettii, assembly GCF_018917435.1. Classification (GTDB taxonomy): domain Bacteria; phylum Bacillota; class Clostridia; order Peptostreptococcales; family Peptostreptococcaceae; genus Intestinibacter; species Intestinibacter bartlettii_A. The sequence goes on from NZ_JAHLOQ010000003.1 coordinate 51,228, forward strand.
TGTCATTACTTGGACATAATGATGAGATAAAAAGCCCCATTACGTCTGCACTAAAGGTTATTAAGAAAATAGATAATATATATTCAAATGCAGAAGGTTTCATTATGGCACCTTGTGATGGAAATTCTGCAAATAATGCACATATCACAAATATTATAATAGCTTGAAATAAACACACTACAGCTTGAACTATAAATCTAGCTAAAAAAAGTTCAATAGCTTTAAATCCACTATCTAAATCCATTTTTATACTAGATCTTTCTTTGCATATTTCCAAAACAGAATTAAATAATCCTATCCATATAGCAACACATACTATTGCAAATAATCTAGACCTAGTATCTCTATAATCTTCAAACATTTTTCCCCTTAATGTTAGTCCAACGCATATAGATATAATTAAAGGAAATCCGATAAATATATAATGTGCCTTTTCATTTTTTAAATTTTTTATATAATTTTTTATTATAACCCCCATATTACCAATCTCTCCTACTTATTAAATTATTATATTTTTGTACAAAGTAATCCTGATTATTCTCAACTGCATTGTATATATCATCTAAATCATTTATATTAAAATACTCTAATGCTTTATCTTTTTCTCCATAAAAACATATTCTACCTTGTGATGCCATAAATAAAAGGTCATCTATATATGGATATTTACATGCCATATGAGTGTTATGTGTTATAACTAAAATAGTACTGTTTTTTTCTGCTACTAGCCTAGATAATATCTCATAAAGCTCTCTACAACTCTTTACATCTAATCCTGAATCTGGCTCATCCATTAAAATAACCTTTGGTTCATTCAAAAGTTGTACAGCAATATCAAGTCTTCTAGATTGTCCGCCACTTAATCTACCTACTAGTGATTGTTTAAATAATGCTAAATTTAGTTTATCTAATAAATAATCTATCTTTTGCATTCTTTCTTGTTTGCTATATCTTTTTAGCTTTTTACTAGCATAAAATTCCATAACTTCTTGAACTGTATTTCCTTTTCTCAAAACAGAAAACTGAGGTACGTGACCTAACTCATTTCCATCTATGATTATATCCCCAGAATCTAGTTTAAGTCTTTTTAATATAGCATCAAATAATGTGCTTTTACCTGCACCAGACACTCCCATAATAGCTACAAGCCTTCCTGAATATATTGTTAAATTAACATCCTTTAATCTATACCACTTTTTCTTCTTATCATATCTAGTTACATTTTTCATTACTATAGCAGGTTTTCTGTTATTGACTTTTTTCACTTTATTTTTATTTAAATTGTTAGGATTTATATTATGATGTTTTTGATTACTGCCTTCTATTATTATATTTTCATTATAATTTATATTTTTCTTAACTTTTCTTACTTTAAGCACTTCAAAAAATAAATTATCTTTCATGCAGCAAAATATATGGTTTTTATAGATAAATATGTCCCCATTTTTAGGTATAAAACAATCTGTAGTTATTCTTTGTCCCTTAAAAATCATATTTTCTACATTTCGTATTATATATTCTTTTTTATCTTTTTGAACATTTAAAAATCCATGTTCATCTGGATTAAAAATCCTCCATCTATTGTCTATTTCTCCATTTATACAACCAATACAGATACTTTTGTTGTTTTTATGTTGAATTTTAATCATACTTCCATGAACTAATCTGACTGCTACAGATGAATCATCTAATTGTTTATTATCAACAAAAATTTTTATCTTGCCATAATTTCTAAAATAGAATTTTCCTTCATTATAAATTATTAATCCCACGTAATCTGGCAAAAAATCTGAACTTAATTGTATATTGGCATATCCGTCTCTTAAACTTCTACCTAAATTTATCTTTTGTGTTTTTCCATCTAATAGAATCTTTCTGCACCCTTTGTGTGGTTCAAATATAAGTATATACATAGTTTTCTCCCATTCATTGTATCTTTTTATACTATGAATTAAATTTTAATACCCTAATATCTCTATATCTGCTATACAAGTATCATCATATTTACTTCCTGAATAAACAGAGTTTATAGTAAATTTAACAAAGTTAGACTTTACCGGATTTATCTCTACAAGTTGATATCCCATATTGTCATCTTCTAGATAAATAGTCTGGCTACTTCCATCAGAAAAACTAAGTGTAAGTGACTTTGGTCTATTATTGTTGTAATATCCATTGTTTTTATTTACAAGTCCGTTTACTATTTTTATTTTTTGTATCGTGTAAGTAGAATCTAAATCAAGTCTTAACCATTCTCCTTCACCATAACCTGATACACCTTCTGACCAAACTGTTGAAAAATCTCCATCTATAGCTTTAGCTGATCCATAATTTATACTAGTAGAATCATGAAGTATTGAACTACAGTCAGAATTTGATATATTTAATACTTCAGCTTTTTGTGAAGAATTTGATTGATTATCATTATCTGATGAAGAATTTTGATTACTTGTATCACTATTTGTTGTATGTTGTACTGATTCTATAGAATCCCCTTTATTTCCTCCAAAAATATCAAATCTATAAACTATAAATACTACTGCTAAAATAACTACTATACATGATATAGCTATAATAATCTTTTGAGTCTTATTATTGTTATTAGAATTATTATTAGTATCTGTTTTATTTTCATTTTCGTTTAAAGGTCTTCCACAAGACCTACAAAAGTTTGCTCCTCTTTCATTTTCATGATTGCAATATTTACAAATCATATTACTTCCTCCTATTATTTTGTTTAAGTTTTAAACTATGTTTCCTATACATTTGATTGTCATTAATATTATATCAAAGTTTTAACTCTTTTTATATGTAATAACCATAAGTTCCATTTGTTGTTAATATTTTCAATATATTTCATTTTTATTTTTACAAATAATAAAAAAAGCACTCGATATATTATATCAAGTGCTTTATATTTCTACATTCTAGGATTAAGTTCCCTTTTGTTATTTTTAACTTCTTCAAGTGTTTCTTCTAATTTTTGTTCTAAAAAACTTAAAACATCTTCTGCATATTGATTTGATCTTTCAATCATTTCATATTTATATTTTTCAGCTTTTTCTTTTATTTCTTCTGCTCTTTCATTTGCTCTTTGAACTACTTGATTATTTTCTATCATATACTCAATTTTTTGTTGATATTCTTTATCTAAGTCTTCTAAATTTCTTTGATTTTCTTTTAATAGTCTCTCAGCTTCTTTTTCACCTTGTAACACTATTTCTTCTGCTTCCTTTTTAGCATCACTTATGATTTTTACTCTTTCAGTATTTATCCAAGAAGCTTGCTTAACTTCTTCTGGAATTACAGATTTCATTTCTTTTATTAGACTTAAAATTTCTTCTCTATCTACAACTACTTTATGTGAAAATGCCTTTGCAGGAGCCTCTTCCACAATCATTTCTAGTTGTCTTAATAAATCAATAAGTTCCATCTCAACCATTATTCTCTCCCCTTACTCTTCTTTTTTAATGCTATTAAAACCTGTTCTGGCACTAAATTTTTAACATCTGCATCAAATGTAAGTACTTCTTTTATTAATGAAGAACTTATAAATGAGTACTTCGTATTTGTAGGTAAAAATATTGTCTCTATTTCTGGATTTAATTCTCTATTCATATGTGCCATTTGAAGCTCATAGTTTACATCTGCTTCGCTTCTAACTCCTCTGACTAAGGTGCAAATATCATTAGCATGACAATAATCTACTAAAAGCCCATCAAAACTAACTATCTTTATATTATCTAAATGAGATGTACATGATTTTATTAATTCCACTCTTTCATCGAAATTAAAAAGTCCTTTTTTATTTGGATTGTGAAGTACACCTATTTGCAATTCGTCAAATATTTTTGATGCCCTGCATATTATATCTAAATGTCCATTAGTTATAGGGTCAAAACTTCCTGCAAACATAGCTTTTGTAAACTTCCTATTCATTATGCTTCCTCCATTTTATAAAATGTTAATGTTGTATTTCCATATTTTTTGTCTCTACTTTTATATAATCTTCCAACATTTTCTGGAAAGCTATCTTTTGTATCATGTTCAACAACTATTATACCATCTTCTTCAAGTAAATTATTCTCATCTACTGATGATAATGCATCTATAAACATATTTTTATAGTAAGGTGGATCCATAAATATTATAGTAAATTTTTCACCTTTTTTGCCTAAAGATGTAACAGCACTTTTAAAATCTATATTTAAAGTAGTACTTTCATTTTCAACTCTGGCTTTTTTTATATTAGATTTAACTATAGCCATGCTCTCTTTACTTTTATCTACAAAAACACATTTATGTGCTCCTCTTGATAAACATTCTATACCTAAAGAACCTGTTCCCGCAAATAAATCTAGAACATTATTATCCATAACATAAGAATTTATTATATTAAATAATGATTCTTTTACCCTGTCTGTCGTAGGTCTCACATCTTCATTTTTAGGAGTATTTAATTTTAATCCTCTTGCTTTTCCTGATATAACTCTCAAATTTCATTCTCCCTTCAATAAATATATTCTAACATAAAATCTATTAGTTTAATGAGATTTCTTTATTAATATTGCTAAATTTTTCAAGCATTTCTTTTTTTAATAGAAGATGTTCTTCTTTATCCATATTTTTGTCTTCTCTAAAAATATTTTTTGCTTCTTCTTGCGCTAATTTTAAAATTTTTATATGTTTAAAAATATTAGCTACTTTAAGTTCTGGAATACCATGTTGTCTTGTTCCAAAAAATTCTCCTGGACCTCTTATTTCTAAATCTTTTTCAGAAATTCTAAATCCATCATTAGTTTCTTCCATAATCTCCATACGTTCTTTACATACATTTGTTTTTGATGAATAAATTAATATACAATGAGATTTGTGTGAACCTCTTCCTACTCTACCTCTAAGTTGGTGTAGTTGGGCAAGTCCAAATCTTTCAGCATTTTCAATAATCATCAACGTTGCATTTGGTACGTTTACACCTACTTCTATTACAGTTGTAGATACTAAAATTTGAATTTCATTATTTTTAAAATCATTCATTATTTGATCTTTTAAGCTAGGCTTCATTTTTCCATGTAAAACTTCTACATTTAAATCTGAAAAATATTTTTCTTTAAGTTCATCTCTCAAATCTTCTGCTGCTTTTGCATCGATTGCTTCACTTTCTTCAACTAATGGACAAACAACATAAACTTGTCTTCCCTTTGTTATCTCGTCTCTTATAAAGTTTGTATATATGAAGTCTCTTTTTTTAGATTCAAAAGCCTTAGTATCTATAGGTTGTCTTCCCGGTGGAAGCTCATCAATTATAGATATATCTAAATCCCCATAAAGTATTAAAGCTAATGTTCTAGGTATAGGAGTCGCTGTCATAACCAAAATATCTGGATTACTACCTTTTGTAGATAGTTTAGCTCTTTGTCTTACGCCAAATCTATGTTGTTCATCAGTCACAACTATACCTAAATTATCAAATTCTACATTATCTTCTATAAGAGCATGGGTTCCTATTAATATATCTACCTCATGATTTTTTATTCTTTCTAAAACTTTTTCTTTTTGCTTTTTAGTTAAACTTCCTACTAATAAGTCTACTTTTATATCAAAAGGAGATAATGTTTCACTTAAAGAAATATAATGTTGTCTAGCTAATATCTCTGTAGGAGCCATTAACGCACCTTGATAGCCATTTAAAACAGCTAATGCAAGCACAAGCACAGCTACTATTGTCTTACCACTTCCAACATCTCCTTGCACCAATCTGTTCATAACATTACTACTCGTCATATCATCTATAACTTCTGAAAATGCTCTAGATTGTGCATTTGTTAGTTTGAATGGAAGTGATGCAATTATATCATTTAATTTTTCTTTTTTTTCAAACTTTATACCTGTTGAATTATCGATTCCACTTTTAAAATAAAAAAGCCCTATTTGTAAAATTAAAAATTCTTCAAAAATCATTCTGTAAAGTGCAATTTTTAAAGATTGCTTATCCTTTGGCATGTGAAGATTTTTAATTGCAAAATCTATACTACATAATTTATATTTATCTATTATATTTTGAGGTAAATATTCTTGTACAATCACTTTTTCATTTGTATATATATTTTTTATAGTATTAATAATATCATTATTTGTAACACCATAAGTAAGTGGATAAACAGGTATTAACTTACATGTTGATGTCGGTGCATTAGTGAAGTGTTCTATTTGGGGCGAATTCATCTCTAAAAATCCACCTTCTCTTTTTATCTTTCCATAAACAATTACACTATCACCTTTTTTGAATACCTTTGTTAAGTATTCTTGATTAAAAAATACTAGAGATAAAAATCCAGTTTCATCTCTTATTATAAATTTTGTTACTTTTATTTTATTTTTTGCTTCATGGCTTTTTATATCACTAATTATTCCTTTTGTACAAGCTTTTTCATCATGTTCTAATTGCCATATTTTTTTTACATTACTTCTATCTTCATAAGCTCTTGGGAAATAATATAATAAGTCCTTTATTGTAAATATATTTAATTTATTTAGTTTTGAAGCTTTTTTCGGACCTATTCCCTTTACAAATTGAATATTTTTATCTAAGATATCCATCTTTTATCACCTAAAAAAATCCTCTATTTTTATAGAGGATAAATTTTAATATATTTAAACCTTTGAAAAAGGGCTGTCATCAATTTAAATTGAAACAGCCCCCATTATTTACATAATTTTATTTCTTTATTCAACAGATACTAAATAATAATAAATTGGTTGGCCACCATAGTATAATTCTATATCGATATCTTCGAATTTTTCTTCTAAAGCTTCTCTTAAAGCTTCTGCTTGTTCTTCTTTAATATCTTCACCATAGAATAAAGTTATTATTGCACTATCTTCATCTACTAAACTTTCTATAAGTTCTGTAGTTATTGAGTCTATATCATCACCTGCTGATAGTAATTTGCCTTCACCTAAGCCTATAATATTGCCTTCTTTTACTTCAACATCATTTATAACAGTATTTCTAACTGCGTAAGTAACTTGACCACTCTTAACTGTTGATAAAGCGTCTGTCATATTAGCTTCATTTTCTTCTACAGTTAAATCCGCATCAAAGTTAACTAAAGCAGCAAATGCTTGAGATACATTTTTTGTAGGAATTACTATTATATTTTTATCACTTAGTTCTTTAGCTTGATTTGCAGCCATAATTATATTGCTGTTGTTTGGTAATATAATTATGTTATGCGCATTCATTTTTTCGATTGCATTCATAAAATCTTCAGTACTTGGGTTCATAGTTTGACCACCTTCTATTATGTGATCTACACCAAAGTCTTTAAATATTTTAGCTAAACCTTGACCCATAGAAGTTGCTATAAATCCAAACTCTTTTGGTTCTTCTGAAACAGCAGCTTGTTCTGAAGCTTCTTCAGCATCTTGTGAATCTTTAATTACTTTATTTTCATGTTGTAATTTCATATTTTCTATTTTTATTGTTAATAATTGACCATAAGCTAAAGCTTCTTGAAGAACAGTTCCAGGTGTATTAGTGTGAACATGTACTTTTATTATTCCATCGTCACCTACAACAACTAAACTGTCTCCATATTTAATCATTATGTCACGCATTTTTATATCAGATATTTTATCAGTTTCAAGTATAAATTCTGTACAGTATTGGAATTTGATATCTTCAGTAGATATTTTATTTTCAACTTGTACTGAAGGAGTTTCTGAAGTTTGACCTTCTTGACTTTCTACAAATTGTCCTTCTAATGATTTTAACATACCTTCGTATACTAAAACTAACCCTTTACCACCAGAATCCACAACACCAGCTTCTTTTAAAGCATGTAATAATTCTGGAGTTCTGTTTAGTGAGTTGTTAGCTTCTTTTACTAGAAGTTTCATAAATTCAATTATATCTTCTTCTAATGCAGCAGCTTTTAAAGCATATTCTGAACTTTCTCTTACTACTGTTAATATAGTTCCTTCAACTGGTTTTATTACGGCCTTATAAGCTGTGTCAGAACCATTTTTTAAAGCTTCAGCTATATCCATACTAGTAAGTGTTTCTTTACCTTCTATAGATTTAGCTATCCCTCTTATTATTTGAGATAAGATAACACCTGAATTTCCTCTAGCACCCATTAAAGAACCTTTAGAAAGAGCCTTTCCAAGTTGTCCTATATCGTCTTTTTCTACCTTGTCTAATTCTTTTATTGCACAAGATATAGTTAAAGACATATTTGTTCCTGTATCTCCATCTGGAACTGGGAATACATTTAATTTATCTACTAAGTCTTTATGATTTTTAAGGTTATTTGCACCAGAAACAAACATATCCCTTACTTGTTTTCCGTCTATATATTGAATCATTTCTTTCCTCCTAAATTACTTTACTCGAATACCTTGAACATTCACGTCTATTTTGCTGACTTTGATTCCTGTATCATTTTCAACAGAGTATTTAACTCTTTCAATTATGTTGTTTGCAACAGTAGCTATATTGATTCCATATTGCATTATAACGAATAGTTCTATTTCTATTGTATTGTCTTCTAATTCTACTACTTTAACACCTTTTGCTATATTGCCTTCTTTTAATAGTTCCACTATACCTTTTATTTTTTGTGAAAATCCTACTAAGCCATAACTCTCCATAGCAGCTCTATATACTACTTGAGCTATAACTTGTTTATCTATTTCTATACATCCATATTTATTGTTTAATTTTGCACTCATGGTTTTTAACCCCCTTAAGTTTTATTTTATTAATTTTATTTTGTACAAAAACTGTGTAAAATTTACATTACATACATTACATATGTTTAACTTTTTAAATTTAAAATTTATTACAAAATATATTAAAATAATTAATCATTATTATATAATACTATAAAATCATAATAAATTAAAGATTTAATAATAAAATCTTTGTTTTAAGGCTAGTTGTAAATAAAAATAATTCCTTAGTATTATCTTTACTAAATTTTACTTATAACAATTATAGTCCATTTACAATATTTTTATAACGATAAAAATATATTAATTATTTGATATAAAATAACTAATTTATTTAATATACAAAATTTTACATAAGCCTGAATTAGTTGCTATTTACAGTTTTAAAATGAATATAAAAAAAATAATTTATTATTTTCTATTTTAATATTTACATTATGGTGATTTATATATATAATTTTATATGATAATGATAAATTCTTCAATACGAAATAAATTATTATCATAATTTGTCTTGCAAAATATTAATGTTTATGTTAATATAAATATGTTTCAGTCTTAAAAAAGATTATTAATTAAGGAGGTGTGCTAAGATGGCAAAAGTATGTTGCGTATGTGGTAAAGGTAAAGTTTCAGGAAACCAAGTATCACACTCAAACAGACATAATAAAAGAACTTGGTCTGCTAACTTAAGAAACGTTAGAGTTGTAGAAGAAGGAACTCCAAAAAGAGTTAAAGTTTGTACAAGATGTTTACGTTCAGGAAAAGTTGAGAGAGCTTAATAATTTTATTATTATTAATTAAGAGACTATTGCAAAATATTTATTATTTTGCGACAGTCTCTTTTTTATTTTTATTTATATTATTTTTTAATCTTTTTCTAAAAATGTATATAAAAATCATTTCTAATAAATTTTATCTAACAAAATAAGATCATACCCTAAATCCTTATATATCACACCGTGAAACTAAACTTATAATCTTTTTATATAATATTATATTACGTACCTTAAATAAATCGTTGGCCTATAACATATTTTTAAAACATAACATTAAAATTGTATACTTACACCATCAATATATGATGATCAAATATTTTTATATAACAAAAAAGGATACCGCAAACGCGATATCCTAATCTATACAATTATATTATTGCTTCTGTTGTATCTATTTCAACTACTTCTTTTTCTTCATTAAATACATCTACATCAACATCTTTATTTTGATATGCAACTATAGTTGTACAAACTGCATCTCCTGTTATATTTACTGCTGTTCTTGTCATATCTAATATACGATCTATACCCATGATCAATGCTATACCTTCTACAGGTAGTCCAACTGATGCAAATACCATTGATAAAGTTATAAGCCCAACACTTGGCACTCCCGCTGTACCTATTGAAGCAAGTGTTGCAGTTGCTATTACTGTTAAATAATCCATTGGTGTTAATGTTATACCAAATGCCTGTGCAACGAATACTACAGCAACACCTTGCATTATAGATGTACCATCCATATTTATAGTAGCACCTAGAGGTATTGTAAATGATGATATTTTTTTAGAAACACCCATTTTTTTATGTAGTGTATCTATAGACATTGGTATCGTAGCATTTGATGTTGCTGTTGAAAATGCAAATCCCATAACTGGTGCAAATTTTTTGATAAATTTAACAGGACTTAATCCTGTAGTTACTTTTAGGAATAACATATATACTACAAAACATTGTATTCCTAATGCTACAAATACACTCAGCATATATTTTAACATTGGTAAAAATGCATCAAATCCTATATTAGCAAAGTTTTTAGCTATTAAACAAAATACACCAAATGGAGCAACATTCATTATAAGTGAAGTCATTTCCATCATTAAATCATTAAATTGAGTAAATCCTTTTAATAATAAATTTGCTCTTTCTCCCATCTTAGCTATTAATATACCAACTATTAATGCAAAGAATATTATTTGAAGCATATTTCCTTCTGCTAATCCTTGAAGTGGATTTTTAGGAATTATATTTAATAAAGTATCTGCAAAGTTAGTTGCTTCGGCTACTGTTGTTTCTGCTTGCTGAACTGAACTTATATCTAATCCTATACCAGGATTTATAATTTTACCTACTGATAAAGCCACTGTTATAGCTAATGCTGTTGTAAGCATATAAAAACCTACTGTTTTTATACCAACTTTTCCTAAGGTTTTAGTATCTCCTATAGCTGCACTACCACATACTAGTGAACAAAATACTAATGGAACTACTAACATTTGCATTAATCTTAAAAATCCATCTCCTACAACATAAAATACACCATTAATTAATATTTCATCTCTAAAAGTTCCATTAGGAACCCAATAGTATAATGCTACACCACAAATTGCCCCTAAAATAAGAGCAATAAAAATTTTTGTTGTTAATCCAAGTTTTTTATTACTTTTTTCCATTTTTCAATCTCTCCTTTAATTAAAATTTTGTTTTTATCTATTAGAAAGTCTTTCTGTAAAACATATATAATTTGAATTCTTATTTAAAATTATAAAATAATATTATTTACATTATATGAACTAGTAACAAAATCTTTATTATTTTGTATTTTTAAATCGAATATATAACATATTATAGCACAAAATGAAAAAAAATAAATACAAACACCAATAAACATAATTTTCTGTCAATTAAACGCTAAATTTTTATATATAATATATTTTTCTTCTTATAAAAACTAAATATAATCGTTGATATTACTAGATCGATTATATTTTTTACATTTTATAATATATTTGTAAAAACATACCAAATGCAATTATATTTTTTAAAATTGCTTTTTCCTGTTAAATCCATTTTGTAAAAAATTGCATAAAAAATAACTTTTGCTCAAATTTTTTATATTTATTGCAAAAGTTATTCTCTCATCTTATGATAGTCTAATTTATTTAAATTTTTACTTACTCTTTCTCATAAATTTTAATATTATGTTAGAGATCCATTTTGGCATTTTTATAGTTATCATCTTCATACTAATCACTCCTCGCATAGTAAATATTATTCACCTCTTGCAAGATATATGATTTCTATTTTACGTTTTATTTTCAGCATATTTTATGCTACACTTTATATAATAGAAATCTTTTCCATATACATTTTTTTATATATCTATTTTTAATATTTTAGTTAAAGGGGGTTTCATTTTAATATGATAAATAATAATTTAGTAAGTACTGGCATTGATGGTTTTGACAAATCTATAGATATGTTAAGATTGGGTGATAGTATAGTTTGTCAAGTTGGTACAATTAATGACTATAAAAAATTTTTAACACCTTTCGTAAATAGAGCAATAGAAGACGGTAGAAATATCGTGTATTTTAAATTTGCTAATAAAAAGCCTCTATTTGATGACCCTTCAGATGATACAATTGACAGTATAAATAATATATCTATAAGCAATGATCTAACAAAAATTAAAATATTTCAATTAGATCCTAATATAGGATTTAATTATTTTACTTTAAAAATCAGCGAAATAATTAAATCCGAGGGCGAAAATACTTTCTATATTTTCGATAATTTAACTTGCTTACAACGTATGTGGCACTCAGACTCCATGATAATAAACTTTTTTTCTGTAATATGTTCTTATCTTCATGACTTAAATGCTGTGTCTTGCTTTGCTATTATGAGAAAAGCTCATTCTTACGTATTACCTTCTAAGGCCAGACAAATTGCAAAAGTAATATTTGATATATACACTATAGACGATAAATATTACATACATCCACTTAAAGTATCTGATAGGGTTTCACCAACTATGTTTTTACCTATCCAAATAGATGGCACGAAAGTAACCCAAATAACTTCAAGTGACGATACTGTTGAATTATTCTCTCATATAAACTGGAGAAGTAGTAAAAGACTTAGTTATTGGAGACGAACTATTAATGCAGCTAGATGCGCATTAAAAAAAGACAAAAAAACTCAAGAGGATATGAAAAAACTTTTAATATACTGTTTAATAGGTATAGAACCAAAAATATTTGATATGTGTATGAAATACTTCTCACTAAAGGATTTATTAAAAATATCTTCTAGATTAATCGGGACTGGTAAAATAGGTGGTAAGAGTGTCGGTATGCTAGTTGCAACTCAAATATTAAATTCATCAGATGATGCAAAAGATTACTTTAAACCTATATTAGAAAACCACGATTCATTTTTTATAGGAACTGATATCTACTACTCTTATATAGTTGAAAATGGTTTGTGGGATTTAAGAACTAAACAAAAAACAGATGAAGGATATTTTAAATATGCACCAGAACTAAAAAAAGAACTTGAAAATGGTAAATTCCCTGAAGATATAGAAGATCAATTTATGCAAATACTAGAGTATTTCGGTCAATCCCCTATAATAGTAAGATCTAGTTCATTACTTGAAGACAATTTTGGAAATGCATTTGCCGGCAAATACGAGAGTGTCTTCTGTGTAAACCAAGGTACTCCAAAAGAAAGATTAAATGAATTTATAAATGCTGTAAAAGTAGTCTATGCAAGTACAATGAGCCCTGATGCTATAAATTATAGAAAAACTAGAGGCCTTGATAAAAGAGATGAACAGATGGCAATTTTGGTTCAAAGGGTATCTGGTGATTATCACGGTCAATATTTCTTCCCTCATCTTGCAGGTGTTGGAAATTCATCTAACTTATATGTATATGACGAAAATGTAAATATGGATGACGGAATGATAAGACTTGTATTTGGTTTAGGTACAAGGGCTGTTGATCGTATAATCGGTGATTATGTAAGAATTGTAACTTTAGATGACCCTATGCGACTTCCAATTATGAATTCAAACGACGAGCAAAAATATTCTCAACATTCTGTTGATGTATTAAACTTAGCTACTAATAAGCATACGAATGTAAATATAGATGATGTTATAAATGAAAATTTAAAAACAGATATAAACTTATTTGGTTCTAAAGATTATAATACGCAAATTAGACTTAAAGAGCTTGGATTAGATCCAAATAGTGCTCCTTATATACTTAATTTTAAACGTTTATTAAAATATTCTGGTTTTCCTGAAGCTATGAAAAAAGCTCTACATATAATATCCACTGAATATAACTATCCTGTAGATATAGAATTTACTGCTAATTTCAAAAAAGATGGAAGTTTTAAAATAAATATTGTTCAATGTAGACCTCTTCAAACTAGGGGCTTAGGAAAATCTATAGAAATACCTAAATTATTAAATAAAAAAGATTGTTTATTCTCCTCTAAGGGAAACTTTATGGGAGGAAATATACGTCTTCCAATAGATTATATTGTATATGTATCTGCTGATGAATATCTTGATTTAACTGAAGTTGATAAATATAAAATAGCTAGACAAATTGGAATTTTAAACACTGCTCTAAAAGGCAAAAATAGTATGCTTATGGGACCTGGTCGTTGGGGAACTTCTACTCCATCGCTTGGTGTTCCTGTACATTTCACAGAACTTAATAATATGTCAGTTATGTGTGAAATCGCTTATAGCGATAGAGATGTCGTACCGGAATTATCTTATGGAAGTCACTTCTTCCAAGACTTAGTTGAAACCGGAATATTTTATGTAGCTTTATTTGACAATAAGGAAAACGTTGTATTTAATGAAGATGCACTTAAAGAAAGAGAAAATATTGCTTCTAAATTTTCTGAATCTATAAATACAGATGTAATTAAAGTATATGATACTAAAGGACTTGAAATTTATTCTGATATTAAAGAACAAATTGTAATGTGTAAATAATACAAATGTCCATACTTTTTAAATTTTAATTTAAAATACCCTAAAAAACTTGTAGCATAAAACTATGCTACAAGTTTTCTTTTCCTAAATATCTTAATAAGTCTTCATAACAATCTTTTGCATCATTATATCCATCTTTATAAAGTGCCTCTAATTTTTCTCTATTTTTCTCTGTTCGTCCTATTGTTACTGGTTTTTTGGGTCTTATTACAAATACATCATCGGATTTTTCTAGCTCTTTTATAAAATCTAAAGTTCCGTTATATACAATATATCTATTTGCAATACTGTTTAGTAAATTTGGATATTTTTTATATTTTAATTTCATAAGAGGAATTAATGAGCTTTTTCCTTTTCTATATGTTTCATCACGAGTTAAAATAACTACGTTCTTTTTATTTCCATCTGCTATCGATTTTTTTATTGGAATTGAATCTGATATTCCCCCATCTAGATATTCATTGTCTCCAATTTTAACATTTCTAGCTAATAGAGGTAATGAACTCGATGCCCTAATATAAATAATATCTTCCTTTAAATCGTTTATTTTTACATATTCAGGTTTTCCAGTATTTATATTTGTAATCACACTATAAAAATTAGCCTCATTTTTATTATATGTATCATAGTCAAATAAATCTAATTTATTAGGTATTATATCATATAACATTTCTACTCCAAATAAATCCCCTGTTTTTATTAAGCTTTTAACACTGCAATATCTTTTATCCTCTAAATAATTTACATTTATACGAAAAGCTCTTTCATATTGTTTAGCTAAATAGCTACAAAGATGACAAGCACCCGCTGATACACCATAATTATTTGTAAAAAATAAATCTTTTTCCATAAAAAAATCAAGTACACCGGCAGTATAAACACCTCTCATACCGCCACCTTCAACTACAAGACCTGCTTTTATCACTTCTACCCCTTCTTTCTAAATTATGTCTATTTATATATTATAACAAAGATTTTGTATATTACTACCATAGAAGTTTTATGCATTATATGGTATCTTATTTATGGAGGTGGCTTATGAATAAAAAATTAGTTGAAGTAGTAGCTGCAGTTATTGAAAATGAAAAAGGTGAAATTTTATGCGCACTTAGATCTCCTATAATGACTTTACCAAATATGTGGGAATTTCCAGGTGGTAAAGTTGAAGAAGGAGAAAGTTTATATACCGCTATAGAACGTGAAATAAAAGAAGAATTAAAGTGTTCAGTTAAAGCAACTGAAATAATTGGTGAAAATACACACGAATATGAAAATATTATAGTAAACTTAACTGCCCTTAAATGCGTTTTAGTTGAAGGAAAACCAGTTGCAGATGAACATTCAAAACTTATATATCTAAAAAAGGAAAATTTAGAGTCATTACTTTGGGCTCCTGCTGATATTCCTTTAGTACAAAAAGTTATAAATTCAAAAAAATAAAGAGCAGTATTAAACTGCTCTTTATTTTTTATAACATATACTAATTATATATTTAAATTCCTAATTACAAGTAAATAACCGTCTTTTACAGTTATCTTACATTCATCTTCTAACATAACATTTGAAATCCCTAAAGGTGATAAATAAGATACTTTTGCATTATCTAAAGGATATTCTAATTTCTCTAAAGTCACACCTATCGCATCTTTTTTAAGTGCCAATATCGAAATCGTATCTCCTTTTTTGCCTTTTATAACCTTATTATCATTGTGTATTATAAAAATTTCTTCTTCGCTAGTCAAAATCCTAGGTTCTATTCCCATTTCTAACACATAATACATTAGTCCTATATTAGCTAGCGCATGGTCTATACGCCCACCCAATGCACCAATAAAATCAATTTGTGTAGCATTTAAAGTTTTTGCTAAATAAACACATATTTCTGAGTCAGTTTGGTCTTTATGAGTTGGAAATTTTTTAAACATTACCCTTTGTTCTTCATAATGTTGTATTAAATCTTTATTAATAGAATCTAAATCTCCTATTACATAATTGGGTAAAATGCCCATAGCATTTAAGTGATTACATCCCCCATCTGCACCTATAAAATAATCATAATTCTGATTTTCAATCATTTCTTTTGTTTTATTGTAATCATTTACAATTCCGTTTAATGCTATACAAATTTTCACTTTAAATCACCTTACTTATTTGCATTTTCTCTAAGTGATTTAACAGCTTCATCTATATCACCTGCATTAAATATAGCAGAACCAGCCACTATGACATTAGCACCAGCATTTACAACTTCAGATATATTTGATGGTTTTACTCCACCATCTACTTCTATATCTATATCAAGACCCATTTCGTCTATTAAAGCTTTTAATTCTTTTATTTTTTGCGTTACTACTGGTATATATGATTGCCCTCCAAATCCTGGATTAACAGACATTAAAAGTACCATATCTACATCTTGTAATACGTATTTTATAGTTTCAATTGGAGTTGCAGGATTTAAAGCAACACCTGCTTTTATTCCATGTGATTTTATATTTTGAATAGTTCTGTGTAGATGAGTACAAGCTTCTTGATGAACTACTATTATATCACATCCTGCATCTGCAAATTCTTTTATATAGTTGTCTGGATTTTCTATCATAAGATGTGCATCAAATACCATATTTACATCTTTTCTAAGTGATTTTACTATAGCTGGTCCCAAAGTTATATTTGGTACAAAATGCCCATCCATAACATCTATATGCAGATATTCACATCCTGCTTTTTCTACTTTTTTTACGTCTTCTAGTAATCTCGCAAAATCTGCTGATAAAATTGAAGGTGCTAATTTAATCATATCTAATATCTCCTCTTCCCTTGTCTAATTTCATTTAATAATTGTATATAGCTATCATATCTCTCTTTTGGAATATCTCCATTTTCAACTGCTTCTTTAACTGCACATCTTGGTTCATTTTGGTGAATACATCTTGAACCAAATTTACATTCATCATTAAAATCTTCAAATTCAATAAAGTAATCCTTTAAGTCTATATCTTCTATATCATCAAGTGTTAATGAACTAAATCCAGGAGTATCAGCTACCATACCACCAAATTCTAACTCAAATAATTCAGCATGTCTAGTTGTATGTTTTCCTCTTTTTATCTTATCGCTTACATCTCCAGTTTTTAGTTGGAAATTCGAATCTATTTCATTTAATAAACTAGATTTACCTACTCCTGATGGTCCTGCAAATACAACAGTATTGTCTTTTAACTCTTCTTTTACTTTATCTATATTTTTCTTTTCTAAGTTACTAACCCCTATTACTTTATATCCACAAGGCTCATAAATACTTTTTATTTTTTCAAAAGTATTGTCATCATCTAAATCTATTTTTGTAAGTATTATTACAATTTCTAAGTTTTCTCTTTCCGCAAGAACTATAAATCTATCTAATAAAGATAAATGAGGCGTTGGATTTTTAACAGCAAATACTATTAATGCCTTATTTACATTTGCAATAGGAGGTCTAACAAGTTCTGTTTCTCTCTCTGCTATTTCTTCTACTACACCTTTTTTATTTTCTTCATCTACTATACTTATTTTTACAAAATCTCCAACTAGAGGTGTTATTTTATTCTTTCTAAAAATTCCTCTAGCTCTACATTCATACAGACCACTTTCTGTATCTACGTAATAAAAGCCTCCAATACCTTTTATTATCCTACCTTCTATCATTAAAGCCCTCCTAAAATTTTTAATAATTTGCTATACGTCTAAGCCCAGTCATATTCTCTTCTTATAGTTGCATTTTGTTGAGAAGCATCTCCACCAGTACTTCCACTATTATTTGAGTCTCCACCATCTCCTGAGCTTGGATTGTCACTCGGAGTATCTGGATTTGGATTATCTGGAGTATCTGGATTTGGATTATCTGGATTTTCCGGATTATTATCATCTGGGTTAGTTGTATTATCTTCTGGTTTTTTACCTTTACTTATAATTAAATCTACTGTTGTATTTTGAAGTATACCACTTGCTCCTGAAGAAGGATTTTGCCAAATTACAATACCTTCATCATAAGATGAGTTGTATTCATAACTTCTAGAGCCTACTTTTAGATTATTTGCTTCTAAAAGTTTTTTAGCTTGGTCATAAGAAAGTCCTACACAATTTGGAACTTTTGCAGCTTTTCCACCTAAACTTACAACTACTGTTATTGTATCTCCAGTTTGTACAGTTCCTGTTTGTGGACTCTGAGATATTATGTATCCTTCTTTAACATCAGCATCATATTCTTCTGTTTGTTGTATTTTTAGTCCTAATTTAGCAGCTTGTTTATTTGCATCGTCTATAGATATACCAACAAAGTTAGGTACAGCAAAAGACTCTACTTGATCACTATTATTTGCACTATTGTTATTAAATAATCCACTTATAACAGATTTACCTGCAAATAACGCTATAACTATAGCTGATAATGCTACTACTGTAACCATTATTTTTTTAGTAGTATTTCTTTTTTTCTTTTTATTTTTTTTACTTACATTATTTTTATTACTTTTTCTACGTGGTATCTCATCCTCATAGTAGTCATCTTCATATTCCTCATCATCTTCATCTTCGTCTATATAATCTTCTAGATTTTGTTCATAATACTTTCTATTTGGATTATATTTTTTAGATTTTGCAAGTAATTTATCTTGATCTATTTTTTGAGTTACATAATTATCATATTCTTTTATAAAATCTAAGTCTATATTTTTTTCTATGTACTCTATATCTTCTATTACTTCTTCCGCACTTTGATATCTATCTTCAGGCGATTTTTCAGTCATCTTACTTATTAAAGTTCTTATACTATGAGGTATCTTAGTTTTTTCCTCTGGTGTAAATTCAATCTCTTCATTAATATGTTGAAGGGCAATTGATATTGGACTATCTCCTCTAAATGGTACTCTTCCTATCAACATCTCATACAATACTATTCCTAGAGAGTATAAGTCTGCATTATTAGCTACTGGTTGACCTTTTGCTTGTTCTGGCGAAAAATAATGAACAGAACCAATTATACTCCCTATGTTAGTAATTGTTGAATTTGAAACAGCTTTCGCTATACCAAAGTCCGCAACCTTAACTTGTCTATCTTCATTTGAAATTAATATATTATGAGGTTTTATATCTCTATGAATAACACCTTTTTTAT
This sequence comes from Intestinibacter bartlettii, assembly GCF_018917435.1. GTDB lineage: Bacteria > Bacillota > Clostridia > Peptostreptococcales > Peptostreptococcaceae > Intestinibacter > Intestinibacter bartlettii_A. The sequence goes on from NZ_JAHLOQ010000003.1 coordinate 70,924, forward strand.
GAGCAGCACTTAATGCTTGAGCTATTTGCTTAGTTATATCAAGAGCTGTGTATTCATCTAAAACACCTTCATTTTTTATTATTTCCTTTAAGTTTTGTCCATCTACATACTCCATTACTATATAGTGAACTTTTCCCTCTTGGCCTACATCATATACATTTACTATATTAGGATGTGTTATATTTGCAACAGCTTCTGCTTCTCTTTTAAATTTTGCTAAAAAGTCTTTATCATCAACAAATTCTGGTCTTAAAACTTTTACAGCCACAATTCTATTTAAAAGCTTGTCTTTTGCTTGATATACAAAAGCCATTCCTCCATCGCCTATTTTTTTTATAATTTGATATCTATTACCCAAAATTGTTTGTTCCACATTCTCACCGTCCTAACTTTGTTCAATTAATATAACAGATGTATTATCCTTACCTGAAACTTCATTAGCAAATTCTATTAAATCTTTAGTTGTTGCATCTAAATCATTATTACTTGTTAATATTTCTTGTATTTTTTCATCTAAAACATATCCTGTAAGTCCATCTGTAGCCATTAAAATTTTATCGTTAGGTTTTAGTTTTTTTCTGAATATATCTACTATGACCATCTCATCTGTTCCCATAGCTCTAGTTATATGGTTTCTTATGGGATGTGTCATTGCTTCTTCTTCAGATATAATATTCATTCTTACTAAATCTTCTACTACAGAATGATCTATTGTTATTCGTTTTAATTTTTCATCTCTAAATATATAACATCTGCTGTCACCAACATTTGCTACATACATATCGTCATTATATATTATTACAGTAACAAGAGTTGTCCCCATTCCATTAAATGATTCATCTTCTTTAGATTTTTCATGTATACTATAATTTACTTGGTTATATGCTTGTTTTATAATATCATCAAAATAGTCTATTTTTATATTTCCTGATTGAGATAAATTTTCAGATAAAAATTCAATTATGCCATTTACAGCCATTACACTAGCGACTTCACCTTTATTATGACCTCCCATGCCATCAGCTAAAGCAAATATCCCTATTTTTGTTTCATCATCCTTACATATGATTTTTGCATCTACGAAATCTTCGTTATTTTTTCTAACTTTGCCTATGTCAGACGCTAAACTAAAAATCATATTGTTACCCCCTTCTCCTACTTGTGCTTTCTTCTTAATTGCCCACAAGCTCCTCCTATATCAGAACCCATGGAATTTCTTACAGTAGTTGGTATATTATTTTTTTCTAAGGCATCTCTAAATTTGTATATATAAGTTTTATCAGGTCTTTCAAAGTCTCTTTCCTCAACCTTATTTATAGGAATTAAGTTTACATGGCATAACATTCCTTTTAAAAGTTTACTTAATTCATCTGATTCAGCCTTAGAATCATTAACTCCTTTTATTAAAGAATATTCAAAAGTTACTCTTCTATTAGTTTTATCTATATAGTTTTGGCATGCTTTTATTAAGTCTTTGACTTTATAAGCTTTTGCAACTGGCATTATTTCAGCCCTCTTATCATCAAAAGGAGAATGTAGAGATAATGCTAAATTAATAGGAATATTTAATTCCGCTAACTCATACATTTTTGGTATTACTCCACAAGTAGAAAGTGTTATATGTCTATACCCTATATTAAGTCCATTTTTATCATTTACAACCTTTAAAAATTGCTTTGTATTCTCAAAGTTGTCAAGTGGTTCTCCACTTCCCATAAGTACTAAGTTAGAAACTCTTTTACCTGTGTCTTCTTGGATTTTCATTATTTGATCTAAAATTTCCCAAGGTTCTAAATTTCTAATAAGACCGTCCATTGTAGATGCACAGAATTTACATCCCATTCTACAGCCTACTTGATTTGATATACATGCAGTAACTCTATCTTCATATTCCATCATTACTGATTCTATTATGTTTCCATCATTTAATAAAAATAAGTATTTTTTTGTCTTATCTACTTTAGATTTTAACACTAATTCAATATCTAAGTTACCTATATAAGAAACTTTTTCTAATTTTTCTCTAAGAGATTTAGGAATATTATTCATATCATCAAAAGTTTTAGCACCTTTATATATCCATGAATAAATTTGACTTCCTCTAAATGGCTTTTCTCCTATCTCTTTCATAAATTCTTTTAATTCGTCTTCAGTAAAGTTTTTTAGAGCTATTTTTTGATTTTCCATTTGGATACCTACCTTACTCTTTTTAATTTAGCTATAAAGAATCCATCCATACCGTGTATATTTGGATAAATCTTTAAATATCCTTTATCTTCATTTTCTAAATCTATATTTATATTTTCAATCTTTTCAAATTGGAATCTCTTATTACTTTGTAAGAAACTCTCAACCACTTCTATATTTTCATCATCTTGTATTGTACAAGTACTATATATTAAAGTTCCACCTACTTTTACATACTTAGCTGCATTTTGAAGAATAGCTTTTTGTAATTTAGGAAGATCTTTTATTTCTTCTTTTTCTTTATATTTAATTTCTGGCTTACGTCTTATTATACCAAGACCTGAACAAGGAACATCAGCAAGTACATAATCGAATTTATCGATACTTTCTTTATCTAAGTTAAGTGCATCAAATAATTCTACATCTACATTTTTAAGTCCAAGTCTATTTACAGAGTTTTGTATTAAGTTTATTTTATGTTCAAATATATCTCTTGATACTACTTGTCCGCTATTTTCCATAAGTGTAGCTATATGAGTAGTTTTACCTCCTGGAGCACTACATACATCTAAAACTTTAGTATCTTTTTGTGGATTTAATATTTTACCAACTAACATAGAACTTATATCTTGTACTGTAAATAATCCTTTTTTGTATAATTCGTTGTTTTCTATATTTTTAAGATTATTTACTTTTATAGCTTCTTCTATAAAAGGTACTTTTTCACATTGTACTTCTTGAGTTTCTAATAATTTTATTAATTCATCTCTAGTTGTTTTTAAAGTATTTACTCTTAAATATAAGCTTGGTCTTTCTGCATTTGCTTCTAATAAATCTTCTGTAAATTCTCTACCAAATTTACTTATCCAATTTCTAACTATCCATTTGTTATATGAATATTTAGTAGATAAATTATCTACAGTATCTTTTATTTTAACTTCGCCTATTTCTTCTTTTTGTCTTATAACATTTCTTAAAACTGCATTTACAAATCCAGCTGATCTATTATCTAGTTTTTTAGTTAAGTTTACTGTTTCGTTAACTGCAGCATAGTCAGAAACACTATCTAAAAATAATATTTGATATATACCCATTCTAAGAAGTATTTTTACTTTTAGATTTAATTTGTTACTTTTTATTTTTGATAGTTTGTCTATTATATAATCTAGATAGATTTTATTTTCCACAACACCATATATAATCTCTGTTGCAAATCCTCTATCTCTGCTATCTAAATTACAATCTTTAAAGTGCTTATTTATAGCCATATTTGAGTAATTTTGATTTTTTTCGATGTCAAATAAAACTTTATAAGCTAAATTCCTTGATTTCATAAAAAATTTCTCCTTAATTAAATTAAGGGCGTGTTACATAGTAAATTTATATTTAAAATCCTACTTTGTAACATTCCCTTATTATCTTACCATATATTAATGCTAATCATCTCTTTGATTTGCAATTGTAATTAATCGTAATAATTGAAGTAATGCAGTAGCTGCTGCTGCCACATAAGTTAAAGCAGCTGCATCAAGCACTTTTTTACTTTGTCTTCTCTCATCGCGACTCACTATACCTAAATTTTCTATTTGAATTAACGCTCTATGAGAAGCATTAAATTCAACTGGTAAAGTTATTAATTGGAATACTACTGTAGCTGAAAATAAAAGTATTCCTATTTTTAAAAGAGATGTTGAAGACGTCATAAATAATCCTAACATTATTAAAATCCAAGATGCACTTGACGCAAAGTTTACAACAGGAACTATAGCACCTCTTATAGTAAGTGGAGCATATCCTCTTGCATGTTGAATTGCGTGGCCACATTCATGAGCGGCTACAGCTACAGAAGTTATAGAAGTTCCTCTATATACATCTTGTGACAATCTCAAAACTTTATTTCTAGGGTCATAGTGATCACTAAGAGTCCCTCTTGTCATTTCAATTCTTACGTCGTATATTCCATTTGCATTTAAAATTTCTCTTGCTGTTTGCTCTCCTGTATATCCTCTTTGTGTTCTAACCCTAAAATACTTATTAGTAGTTGAGCTCACTTTAAATTGAGCGTACATCGTAAGTATTATAGCAGGAATTAATATGATATACGTTGGATCATAATATGGATAGTACATAATTAAACACTCCTTGTTTTATTGAAGTACGCTTCCTACTTCTAAAGTATTTCCTTTTATAAACTCTTTTACTTCCATTCTTTTTTTGTTTGGCATTTGTATTTCACTTATTAAGATAACATTATCTTTAGTTGCTACTCTTATACCATCTTGATCAACTTTTAATATAGTACCAGGTTCTTTTGAGCTCTTTTCATCTAGTACTTTAGTTTTCCATACTTTCATTTTTTTGTCCATATACGTAGTATATGCACTTGGCCATGGATTTACTCCTCTTACTAGATTGTGTACTTCTCTAGCAGTTTTTGAAAAGTCAACGTGACCTAAGTTTTTGTCCATTATTGGTGCATAAGAAAATTCATCGTGATTTTGAGGTGTTCTTGGCGCTTTTCCTTCTTTTATTAAATCTAAAGTTTCGCAAAGAACTTTTGCTCCTTCAACTGTCATTTTATCGTGAAGTTCTCCAGCTGTAATTTCATCATCTAAAGCGAACTCACTTTGTAAAATTACATCTCCTGTATCAAGTCCTTCATCCATAAACATTGTTGATACACCTGTTTTTTCTTCTCCATTTATTATTACCCAGTTAATTGGAGCTGCCCCTCTGTATTTTGGTAATAATGAAACGTGTACGTTTATACAACCGTGTTTTGGTATTTCTAAAAATTCTTTAGATAAAATTTGGCCATATGCTACTACAACTATAACATCTGGATTTAAATCTTTTATTTCTTTTATAAATGATTCTTCTTTTGCTCTTACCGGTTGGTATACTGGTAAATTATTTTCTATAGCAACTTGTTTAACAGGTGAGAATACTATTTTTTTACCTCTACCAACTTGTTTGTCTGGTTGTGTAACTACACCTATTATATCGTATTTTTTATCTATAAGCTCTTGTAAACACCCACTTGCAATGTCTGGTGTTCCCATAAATAATATTTTCAAATAAATCAACTCCTATTTTACTACTTTGTCTACATATAATATTCCGTCTAAGTGATCTATTTCATGACAGAAAGCTCTTGCTAATAATTCTTCACCTTCGATTTCTATAGTTTCACCGAATCTATTTTGTGCTCTAACTTTTACTCTATATGGTCTTAATACATCTCCACATTCACCTGGTACACTTAAACAACCTTCGTTATCTAAATATTCACCTTCTGTTTCTATTATTTCTGGATTTATAAGTTCTATAAGTCCATCTCCGATATCTATAACAACTACTCTTTTAAGTATTCCAACTTGTGGTGCTGCAAGACCTACACCATCTGCTTCATACATAGTATCAGCCATATCATCTAATAATTCTATAACTCTATCGTTTATTTCTTTAACTTCTTTTGATTTTTTTCTTAAAACAGGTTCCCCTATTTTCACTATTTGTCTTAACGCCATTTTGCTTCCTCCTATATTTTCCATTAAATTTTATAAATTATAAAATACTATTTGGGTTAATATCTATTGATATGTTAACATCTTTGTCAAATACAATATCTTTTTTAGTTATACATATATATTTTATTATACCCTTTAATAAATTTATTTCAATATTATCATCTTTAAATAATATTTGCCATCTATAATTTGAATTTATTTTTGATATTGAACATGGATTTGGTCCTAAAATAAAGTCAAAGTCCTGTATTCCACGCTCAGTTAATAGATAAACTATATTATTATAAAGATTAGTTATATTTTTCTTTACTAAAAGTTCATTTTTCCCACTTATAACTACACTAAGCATATTATTAAACGGTGTATAGTTGAATAGTTTTCTAATTTTTATTTCATCTTCATAAAATCCTTCAAAATCATAATCTACTATTCTCTTTATTACACTACTTTCACTGTCATAAGTTTGGAGAATTACTTTTCCTTCTTTTTCAGATCTCCCAGCCCTACCTGAAACCTGTGTAACAAGTTGGAATGTATTTTCAAAACTCTTAAAATCAGGGAAGTTTAACATCATATCTGCTGATAATATGCCTACTAATGTAACATGATTAAAGTCAAGACCCTTACTTATCATCTGAGTCCCTATAAGTATATCAGCTTCTCTATTTTGGAATTTATTTAATATATTTTCAAGTTCATGTTTTTGTGAAGTAGTATCCTTATCAAGTCTTAAAACCCTTACTCCTTCAAATATCTGTTTTATTTCTTCTTCTATTTTTTCAGTCCCAAGACCAAAAGCTTTTACATATTTACTTTCACATTCTGGACATTTTTGTGGTATAACTTCTTCATATCCACAATAATGACATTTACCTATATTTTGTTTTTTGTGGTAAGTAAGTGAAATATCACAGTTTTTGCATTTAAAAACATAACCACATTCTCTACATGATACGAAACTTGAGTATCCTCTTCTATTTAAAAATAAAATAACTTGGTTATTATTTTTTATTTCTTCTTCTATTTGAAGTCTTAATTTATTACTTAAAAAACTTCTATTACCACATTTAAGTTCTTCTTTCATATCTACAACTTCAATTTTAGGAAGAGGTTTATTATTAGCTCTCTTTTTAAGTTCTATAAGTTCGTATTCTCCTGTTTTAGCTCTATAATACTCTTCTACAGAAGGTGTTGCAGAACCTAACACTAAAGTTATATTTCTCTTATTTACTAAATATCTTCCAACTTCTAGAGTTGAGAACTTAGGATTTTTATCTGATTTATAAGAGCTTTCATGGAATTCATCTACTATAACTACACCTAAACTATTAAATGGTGCAAATATTGCAGATCTAGCGCCTATCAAAATCCTTATATTTCCCTTTTTTATTTCTCTAAGTACATCGTGTTTTTCACCTTCAGATAACCTACTGTGAAAAACTCCAACAATATCTTTAAATCTATTTTTAAATCTAGCTATAGTTTGAGGTGTTAAAGATATCTCAGGCACTAAAACAATACTATCAAGACCTTGCTTTAATGCATAATCTATAACTTCCATATACACTTCTGTTTTTCCACTTCCTGTAACCCCATGTATCATATAAGGTTTTTTCTCTTCGTCAAACATCTCTGATGTAATTTTTTCTATAGCATAATTTTGTTCTTCATTTAAAACAACTTCTTTATTTTGATAGTTAAAGTTTGATTTTGTCTTTCTATAAAAATCTTCATACTTAAACTCAATTAAGTTTTTTTCTTTTAATGAATTTATAGTAGACTTTGATGCTTTTAATAAGTCGACTAAATCATTTATCTCAACATCATCGTTATTCTTTAAAAACTCTAAAACTTGTTTTTGCTTATCTCCAAGTCTTATTTTATTTTCTTTTATATAAAACATCATATCTACATAATTCATTTTTAAGGATACATAGCATATTTTTATTTCATTTTTTATACTTTTATATTCCCATTTTAAATCTATTAGTGATTCTTCTTTCATTTTATATAAAAGACTATTTAAATTATCAGCAACTTTTCTTTTTAGAGTCTTTTTATCTTTTACTTGGTATATCTCTTCATCTTCTGCAACTTGTGCAGAATATTCTATCCTTTTATCAACTAATTTATCTAGTTTTATCTTTCCTTTGTTATCCAAAACTTTTTGAAGAACAAATTTTTTATTTTCACTTAATTGCTCACTTAAATCATATAATTCATATGGTTCTATTCCTTTAAGTGATGGATGAAGTGTTATTAATTTATAATTATTTAATTTATATCCTTTAGGTATAATTAAATTTATGCAGTCCATATAAGTACATAAGTATCTATTTTTCATCCAATGAATAAGTTCTAAGTCCTCTCTTTTTAAAGTTGGCCTTTCATCTAAGATATCATAAATATCTTTTGTATCTACACCTTCATCATTGTTATGCATTATTTTAAATACATATGCTTCTATAGGTTTATTTCCTTTTCCAAAGGGTACAAGAACTCTATGCCCCAAGCATATTTCATCTTGTAAAAATTCTGGCACTTTATACGTAAATAGATTGTCTGTATATTGACTGTTATTTTTAACTATTACCTTTACATATCTTCCCATTCTCGCACTCCTTTCATTTATATTCATTACTAAAAGAGGAAATCATATGATTTCCTCTTTATAGTCTATTTAAATTTATATAATTAATTAGTCCTTTTAAAGAGAAGACTTGTTGTCTAGTAAAATTTTAATTTTGTCTAAAATTACTGACGCAACTTCTTCCTTAGTCATCATAGGATATTTTGTCATGCTACCATCTTTTTCAATGATACTAACTATATTTGTATCAGTTCCAAATCCTGCTCCACTTTCTTTTAAGTTGTTTGCAACTATAAAGTCCATGTTCTTTTTAGCTATTTTGCCTTTTGCATTTTCTATTATATCATTAGTCTCTGCTGCAAAACCTACTAATATTTTATCATTTTTAATTTTACCAATTTCGTAGGCAATATCCTTATTTCTGTCTAATTCTATAATTAAATCTCCGTCTTTTTTCTTTATCTTATTGTCGCTGTATGTTTTAGGTTTATAATCTGCAACAGCGGCACTTTTTATAACTGCATCATTTTCATCTAAATTAGAAATTACAGCATTATACATATCTTCTGCTGATTCAATGCGTATAAATTTCTTTAAGTTTTCTGGTGGTTTAATGTCTGTTTTTCCTGATATTAAAGTAACTTCAGCTCCTCTAGCAGCTGCAACTTTAGCTATCGCATAACCCATTTTTCCACTTGATCTATTTGTTAGATATCTCACAGGATCTAAATTTTCTACTGTTGGTCCTGCTGTTATCATTATTTTTCTTCCTACTAAATCTTGTTCATATTTTAGTAGATTTACTACATTTTCAACTATAGCTTCAGGTGATGCAAGCTTTCCACTTCCAACATCTCCGCAAGCTAATCTTCCGCTTGCTGGTTCTACAAAATTATATCCATACTCTTTTAATGTAGAAATATTTCTTTGTATAATTGGATTTTCGTACATATTAGTATTCATAGCTGGAGCTATAAGCACTTTTGCTTTTGTAGCAGCAACAGTTGTTGTAAGCATATCATCACAAATGCCACCCGCTATTTTTCCAATTACGTTTGCAGTTGCTGGAGCAACTAAAAACAAATCAGCTTTTTTTGCAAGAGATATATGTTCAACATCCCATGTTTTTGGATCTTGGAACATATCACTTACTACATAATTTTGACTCATTGTTTGGAAAGTAAGTGGAGCTACAAATTCACATGCACCTTTTGTCATAATAACATGTACATTGGCATTTAATTTTTTAAGTCTGCTCACTACATCACAAACTTTATATACAGCAATTCCGCCACTTACTCCTATTACAACAGTTTTTCCTTTTAGCATATTCTTCTCCTTATTAACTTTATAGAGATTTTATTGTATCTAAAAAATTAGTCTTGTTCTAATTCTTTTTGTTGTTTTTCTTGTTCTAAGTGATGTTCTAATTCTTTTTGTTCTATTTCTTCTGGAGTTAATAATCTGTAAGTTATTTTTCCTTCTGCTACTTCTTCAGTTGCTAAACAAACTGGTTTATTTTCACCTTGTTTATTTTCTACATATAATTCAGAACCGTCAACTATTTCTCTAGCTCTCTTTGCTACAGTCCCAACTAAGTAATATCTGTTGCTTATTTTTTCTAATACGTCATTTATTGATGGTTTTATCATTTTATAATTCCTCCTCAAATTTTTTAATTATTAATTTTTCATATCTGCTAGCTTTATTTTTTTCTGCTGTTATTATATCTTCTATAATCATTGCAGATTCTGTCGTTTTATTGTTTTCATTAAATATAAAGTAGTTATAATCTTTTACTTGTTTTATCTCTTCAAGAGAAGTACTAAGTCTTTCGTTTACTTGTTCTTCAGTTTCCGTACCTCTAGTTGTAAGTCTGTTTCTTAATTCTTCAAGCGAAGGAGGTAAAACAAATATAAGTACAGCTTCTGGGTACATTTCTTTTACTTGTCTAGCACCTTGCATTTCGATTTCTAGTATAACGTCACTACCATCTTCTAAGTATTTCATTACAGGTCCTTTTGGTGTTCCATAATAATTGCTGTAAATTTGTGCGTATTCTAAAAATCCACCTTGTCCTATCATCTCACTGAATTTCTCTTTTGTTAAAAAGAAATAACTTTCTCCATCTACTTCTCCTTCTCTAGGAGCTCTAGTAGTTGCAGATATTGAAAGTTTAAAATCAGGATTTCTTTTTAATAGTTCTTTGCAGACAGTTCCTTTACCTGCACCTGATGGACCAGAAATAACTAATAATAATCCTTTTTTCTTAATCATTATTATATCTCCCTTTCTATTTTGCTATGTAAATACTATTCTATATTTTGAATTTGTTCTCTGATTTTTTCAAGTTCACTTTTAACTTCAACTACTAAGTTAGTGATATTTATATCAGACGATTTAGAACCCATAGTATTTATTTCTCTGTTCATTTCTTGGATAAGAAAATCCATTTTTCTACCAACTGAATCATCTTTTACTACTGTATTTTTAAGTTGTGTTATATGAGAATTGAATCTAACTATTTCCTCAGTTATAGAACTTTTATCTGCATATATAGCTACTTCTTGTGCCATTCTGTTTTCGTCTATTTCATTTGGATTTTCTAATAGTTCTTTTATTCTTGTATTTAATTTATCTCTATAATCTTCAACTACTGTATCAGACAATTTCTCTATTTCTTTTATATAACCTGATAATATATCGCATCTTTTTAGAGTATCTTCTTCTAATTTTTTACCTTCTTGTTGTCTCATATCCACAAGTTTATTTAGAGCTATTTCTAAAGCTTCTTTAAACATAGCCCACATTTCATCTTCGTCTTCTTCTTTTTCCTCAGTTTTTATTATATCTGGAAACTTTGCAACATTCATAACAGATATATCATCTGCTAAACTATATTTATCTCTAATAGTCTTCAATATATTTATATATTGGTCTGCTAAATTATCATCGAATTTTAAGTTTACATCCTCTGAGCCTATTAAGTCAAGCTTTACATATAAATCGACTCTACCTCTTTTTACAAAATCTTTTATAAAGTTTCTTGCTTTATCCTCTAAAAAGTTGATTTTTCTTGGAAGACGCATATTTATATCACAATATCTATGGTTAATAGTCTTACATTCAACTAAAAATTGATAGTTATCGCTTTTTACTTCTCCTCTTCCAAATCCGGTCATACTAATTGCCATATTATACCTCCAAGTTTCCTTCACATATTTTTACAGCTGGACCCATCATGTATGCAAATCCATCTTCTAAATCTATTTGTACACTTCCTCCTTCAGAAGTTACATTTACACTTTTTCCTACTTTTCCAAGATAATTGCTAACCATAACACATGCAGTCATTCCAGTTCCGCATCCAAAAGTATAGCCACATCCTCTTTCAAAAGTTTTTACTAATATGTTTTTTTCGTCTATTATTTGTACAAAATTTACATTAGTTTTTTGAGGAAATGCAGGGTGCTTTTCGATTTCTGCTCCATATTTACAAACTTCGTCCATGCTTAACTCATCTACAAATATAACTGTATGTGGAACACCCATAAGTATTGATGTTACAGTATATTCTCTGTCAAGTACATATATTTTTTGTTCTATAAATTTATCTATTTTAGTATCTACAGGAACATCTTTAGCAAAAAAACTTCCCTGTCCCATATTGACTTTAATAGTTTCAATTTTTCCATCTTTTAAATTTAATTTAACTTTTTTTATTCCATCTAATGTATATACATCAAACTCATCTTTTTTTATTATATTATTGTCATAAACAAATTTTACGAAACATCTAAGACCATTTCCACACATAGCAGCTCGAGAGCCATCTGAGTTATAATAAACCATCTCTACATCTGCAACATCTGAATTTTTTACTACTAATAGACCATCCGCCCCTACAGAAAACTTTCTATGGCATGCCCTTTTTGCATAATCGCCATAATCAGCTGGATTTATATTATCCTCTCTTCCGTCTATTGCAACAAAATCATTTCCTATTCCATGTAATTTCCAAAATCTCATTTTAATTCCCCTTTGATATTTTCTAACACATAATTATACATTATTTTTATTTAAAAATAAATATTTTGCCAATATTTACATAATCACATCATTTTAATATATTCTTTTATAAATAGTTGAGCTATCTTTTAATGTAAAACTAATAATATAATTATAAATACATTCTATCTATATTTTTTTCCAATAAGGTCATATAATAATCAATTTATTTATAATTTTTAGAATCTAAGGCTTTCATATAATTCAAAATTAAAATATATAAACTATCTATATCTTTATATCTATATTTATTGTATCTTATTTAAATAAATAAGTAAAACAAGTCTAGTAAATATCAAATCATATGTATATAATTATTATGTAAATAACATAATTAAACAAAGACTTAGATAATAATTATAGATTGAGATAGATTGTACTATAGAAAACTGAATATTATCTAACAAAGAAAGGAGAAACTATGGCATTAGATGGCTTAGTTGTAAATTCAATAGCTCATGAATTAAATTCAAAGCTAGTTGGCGGTAAAATAGATAGAGTTCATCAACCTGAAAATGATGAAATACTTCTTTACGTAAGAAATAACAGAGAAAACTTTAAAGTTGTTCTTAGTTCTAGTTCATCAAATCCTAGGGTTTATATAGCTAATAAATACAATAAAGAAAATCCTCTAAAAGCACCTATGTTTTGTATGTTGCTTAGAAAGCATCTGCAAGGAGGTATCATAACAGATATAACTCAAGTTGGATTTGAGAGAATTATAAAAATAAGTATAGAATCATACGACGAATTAAAAGATAAAAGTACTAAAAATCTATATATTGAAATAATGGGAAGACATAGTAATATTATTTTAACTCATGATAAAGATTCTACTATAATCGATTCAATTAAAAGAGTTCCCCCTAGCGTGAGTAGAGCTCGTCAAATTCTACCTGCTATGACTTATACTCTTCCTCCAGCACAAGATAAAATAGATCCTCTAAAAGGATGTTCTCTTAAATCATTTATAAATACTTTAAGAGAATTTGATGGTCCTATTTCTAAAGCAATATACAGTAATTTTTTAGGAATAAGTCCTACTGTTGCAAAAGAAATTTGTTATAGATCAAGTATAGACTTTGATGCTAAAGGAGAAAATTTATCTAGAGATGACCTATCAGAGTTATATAGAACTTTCTCAGATATATTTACTAAAGTTAAAAATGGTGAATTTAGTCCTTGTATAGTAATAAACGAAAAATTAGACAAGGTTGTAGACTTTAATTGTATTGATTTAACTTTCTACGAAGGTTTTTCATTTATCCATGATGAAAGTATATCTAAAATAGTAGAAGACTATTATATTACTAAAGATTTTAAAGATAGGGTTCATCAAAGGACATCTGACCTTAGAAAAAGTATATCTATAAAATTAGATAGACTTTATAATAAACAAAAGAAACAGCAAAAAGAACTTAAACAAGCAGATAACGCAGATATTTACAAAGTAAAAGGTGAACTTTTAACTGCATATATATACATGATACAAAAAGGTATGAAAAGTATTGAAGTAGATAACTTCTACGATGAAAATATGGCTAAGATGACTATCGAACTAAATGAAAACCTTACGCCTTCAGAAAATACTCAAAAATACTTTAAAAAATACAATAAATTAAAAACTGCTAAAAAAGAACTTACTGAACAAATGTCTATAAGTAAAGATGAAATAGAGTATTTAGAAAATGTTCTTTTAAGTATTGAAAACTGTGAAAATCTTGAAGATTTAGAAGATATAAAAGAAGAATTAATAAAACTAGGTTATGCAAGAGCTCCACGTAAATTTAAGGCTAAAAAAGAAATGGATTTAACTACTAAACCTAATAAATTTATATCTTCTGATGGATTTACAATTTTAGTAGGTAAAAACAACAAACAAAATGACTACCTTACATTAAGAATTGCAGATCCTGAAGATATATGGATGCATACAAAAAATATTCCAGGTTCTCACGTAATTATAAAATGCGCAGGAGTTGAAGTTCCAGACAATACGCTACTTGAAGGTGCTATGCTTGCAGCATACTTTAGTAAAGGTCGTATGTCTTCACAAGTTCCTGTAGACTATACTATGAAAAAACACGTTAAAAAACCAAGCGGTTCAAAACCTGGTATGGTTATTTATGAAACAAATAACACTATATATGTAACACCAGAAGAAGAAATGGTATCAAAATTAAAAGAATCTTAAAAAGAAAAAACACGAATTTATATAAAATATAAATCGTGTTTTCTTTTTTAATAAGAAGATAAATTCTTTTTAAAACATTTATTACCTAAATATATAAACACTACTCCAATAGCTACCATCATTACTATTGAAGATATATTAGGCATAGAATATGACACTTCTGTAGATAATGAAATATCACTCAAATAATTTTGACTTATATATAATACACATACAGAAAATCCATTATTTAAAAAGTGCATAAATACACTAGTCCAAATAGATTTTGTCACAAGTGCACAATAAGCAAATAATATTCCTAGCATTGCAGTAGGCACTATTCTTATAAAGTTTAGATGCATTATACCAAATAAAACACCCACTGTTATTACTGCCCAAATCTTAGATTTTTTGCTTTTACCTTTAAATGCTCCAAGTAAAAAACCTCTAAATAATACCTCTTCACAAAGTGCTGGTATAAGAGCAACTACTATTAAACTAGCAAGTAAAGAATCCATCATCACACTGCTATTTACTGCTTCTAGCACATCTGCTCCTTGTGGAAATAATGCTAGCAAAATTTGAGTAGTTATATTTATTAAGAAATAACCCCCAATCCAAATAAAAATAGCTCCAAAAATATCTCTTACTCTAGGCAGTCTTAAGCTAAATGTATTTTTTATATCTGCTTTTATATAAATTGCATAAAGTACTGGTATTAAAAAAATTATAACTTCAGTAGCTATAAGCCCTGCAGTCCCCCAATATAGTTGCATAAAGCTTCCTATATATATAAGTGATATTAAGGACAAAGTATAAATCAAAGCTCCATCTGTTATACTTGGTTTTATTCCTTTTTTAAAATCTTTTCTTTTGCCTAAAAATGAAAATACCCTTCCGTTGAATATTTTTTCTTCACAATTAAATTTTTTTGCAAATATCACAATTGATAATGTTACAAATATAAATATACCGATTAGTATTAACAATAATACTCCCATTCTCAAAATAGCATACTGTAAATTACTAATAATTATCACTTCCTCTCTGTAATAATTATATACTAATTGTATATAATATTATGTAATTTTATACAAAAATGGCTAAATTAAAAAATTCCAATTTAGCCATTTTTGTTTTTGTGAATTAAGTTAACTTATTTACTTTTATATTTCTTAATAATTATAAGGTACTATTTTTCCACAAGCTATCTTAGCGCCAGAATTTCCAGCAGGTTGTGTTGTAAAATCATCATTATTTTCATGAAGTACAACCGATTTATTTATTATATCAGCCACTGTAAAATAAGATGTATAGACAGATAATATTCCGATTCCATCACTAGCTAATATTGGTGGCAAATCCCCTGCATGAAATGGGTGTTCACTTTCTGATGGATTAAAATGCCCTCCTGTGTTTGGAAAAGGATCAGCTTCTGTCCCTACTTTACAGTCACCTTTTTCATGAATATGGAATCCATGAAATCTAGTAATATCTCCATTTTGGTCAGTATCTGGTATACCTGTTATATAGGCCTTTATATAAACACCACCTTCTAATTGATAGAAAAATACATTTCCATCTATGCAAGGTGCTATTTTCCCCCCTCTTATTCTTGCATATGCTGTTGGTCTTTGAGGATCATAAGTTGAAAAAAGCTGATTTAAATTATATTGTTGACATGAGTTATCCATTTTCTCTCTCCTTTAAAACTTTTATATTTATTATATGTCTTGAAATTAAAATGTTTCTTACTCATGTTTCTAGTAATATATCTATTTTGTATAATTTTTTTCTTTAGCTTTTATAAAGTTATATAAAACTTCATTTACAGGTACTTCTACATTATGTTCTTTTGCTATTTTAATTAGAGTTCCAGAAAAATACTCAACTTCTGTCTTTCTTTGATTTTCTATATCTTGTAATAAAGATGTTTTTCCATCTCCGCTAAGTGTATTTATTACATCTTGAACACGTTCCCAATTTTCATTACCTAAGTTTATATTACAAGCTAGTGATACTTTCATAACTTCCATCATAGCTTTATTTACAAGTGTTAAAAGTTCTGGTGTGTTTTTGATTACTCCATATGTAGCGCCTGATATAGCTGAGACTTGATTTAAACCTATATTTAGCATCCATTTTGTCCAAATTGTCTTTATCATATCTTCAAATACTTGATTATTTATTTTTGCATCATTTAATAAGTTTTTTACAGCAAGTACTCCTTCACTCATCTCTTTATTGTATTTATCTCCAAATTGAATTATAGCATTGCTTGTCTGTGTTATTTTATTGCCAACCTTCACTGCATCTATTTTTATAGCAAGACCGTATAAAACATGGTTATCTTTAAATTCTTCTTGCAATATATCTCTAGCACTTATTCCATTTAATAAGGTAAGTATTATAGTATTTTCATTTACTAAATTTCTCATATCTTCTATTGCACTTTGAAGTTGATAATTTTTTACACTTACTATTATTAAATCAAATTTTATATCCTCATCTGAAGATACTACCTTTGGATTAAAATGTTCTCCATTTAAATATAGACCTTCTTTTTGTAATCTTTCTTTTCTTTTTCCATTTGCTATAAAAGCAAAATTATCACCTAAAAGTTTATGTAGAGAATATGCGTATACTCCTCCTATTGCCCCTGCTCCTATCATAGCAACATTTTTAATTTGCATATAAAAACCCCCTTTTTTTCTATAGTATAATTTTATCTTTCTTATTTGCTGTAATCTACATTTTTTATTATTTTATCCAAATCATTTTCTGATTTTATATCATTTAAGTTTTTTATATTTACTTCATATGCGTTATTTCCGTCTTCTTTAAAAGAATAAATTGTTACATTCCTGAAATCATAATTTATCTTTTTTAGAGATTTTACTATTTTATAAGTATCTTTTATAAATTCATCTTTATTTTTATATGGGAATTTATCTTTTTCACTTTCATTTGTACTTTTTTCTTCAAAATCATATGTGTAGCCAAGGTTTAAAATTAAGTCTATAGGCTCTTCTCCACTATAAAAATCATTTACTTTGTATTTATACTGTTTAATATGAATTGTTGGTTCTAAGCTCATATAATATCTTTTTATACCAGTTTCTTTTTCAATATTATAAGATACATAATTGTTTATTTCATCTTCCATATTAGTAATTGTATCTTGATAATATCCATCTCCTATACTACTATCATAATAATAATCTAAATATGAATTGGTTTTGTAATTACCATCTCCAACTTGTGCATAAAAACCTCCAGTTTTAAAATTAAATTTGATAGCTTCTATTTCAAGTTTTCCATCGTAGTTTTTATCTATATAATCTTCAAATGCATGTTTTACCTTTAAATATTCTATTGGATTTCCAAAAAATCCACTGTAAATATATATAGCAATACCCGTTATTAAAACTGCTATAATCAATTTTATATATTTCATATTAATCACCCCATTAATTTGTTTTTAAATTTTTTATACTGCTTGCTAGGAATAATCCTGCGCCTGTACATAATAAAATATATATACTGTCAAATATGATAGCATCTGCACTTTGTAAAACAATATTAAATAACACATTAAAAATAAATGCTGTAGCTATTATAAGTATATTTTCTTTGTATAAAAGTCTAAGTACAAAAGGTATTATTACAATCCATGGTATTGTGCTTAAAAATCCATTTCCTAATATACTTATTCCAACAGATACCGCCATTGAAAAGATTATTAAAATATACTTTATTTTATTTAAATAATTTTTAATAGAATCTAATGTATCTGTTTTTAACTCTTCGTATTCATCTTCTTTTAAATCAATCTTTTTTTCATATTCTAAATTCACATCTTCTTTTAATTCATCATAAACTTCTTTACAATCTTCACATTCATCTAAATGCAACTCTATGTCCTTTTTAGTTTCTTCACTTAAAAGATCTTCTATATAAAGTGGCATTAAATCTTCAACAATACTGCATTTTAATTTACTCATTTTCTCACCTGCTCTTTATATATTTTTAATCATTAAACTGTTTGACAATTTTTTTCTTTTCCCTAAAAAAATTAACCCTACAGTAGTTTTCACTTTTACCTAAAATTTCTCCAATTTCTTTAAATGTAAAATCATTTATTAGTCTAAGTATCATTATCTGCCTTTGAGGTTCCTTAAGAGAGTGTATTGCTTTTAAAACCTCATTATACTCTTCTAAATTATTCTGGGTAAAATCCTCTATCTGTTCTAAATTGCTTTCATAAATAGATTGTGTTTTCGGATGTTTCTTTAAATATGTATAATATTGGTTCTTCGCTATAGTCAACAACCATGTTTTTTCGCTACAATTTCCTTTAAAGTTTTTTATACTTTTTATACACTCCAAAAATGTTATTTGCATAATGTCTTTTGCAATTTCTTCGTCAAAACTAAGTGAATAAATAAATCTATATACATCTTTGGAATATAAATCGTATAACTTTTCAATTTCCTTCATCTAACCCCCTCTTTTTCTAGCTAGAAATTTGTTTTTCATATAGTAGTATAATAAAATATACATTTCGTTACACTATTTTTAAATTTTTTTCAAAATTTTTGAGGAAAAATTCATTTTTACAAGTATTGATATATGAAAAGATAATTATCTTAAATTAATACTTGTATTAAAATGTATTTATATAAATAAAATGGAGGTTAATAAATGGAAAAATTTAGAGAAAGAAGAATCATCAAGCTTTTAAAAAAATCTCCTGAAGATGGTATAAAAATGGCAATAGATATTTACGGCTCTGCTGTAAATACAATTTGCAAAAATATACTTATAAATTTAAATAGTGAGGATATAGAAGAAGCTGTATCAGATACTTTTTTCAAACTTTGGAAGAACGTAGATAATTTTAATATGGATAAAAATAAATCATTAAAAAGTTATATCTATGCTATTGCAAGAAATACTTGTTTTGATAAACTAAAAAGCTCTAATTGTAATACTTCTCTATTTGAGATAGATGAAAATGATTTAGGTATAGATGTAGACATGGAAGATGAATACTCAAAATTACATAATAAAAAAATAATTAAAACTACATTAGATAATTTTAAAGAACCCGATAGATCAATTTTTATACTTCGCTATTTTTACTTTGAAAAAGTAAAAGCAATTGCATCAAAACTAAATTTGAGCGAAAAAAAAGTTGAAAATATTCTTTATAGAAGTAAAACAACATTAAAAGAAGAGTTAATAAAGGGAGGGATTATTTATGAGAAAGATTGATAAATTATTAAATAATATAGATGAATACAAATACCTAGATAATGAAAAACCACTTTGTGAAACTGAAAAAGAAAAGATTTTGAATATGACTATGGATAAAATTAAAAATACATCGCCTAAAAACAAAGGAAAAGTAATATCACTTAAAAAGACCGTAGCTATAATTTTAGCTTCTGTGCTTATGATCTCTACATTATCATTTGCTGCAGATTACTTTTCATTCGATGTACAACTTGCTAATTTATTAAATATAAATGGAGAAAATGAACATCTTATAAATGGCTCTGGTGAAAATATAAATAAGTCTGTAGAATCCAAAGGACTAAAGATAACTGCTACTCAAGTCATCAGTGATAAAAACTCATTATATATAATACTAAAATTAAAAACAAAAGATGAATTTTCACATTCTTTAAAGACATTTAATGAATTTGATTTTGAAGTTAAATCAAATGGTAGTTATAGACCTTCTTCTAGTGCGACATTCGAGTCTATAAAATCTGAAGATGATGATCCTCATACATCTACACTTTTAATTACTATTGAACAAGAAGATATAAATAATAGCAATATAAGACTTATTTTTAAAGATTTTGGTTACTCTCCTTATAATAAGTCTAAAGGTGAGTATGAAGATTTTGTAAGTTTAATAAAAGGAAACTGGACTTTAAACTTTAAGTTAAATTGTAAAGATACATCAAAAACTTATATAATCAATAAATCTTATAAAGTTAATAATAAAAAAGTACATGTTAAGACAGTAACTTTATCACCACTTTCTGTAAAAATAAAAAGCAATGGCAAATATAATCACTTTATAAGTAAGGTTACGATGAAAGATTCAACAGTGTATTCTGGTGATGACTTCTTTATCTCAAATACTTCATCTTATTCTACTATTGGAATGGATTTATTCGGACGTTCTGAATCTTATGCAAGTTTTTCAAAGATTTTAAATCCTAAAGATATTAAAAGCATTACAATAAATGATGAAATCGAAGTAATGATGCCTTAAAACAATATTTTGGTCTATAATATAAATAAATCTATGAAAGGATATAAAGCGTTAATAACTTTAAATATATTATGGAATTTATTATTGCCAAGGAAATTTTATCAAAAGTACAGTATGATAATTCACATTGGTTTTCTACTGACTACAATATGAATTTATATAGAGGTTGCTGTCATGGTTGCATATACTGTGACAGCAGAAGCAATTGTTATAATATAATCGATTTTGATAGGGTTAGAATAAAAAAAGACTGCATTCCTATTTTAGAAAAACAACTTAAATCAAAAAGACATTCAGGAGTTATTCAAATAGGAGCTATGTCAGATACATACAATCCATTTGAGAAGAAATACGAAGTAACTAGAGAAGCACTAAAATTAATTGATAAATATGGTTTTGGTGTAGCTATAGCGACTAAATCTGATTTAATTTTAAGAGATATAGATATACTAAAAAAAATAAACACTCATTCTCCCGTAATTGTAAAATTTAGTATAACTTGTGGTGATGATAATTTAAGCAAAGTAATAGAACCCAATGTATGTGTATCATCTAAGAGATTTGAAGCTATAAAAAAATTAAGAGATGCTGGAATTTATACAGGCGTACTTATGATGCCCCTGCTTCCATTTATAAACGATACTAAAGATAATATCGATAAAATAATAAATCAAGCTTATAAATCGAGGGCTAACTTTATTTATCCTATGTTCGGAGTTACCCTTAGATCTAATCAACGATTTTATTATTATACAAAACTAAGAGAAAATTTTCCTAATTTAGTATCTAAATATCAAAATTTATATAGTGATAAATATGTGTGCAATAGCCCAAATTTTAAGTCCTTACAAAAATATTTTGAAGAAAAATGTTCTAAATTAGGTATAACATATAAAATGGATGATATAATCTCAGAATATAAAAGCAGATTTGAAAGTGAGCAAATATCATTTGATTTATAATATATCAAACTAAAAGTTTTACATTTACATATTTAAGAATTTTAAAAGGAGTATGAAAATAATTTTGTTTTCATACTCCTCTTATTTTAGATTCATCCAAAAGCTATTTAATGTCCTTTATGCTTTTGTTTTTTCTTTTTTTGTTTAAGTTCAAACTGTCTTTTCGCTTCTTCTTCACGTTTTATTTTTTTAATAGCTTTTTTGTTGTCTTTTATTTGTTCTTGTTGAAGTTTCAAAGCCTGTTGAGATTTTGTTCCTATTTCTGTATTTTTTTGAGCTTTATTTATCTCCCTTTGCATACGTTTAGGATTTATCTTTTCCTTTACAGGCTTTACTCCTTTAACAGGTGGACTAAATCTGAGTTTCCTCCAATTCTTGAGCATAAATTCATAAACCTCGCCATCTGTAGGTTCTTTTCCAAATGTTATCTTACATACTTCAAGTTTATTTTTATAAATTCGCTCATATAAACCAATCCAAAAAGGATCTTCAAATAAAATCGTCAGTTTCGCAGATATTTCATCCATAATTTGCCCTCCTTAAAATTTATATAATAAAGAATGGACAACCAAGGAGGCAGGTTACTGACGGATATACCGCGCCTGGACTACCAACCAGAACTGTGTTTTTATCTTTATTTACTAAAATATTAATATTTTTATACTAATGTGTCAAATCAAAATGATTTTGTGCTTCTACTAATGTATTAAAAAACTTAAAATCATCTCTTTTATTTAATTCTAAAATCAATTCCGAAAACCTTTCATTAACTCTATCATAACTATTTAAAACGACAGCAGCTTTTATTCCATAATTTATAAACTTTTGCATACATATACCCGCCAGACCTGTTTTAAGATCAAAAAAATCGTCAGAAAGATATTTATCATCTATCATTAAATTCTTTGTTTCACTATCAAAACATTGGCATACTGCTTCCATTATACTAGTTTCATCATCAATTGATATTGTTAAATTGCAATAATTCATCTTATCTCCTTTCATAATTTAATTTTCTTTATAAATATAGAAATACTACTTAACATATTTTCTATAAGTTTTATACTTCCCAAAAGCATCGCTCTTAATTTATTTTCTAAAATAAAAAAACCACTGCGTTCATAGCGCCAATGACTTCGTCCGTTGCTTTAAATTATAAGTTGGAAATTATAAATTATCCACAAACCAGATAATATATAATTTCCTTACAATTAAAGAAACCAGTAGATATCTACTGGTTTTTTCTTAATATATTTATCACTATAAATTTATATTGCTAAATTTGTTGTACAACTCTTTGTTTGTAAACTTTCTTTTCTGCTGCTTCTTTTGCTGCTCGTATTCTTGCAAGTCTTTTAGCTCTAGAATCTCTAGCATATTTAACTAGTATAAACATTCCACATAAGAATACAAACAAGTAAAAGCTTACTCCTCTACTTAATAACATTGCTTCATTTAAAACTGATACTGGGAATAATAATTTAAATAGTGTTAAAAATCCACTTTCACTAACTCCCACTGACCCTGGAAGAGGTAGCGCAGAAACTGATATAAATAAAACTGCTTGCACTCCTATAAATACAAATATTGAATATTCACTAAATCCAAATGAACGATATATCCAATAAGGAATGCTGTGTAGTGCAAATATTTGTATACATTTTGTTATAAAAGTTTTAAACATTATACTTTTATTTTTTACTATATACATAGCACAATCTTTATATTCATCTATTACATTATCTACTCTTTCTTTTAAAATATCTGCCTTTTTAAATCTACATAATTTCAAAAATCTGACTACTACATTTAATAATTTTTTTACACCTTTGCTATAAAATAGTACAAGTACTAATCCTATAAGCATTGCAAGGTTACAAACAATTCCTATTGCAAATAGTATCATAAGTGAATTAACCCTACCACTTAATAATGAACGTTGACTTATAAATCCAATTATTGCATACATTATAGTAACTGTTTGGAAGAATATAAATTCAACAAATAATACTAGTGTAGAATGAGAAATCTTTATGTCATCTTTATACATTTGGTAAGCTTGCATTGGTTGCCCACCAGAAGCTGAAGGTGTAATTGAACTGAAGAAAAATCCTTGTACAGAATAATTAATACATTTTATTAAATTCGTTTCACATCCTAATGCAGTAAGGTTTCTTCTAAAATTGCTGGCTTCACATAATAAAAATATACACATACATGTAGCTGCTATTAATATATAAAATATATTTATATGTGATATTGTGTTAGCTACTGTATTTATATCCATATCTTTAAATACAAAATAAAAAGTAAATGCTATTAATATTAAAAATAATCCCCCATTTTTTAATATTTTTAAAAACAAATTTTTATAATCCTTCATAATTATACCTCCATATATTTTACCCTTATATCCACTCTCCATTATCTATTATAAATAAACAATCATAAAATTTTCTTAATAAAAAACTTAAGAATTTATGAAGATTTTAAATTTTGTCTTTTAATTATTTATTTCTATATATAATATATCATTTCTATGTATATTGTGAACTTACAATTAGCTTACAATTTTGTCATATTGTTCTAGGTCTTATATTTATATATTCAACATAAACTTATTTTATCATTTCCCTATATTATATTTAACAAAGGGGTTAGATGTTATACATATTAATAATAACAATTCTTGCCCACTGTATCAATACTACAATACAATAATACAATAATGTTGTCAATAAAAAACAGCTATCCAAAAATAGCTGCTTCATTTATATTTATTCTATTATTTTTAAATTTATAAATAATTTTTTGAAATTATTCACTGTTTCATCACTCAACACTATGTCTTTTGCTATGACTTTATCATAAAACTCCTTAGCTGCCATAGTCTTATTTACTTCGTATCTTACAGATAATTTATTTTTATCTTCTTCACTTATAAGAGTCTCTACAAATTCTGGATTTCTAATAAATTCTTTTTCTGTAGGTTTTTCTTTACAATTTATAAAAAATACTTCCTTATTAAGTCTTAAATTTAAACTTTCAATTAATTTATTACATTCAACAACTCCAGCCTTATCATAGTCAAGTACTACTTTATAATTGCATCCCCAACCAATTAATATAGATACTAAAGCATTTACATTTCCAGCTCCAACTGATGGAAGTATATAAGGCCTTTTTTCTTCTTCTACCCCCAAATAATCCAGCATACAAGTAAAGTACATATAATCTGTAATGCCTTCTGTTACTATATTTAACTTATCTAATCGTGGACCTAAATTATATTTTATATCTGCTCCAATTGCCTTTAAAAGTGGTGTTAAAGTCTCTCTTTTGGAAGATGAATTAAACTTATTATCATATGCATTATTAAATATATGAGTTATTCCATTTTCATCTTTTTCTATAGCTCTAACATTTATTATGTCTTCTGTATCTATCATATATGGCGAGTGTGTAGTATATACAACTTGCCCACCATTATTACATAAATTTTTAAGTAGAGTTAATAATTCTCTTTGGGCATTTACATGAAGATATACTCCTGGTTCATCTAATAAATATATTATCGTTTTGTCCTGTAAGTTTTCATATAATAAATCTATAAATAAGTTAAATAACCATTTAAGTCCATTGCTTCTCTCTTGTATATAAGTTGTATTTTCATTTGTCTTAATAAGTATCTTCAGACATTGATTATCAAAATTCACTTTAATTTTTGACTCTTGACTATCCATATAAAAATAATTAAATTCTTTTTGGATATTATACTTCACTTTTTCTTTAATGCTACTTCTACACTTATTTCTTTCATTTTCATCTTTAGATTCTATAGATTTTATAAATTCATCTAGTGGTGCTTTTGTAGCTACCATAAATTTGTATAAAAGTCCTTTTTTAGTCTTTATTGCCGATTTTATCTCTTCAACATTATATATACTTTGTAGTTCATCTTCCTTTGTTCTATAATAAAATACAGGAAGTTCCTTATATTTCTTTTTAATTTTACTTTTTATTGTCTCTATATGTCTTATAAGTGTATAACATTCCTCATTATATTCTCCATCTGCCATATCTTGTTGTTGCGAAATTAAAACTTCTAATATTTCATTTAAACTCTTTTTATACTTTACCCAGATTCTACTATCAATTTCAAGAAGTCTATCTAGTTTAGCATCTATACTATCAATAAATTCTTTTGTAGTATATTTATCATAAATTTTAAAATAGCTTAATAAATTGTCTTCTATATAGTAAATTGCATTTTTTAGTTCAATATCTTGATCAAATAATAGAGAAAATGCTCCCTCAAATTCAATATCATCACTTGAATAAAATTTAAATATTGTTTTTGCTTTTTCATCATCTATAAAAAATTTTTTGCATTCTTTTTCTGTTAATTTTAACTCTAATGTTATTACTATACTTTTATTAGTGTATCTATTTTTCTTACTAAAGAATTCATCATTAATATAATGCGTAAATGAAATATTGCCCAAAGCTTCTAATATATTACTTTTACCGGAGTCATTTTTTCCTATTAGAGCTGTTATATTATCTTCTAAGAGTAAAACATTTCTTTCGTCTCCTAAAGATTTATAATTGCTGATTTGTATGCTTTTTATCTTCATCTAAATCTCTCCCAACAAAATTTAACCTCTATAATTAAATTATAATATTTATTTATGATAATTAGATAAAAATATCCACAAAAAAATCACAAATTATACAAGCTGTATAATTTGTGATTTAATCTTTTACTTTTTTACTTTTATATTATTCACCTTTAGTGATTGCTGTTTCTAAGTTTAATTCTTCATCTTTAAAATCAGCACTGTTTAAAACTCTATTTAATATAACTCCTACTATAGCAGCTAAGCTAAGACCTGTTAAGCTTGAAGTTTGTGATAGTGGTATTCCGATTTCTATTCCTGCAAAAGTACTTAGGTATGAAGTTCCAAGACCTATTATAAGTACAGTCGCTATTATTATCACATTTTTTATATTTCCTTCATAACATTTGCTATCTCTTATACTCTTAACTCCTACATAAGTTATCATAGAGAATAAGTATATACTTATTCCACCCATAACGGCTTGTGGTATACTTTGTAAAAAGCCTCCAAATTTACCAACACAAGATAATACTATTGCAAACACTGCTGTTAACTCTAAAACTCTTGGATCGTAGTTTTTAGTTATTGCTAAAAGTGCAGTATTTTCTCCATAAGTTGTATTAGCAGGTCCCCCTGCAAATCCAGCAAATATTGTTGCAAGACCATCACCTAATAATGTTCTATTAAGTCCTGGATTTTCTATAAAGTTTTTACCGACAACTGCTCCATTTGTAGTAACATCACCTATATGTTCCATAAATGTTGCAAGAACTACTGGTGCTATCATTAATATTGCTTCTATACTGAATTTAGGTAATCTGAAATTTGGTATAGCAAACCAACTCGCTTGGCTAGCTGCTGTAGTATCTACTTGTTTTAATACAAAACTTAATGCTAACCCTGTAAATACTGCTATTATTACACTAAATTGTCTTATGCTTCCTTTTGCAAATTTATTTATTCCAACTGCTATAGCTAAAGTAATTATTGCTATAGGTAGATAAGTCATTGCCATATCAAGTGCTGAAGGAATTAAATTTAAACCAATAACTGCTATCATTGCACCTGTAACTTGTGGTGGGAAATATCTCTTAACTTTTTCTACACCTATGAATTTTACAATTAAAGACATTATTACGTATAAAAATCCTGCTACTATAATTCCTCCTTGAGCATAAGCCAAGTCTCCATTAAACGCATCTGAAACTTGATTTATTACACCTATAAAGGCAAAACTTGAACCTAAAAATACTGGAACTTTCCAATCTGTACAAAAATGGAATATTAATGTACCTACACCTGCACAAAATATTGCCACCGCTGGGTCAAATCCTGTTAACAGTGGAACTAATACTGTCGCTCCAAACATAGCAAGTAAATGTTGAAGTGATAAAGCCGCTTTTCTCATAAATATATACCTCCAAAATTATATTAATTTAATATTTTTCTAACCTTTTATTTTCACAGAATCTTCTCCGTCTGTATCTAATAACTCAACAGAGATTATTTCTTGTTTTGATGTTGGTACGTTTTTACCTACATAATCTGCTCTTATTGGTAATTCTCTGTGACCTCTATCCACTAGTACTGCTAACTGTATAGCTTTTGGTCTTCCTATATCCATAAGTGCATTTAAGGCAGATCTAACTGTTCTTCCTGTATATAAAACATCGTCTACTAAAACTACTATTTTGTCGTTTATGTCTACTGATATATTTGTTCCGTTTATTACAGGCTCATTTTGGATTTCTTTTAAGTCATCTCTGTATAGAGTGATATCCATTTCTCCAGTTGAAACCTTATGCCCCTCAATTTGTTCTATTCTTTCTGCTATTCTATTTGCTATAGGTACTCCTCTAGTTTTGATACCTATTAGAATAACATCTTCGACACCTTTGTTTTTTTCTATTATTTCGTGACTTATTCTTGTGATAGCTCTTGCAATTGCTTTTTCATCCATCAATTTCGCTTTTTCTATCATTTGTTTCTCCTTTGTTTGTATTTTTTACCGTATAAAATATGAGAATCTTTATTTCAACAAAAAAACTTCCTGCCACAAGACAGGAAGTTATACTTTCGCGCATCAAAAGTACAAGTATGCCTTATGATCTCTCTGTATCAATTAAAGGTATATCTATATTTTTACGTTTGTATTTTTGTTTTAAATTTTTAATGGTTCTTTATTACTTAAATAACATTATATAATTTTAAGTTTCGTATTTCAATACTTATTTTATTTTGTTAAGTATTTCCATAAAATAACTTGGTAGTTCAGAATTAAATTCTACGTATTTTTTAGTTGTCGGATGTATAAATCCTAATTTTCTTGCGTGAAGAGTTTGCCCATGACATTTTATCTTTGAATTTTTAGGTCCATATATAGGATCTCCTAAAAGCGGATGGCCTATACTAGCAGCATGAACCCTTATTTGGTGAGTTCTTCCTGTCTCTAAATTTGCCTTCATATGAGTGAAGTTTTCATATCTTTGTATAACTTCAAAATGAGTTACGGCTCTCTTTCCGTCTTTTACTATTGCCATTTTTAATCTATCTTTAGGGTTTCTGCCAATTGGTCTATCTACAGTAATTTTATCTTCTTTTACTACTCCATGACATATAAATTCATATTCTCTCGTTATTGAGTGGTCTTTTAATTGTTCTGCTAAACAGTTATGAGCATTATTATTTTTAGCTATCATCAGAATACCCGAAGTATCTTTATCGATTCTATGTACAATGCCCGGTCTTATTACTCCGTTTATAGATGATAGATTGTCTTTACAGTGGTATAGTATAGCATTTACTAAAGTATTTTCGTAATTACCTGGTGCCGGATGCACTACCATATCTTGTGGTTTATTTACTATTAGTAAATCGTCATCTTCATATACTATATCTATAGGTATATCTTGAGGTATTATTTCTAAAAGCTTTGGCGCTGGTATTTCTATAATAATATTGTCATCTTCTTTTACAGCATATTTAGCTTTTTCTATTTTACCATTTACTTTTACCTTTTTATCTTTTATTATTTTTTGGATATAGCTTCTAGACATATCTCCTAACTGTGAAGATAAATAAACATCTAGTCTATCGCCCTCTTCTTCTCCTAAAACTAAGAATTCTCTTATCTCATCTTGCATATTTTCTTTATTGTTCATATTTTATTTCACTTTCTTTTAATATTTATTCTGTCTTGTTAAAAAACTTGCATATAAATTAAAATTTTTTAACATCTATTTAATTTTCTCTTTTTTAGTATTATCATCAAAAAATACAACGTATATACAAAGCAAAATTGTCCCTACTACTATAAAACAGTCTGCTAAATTAAAAACATAATTCCATATAAATACAAAGTCAAAATAGTCCACTACAAAATCTAATCTAACTCTATCTATTAAATTTCCTAAAGCTCCTGCTATAATAAGTACAATTGAAAATTTACATATTTTCGAATTTATTTTATTTGAATGTAGTACATAAAGTCCTACTATAGACGCTATAAGTGCTACTGCTACAAATACTATTTGATTATTTTGAAATAGCCCAAATGCTGCTCCTCTATTTTCAACATAAGTCAAATTAAATACATTTTCTATTACAGTTATAGCCCCTTTATATTTTAATTCGTTTAAAGCCCACATTTTCACTAATTGATCAATACCTATTAAAAGTATTATCGCTAATTCATACATATCTGCCTCCTAAAAAAGTATTTTCCTTCATTATACCGAAAAAATCTATTTAATAAAAGAGATGTTAGAATTTAATTATCTAGCATCTCTTTTGATTAACCTTATTTAAATATATTTATTTGATTTTTTATATTTATTTTTTATCTAAATGTTCCATTAGTTCTGAAATAGTTACAAATTTATATCCCTTTTCTTTTAATCTTGGAATTACTATTTCTAAAGCTTGTATTGTCTGAGATTTATTATTTCTAACAGTATTATAATCGTGTAATATTATAATATTTCCATTTTCAACTTTATTATCTATTGTGTTTACTATAGAATTTACTCCAGGGTTTGACCAATCTCTTACATCTATATTTGACCATAGTACTATATTCATATTTTTATCTTTAACAACTTGACATAAATCTCTACTTAAAGCCCTGTAAGGAGGTCTAAATATAGTTGGATATTCTCCTGTTATCTCTTTTATTGCTTCTTGTGTTTTTGTAACTTCACTTTCAATCTCTGCTTTTGATTTTTTAGCAGCATTTATATGTGTATATGTGTGGTTTCCTATTTCGTGTCCTTCTTCTTGTTCTCTTTTAACTATACTTTTATTGTATGGAACCTTTTCTCCAATTAAGAAAAATGTAGCTTTTACATCATACTTTTTTAGAATATCTAAAACTTGAGGAGTAAATACTTCATCAGGACCATCGTCAAATGTAAGTGCAACGACCTTTTCATCTTCATTTCCTCTTTTTATTATTATATCTTCGTAGTCATATTTATAACTATCGGCAGATACATCTTTTTCATTGTCAGCTGAGCAAACTCCTGAAAATCCTATTATAAATAAGATAATTACTAAGGTGTAAAGGATTTTTTTCATTTTAGAACCTCTTTTCTTTCTATTTTATATTGACTTTTTTCTCTAAAAAATTGATTTCATTTCTAGTTTGCCCATATTTTATTTTTCATTATCTATTTTTTTATTTTTTTATAAACTCACAGTTTTAACAAAAAAAGGATGCCATTATTTATGGCATCCCTTATCTTATATAATATAAAGTTTTTATTTAACTTTATTATATTATTTTACAACTATATTTATTAATTTTTTAGGTATAGCTATAACTTTAACTACAGTTTTATCTCCTATAGATGCTTGTACTTTATCATTTTCTAAAGCTACTTTTTCCATTTCTTCTTTAGTCATGTTTGCACCTACGCTTAATTTAGCTCTAACTTTACCGTTTATTTGAACTACTACTTCTACTTCGTCTTTTACTAAAGCAGATTCATCAAATTGTGGCCAGCTTATATCAAATATACTTCCTTCTTTACCTATCATTTGCCATAATTCTTCACCTACATGTGGTGTGAATGGAGCAAGTATAGTTACTATAGTTTCGATACCTTCTTTGATTATTCCATCATTTCTAGTATCTAATTCTTTATATTTGTACATTTCATTTATTAATTCCATTAATGATGCTATAGCTGTGTTAAATCCAAATTTGAAGCTTAAGTCATCTGTAACTTTTTTAAGTGTTGAATGTATAGTAAATCTCATAGCTTTATCTTCTTTAGTTGCTACATTTACTTTTGCATCTGATTTAGCTATATCTTTTAATTCATCTACTAATCTATAAACTCTGTTTAAGAATCTGAAGCATCCTTCAACACCTTGTTCAGACCAATCTAAGTCTCTTTCTGGTGGAGCTGCGAATAATACGAATAATCTAGCAGTATCAGCACCGTATTTGTCTATTATTTCAATAGGTGATACTGTATTACCTTTAGATTTACTCATTTTGCTACCATCCATTAATACCATACCTTGAGTAAGTAAGTTTTTGAATGGTTCGTCGAAGTCTACCATACCAACTTTCTTTAATGCTTTAACGAAGAATCTAGCGTAAAGTAAGTGCATTATAGCATGTTCTACACCACCGATATATTGATCAACTGGCATCCATTTGTTTACTACTTCTGAATCGAACATTGCTTCTTGGTTTTTGTTGTCTATATATCTTAAGAAATACCAAGATGAGTCAACGAATGTATCCATTGTATCTACATCTCTAGTCGCATGTTTACCACATTTTGGACAAGTAGTATTTACGAAAGTTTTTGAAGTTGTAAGTGGAGATTCACCTTTTCCTGTAAATTCAACATCTGTTGGAAGTAATACTGGTAAATCTTTTTTGTCTACTGGTACTATACCGCAGTCTTCACAGTAAACAACTGGTATTGGAACTCCCCAATATCTTTGTCTTGATAATAACCAGTCTCTAAGTCTGTAGTTAACAGTCTTTTTACCTCTTCCTTCTTTAGCTAATTTTTCAGTTATTTTATCTTGAGCTTCTGTAGCATCCATTCCATTGAATTCTTCAGAATTTATCATTTTACCGTCTTCATCTATAACGTCTATTATTTCTATTCCGTATTTTGTAGCAAATTCTTTATCTCTATCGTCATGTGCTGGAACACCCATTATTGCACCAGTACCATAATCCATTAAGATATAGTTTGCTATCCATAGAGGAACTTTTCTTCCTGTTATAGGATTTATTACGTATTTTCCTATGAACATACCTTCTTTTTCTGTATCAGTAGAAGTTCTTTCTATTTCAGTTTGAGTATGCATTTTTTGTACGAATTTATCTACATCAGCTTCGTATTCAGTTCCAGCTACTAATTCTTTAACTAGTGGATTTTCTGGAGCTAATGCCATGAAAGTTGTTCCATAAACTGTATCAGGTCTAGTAGTATAAACGATCATTTGGTCATCTGATCCATCTATATCGAATACTATTTCAGCACCATGAGATTTTCCTATCCAGTTTTTTTGCATTGTTTTAACTTTTTCTGGCCATCCTTCTAATTTGTCTAAATCATTTAATAATTCTTCAGCAAATTCAGTAGTTTTGAAATACCATTGTTCTAATTCTTTTTTAACAACTACAGCATCACATCTTTCACATTGTCCACCAACAACTTGTTCATTTGCAAGAACAGTCTCACAAGATGGACACCAGTTTACGAAAGATTTTTTCTTATATGCAAGACCTGCTTCTAAGAATTTTAAGAATATTTCTTGTGTAAATTTGTAGTAATCAGGATTAGAAGTTGCTAATTCTCTTTCCCAATCATAACTTAAACCTAATAATTTTAATTGGTTTTTCATGTCATCTATGTTTTCATAAGTCCATTTTGCTGGATGTATTCCATGTTTTATAGCAGCATTTTCTGCTGGAAGACCAAATGAATCCCATCCCATTGGATGTAGAACATTATATCCTTCCATTTTTTTAAATCTTGCTACAACGTCACCTATTGAATAGTTTCTAACGTGACCCATATGTATTTTTCCTGATGGGTAAGGGAACATCTCTAATGTATAGTATAATGGTTTTGATGTATCTCTTGTATCAGTTTTATATTGGTTTGTTTCTTCCCATTTGTGTTGCCACTTAGTTTCAACGTCTTTAAAATTGTAAACGCTCATTATGTTACCTCCTAATTCTGATTATGTTTAATAAATATAATTGTTATTATTTCTAATTTATATAAATAAAAAAATCCTCACCCCTAAACAGAATTTGTTTAGGGACGAGGATATATTATTCTTCGCGGTACCACCCTAATTAGCCTATAAAAAGACTCACTTAGATAGTCTTTAAGCCAACTACGGCCAAATAATTTAATACTAACAAGTTCGGAAATATTATTTAACTAATTCACACCTACCATTAGCTCTCTGAATAAATCTTATTACCTACTACTTTAGTTTATTTGATAAAATTTTCAGTTTATACGCAAAATTTTTAAATTTTCGCTATAATTCAATATATTATCATTTTTAGTTTAATGTGTCAACATCTACGTATGGAGCATCTTTCCATAATTTTTCTAGGTTGTAGAACTCTCTGTTTTCTTCGTCAAATACATGAACTATTATATCACCGTAATCAAGTAATATCCAAGTTTGTGTATCATATCCTTCTTTAGCTCTTGGCTCTATACCTTCTGCTGTAAATGCATCTTGTACACTATCAGCTATTGCTTTAACTTGTCTTGATGAAGAAGCAGTAGCTATTATAAAATAATCACAAAGACTAGAAACTTTTCCTATATTAATTATAGATATATCTTGGCCTAATTTATCGTCAATTGCATCGTACGCAACTTTTACCATTTGTTCAACTGTCATTTATTTACCTCACTTTCAAAAAAATTGTTTTTATATCTATAATGTATATTTCATACACTATAAAACAACATATTCATCTATTATATCATATATTTAGACTTGAACCAACAAATTTAAATATTTTCTTGCATAAGATAATTTCTAGCTCTTACACTTCTTGGATGAATTAATTGATTGTTTTCTATTACAAATTTTATTGTATTGTTGAATGAAGTAATTAATGCCTTGTCTAGCTGTCCACTAAATGATAGATTTCTAAGTTCGTCTACTCCTGGAAAATCTCGGCCTTCTTCTATCATATCTGCCATAAATATTATCTTCTCTAGTATAGACATATTCTCCCTTCCTGTTGTGTGATATCTTACTGCATTTATTATATCCATATCTTGTATATTAAATACATCTTGAATTACAAAAGATCCTATAACACTGTGGGATAATGCTATATTGTCTATTTCTAGTGGGTCTAATTCTATATTGTATTTTTTGACATAAGAATCTATTTGTTCTTTTGTAAAATATTTTGCGCAATCATGTACGAGTCCTGCTAGATAAGCCTTTTCCTTGTCACAACCATATATTTCACTTAGCTTCACTGCACAATTTGCCACGTTTATTGAATGTGTCAATCTATTAGGTTTAAGCATTGTATTTAATTTTTCTATTATTTTTTCTGTATCTATATTATGTATATCCAAACTATTCATCTCCAACCCCGTATAAATTTTTTTCATATATGTATTTTTCTACATTTTCAGGAATTAAATATCTTACTGAATTTCCTCTTTTTAATTGGTCTCTTATATATGTAGATGAAATATCTAAAGACGGAACATATACGCTTATTATATTAGCATTATATTTCCTTTCAAGTTTTTCTATTTGATCTTGAGCTCTAAGCAAACTTATTCCTGGTCTTGTTGCAGCTATAAAAGTAGCTAGTTTAAAGTTTTCTTCTACGTCTTTCCATTCTTCTATATCGCATATTGCATCCGCTCCTGTTATAAAGAAAAATTGTGCTCCCGGATAATTTTTATTTAAATGTCTTAGTGTATCTACTGTATATGTTTTTCCCTTTTTCTCCATTTCAGTATTAAAAGCTATAAAATCCATATTTTTAGCAATTGCCAATAATACCATATTATATCTATCGTATTTGTTAGTAATATTCCATAATTTATGTGGCGGATCCCCAGATGGTATGAATATAATCTTGTCTAATTTATATTTACATCTAATAAATTCCGCAGTTGCTAGATGAGCATAATGTATTGGGTCAAAGGTTCCTCCTAAAACCCCTACTTTAAGTCCATCGCAATTATTTTCAAAATCCGCTATCTTATCATTATTGTAAAATTTAGATTCGATAACTAAATCATAAATACTCATTAATACTCTCCTTTTTTTACAAATATAATAGTATTATATCATTTTTAATTATATAGGGTACAAAAATCTTTATTATCTTACTTTTTCCTATGTTATTATGTAAAATCATTGTTTTTTGTCAATAATCTTATGTAGTATAATATAAATATTAACAAAAAATAAGGAGAATAAACATGGGAATTATAACAAAAATAGAATCTCAAAAAAAACGAGATGATAGAGTTAATATATATGTAGATGAAAAATTCTTTATGGCAATTTATAAGGAACTTGTATTTACTTTTAATTTAAAAAAAGGACAAGAAATAGATCCTAATTATTTAAAAAGTATCTTAGACGATGAAATGTATATGAAAGCTAAAAATGATGAAATGTATATGAAAGCTAAAAATAAGGCATTGTCAATCCTTTCAAAAGCCAGTCAATCTGAAAAACAAATAAAACAAAAATTAGCTAAAGATTATGAAGAAGATACAATAGATAGAGTTATAGAATTTTTACAAAAATATAAATTTGTGGATGACGAAGATTTAGCAAGCAGAATAGTAAATACTAACGTAAACTTAAATAAATATGGTAAAAATAAAATAAAACAAAATTTATACAACAAAGGTATAGATAAAAGTATTATAGAAAATGCAATAGATGAAATAGATACCGATAAGGAATTTGAAAATGCATTTTATTTAGGAAAAAAGAGATACGAAAGATTAAAAAATGAAGACCAACGAAAAGCATATCAAAAAATAGGGAATCATTTAGCTTATAAAGGTTTTAATTATGATATAATAAAAAAAGTATTAAATAAATTATTTAATGATATGGATGAATATTCTTGTTAATTATAATTGGAGGTAAGGTATGGCAAAGATAGCTATAGCAGTTTTCTGTGTAATTCTTGGTGTTTACAATATTAGAAATTTATATAAACAAGATAGAATGAAATAATTAAAGGAGGCTTAATATGCCTCCTTTTTAATATCTTTATAAATTTTTTAAATATGTATCTTTTAATTTAATTCATATTATTTTATATATCTCTTTAATGCTTTTGCTACAGGAACCCCAATTACTAATCCAACTACTATTTGAGTTATGTTACCTGGTATTGACATAACTGGTGATACCCAGTTTCCATATAAAATACCTTCTGTTATATAGTAACCAATTATCATCCATATACCTGATACTAATATACCTGCTATATTTACAACCATACTGTTTCCATTTCTACCATTAGACCAAGCAATTTTTCCTATTATATATCCCATAATTCCTCTTACTACAAATGTAAATGGAGCCCACATTGCCCATTCTGATAATAAATCGAATAAGCCCATTCCAAATGCCCCTGCTGCTGCTCCTTTTTTAGGACCAAATACTATTGCTGAAATAAATAACATTGTATTACCTAGGTGAACTAATCCCCCAGATGCTGCTATAGGTAATCTAATGTTTATAAATCTTGTTGCGATGTAAACTAACGCTATTAAAAGCGCTGTTTCTACTAAATCTTTAGTATTTACTTTTGTTTGTTGTATTTGTTGCATTATTTCTCCCCTTTTCTAATTTTTATGCATTATAATATTTATTAAATAATTCTACTAAATTTTTATCAGTCTTAAATCCTAAATCTTTAAGCCCTAAGTCTAAATAATTAAGGACAGGTACTATAGCTTCATATTTTGCATTTTCACCCATATGCCCAATTCTTAGTATCTTTCCAGTATACTGAGCTAATGAAGTAGTCATAATTAAATTGTATTTTTCTAATAGATGTTTTACTAAATTTCCTGCACCAATTTCTTCATCAATATCTACAACTGTTACTGTATTTGAATATCCATTTTCTAAGAATAAATTAAGACCATATTCTTTTACTGCTTGTCTTGTTGCATTTGCAACTTTTTCATGTCTACTATGTACATTTTCTAGACCTTCTTCTAGTATATTGTCAAGTGCTACATCAAGCCCCATAATATCACTTATTGGCATTGTATATGGGAACCATTTATCTCTATAGTAATTTTCCCATATTGTTAAATTGCAGTAAAATCCTGTTATAGGAGTTTTTCTATTTTTCATAACAGCTTTAGCATCTTCACTAACAGATACCATAGTAAGTCCTGTTGGTGCTGAGATTGCCTTTTGTGAACCTCCGCAAACTATATCCAATTGCCAATTATCTACTTCTATGTTTTCACCTACCATTGCAGCAACTGAATCTACAACTGTAAGTATGTTGTATTTTTTAAGTAATGGACATATTTTTGATAAATCATTTAAAACTCCAGTAGGTGTATCACAATGTACTACTGTAGCATATTTAAAATCATGATCTTCTTCTAAAAACTTTTCTAATTTATCTACGTCTATCTCTTTATGATAGTCATCTGAAAAATAAACAACTTCTCCTCCGTACATCTTTACAAAATCATCAAATCCTTTACCAAAAATACCGTTATCTATTACTAAAACACGGTCTCCTTGTTCCGTAAGTGATGCACATGCTGCCTCTAATCCAAGTATTCCTTCCCCACTTAATATATACACATCATTTTTTGTTTTTAGTATTTTAGCCATTTTATCACAAGTATTTTTGTAAAACTCGCAAAAATCTACATCTACATCAGGATTTGTAGTTTTTTCAGCTCTTTTTAATCTTACATTTTCTCTAACCTCTGATGGCCCTGGTGTGTAAACTATTTTGTTATTCATTTTTTCCATATTGTCACCCCTATATTTAATGTATAAATTTGTATTGTATTGTTTATAGTATTGAAAACGACAAACTTTTCACTATATTCATAGGATTATTATATATTATCTCTCCTTTATTTCAATACATTTTGGTACAAATTAGTAATTGTATGGGTTCAATTAAAAAGCTTATCCCCTAAAATAGAAAATAAGCTTTACTAGTAAATATATTTAATTTTTAAAATCTTTTTAGTTGATTTTTTGTAAAAGTCCATTCAGGTGTATTTAAAGTTTCCCCAAAATCTAAACTATACCATGGACTTAAATTATCATCATTTGGATTTATTAGAAGTTGTGTTTGTTGTGCTGGCATATAGCTTTGAGCCAACATAAATATCTTCTCTCCTGTTTCTTTATTTTGAGCCATATCCACTACTATTGCGCAATGCCCTGGTGAACCACCTTTTATAAATACATCACCGATTTGCATATCGTCAATATCAACACTTTTTAATTCTTTGTCTAAAGATAGTGTTGAACTATATGCAAATACTAAATCCATATAATCTCTAAAAGTAGCATATGTATTATCCGGCTCTGCGCCTTTATAATATGTACATGAATTTTGACCTATATTTATTCTATATCCTCTTCTCCATTTGCTATACTCTGCTTTAAATCCACCTACAAATTCAAAACTTATTTCATCATATCTTTTATTTTGATATAGATATTCTGCTCTTAAAAGCATTACAGCATCCGCACATTGATGCAAATCTCTGTCTCCTATGTCCACATCAAAAACACTATCATATACATTAGGCTTGTCCTTAGTTTTTCCATCATAGTATTTAACTTTCTCACCGTATTTTTCTAATTTGCTATTTCTTAAAAATTCCCCAAAACTATTTTCCTCTGCACTAATTCTTTCATATCCCTTTGGCACATCATATCTTTCTTTTATTGTATTTTTATCTTTATTTACTACAATTGTTTGATTCTTATCATTATTACCTATCGTACCTCTTTGGGTATTTGTACTTTTTTGATTTACTTTGCTACTGCAACCACAGCACATAAATATAATTAGACATAGAATAGCACAAAAGATTTTAATTTTTTTCATAATATCTCCCCCTTATTTACTAATTTTACATTAAACGGTTAAAATATAGTTAACCATTATATTTCAATATACTATTTTCATTTTTCTATGTTATAGTAAATTTATTACAATTTTTTTAATATAATCTTGCAAATATTAATTTAAAAGGAGATACAAATGATTGATTTAACATTATTAGGCTGCGGTGGTAATGTACCAATGCCAAATAGATTTTTATCGTCCCTTTTTATAAACTACAGGGGATGTAAAATACTGATAGACTGTGGTGAAGGAACACAAGTTGCAATAAAAAAGAATAATTGTGGATTCAAAAATATAGATTTAATACTTATAACCCATCTACATGGAGATCATATAATTGGATTAATTGGTCTTCTTCAAACTATGGGCAATAGCGGAAAAGTAGATGATTTAACGATAGTTGGCCCTGCTGGAATAATTGATGCTATGAATGCAATAAAAGTATTAGTAGAATACCTTCCATATAGAGTTTATGTAATTGAAAATCCAAAAGAAAAATTTAGTCTTGAACATAAAATTTTAAAAGATATTGAAATTTCAACAATTGACTTGGATCATTCAACTGAATGTATAGGATATAGCTTGTATTTTAAAAGAAAGGCCAAATTCGATAGAGATAAGGCATTATCTAACGAAGTCCCACAAATTTTATGGAAAAAGCTCCAAGAAAATGATACTGTACTTTATGGTGACAAAACTTATTATTCAGATATGGTCTTAGGCGATGGGCGAAGAGGGATTAAATTAAGTTTTATAACAGATACTCGACCTACTTTTGAAATTCCACAATTTATATATGGAAGTGATTTATTCGTATGTGAAGGTATGTATGGAGATGATTTAGATATATCAAAAGCCGTTAAAAATAAACATATGACATTTAGAGAGGCTGCAAGTCTTGCTAACGCAGGAAATGTAGATAAACTACTTTTAACACATTTTAGTCCTTCTATAGAAGAGCCCAAAGACTTTATTGAGAATGCGACTAACCTTTTCAATGAAACTATTATAGGAGAAGACGGTTTAACTCTAAATCTATCTTATAAAGATTGATTTGTTTATAAATTAAAAAATTTGTCTTATTTTTAGAATTTATAAAGGAATTTTTGTATACATATCGAATTTTATAAGTATCCTTTACTATTTTAAAATTTAATTCAAAAAAAGAATTGCCTAGTTTAAACTTTTAGCAATTCTTTTCTTTTTTATGTTAATTATCTTCTTGATCTTTTAGTTGGTTTACCTTTTCTAGTAGTACCTTCTTCTTGAACTTTTTTCTTAGCTACTTGTCCTGGGAATAATATTTTAGGTTCTTCTAAATTTTTTCTGTATATTGTAAATTTAAAACCTATAGCTTGAACGTATTCAGCTCTTAATGCATTACATATTGCATTTGCTGTTTCTTTAGCGTCAAGTCCTGCAGTTTCAAGTATATTAACTTTAACTAGTTCTCTAGAATCTAGCATATTATCTAATTGTTCTAAGAATCTCTCATTTACACCATCTTTACCTATTTGAGTTATAGGTTTCATAGTATTTGCAAGAGATCTTAAGTAAGCTCTTTGTTTACTATTTAGCATGTCTTCCTCCTAATTTATGTTTAAATTCTAGTGATAGAATTCAAACTCTACTTCGTATATTTTAACTGTATCTCCATCTTCTATGCCCATTTCTCTAAGTTTATCGAATACACCTTCGTTTTCCATAGTTTTTTGGAAGAATTGGATAGATTCCATATCTTCAAAGTCAACAGAGTACATGATTCTTCTAAGTTTTTTACCAGTTACTACATAAGTTCCATCTTCATCTATTTCAACACTTAATCCTTCTTCAGCAGTGTTGTCAAGTTCTGGTCTGTAGTATTCTTCTTCTGATACTAATTCTACATCTTCTACTTCTTGAAGTAATTGTGAAGTATAAGCTATAACTTCATCTACACCATCTCTAGTTGCAGCAGACATTTTGAATACTTTGTATCCTCTGTCTTCTAAAGTCTTTTTGAAGTTTTCATAAACTGACTCATCGAATAATAAGTCTGCTTTATTTGCAACTACTATTTGAGGTCTAGTAGATAGTTTTTCGTTGTATAGTTTTAATTCATCGTTGATTTTATCGAAGTCTTCGATAGGATCTCTACCTTCAATTCCTGATATATCAACTACGTGGATTAACACTTTTGTTCTTTCAACGTGTCTTAAGAAGTCATGTCCTAATCCAATACCTTCTGCAGCACCTTCTATAAGTCCTGGTATATCTGCAAGAACAAAACTGTCTCCAAAGTTAGTTTTAACAACTCCTAAATTTGGAGTTAATGTTGTGAAGTGATAATTAGCTATCTTTGGTCTAGCTTTAGTTACTACTGATAAGAAAGTAGATTTTCCTACGTTAGGGAATCCTAAAAGACCTACATCAGCAATCATTTTAAGTTCTAGTATTACCCATCTTTCTTCTCCATCAGTTCCAGATTTCGCAAAACTAGGCGCTTGTCTTACTGCATTTGCAAAGTGTTGGTTTCCTTTTCCGCCTCTACCACCTTTTGCAACTACTGCTTCATCGCCTTCATGTTTTAAGTCAGCTATTATTAAATTAGTAGCTTCGTCTCTTATTATTGTTCCTGGTGGAACTTTTAATATTAAATCTTCACCGTTTTTTCCTGCTTGTCTTTTTTTGCTTCCGTCTGCTCCTGGCTCACCTACATATTTCTTTTTGTATTTGAAATCCATTAAAGTTCTAAGACCTGTATCTACTTTGAAGATTATACTAGCTCCACGACCACCGTCTCCGCCGTCTGGGCCTCCTGCTGGAACATATTTTTCTCTTCTAAATGATACAGAACCATTTCCGCCGTTTCCTGCTTTTACGAATATTCTAGCCTTATCTATAAACAAGTCTTTCACCTCCCAGTAATATTTTTATTGTTTCCATTTTTAAGGTATATATTATTATTGAAAAAATCTTTATTCCAAAGATTCGTATGTATATTTCCTTTTAATTAGTAAGAAAATATCTATCTTAGAGATATTTAATCTGAGTTACTATAGATTAATAAAACAAAAAGGAGTGTAGATACACTCCTTTTCTTTTATAATTATTCAGCAACTTCTACTACTGGATATATACTTACTTTTTTTCTTTTTTTGTCGTATCTTTCGAACTTAACAGTACCGTCTATTAATGCGAATAAAGTGTCATCTCCACCTTTACCTACATTAGTTCCTGGATGTATTTTAGTTCCTCTTTGTCTTACTATTATACTTCCTGCAGTAACTACTTGTCCGTCATATCTTTTAACACCTAATCTTTTTGATATAGAATCTCTACCATTTTTAGAAGACCCTACCCCTTTTTTAGATGCTAATAATTGTAAGTTCATGTTTAACATTTGGAGTCACCCCCTACTTTTTTAAGATTTTTATATTTTTCGGATATTGTCCTTTTATCATTTCCATTGTTAACTTAAAGTGTTCGAATAATAAATCTGTTTTATCATTTAAACAACTTTCTTTTACTATACATTCAATCATTCCTTCTTGCCCTATTTCAGACTCGAATTCGACTTTTGCAAGTAAGTTCAATGAGTTGTCCACACCAATTGCGTTAGATGTAACGGCTGAACAAACTATATCGTATCCATATTCGGCATACTCAGCATGTCCTTTTAGTGTGAAACCTTTTAATCTGAAATCATCTGTGTAATGATATTTAATCTTTATCATATTACACTCCAATTACTAAGCGTTTATAGATTCTATAACTAACTTAGTGTATGGTTGACGATGTCCTTGTTTTCTTCTGTAGTCTTTTTTAGCTTTGTATTTGTAAACTATTACTTTTTTAGCTTTTCCTTGAGCTACAACTTTAGCAGTTACAGTAGCACCTTCTACAACTGGAGCTCCAACAGTTAATCCGTTTTCACCAGCAACAGCTAATACTTGATCTAAAGTTACAACATCACCTTCGTTAGCTTCTAATTTTTCTACGAATAATACATCACCTTGAGCAACTTTGTATTGCTTTCCACCTGTTTTAACTATAGCGTACATTCATATACACCTCCTCGGTCTCAAACTCGCCATTAAGGTACTTCCTTTCGAAAGTTTTTACCTTGTCTGTGCGGCATTACAGTTATTAATAATACATGTTTTTTTATTAAAAGTCAATATTATTTATAAATAATTTTTTCGTCTTTTTGATTTACATCTGTCGTTTTTGTAATTTCAATGTTTACACCGTATTTATTTTCTATATTTTTTAATGCATTGCTGTATTTATCAAGCATTTCATTGTAAATAAATGGTTTTAATTCCATTAAAATATTATTATAATCTGTATGTTCTTTAATTCTCATAACTTCTTTTTCTAAATCGTCTAAGATATAATTAATCGATTTTTGGCCAAAATCATTTCCACATGTCTCACACGACCTCAAATAATAAGAATCTATAGAGTCTTTTTCTCGCCTTCTGGCAATTTCAACAAGTCCTAATCTTGTTATACCTAGGACCTCTGTTTTTCTTTTATCTCTACTTAAACATTCTTCTAATTTTTTTAATAAATCTTGTTTTGATTTTTTCTTTTGTAAATCAATAAAGTCTACGATTATAATTCCAGCAATATCTCTAATTTTTAGTTGTCTTGCAATTTCTTCACAAGCTTCTAGATTAGTTTTATACATTGTTTCTTCTCTAGATATATTACCGGTAAATTTACCTGTGTTGACGTCGATTACTGTTAAAGCTTCTGTTTTTTCTATTATTAAATACCCTCCACTTTTAAGCCATACTTTTTTACTTAAAGCTTTTTGTATTTCTTTTGAAACTTTATATAAGTCAAACACATCTTTATTTTCTTCTAAAATTAATTTATCTAAGTAACTTTTATCTATGTTACTTAATAAATT
Organism: Intestinibacter bartlettii; assembly: GCF_018917435.1. Taxonomy (GTDB): domain Bacteria; phylum Bacillota; class Clostridia; order Peptostreptococcales; family Peptostreptococcaceae; genus Intestinibacter; species Intestinibacter bartlettii_A. The sequence continues at coordinate 115,386 of NZ_JAHLOQ010000003.1, forward strand.
TTTAATTTCTATATATTTATTTTTATCATTAAAAACAATTTTATTTATATCTTCATTAATATTATCTTTGATATATTTTGTGTCTAAATCCAATTCTCTATATAATAGTTTTGGTCCTATCCCTAATTTAAACTCTTTAGATATCTCTTGATATCTTTGTATAAGCGTTTCAAAATCTTCTTTTAGAGTCTCTACATCACAATTTGCAGCTTCTGTTCTTATTATTATGCCTAATTTATCTTTATTAAACGATTTTACTAATTTTTTTAGCCTAAATCGTTCTTTTTCTTCTAATATTTTATTTGATATTGTAATCCTATCATTTGATGGTATTAAAACTAAATATCTCCCAGATATACTTATTTCTTGTGTAAGTTTTGGTGCTTTAGTCCCCACAGCTTCTTTATTAATTTGAACAAGAAGTTCCATACCATTTTTAATATTGTCAGAAGATTTGATAGGTAAATATGCCATCTTTTCAAAACCGATATCTACAAAGGCCGCCTCTATACCTGGTTTGATATTTTTGACTATGCCTCTGTATATATTCGATTTTGTTTTTTTATGTATATTATTTTCAATTAATAATTCCACAAGTTTATTATCCTGCATAACTGCTGTTTGTGTAGATGAAACTAAAGACTGCACTATAATTTGTTTCATTATATTATCTCTATAAATTAAAGTGGAGTCACTAATTGACCATCTTCCTCTTTATATAAATCACGTCTTAAAACACCAACTTCTCTTGGATCCATCTCAAGACCAAGCATATCTAAGATTTGAGGTATTAAAATATTTATATTTAAATTAGCTTTTGATCCTGTAGCTATAGTAGATACAAATGTTACTTTAGTATCGTCTAAGCTAACTAAATCAAAGTTTCTAATTAAAGGTCTTATGTCAACTTCTACTTTTTTACCTTTTTTATTTTTCTTAGTTACTATTATTTCTTTGCTTTTTATGAAGTTTAATACTCTTGACTTAACATACTCTTTGCTTAAAGGGCTTTCTAAGTCTATATTGAATATATATTCTCCATAAACTATAACTGAAGATAATGAAGGAGTTTTTGGGTCTATTTCTTGACCTTTTACAAATTTAATTCCTTCTGGTAACTGTTCATTTATTCTTTCTAAGAATTCTTTTACTTCTATGTCGTCTTCTATTTCAATATCGACATATTCTCCTTGACTCTCTACCCCTAGAGCTAATGCATTACCATAACTCATTTTAGGATGAGGATTAAATCCTTCAGAATAGCTTAAGTTTATTTTTGCTCTTCTGAAAGCTCTTTGTAGTAATCTTTGTAAATCAAGATGAGATATAAATATCATCTCATCTTCTTTTTTGTACTTAACTCTTATTAGTTTACTCATACTTAACATAACCCCTTTCCAATTTCATGTGCATTTATTCCACAACCATTACATTTGTGTCTGCAATCTACAGTTACTTTTTCAGATTTAGCTATTTCATTTTCTCTAACTAAGAACTTTTTGCTAACACCAACGTCTATATGGTCCCAAGGGAATACTTCATCATAAGATCTTTCTCTATTAGCATAGAATGCTATATCTAAATTATTTTTCTCCATAGCTTCTTTATATATATCTAATTTGAAGTGCTCACTCCATCCATCGAATTTAGCACCCATTTTGTATGCATCTAATAGAACTTTACCTAATCTTCTATCTCCTCTTGCAAATACTGCTTCCATTAAACTTGTTTTTGAATCATGGTAGTTGTATTTTATGTCTTTATTTTTAAGAGCTTTTACTAAATAATGTTGTTTATTTAAAACTTCTTCAGTTGTATCTTGACCATGCCATTGGAATGGTGTAAATGGTTTTGGTACAAATGTTGATGTACTTACTGTAACTGAGAATTTCTTTTTAAGTTTTCCACCATGTACTTCTCTGTAAGTATCTATAACATCATATGCTAAGTCTCTTATACCATCTAAGTCATCGTATCTTTCAGTTGGAAGACCGATCATGAAGTATAATTTAACACTATTCCATCCCATTTCAAATGCTTTTTTAGTTGTATTTTTAAGGTCGTTTTCTGTTACACCTTTGTTTATAACATCTCTAAGTCTTTGAGTTCCTGCTTCTGGTGCAAAAGTAAGACCTGATTTTCTAACTTGTTGTATTTTCTCTGCTATTTCCATAGAGAAGTTGTCAAGTCTAAGTGATGGTAGAGATATACCTATATTTTCTGGTGTAAATTCATCAACTAAGAAATCTGTTAACTCTGGTAATTGTGAGTAGTCACTTGTACTTAGTGATGATAATGATATTTCGTCATATCCTGTATTGTCTACTAATTCTCTAACTGACTTAGTTAATGTATCTAAACTTTTTTCTCTTATTGGTCTGTATATCATACCTGCTTGGCAGAATCTACATCCTCTTGTACATCCTCTAAATAATTCTAATACAACTCTGTCGTGAACTATTTCTATATAAGGAACTATTAATTTTTCTGGATAATATACTTCATCCATATTTCTTATTATTCTTTTACGAACTTTTTCATTTACGCCTTCTCTGTTTGGCTTAACACTTTTTACTGTTTGATCTTCGTTGTATTCTACATCGTAGAAACTAGGAACATAAACACCTTCTATTTTAGCTACTCTAGCTAAGAAGTCTTCTCTTGTAGTTTTGTTTTTCTTCCATTCTTTATATTCAGCTATAACTTCTAGGTTTAATTCTTCACCTTCACCTAGTACTGCTATATCTATAAAATCTGCAAGTGGTTCGCAGTTGTATGCACATGAACCTCCAACCATTATGAATGGATCGTCTAAATCTCTATCTTCTCTTTTTAGAGGTATTCCCGCTAAATCCATCATATTTAATATATTTGAATATGAAAGTTCATATTGAAGAGTAAATGTAACAAAATCAAAGTTTCTTATTGATTCTCTAGATTCTAATGCGAATAGAGGTATGTTATTTTCTCTCATTATTTCTTCCATATCTAATGCTGGAGCATAAACTCTTTCACAAAATACATCTTCATCTCTATTTATTGCTCTGTAAAGTATTTGACTTCCTAAGTGACTCATCCCTACTTCATATAAGTCTGGGAAACAGTGAGCATATCTTATTAAATTTTCGTTTGTAGTATCTTTATGTATTGAATTTATTTCATTTCCAAGATATCTAGCTGGTTTTTCTACTTTTTTAAGTATCTTTTTAAAATTGTGTTTATCCATCTATTACTTAATCCTCCATATTTCCTATATATTTCAATCAATTATTTTTATCTTATTTTATATTAAAAATAACACGAATTTTATTATACACTATAAAATATTATGTTCAAAGGTTTTTATTAATAATTAAATCCAATACTGGTCACAATTAAAAGAAATTTACGCTTAGCTAAATATAATATTAGTTTATTTTTATATAAAATAGACATATAAACTTTCTATTATATTTATAACCAATTTTAGCTATTACTATTTAATAATAAGTAAATTTTACATATTTATACTTATATTATAGCCTATTTTTTTCTCTTTCCTTTGCAAAAAACGTTTTTCATCATATTCTATTTTATCTTTTTTTATATATAATATTCCCTTTTGATTTCTTAAACCGCAAAAAAAATCTATGGAAACATAAATTTAATTTCCATAGACTTTTATTGTATTCTTTATAAAATAAGTTTTTAAATTCCACAATTTACTAGAAGTTGATCTTCTTACGTCTCATTCCAACATTCAAGACTACTCCTATAATTGCTAGAGAAGTCATTACGGCACTACCACCATAACTTATAAACGACAATGTTACTCCTGTTACTGGAATTAATCCCATCGTCATACCTATATTCTGTATAATCTGATAAGCAAACATGCATACAACCCCAATGACTATAAAGGATCCATACACATCCTTAGCTTCCCTCGCAATTTTTATCATTCTAAGAAGGAACAGGGCATATAAACAAACTAATGCCGTACCTCCTACTACACCTAATTCTTCTACAACTACTGCAAATATAAAGTCACTATCTTGTATTGGTAAGAAGTCCTCTTGGTTTTGGGTACCGTTATATAATCCCTTTCCAGTCATTCCTCCTGAACCTATTGCTATCATAGATTGCATAAGCTGATAGTTTCCTTCAATAGATGTATCTTCTGGATCCATAAAACCTAATATTCTATTTTTTTGATATGTATCCATACACATATATGCTATAGGCAGTAGTATTAAAACAATTGTTCCTGCTTTTATAAGTATTTTTCTATCTATACCAGCAGAGAATATCATTCCAAATACTATACAACAAAATATAATAGCACCTCCTAAGTCTGGCTCAACTATTATAAGACCTATAACAGGTATTGCATAAAGCACAACATCAAAAATTTCTTTTAAGGTATTTAATTTTCCTCTGTAGTTTTCAACTATTTTTGCATAACTAAGTATAAAAGTTATCTTTACAACTTCTATTACTTGTAAATCTAGTATCCCTAAGTTAAAGGTAGATTTTGCTCCCCCCCTGCTATCTCCAAATATTAAAACTAATGTCAATAGCGCTATACTAGCTACATACAGTTCTTTGTAATGTTTACCCATAAAGTTGTAGTCTATCATTAAAATAAATATTACAATAAATGTACCTATTCCAAAAGCTATACTTTGTACTATTAATCTCTTATATTGTCCTGTTTGATTTGCATGAGTAGCACTACTAAGTATAATTAAACCATAAGCAAATATAGCAAGTACAATTAAAATTAACTTCCAATCTATTTTCTTTATAAGCTTTAAAGTATTCTTATAATCTATCAATTTCTCACCGTCTTTCTGATACACTCTCAAAAATTAACTAATATTTAAAGGGATATACTTGCGTATATCCCCATAAAGAAAATCTCTATCTAAATCTCTTTAAGAGGCAGATTTTCTCCCCTCTATATTATAAAATTTAAATTTTTCTCTCTTTTATATTTTTAAGTGGTATATTTGCAACTAAGGCTGATACTGGCTTATCATCTGTTTCGCTTCTTGTTTTAGACATTTTTATTTCTAAACCTTCTTCATCTATTTCTGCATAACTAGATATAACCTTTAATATATCATCTTTTATAGCTTCTAATAGTTGTGGAGAACAATCTATTCTATCATGTACCAATACTAATTTCAGTCTTTCCTTTGCCACATTCTTGCTTGTTTGTGAATTATTATTGAATGGCCTAAAAAAATCGAACATAATATCCTCCTATCTATTTGGCTGCTCCAAACATCTTTTTAAGTTTGCTGAAGAATCCATCTTGAGTTTGAAGTTCCATAATTGGAACATCATGACCTAAGATTCTGCTAGCTATATTTTTATAAGCTTTACCAGCTAATGATCTTTCATCTAAAATAGCAGGTTCACCTTTATTTGTTGATATAATTATGCTTTCATCATCTGGAACCATACCAATTAAATCTATAGATAATATTTCAACGATATCTTGCTTGTCCATCATATCGCCACGCTTAACCATATCTTGTCTTATTCTATTTATTATAAGTTTAATATTATTAATTTCATTTGCTTGTAATAAACCTATAATTCTGTCAGCATCTCTTACTGCTGAAACTTCTGGGTTAGTTACTACTATCGCTCTATCTGCTCCAGCTACTGCATTTTTGAAACCTTGTTCAATACCAGCAGGACAATCTATTATTATATAGTCAAAAGATTCTCTAAGCCTGTCACATAGGTCTTTCATTTGTTCTTCTGTTAATGCATTTTTATCTCTAGTTTGAGCAGCTGGTAACAGATATAAATTTTCAAATCTTTTATCTTTAATTAAAGCTTGTTTTAATTTACAAGTTCCTTCAACAACGTCAACTATATCATATACTATTCTATTTTCAAGACCCATAACTACGTCTAAATTTCTAAGTCCTATATCAGCATCTACTACTACTGTTTTTTTATTTTGAAAGCTTAATGCTGTTCCTAAGTTCGCAACTGTAGTCGTTTTTCCGACTCCACCTTTACCTGATGTTATAACTATAACTTCACTCATTTTTCTACCCCCTATAGATTTCCTTCTTTTTTTATATTTTTAGGTAAGTAACTTTCTATTACTATTCGTCCTTCACTTACAAAGGCTATCTCCGGGCTGATTTCTTTAATTTCTTGGTTACTTTCATCATCATCAGGCGCCTCAGCTATATTATCGGCAATTTGTAAAATTTTTGGACACAAGCAGTTTCCAACTATATATGCTCTATCATTACCATTAGCACCTGCATGTACAAATCCTTCAACTTTACCCATAACTGTTATATTTCCTGCTGCTATAGCTCTCGCTCCAGCACTTATATTACCCATAATAACTATATCTCTTATAGAAGTTAATTGTGAACCTGGATTCATATCTTTCATGACAACTATGTCACCATCATATACTACGATTTCTCCAGACCTTAAGCTTTCCACATATTTAGTGTCAAATAATCCTAATTGTTTCTTCTCTTCATCTTCCGTAAATTCTATATCAAATCTAGATGTAAGTTCTTCTTTTATCATTATTATTTGAATATCACTTAAGTAATCACAATTAATTTCACAGATTTTGGCTCCATTAAAAAATCCTACATATTCTTCTAACCTGTTAATTATTGAATCTTTTACAATATCAAAAGGCGCTACTTTTTTTATATTTATAATTATACCTTTTTTATTGCCCTTAAATTCAATAAGTTCACTGGCTGAAACTTCTTTTAAAGACATAACAACCTCCAGAGTGATATCAATTTATTTACTATATTCTTCATAAATATATTAATCACCTTTTTATTTTTTTATTTGAACATTAAAATTTAATTTGTTGTCACTACCTGTACTGTTACTTGTGTTGTCATTAGAGCTAGAGTCTTTATTATCAGTATTAGAGTCATCTTCTGAATCACTATTTGAATCATCATTTTTACTTGAACTACTTGTTTGTTCATCAGATGAACCAAGTAAATAATATCCTATTACATCTTTTATTGATAAGAAAGCATAATTACTTGTAGTCCCTTGAGGAATAACTACTGCTACGGCTATTTCTGGATTATCTGCTGGTGCAAATGCCACAGCCCAACCAAAGTCTCCATAAGTTTGTTTATACTTATCGATATCATCATCTGTAATAGAAGGATTTAATTTCTTTATAGCTCTTCTTAAATAAGCTGAATTTATTTTATCTGTATCAGCTAATTTTTCGCTAACTCCATCTTTTAATTGTTTTTCTAACTCTGCTCTTGTTTCTTCATCTAAATTTTTATCTTTTAATTGTTCCTTAATTTCTTTGATTTTATTTTTAGTTAATTCAGCTTCCCTGTCTTTTCTTAATTTATTATAAACTTTTAAAACTTCTTTTTTCTCTACACCATAACTAGATAAATGCTCCATTAAATAGTTATATTCGTCAGCTGTAGGTATTTTATCTTTTCTCTCTGCTGTACCACTTTTTGCGGCAACTTCCACAGGGAAATTAGCAAAGTATTTTGCAGCAGTACCTTCACTTGTAACGAGTTTCATACCTTTTATTAATTCTTTTAAGTTATCACTGTCTTTAAAAGCAATTTTTTTAGATACTACTTCATTTTCATATGTTATTTCATAATCGCTATTTACAATTTTCTTAGTCAATGTTAAGTCTGTTAAATATCCTCCATTTGCAATAGCCATTATATACCTTACTACCTGTGATGGTGTATATGCATTTTCACCTTGTCCTATAGCTAAGTTTAAGTTATCTGATAATGTCCATTTAGCAAATTTTAAGTATGTGAATAGTATAGAATCAGCTAAATCTTCTATCCTATCTTCTTTTACATTTAAATCAGCTAGTCTAGACATTACTTCTCCTCTACCTGGTGTAGGGTCTTCATCTATCCAACTTACAATCTCATCTATTCTCTTGCTCATTTCCTCATCGTCATTTTCATCAATATCAGTAAAACTATCGATTATATTTAGATTTAGATATGATCTAAGTGATATTTTAGTTGAGTTTATTTTATCTTCTTCACTTGGTACTTTTCCGATTGATTCTGTAATTTCATCTTCTAAACCTGTATGTTCATTTAAGCCGAATAATTTAGCATATTCAAGTATCTTTTCAGAATCTACATCTGCACCTGGATCTTTTCCTCCGACCCAGTTTGTACCTGTACCAACTATACCAAAGTAAACGTTACAAGACTCTTGTAGTGCTTTGTATAAATTTACTGCACCATGGTTACTTTTTGACTTATTCCAAACGGCATCTGCAAATGTCTGCCCATTTAATTTTATAACCCCTGGGTCATTTATTGTGTAATTTGGATCTAAGCCATTTTCTAATGCCGCCATACCTGTTATCATTTTAAATGTAGAACCAGGTTGGAATACCCCCTGTGTTACTAAGTTTAAAAGTGGACTGGCAGCTAGAGTATCGTTTGGATTTTCTGGTTGAAGTTTTTCGTAATCTTTTGATGAAATACCTGTTACAAATAAGTTTGGATCATAATCAGGATAACTAGCAGATGCTAATACTTCACCTGTTTTTACATCAACAGCTATAAGAGCTGCTGTTTTTGCGTTTGGAGCTCCACCACTTGTGTATATATCTCCATAATCACTTTTGTATATTCCTCCATTATTTGCAACTTGTATAGTTTTCTCTAAACCTTCTTCAGCTACTTTTTGTAAATCCATATCTAGAGTTAAATATACTGTATCTCCTGATACAGGTTCTTTAACTTCTAATTCATCAGTAATCTTACCTGTCGCATTTACTTTTACTTTTTTATATCCATCAATACCTTTTAAGTTGTCTTCTTGAGTACCTTCAATTCCTGTAAGACCTACGATATCATCAGATTTATATGATTTTTCTTTATTGTTTAAATAATCATCTAACTGTGTCGAAGGTATTTTACCTACATATCCAAGTACATGTGAAGCTAATGCTCCGTTTGGATAATATCTAATAGGTTCATTAGATATTGATATTCCAGGCATATTTGTTGTGTTTTCTTCTACAAAAGCTACTGTTTCTTCTGATACATTTGATGCTAGTGTAATCGGATAGTAAGTTCTATAACCTTGAGATTTTATAAGGTTTCTCACTATTAGTATTTTTCTTGCATCTTTATCGCTTAAACTTTCGTCAATTCCATAATACTGTCTAATTTTTTTTAATGCAACTTTTGCACTGTCTGTGCTTTTTACTTCTAACTTTGTTCCATCATCTAATTTCTTAACGAAACTTTCTAACCAGTCATTTTTATTTTTAATATCTGTAAACTCAAAATCTTTAACTAATATTGGTGGATAATATCCATTATTATTAAGCTTTTTTTGAAGTTCGGCTGGTTCTAAATCTCTATCTGATTTTTTTAATGTTCCATCTTCAATAAGACTATCCACTAAGTAATAAAATGTATCTTTTGCATTTAAATTAGATGGTATATTGTTCTTTTCTTTATATTCTTTTACATTTTTATCATATGTATAAGAAAAGCTTCCATTTTTATTTATTACAATAGGAAAATCATCCTCATAATCTTCCCCATTTTCTATTAGCTTATTAATTATTTTTAAAGCAACAGCATTAGCGTCATTTCCTTTAGCAGTCAATTGATCACTTGATACCTCAACTACAAAGGAATTTGTATTTCCTGCTAAAAGCCTTCCGTATCTATCTCTAATTTCTCCTCTTGCAGCTTTTATTGTAACTTGTTTATAAGTTTTATTTTCAGCAAGATTTGTATAATATTCATGTTGTACTACATTCATATATACCATTTTTGCTATAATTACAGCAAATGCACATAGCAAGAAAATTTTTATAGCCTTAAATCTTCCAATAATTTTATTTTCTTCCATTAAATCACCACTATTCTTCTTCTAGTCTTAATATTGGTTTTTTAAATATTTTATATACTAATATTCCTACTAAGCTATTTATAATAGGAACTAATAGTATTTTTATAATAGATGTCAATGTATATACGTTATATAATAACCTGGCAAGTAAAAAACTAACTCCACAATAAATAAAAGTTGTCCCTAAAATAATAGTAAATATCATTATAGGACTTTCCTTATAAACTTTATCTTTTATATAACTTACCATATATGCTATTACAAAAAATATTAGTGCATTAGCTCCAAATATACCTCCGACACTAGCATCTAGTATAATACCTAAAATAGCGCCTATAATACCACTTTCTAATTCATCTAAATAAAGTGAAATTAAGACTAAATATATTAAGACTATATTTATAGTCATTCCAAAAACAGATAAATAATTAATAATACTATTTTGAAGTATTATTATAAAAAAACCCAATATACAAAGTAATACTCTTTTCATAATAGTTACCTCTCTAATTTATATTTCTTGGTTCTACTATGATTACATTGTCAATACTTTTGAAGTTTACATTTGGTTTAACTACTACATATTTTAAAGACTTACTTTTATCTTCTGTAACCTTTGTAACTTCTCCTATAACAATGTCTTTTGGATATAAACCAAGCCCAGATGTAACTACACTATCTCCTGGAAGTACATCATAATCTGAATCAAGCATGTAACCTTGTAAAAGACCTTTGTCTCTGTTTGCTTCTTCATTTTTTATACCTGTTCCAGTTGTAATAATTCCCTTGCAATTAGAATCTCTTGATAATTTGAAACTAACTGATGATGTAGTGTCTAATAAAGTAATTGCTTTTGAGTAGTTTGAAGATACTTCAGTAACTATTCCAACTAACCCATCTCCATTAATAACTAAACTATTTTCTTTAACTCCATCCTCACTACCTGCACTTACAACTATAGATGTGTACCAAAGACCATCATTTTTGCTTACTACTTTAGCTGCAACTTGATTTGCCACATATTTCTCATCTACAAACTTAAGTGCTTTTTTTAGTTTTTCTAATGAGTTAGTATCTTCTAACTCACCTTTTAATTCTGTTATTTGTTTTTTTAGTTCTGTATTTTCTTCCTCTAATTTAGCTACTTTATTAGCATTAGATTTAAATTTTAATATATCAGAAAATCCTCCAGTAAAGAATTGTACTCCTTTACTTACACCATTTTCTAATGTAGATGATACATTTAATATTATATTTGAGTTAAAGGGACTATTTCCCGAATTTGATCCAATCGATATGCCCACAATTCCAATTAAAGTGATAGCAACTACACCAGTTGCTATCACTTTAAAATTTATTTTACGTTTATTTTTGTCTCTTCTCAAACTCATCACCAGCTTCTATCTTCTTTTGTTTGCTACTAGAACTTTCTCAAATATTTCTTGATCTTCTACTGATTTTCCAGTTCCTATAGCAACACAATCAAGTGGATATTCAGCTATAAATACTGGCATACCAGTTTCTTCTTTTACTAGTAAATCAAGACCTTTTAATAAAGCTCCTCCTCCTGTTAACATTATTCCGTTTTCCATAAGGTCAGCAGCAAGCTCTGGTTTTGTTTTTTCTAGAGTTATTTTTATTCCATTAACTATTGTATTAATAGGATCTTTTAATGCATCTCTTATTTCTGAAGAAGATATATCTATTTTTTTAGGAAGACCTGTAACTAAATCTCTACCGCTTATTTGAGATGTTACTTCTTCTCCATCTTTATATGCTGATCCTATGTTTATTTTAACATCTTCAGCAGTTCTTTCACCGATTAATAAGTTGTATTCTTTTTTAACGTAGTTAACTATAGCTTCGTCTAATTTGTTACCACCTATTCTTATTGATTCAGCAGTATCTATACCACCTAATGATATAACAGCTATTTCAGAAGTACCACCACCGATATCAACAACCATGTTACCTTCTGGTTCTTCTACTCTAAGTCCTGCACCTATTGCAGCTGCCATTGGTTCTTCTATTAAGAATACTTCTTTAGCTCCTGCTTGTTGTGCTGCTTCTTCTATTGCTTTTTTCTCTACTTCAGTAACACCATATGGTACACATATAGCTATTCTTGCACTAACTACACCTTTTTTAGCTGCAGATTTTTGTATGAAGTAAGTTAACATTGATTGAGTTATATCAAAGTCAGCTATAACTCCGTCTTTCATTGGTCTTATTGCTTTTATATTTCCAGGTGTTCTACCTATCATTCTTTTTGCTTCTTCACCAACAGCTAAAACATCTTTGCTGTCATCTCTTATTGCTACAACAGATGGTTCTCTAAGTACTATTCCTTGACCTTTAATGTATACTAAAGTATTAGCAGTACCTAAGTCTATCCCCATATCTTTTGTCATTTTACCGAATCCAAAGAAAGATCCTTTTTGTTTTTTTTGTTTCTTTTCACTTGCCATTTTTAAACGCTCCCTTCAATCTTACACTATATCAAATCAACATATTTTCTTTAAAACTAAAATACAATCCATCACCTATAATTATATGGTCTATTACCTCAATGCCTATTATTTCTCCACAGTTAACAAGTCTGTTTGTTACGACTTTGTCCTCTGCAGAAGGTGTGGGACATCCTGATGGGTGATTATGTATAAGTATAATCTTATTGCTACTTCGTCTTATAGCCGCTCTAAAAACTTCTCTTGGATGGACTAAAGAAGAATTTAAGGTTCCAACAGAAATATCTATATCCGTAATTATTTCGTTTTTAGTATTTAAAAGTACTATTTTAAATATTTCCTTTGATTCATATCTCAATATATCCATATAATATTTATATATATCCCAAGGATTTTTAATTTTATATTTAGGTGGCTTATAACTGGATGCTCTTACTCCTAATTCTATGGCTGCCTTTATTTGGGTAGCCTTTGTAAGTCCAATACCATCAATACTACATAGCTCTTCTATACTTATATCATATAAATCCCTAATATTTATTAATTTTTCCTTAAATATTTGGTTAGAAAGCTCTATAGCATTGTATTTTTTATTTCCAGTTCTAATTATAATAGCTAACAATTCTGCATCAGATAATGATTTTACACCCTTTGTCAGCATCTTTTCTCTTGGTCTTTCTTCTATTAACATATTTTTTATGTTTAGACCTTTGTTTAAAGTTTCTTGCAGATGAATCATCCTCCATAAAATAGATTTATATCAAAGTGATCCTTTAGTAAATCGCTAAGTCTTGAAATAGGGAGTCCAACTATATTAAAATAATCACCTTGTATAGTTTTAACTAATAAAGCTCCATATCCCTGTATTCCATATGCACCTGCCTTGTCTAAAGATTCATTTGTATTTATATAATCTTTAATAGAGTCATCACTTAAATCTTTAAATGTAACACAACTAACTACATAATCTTTTATAACTTTGTTTTCTTTTAAGTTAATTAAACTTATTCCTGTTATAACTTTATGTGTTTTGTTAGATAATTTTTTAATCATTTGGTATGCCTCTTGTTTATCTTTTGGCTTACCTAAAACTTCGTTATCTAGAGCTACTATTGTATCTGCTCCTATAACTAATTTATCTTTATTTTTTTTTGCTACATCAAATGCTTTTTCATATGCAAGTCTAACTACCATATCTTCAGGAGATTCATTTTCCAAAATTATTTCCTCAATATCACTTTTTTCTATCTCGAATTTAAGCTTAGTATTTTGTAAAATTTCTTTTCTCCTCGGTGAAGCTGATGCTAATATTATTTCCATTTGTTCACCTTCTTGTACTCAAATTTTGTACTAATTAAGTTTATCACTATATTATAAAAATTTCAATCTTAATGTATACTGTTTTCTTGTTTAAATCTCATATTTCGCGAAAAAATTTACTTTATTTAAATAAATACTATTTATTATTACAAATTTCTTATTTTTTTTAAGAATTTTGTAATAATATTTATATTGATATTTTTATAATATAAATATGTACACAATATTTAGAAATTATCTGCACAATAAAATAAAGGTATAGAGATCTATACCTTTATTCTATCCACATTTTATATTTTAATATCTTTAATTAGCTAATTTTGATTCTTCTTTAGAGTCAACTAATTTCATTGCGCCTTTTTTACATTTTTTCATGCATAAATGGCAACCTTTACATTTTTCAGGATCAACTTTGTGTGGTTGTTTCTTTTCACCTTCTATAGCTCCAAATGGACAAGTTCTTGCACAAGCTGTACAACCTATACATTTTTCTTCATCTATACTTACTTTACGTCTATCTGATAAATCTGCTTCTATAACTTTCTTTGGACAAACTTCTGCACAAACTTTACATCCTATACATTTAGAATAATCTATTGTAGCTAAGTTATTTTCTACTGTTATAGCTGCAACTGGACAAGATTTTTCACATTTCTTACATCCTATACATCCAGCAGAGCATTTATCTTTTACATCTTTACCTTTATCTTTGGAACTACAGTCAACTACAACTTCTTGTTTAGCTGGTTTCTTTTGTATTAATCCTTTTGGACATACATCTATACATTTTCCACAAAGAACACATTTATCTTCGTCTACTACTGCAACACCATCAACTACTGATAATGCCCCAAATGCACATACAGATACACAAGTTCCAAGACCTAAACATCCAAAACTACATGATTTTGGTCCCCCGATTAATGCTACTGCTGCTCTACAATCTGTTATACCTTGATATTCATATTTATTTGCTGCACTTGAACAAGTACCTTTACACATAACATGTGCAACTTGTTTTTCTCCGGCTTCAGCTGCAACACCCATTATTTCTCCAACTTTTGCAGCTACTGCTGCTCCACCAACTGGACATGCATTTACAGGTGCTTCACCTTTTACTATTGCTGCTGCTACACCACCACAACCTGGGTATCCGCAACCACCACAGTTTGCTCCAGGAAGTACTTCAAGTATTTTGGCTTCTCTTTCATCAACTTCAACTGCGAATTTTTGGGCAGCGAAAGCTAAAACAGCACCAAATATTAATCCCATGACTCCCAATAATATTACTGCTTTTAATATTTCCACAATACTTCACCCCCTGTTTTTAAAGTTTTATTAATCCTGTGAATCCTAAGAAAGCTATTGACATTAATGCTGCAGATATTAATGTTATAGGATATCCTTTAAATGCTTCTGGAATATCTGCAAGTTCTAATCTTTCTCTTATTCCTGCGAATAAAACTATTGCTAATGTAAAACCTAAACCTGCACCAACACCATTTATTAATGTTTGTAATATATTATAATCATTTTGAACATTAACAAGTGCTATACCTAAAACTGCACAGTTTGTAGTTATAAGAGGTAAGTAAACACCTAACGCTTGATATAAAGATGGACTCATTTTTTTAAGTGCCATTTCAACGAACTGAACTATTGAAGCTATAACAAGTATAAATGCTATAGTTTGTAAGTATTCAGTTCCTGTTTTCACCAATATCATTTGAACAAAATATGTTATTAAAGAAGCTAGGGCTAAAACGAATGTAACCGCAGCTCCCATACCTGCTGCTGTATCTACTTTCTTAGAAACACCTAAGAAAGGGCATATACCTAAGAATTGTGATGTTATAACGTTGTTAACAAGGACAATGCTTAGTAATAAAAGAATATAATTCATAATATTTCCCTCCTAAAAATTAAGCACTTTTCTTTGTAACTTTATTAAATATTGCCATAAGGATTCCTAATGTTAAGAAAGCTCCTGGAGGTAATATGAATAATAAAGCTGGTTGGTAAGAAGCTCCAAATAAACTTAATCCGAATATACTTCCTGCACCTAATAATTCTCTAACAGCTCCTAATATTGTAAGAGCCATAGTAAATCCAAGACCCATACCTAAACCATCTACTGCAGAAGCAACTGCTCCATTTTTAGATGCAAAACTTTCAGCACGAGCAAGTATTATACAGTTAACAACTATTAATGGAATATATAATCCAAGCGCTTTATCAAGTGTTGGTATATATGCTTTTAAAAGCATTTGTACTATTGTAACGAAAGTAGCTATAACAACTACAAATGCTGGTATTCTTATTTTATCTGGTATTACTTTTCTAAGTAATGATATCGCTACATTTGAACAAGCTAAAACTACTGTAGTTGAAAGTCCCATTCCTAAACCATTTATAGCTGCACTTGTAACAGCTAAAGTTGGACACATCCCTATTACTTGTACAAAGGTTGGATTCTCGTCGATAATACCATTT
Organism: Intestinibacter bartlettii; assembly: GCF_018917435.1. Lineage (GTDB taxonomy): Bacteria > Bacillota > Clostridia > Peptostreptococcales > Peptostreptococcaceae > Intestinibacter > Intestinibacter bartlettii_A. The sequence continues at coordinate 131,555 of NZ_JAHLOQ010000003.1, forward strand.
TTAAATACTTTTCCTAGATTCATCTCAAAATCCCCCTATCAATTATTTTAAAGAGTTATTATAAACTTCTATTGCTGCATCTACACCATTAGTTACTGCTGTAGAAGTTATAGTAGCTCCAGATATTGCTTTAATTTCTGTGTCGCCAGGAGTTCCATTTTTAAGAACTGAAAGCTCTTCAAGTGGTTTACCTTTATATTGATCACTAAATTCTGGTTCAGTTGATTTAGCACCAAGACCTGCTGTTTCTGAGTTGCTAACAACATTTATTCCTGATACTTGACCATTAGCTGAATCTATACCTACCATTAATTCAATTGTTCCACCATAACCAGATGGTAAAACTTTAAGAGTATATCCAACTACATTTCCTGATGCGTCTTTTGCTTCGTATATTTCTGAAACTTCCACGCCTTTAGAATTATCAGTTTTTACATCTTTTACTTCTTCAAAATCTTGAGCAGATTCTAAAACTAATTTTCTAGCTTCTGCATTTGCTTGTTCACTTCTTTTAGCGATTGTGTCGGCTGTAACACTATTAGTAAATGCTAGTAATAATGCAGCTACTGCACTTATTATTAATAAGTTTAATCCTAGTTTGAACATATCTTTGCCCATTATTTAGCCACCTCCCCAAATACTCTGTTGTTAACGTACTTGTCTATAAGTGGAGTCATAACATTAGCTAATAATATTGAATATGAACATCCTTCTGGATATCCACCATATAATCTAATTACTGAACAAATTATACCTGCAAGTACTGCATATATAATTTGACCTTTTTTAGTCATTGGAGATGTTGTATAGTCAGTTAACATGAAGAAACCACCTAACATAACACCACCTGCTAATATTTCACTTACAGCAAATTGAATATTAAATCCACCTAATAAGAAAGTTAATATAAATATTGTTGCTAAATAACATAATGGCATAATATAACTTATAATTCCTTTGTATATTAAGTAAACGCCACCTAGTAATAATAATATTGCACATGTTTCACCAACACATCCACCTACATTACCTACTAATAAATCCATCATAGATATTCCATTATCAGTTAAGCCACTAAGTCCTGCTGCTCCTGATTTTAAGAAACTAAGTGGAGTTGCTGTTGTAACTGCATCTGCTGCAGCCGTAGTACTTACCCAGTTAACTCCTGTTTGAGTCCATTTAGTCATTGGAACTGGGAATGATGCAAGTAAGAATGCTCTTGCTGCTAAAGCAGGGTTAACGAAGTTGTTACCTATTCCACCAAACATCATTTTTACAACTACTATTGCAAATATACCACCTAATAAACACATCCACCATGGAAGTGATGCTGGAACGTTAAATGCTAATAGTAAACCTGTTACTACTGCTGAAAAATCTCCTATAGTACTTTTTTGTTTAGTTATTTTTTCCCATATATATTCAGAACCAACTGTACCTAATATACAGAAAAACATAACATATAATGCGCTTGCTCTAAAATACCATAGCCCTGCAAGTGCTACTGGTACAAGAGCGAATATGACTTGTTTCATTATATAAGAAGTATCTTCATTACTTCTAATGTGAGGTGATGATGACACTATAAACTTATTTTCCATGTTTATTTCCCCCCGATATTTATTTTGCTGCTTTTGCTTGAGCTTCTGCTTGTGCTTTTCTACGTTTTGCTTGTATTTGACGTTTAGCATTTCTTATAGATTCTACTAAAGGTCTTCTAGCTGGACATATAAATGAACATGAACCACATTCTATACAATCAAGTGCTCTATGTTCTTCTGCTCTATCAAAATCACCTTTTAGTGAGTTTGCACTTATGTATAAAGGTTGTAAAAATGCTGGACAGACTTCTGTACATCTACCACATCTTAAACAATTTGTTGGTTCAGGAAGTCTAGCTTTTTCTTCTGATAAACATAATATACCTGAAGTACCTTTTGTACTTGCTGCTTGAGTAGTATATTGAGTGTTACCCATCATAGGTCCACCTAATATAACTTTTCCTACTTTTACATCATCTTTAAATCCACCACATTGGTCTATTATTTCACAGACTGGTGTTCCAACTTTAGTTATTAAGTTTTTAGGATCTTTTATTGCATCTCCTGTAATAGTAGTTATTCTTTCTATTAGAGGTAAACCTGTTTTTATTGATTTTGCTATTTGAGCTGCTGTACCAACATTTGTAACTACAGCACCTGCAGCTGCTGGTAATGCTCCTGATGGAACTTCTCTACCACCTGTACATGCATATATAAGTTGTTTTTCTGCGCCTTGTGGGTATTTTATTTCAAGGCCAACTACTTCAACTTCTGGATATGGTTCAGCTGCTTTAGTAACAGCTTCTATTGCATCTGGTTTATTTGCTTCTATACCAATATACCCTTTGTGTACATCTAATGCTTTCATTACTGCTCTTATACCAAATACTACATCTTCTGGCATTTCAACCATTAATCTGTGGTCAGCAGTTAAATATGGTTCACATTCAGCACCGTTTAAAATTATAACGTCTATATTTGAATCTGGTGGTGGAGATAATTTTACATGTGTTGGGAATGTTGCACCACCCATACCAACAATTCCTGCATCTTGTATAATTTTTATGATTTCTTTTGGTTCTAAACTGTCTAAATCACCATGTGGTTTAACGCTTTCATGAAGTTCTTCTTTGAAGTCATTTTCTATTACAATACACTGTCCAATTCCACCTGGAACTTCATGCATTGCTATGTCTATGACTTTACCAGAAACTGATGAGTGAACATTTGCTGAAACAAATCCACCTGCTTGCCCTATCATTTGACCTTTTTTAACCTCATCACCTTTTTCTACTATAGGTTTTGCTGGAGCACCTATATGTTGTTGAAGAGGAATGTAAACGACTTTTGGAGCTTCGGCTTTTGCTAATGCCACTTTGTTTGTATACTCTTTGTTATACGGAGGATGTATTCCTCCTTTAAATGTTAAGAGTCTCATTTTTATTTACCCCCTGTCTTTTTATATTGTTTTTATTCTTTTTATACATATAGTATACTATATTTATCCCCAAAATTTAACAATTGTTAATTATTTATCTCAATTGCTAGTATTTTTTAATCATTATATAAAAAATGTATCTCACAAATAATATTTTTTTTATATAATGATTTAAATTCATATTTATATAATGATATTAATTTAAACTCAAAAAAGGTTGAAAATTTCAACCTCTTAAGCTGTTTTAATTTTATTTATAAATTCATAATACATTTGTATAGAAGATATTAATAAAGCCTCATATTTATATGACTTGCTTGTCTCTATTTCATTACCATAGTTAGAAATATTATCTCTTACTTGTGAAGTATAAGACAATAAATTAGTTTTAAATACATCTAATTCTTTATAATCTATTTTATTTACTTCGCTTTCTAATTTATCCAAAATTTTTTCTCTTTGGCTTAATATTTTTTTATATTTATCACTATCTAAATCACTTTTATTTTCATTTAAATAACTTGATTCTTCTTCATAGCTTTGCAAAAGAGCATTTAGATTATCTGAAATATCTTTTATATAAGAATACTCATCTGTATATTCTAGAGATAATACTGGAATTTCTAACTTAGTTAAAAATGCATCATCAACTATTTTTTTTGTATTATCAAGCTGATTTCTTATATCATTTTCATTAAATGATATATATGCTTGTACCTTATTTACTCCATCTATCTTTACTGTTGAATTAGGTATCTTTTTTTCATTTAATTTAGATGTCATTTTATTTAAATCTTTATCATTATCAAAAGATCCAACTTGTATTAAATAAACATCTTTTCCTTCTACTACTGCTACTTGTGTATTTGTTGATGAATTGTCTTTAGAGTTATTTTCTTTGTTTGCTGTGTCTGTTGTTTTTAGTGATGACTTGTCCTCTTTTTGAGTACTTGTAGATGCTAAATTAAAAATTTCAAATCCTGGTTCTTGCCAAAAATACAACTTGTCTACTATAGAAGATAAACTTTTAGATATATTTATATTTTTAAATACATTATCTAACTTGATTTTTTTATAAGTATATCCAACTATTAAAGCCATACAAAGTCCAATAGTTATAAATTTTCTAAAGTTAAATTTTCGTCTTTTATTTAAACCTTTGTATATCTTTTTATTACTCATTAGTTAAGCCCCCTTAAATATTATTTTTATACAATTATATTTAGGGTGCTTAATTTTTATGAATATTTATTTAAAATCTTCTAGCTCCAAGCAATACTCTTCCGTAGTATCCACTTAAGCTAGATAATTTAACCTTGTCTGGATTTGACGCACTTCCACTAGCATGTATAAATGTATTATTTCCAACGTAAATTCCTACATGACTAGTACTTCCTGTTCCAGTTGTTGCAAAATATAATAAATCGCCTGGCAGATAATTTCCTCTAGATACAGCTGTACCTACTTTTGCTTGTTCATAAGATACTCTAGGCAAAGACTTGCCTTCTGCATGTAGATATACATATCTAGTGAATCCTGAACAGTCGAAAGAGTTTGGTCCATTTGCTCCCCAAACATATGGTTTGCCAAGCAATGAATAAGCTAAGTTTACAACAGCAGATCTATAACTACTACTTGATGTATTGTTACTACTTGAATTACTACTACCTATTTGAGTAATATTTTCTGTTGTTATTTTTATATAACTTCCATCTACCCATCCAGTTATGCCATTTGTTAAACTTACTTTATACCATCCATTTGATTTTTCAGTTAATTTTACTACTTGTCCATATGTAAGCTTAGTCTTTATACTATAACCAGTAGAAGGTCCACTTCTTACATTTAAATTTGAATAACTTGTTACTTTCCCATTACATGGACTAAATGCACTCGATGTGTTGTTATTACTACTATTACTATTGTTAGTTGCTCCAGCTCCTATATATTTTGCTGAAACCCATCCAGTAGTTTTATTGGGTAGCTCTACATTATACCATTCTCCAGATTTATTGAGTATTGTAACTTGTGTGCCGTATGTAGTTACAGTTTTTATACTATATTCTTTTCCCGGACCTGTTCTAACATTTAAATAACTTGCTTTAACATTTTCCTTAACTTGTGTGCTATTTGATGATGATAATTGACTTGTTATATAACTTGAATAAACCCAGCCTTCTGAGCCGCTACTTAATTTGACGTGAGACCATTGTCCCTGTGTTTCTATTATTGTTAAAGAGGCCCCTTTATAAACTACTCCTGTTTTAGAATAATTTAATCCGGGACCACTTCTTACGTTTAATGCACTAACATTAACCATTGCACTAGAATCAGCATAAGATTTATCCATATTTAAAGATACAGCTACCGCACCTATTCCTAATGCTACTAATACCTTTTTCATAATCTTATTCCCCCATTTAATATTTTAAATTAACCCCTATTTGCTGGTAATATTTCTATCCAATAATTATCTGGATCATTTATAAAATATATTCCCATAGCTTTATTTTCAAAGCATATGCATCCCATCTCTTTATGATGTTCATATGCTTTATCAAAATCATCTACTTCAAGAGCTAAATGGAATTCATTATCTCCTAAGTTATATGGTCTATCCCAATCTCTTAACCATGTAAGCTCTAAAGTATGATTTGTTTTTCCGTCAGATAAATATACAAGTATAAAACTTCCATCATCTGCAACCTTTCTTCTTGCTTCTTTAAGCCCTAAAGCTTTTTCATAAAACTCAAGACTTTTTTCTAAGTCTAATACATTAAAATTATTGTGACAAAATGTAAAATTCATACATTACCTCCTATAATAATTCATTTTTTTCTCATATATTATAATATAATTATATAGAAATTTTCGCAACTATTGGATAATGATCTGACATATTTTTTATTAATACTTCATAATATTCTACCTCTATATTACGTGAAACAAACATATAATCTATTCTATCTAATCCTGTAGAAAAGGTTAATATGTTTGATTTGTCTAACTTTTTGGCTGCATCAATTATAATTTCGTTATTTAATGATAAATTTCCTTCATTAAAATCACCTAAAATAATAAAATAGTCGTTTTTTAAGTTTTTTAGGTAGTTTTCTAATTCTTTTATCTGTTTTTTTCGTTCTTTGTCGCCTAACCCAAGATGAACATTTATTATATGTACTTTTTTATTTTTTACCTTAATAGTTGTATGTAAAAATCCACGTTGCTCTTTTGTACTACTTAGGTAAACATGTTTTTGGCCTATTATTTTATATTTTGAATAAGTTGCCAGTCCGTAATTAGTATTGTTTCCTACAACATTTGCCCCAAAATGCAAATTCATATCTAATTCTTCTTTTAAACTGCTAACTTGAAACCCTATTTTTGATGATTCATTAACTTCTTGTAAACATATAATATCTGCATTGCTCTTTTTCAAAAAATTTATTGTATCAAACAATGTAGGTGCCATATTTTTATCTGTACCACTATGTATGTTATAACTTATTATTTTAATTTCTATTTTTTCTATGTTTCTTTCTTGACTAGTCCCAAGGTAACCTGTAATTAATATTAATATCATTAAAATAAAAACTTTTTTTAATTTTATATCAATCACAACCTTTCTCAATTAAAAATTAAAGACGCTTTTTAGCGCCTTATTATATATTATTATTTATTATTTTTATATATTTATTTATACTTATTCTTTTTAATTTTAGATTATTTATTTTTTTTAAGTTTTACTTTTATTATATTGTTTATTATTTTCTTTCTTATATCTTCTGCTCCTTCATCCTCATCTATTTCTACATCTAAAAGCTTTGCTATCACTTTCATTTCTTCTCTAGTTTTTGATTTATAACTTTCAATCAAATCATCCTTTACATCTTTAGGATTGACAATATATTCTTTATCAGCTCTTTTATAAATAACATATCTATTTGAATATAAATCTCTATTATCATAAATATATTTTGATATCATTCTCAGCATCTGATTATAAGAAAGTTTTTTATTTACATTTAAATTAAGATATTTTGCAAAATTATAAAGTTCTTGTTTAGATTTGAAAAGCTCTTGTTTTTTTATAAGCTTTCCTATTGATATAAGATTTTCTTGATATGAACCATAAGTTAGCATTTTTAAATACATATTTTCATTATTTTTTCTAGTTTGAACTCTTTGTACATTTTCATCTATTACTCTATCTACATTTGCTTCAAAAAATAACTTTGCACCCCTTTGTGATACATAATTATCTAGCTCCTTTTGTACCATATCGAGTATCAAATTTCTAAAATTATCCTTATATGTTCTAGATTCCATGATACCTCCACCTCGTTTATTTTATTATATTCATAGGAATATAAAATGTGAGTTCACAAATATTATTCAAATATTTACTTTAATTATATGATTTCTTTAAAAAAATATTAAATTGTATGTATATATTTTTTTAATATGTAAATAATATAGATGTAAAATCAAATATACTCAATCTCCCCCATTTAAGATCTCTATTTTTATAATAGAGATCTATTTTTTATAATACATAGGAAATTATATTCATTTATAAATTGCGGATAAGCATAATTTCTCCACTTAAGCAAAAAAGTACTTGAAAATTCAAGTACTTTTTAAAAATTATTTAGTATAATAAGCAATTCCTATACTTCCTGGCCCAACATGAAGACCTATTACTGGACCAATAGACTGTGTTTTTACACTTCTTCCTAGCTTTTCTTCTAAAAGTTTTGCTAATTTTAATCCTTCTTCTTCACAATTTATATAGTGAACTATTACATCTCCTAATCCTTTTTCATCTATATCTTGTAAAAAAGTATCTACTAAAGTGTCCACCGCTTTTTTTCTAGTTCTAACTTTTTTAAATACAGATGTTTCTCCATCTTTAACTGTTAAAATAGGTTTTATTTGTAGGATGCCTCCAACTAATGCTGATGCTCCTCCTATTCTTCCTCCTTTTTTTAAATACGTTAGTGTTTCCGGAGTAAATAAAAACCTACTGTTATTTATAACATAATTTGCTCTATCTACAACATCTTCTATTGATTTACCTTCACTTGCAACTCGCGCTGCCTCAATAACAGCAAATCCCATCTGCATACAATTAGTTGTAGAATCTATTATTTCTATTTTTGCATGTGGATAATCTTGCAATAATATTTTTTTCATCATACATGCATTTGAATATGTACCGCTCATTTTTGAAGATAAGAAAATACCTACTATAGAATCTCCATCTTCTAGTATTTCTTTCATAGTGTTTAACATTTCTTCTGGTACTGGTTGTGATGACTTTGGAATTTCAGATGCTTTGTCCATTTCATCATAAAAAGTATTATTATCTATATCTAGTTCTCTTCTACTATTAAAATCCATTACAACATTTAATGAAATAACCTTTATATCGTATTTATCTATATATTCTTGTGGAATATATGATGTACTATCCGTAACAATTTTTATACCCATATCTTCACTTCCTTCAAAATTTTATATTAATTATATAATAATTTAACTTTTTATTATTAATTCTTTCTCTTATATAAGATAACATTTTTACATTAATTCATATTTTGTCATTTATATATTAACTCTATATTAATTATATATCTCTATTAGCATAAAAACCTGCAAAATCTAATATAAAAATTTGCAGGTTTTGTATTATTTTAATAAGTATTAATTATTTTATAATTTAAATAAATTTATTTATGATTTTTTAACCAGTTTATAGCTCCATATGTGTGTATTGCTGCTCCAGTTACAAGCACATCTTCATTGAATACAACTTTAGTGTTATGCATAGGTTCACCATATAAAGGATTTTCATTTTTAGCTCCAGCTCCTAATATTAAATATAAACTTGGAACTTCATAAGAATAAGAAGCAAAATCTTCAGATCCCATTCCTCCACCTTCAAATAAGAATACGCCTTGTTCTCCTACTATATCTTTTATATATCCAGTAACTTCAGTAGCTAATTCTTTGTTGTTAGCAAGTGGTGGAACAGAAGATAATTCTATTAATTCAGCTTCTCCTCTGAACATTTTAGCAGTAGCAGTAACTATTTCACCCATTCTTTTGAATACATATTCTCCTACTTCTTTGTCTAATGTTCTTATAGTACCTTCCATAATAACTTGACCTGGTATTATGTTTGGAGCATCTCCACCAACGAATTTACCTATTGTTATAACTACTGGTTGAGTAGCAACTATTTCTCTGTTAGTTATTTCTTGTATAGCTGAGTATATTTGAGTAGCTATAAATATTGGGTCTACACCTGTTTCTGGCATAGCACCATGGCATCCAGTTCCATTTACAACTATTCTAAATCTATTACATCCACCTATACTAGTACCTAATCCGCAAACTACTAAGTTTGATGGAGTTCCTGAGTTTACATGCATTGCCATTGCAGCATCAACTTTAGGATTTTGAAGTACTCCTGCTTCTATCATTTTTTTAGCACCTGTAAATCCTTCTTCATCTGGTTGGAATACTAATTTTACAGTACCTTCTATTTGATCTTGATTTTGTTTTAATAATTTAGCCGCTCCAAGTAACATTGCTGTATGCATGTCGTGACCACAAGAATGCATTGCTCCGTTTTTAGATGCAAAATCGCAGTTTGGAGCTTCTTCCATTGGAAGAGCATCCATATCAGCTCTTAATAAGAATGTTTTACCTGGTTTAGGACCTTCTATTGTAGCCACTATACCACTTTCACAGATTTCTGTTGGTTCATAACCAAGCTCTCTTAATTTATCCATTACATATGCTTTTGTTTGAGGTAATGTATCTCCAACCTCTGGATTTTCATGAATAGTTCTTCTATATTCAATTATGTCGTTTTTTATAGCCTGTGCTTGTTCTAGTATTTTGTTCATTGTTACACCTCGTTTAATTTTTTCCTTTAATATATTTATTTCCTATTCCATTTCAAATTATGCTTTTATATTGTTTTATTGCATTGATTTTTAACTATGAAATTTTAAACAAAATATAATTTACTACTCTTATAAGAACTTAATATGTACTATCACAAAAAAACGACCTTTTTAAGGTCGCTTTTTTAGAAAAAGTTGAAATTATATTTCAAATTTATCTTTAGATACTATGTATCTCTATTGTATTCCTTTTAATTCGAATCCTAAATCAGCTATTAAAGCTTTTAATTCATCTTCGTTAACTCCTTCAGCCATATCAACTAAAGCATATTTTCCGTCTAGACTAACTTCTTTTACGTCTATACCTTTAATATCTTCTGTTAATGCTGTTTTTACATGGTTAACACAATGATTACAACTCATTCCTTCGATTAATAATTTTTTTTCCATTGATTACACCTCCACATATACCCTGTATGGGTATATTATAGCATATTTTATTGAAAAACTCTACTAATCCTATTTTCATTTTGAAATAATATTAGTTCATTTTAATTGTATTTATTCCTGAATACACATTAAAATCATTAGAGTTTAATTCACCATCAAGTCTTCCATTTAATACAACATAGTCATCTAGTATCCCAAAGCTTATAAATATTGCATTTTCTTTAACATATTTTTGTATTTTTTTGTATATATTCTTTGTATTTTCTTCTGAAGTTGAGTTTTGTAATTGTTTTAAATATTTATCTAGTTTTTCATCTTGATATCCTAATTGATTAATTACATATGTTGCATCAGAAACAGCTGGTAACTGGCAACCTATAAGAGCTAGATCATAATCTTTACTATCTAAAGCTTTTGTCATTTCATCTTCAGTTAAGTCTTTTATTTCTGTTTTTATTCCTATCGCATCTAAATTATTACTTATTATATTAGCTGCTTTAACTCTTTCAGTATTATTTTTATTTACTATTATTTTAAATGTAACGTCTCTTAGCATCTCTTTAACTTCAGAATTTTTAACATCCTTAAATGATTTCTTTTCTTTTTTAGTTGTAGTAGTGTTTGAATCATTTTTATCTGATGTTTGATTCTTATCTGATGCATTATCAGTATTGTTATTATTAGCTTCATTTGTATTTTCTTTAGTTTTATTATCTGATTTATTATTCTCTGATTTAGTTGTGTTTTTATTATCAGAAGAATCGTTGTTATCAGTTTTATTTAAAGATAATACTGCTTTTTTTAGATAATTATGAGCATTTTCAGTATTATAAGAAAGAGGTTTTAAATCACTATCATAATATTTTGATGTAGAGTTTAAAGGGAAATTAGTCAATTTTGCCCTACCTGAATAACCATCTTTTATAATAGATTTTCTATCTATTGCAAATGAGATAGCTTTTCTTATATCTAAGTTTTTTAAATATTGATTATCATAGTTAAACATAACATAATCATAATTTTTACCTTGATATCTGTTTATTTCAAAATTATCATTATCTATAAACTTACTTATATTACCCAAAGTCACCTTACTTATATCACTATCTAAAGATAAAACCATTTCTGTTTGTGATTCACTGTCTGGAACCATTTTAACATATACTTCTTTATCATTATTATCTTTATTTAAATCATAATAATCTTTATTTAACTCTAAAATCATATAGTCTCTATCTTCATAAGTTTTTATTTTATAAGCTCCACACCCGACTAAATTATTTTTAGCTAATTCTAACTTATCACTTTTTAATCCACCTAATTTATCCTTAGATACTATAGGAAAAATTAAAGTTTCTAGTGAAAATGCATAACTATCCTTGAATTTTATAGTAAGATTTTTACTTCCATGTACAGTTATATTGTTTATATTTGATATTAAACTATAGTAAGAACTCTTTTTGTTATCCTTTATCAACTCGTATGTATATTTAACATCTTTAGCAGTAAGGCTATCGCCATTATGCCATTTTATATTATCCTTTAAAGTTATGTCTACACTTTTATTATCCGATGAAATATTATAAGAATCTACTAATTTAGGTTGAAGATTATAATTTTCATCAAATTCAAATAGACTATCATATACTAAATCCAATACATAACTAACTGATTTATCCGTATTTAAAATAGGATTAATTGTACTTGCCCTTCTCATAGTTATATTTATATATTCTGAAGTCTTTTTTGATGTCTTTTCTTCTTTACTTTTTGAATCAGTATTTGCACTACAACCTGTAACAAATATCATCATAGCTAAGAGTAAACTTATTAATTTTACTACCTTCTTCATCTTGTTGTACCTTTCTAGTTATAGATTTTTTTATACATTTCATAATTATGTTTTACTTTTTCAACATAAGCAGATGTCTCTTTAAAAGGAATAGTATGTAAATTTTCACCATCTTGGCTATATTCTTGATCAGCCAACCATTTTTTCACATTACCAGATCCCCCATTGTAAGCTGCTATTACTAAATCTAAATCTCCAAATTCTTTATATAGCTTATTTAAATACCAACATCCTATTCTTATATTATCTCGGGGTTCAAATATATCTGCATCTTCTATTTGAAGTTCTTCAATCGCCCAATCGCGTGTTCCATCTCCAATTTGCATTAATCCTTTTGCACCCCTTCTTGAAATTGCATCTTTTTCAAATTTACTTTCTGCTTTTATAATACTATAAACTAAATTTTCATCTAAATTGTATTCATTTGAATAAAATTCTACGTAATCTGAATATTTTTTAGGATAAAGATATTTATATACCTCATCTTTTCCTATGTATAAAGCAGCCCCCAATACTATTATAATAAATAGAATTAAGATCAAATTTTTTTTCACTCTTTTTCTCCTTGTAAAACGCTTATTAGCTCTAAAACTTTCTTTTCTAATTCCTCAAATGAATTTGAATTATCTATAATACAGTCTGCAAATTTAGCTTTATCTTCTTGGCTCATTTGGGAATTTATCCTACTAATCGCCTCTTCTTTTGTACAGTTGTCCCTAGCCATAATTCTATTAATCTGTATATCTTTTCTACAAGTTATTAAAATCAATTTATCTATATAAGGAAGATAATCATCTTCTATTAATAATGCAGCATCTATGACTACAATTTTTTCACCTTGATTTTTATATTCCTCAACCTTAGATAATATTTTTTGCTTTATTTTAGGATGAGTTAAATTATTTAAAGTAATTAATTTTTCATCATCATTAAATACAATATTTGCTAATGCTTTTCTATTTAGACTTCCATCTTGATTTTTAATACTTTCACCAAAAGTCGAGAAAACTTCATTTAGTAAGTCTTTATCATCAAATATCTGTCTTGCTACTATATCAGCATCTACTATATTTATGTTATTTTCCATAAATATAGTAGATACGCTACTTTTTCCACATCCAATATTTCCTGTAAGCCCCAATACTAACATTTTTTCACCTACTTTGTTTCATACCAAGAGTCACCTGTATTTAAATCTACATCTAATTTAACATCCATAGCTTGTGCATTTTCCATTTCTTCTCTTACTATTTTTTCAGCCATTTCTAGTTCTTCTTCTACAGCTTCTACTATAAGCTCATCGTGTACTTGAAGTATAAGTTTAGATTTCATTTCATTTTCTTTTAATTTGTTATAAACATTTACCATAGCTACTTTTATTATATCAGCAGCACTACCTTGGATAGGAGCATTCATAGCAAATCTCTTACCTTGGTTTCTAACTATAAAGTTGCTTGCTTTTATCTCAGGTATATATCTTCTTCTGTTTAATATAGTTGTTGCATATCCTGTTTCTGTAGCACTTTCAACTGCTTCATCCATAAATTCTTTTATTTTTGGATATTTGTTAAAGTAACTTTCGATATATGCTTTAGCAGTCGGTACTGGTATATTTAAATCTTGAGAAAGACCGAAATCTGTTTTTCCGTAGATTATACCGAAGTTTATTGCTTTAGCTTCTATTCTTTGTTTACTTGTTACGTCTTTTATATCTACGTCAAATATTTGTGATGCAGTTTTTGAATGTATATCTTCTCCATGTTTAAATGCATCTATCATATTTTCGTCTCCACTCATATGTGCTAATACTCTAAGTTCAACTTGAGAATAATCGGCGTCTACTAATTTACAACCATTATCTGCTACAAATACTTTTCTTATATCTCTACCCATTTCAGTTTTAACAGGTATGTTTTGCATATTAGGCTCAGTAGATGAAATTCTACCTGTAGTAGTTATTGTTTGGTTAAATGAAGAATGTATTCTTCCTGTTTTAGGATTAATTATTTTTAATAATCCTTCAACATAAGTTGAATTTAATTTAACTATTTGTCTGTACTCTGTTATTTTATCTATTATTTCATGCTTATCTCTTAATTTTTCTAGAACTTCTGCATTTGTAGAGTATCCTGTTTTCGTCTTTTTAACTACTGGAAGACCTAATTTTTCAAATAATATAACACCTAATTGTTTTGGTGAGTTTATATTAAAAGGTTCACCTGCTAATTCAAAGATTTCGTTTTCTAATTTATTTATTATAGTTGTGAATTTTTCTTTTAGCTCATCTAATTGATCTTTGTCTACTTTCATACCTGTATATTCCATAGAACCTAAAACTTCAACAAGAGGCATTTCAACATGATAGAATAAACCATCCATTTCTGTTTCTTTTAATTTTTCTTCCATTTTTGGATATACATCGGCTACTGTATTTAATATATCACCTATATATGCAGAAAGTTCATCAAACTCAATTTGATCAAACTTTTTAGCTTTTGCACCTTTTCCAAGTAAATCTTCTTTTGATTTTATTTTTCTAGTTAAGTACTTCATAGCTATTGCACTACATTCATATGATGTAGAAGATTTTGAGTCAATTAAGTACTCTGCTATAGTTATATCAAAATTCATAGAATTTAGTTCTATACCATAAGGTTTTAATAGTATATAGTCTTCTTTTAAGTCATATCCATATTTTTTGATTTCAGAATTTGAAAGTAATCCAGCTATTGTTTGTAGTTCATCTTCATTTACATAGTAGATTTCTTCTCCATCTAAACTTAAAAATACATATAGTATTTTCTTATCTAAGATATTTCCTTCTTTTCCTATAACATCTATTATTACATGACCATTTTCTTCAGCTTTTTTAATAAAATTCTCTGCATCATCTAGATGTTGTATTTTTAAGTTAATTTCTTCTTTTATAGTAGTTTCCCCACCGTCCATATCAAGTAACTTTGAGATAAGACTTGTAAATCCAAACTCTTTGAATTTTTCTATAACATCATCTTTATTATAATCTCCATATTCTAAATCTTCTAATTTAACATCGATTGGGACATTTCTTATAATAGTAGCTAATTCTTTACTCATTAAAGCTAGTTCTTTATTCTCTTCTATTTTCTTCTTGATACTTCCTTTTAATTCTTCAGTATGTTCTATAAGATTTTCTATAGTTGAATATTCTTTTAAAAGTTTTATTCCTGTTTTTTCACCAACGCCAGGCACTCCTGGTATATTATCTGATTTATCTCCCATAAGACCTTTTAAATCAATAAATTGAGTTGGCGTCATTTCATATCTTTCAACAACTGAATCATAATCATATTCTTCAACTTCTCCAACACCTTTTTTAGTTATTAAAGTAGTTGTCTTATGTGATGCTAATTGTATAGCATCTTTATCTCCTGTAACTATGTATACTTTAAAGTCGTTTTCTTCTCCTAATTTTGCAACAGTTCCGATTATATCGTCAGCTTCATATCCTTCAAGCTCTAATCTATTTATGTTGAACTTGTCTAATAATTCTTTTAAAGGCTCTAATTGTTGTCCTAATTCATCAGGCATTTTCTTTCTTCCAGCTTTATAATCCGCATATTGTTTATGTCTAAAAGTCGGTGCCTTTTTGTCAAATGCAACACTCATATGAGTTGGTTTATAATCTTCTATTATTTTGAACATCATACGTACAAATCCAAATATGGCATTTGTTTTAAGTCCATCACTATTACTCATATCAGGTAGTGCATAAAAGGCTCTGTTTATTATCGAGTTACCATCTATAATTATTAATGTCTTTTCCAAAATTTATCACTCCTATTGTTTCTTCTTTACTCGTATTACCCTATCATTTAATCATAACATACTTATTCTAATCTATTAAGATTAAATATTAAAATATCTAAATATATTTCAGTTTATATTATATCCACTTTATTATTTACTTTTTTTACTTTTTTCATAAGTTTTTTTAAATGTAGATTATATTATCATTTTTAACAATGTTATTATTTTTCCAATATATATAAATTGCTCTTGATTAATTTAATTTGTGTTGCTATAATATAAAAGTAGCAAATTTATTGGCCGATGTGGCGGAATTGGCATACGCACACGACTCAAAATCGTGCGGAGAAATCCATACGGGTTCGACTCCCGTCATCGGCACCATTTTTCGTAAAATGAGTACTAAACGCGTTGAAAAGACTAGGCTTTATTGCTTGGTCTTTTCTTATTTCTATAGCAAAACAACACAATAACAACACAACCAGCATAAAACAGGCCTTTTTATCATGAAAAACTACTTATAATAATCTATAGTCTATATATCTATTTAAATACTCTATTTAATTTTTTAAAAATAAGTTGTAAAAACTATCCCTACTATCCCTAAGTATTGAAATCAAGCCATTTTACTATCCCTAAAACTATCCCTAAGATATCCCTAAAGTGTCCCTAAACTATCCCTATTTTATTTTTTACATAAAAAAAGGAATGCTTTCACATTCCGACAAATTCCTTAATAGTATTCTAACATATATTTTATTACATAGCTTCTTTACATTCTAACTTATAACAAGCTTTTCCCTTTGAACTAAGCTAATAACTGTTTTTTCAACTGGTTTATAGTAATCAACGCTGTAAAAACGGCTTAAATATTCTTCTTTAATCCATGGAGATTTATGTAGTAAGTCCCTTCTAGCTTGTGTTACAATTCCACCTACATTTTCCTTCTTAATTCCCATTTCCTCGGCAATATTCTCGTAAGTCGCATCATAAAAAGCCTTTAGGGTTAATGCTTTTGCTTTTTTATATGGAAGCTTTTCGTTAATTTCGTTATAGTAAGCTTCAGCAATTAGTTTATCTATGGCATTATCTTCAATATTCTCTCCACTACTTATAGTTTCCTCTAGTTCTATACTGTCATCATCAGTTATTGGTTGTGATAGACTTAGAAATGCCATTATTGACTTACTTTTTCCTATTTCTTTTTTTATAAAAAATTCTATACACTGATATATCCAGTAACTTAATTTAGTATTTCTATTTTCATCATAATGGTTATATGCATACAATACTCCCATACTTCCAACTTGTATTAGATCGTCATATTCAATCCCACAATTTCTGTATTTGTTTACTATATGTTTAACCAGTGGTAAAAACTTTTCAAATTCTGCATTACTCATAGTATATCCCCCTTAAAAATATTCTCCTTAGACTCTTGCAAATTAAATAATTTGTTGAATTTACAAGAATAAGCAAAATCTATATCAAAGAGATTCCCCCACTTATAATATAATTTAGTTACCAACAAAAACAAAAATAAGGGGGAA
>NZ_JAHLOQ010000004.1 GCF_018917435.1 Intestinibacter bartlettii
AGCTTTGATAAGAAAAACATGCGAATTTCTTATGTTATCCCGTATTAGCATACCTTTCGGTATGTTATCCGTGTGTACAGGGCAGGTTACCCACGCGTTACTCACCCGTCCGCCGCTCTTCTCCGAAGAGAATCGCTCGACTTGCATGTGTTAGGCACGCCGCCAGCGTTCATCCTGAGCCAGGATCAAACTCTCAAATAAAAGTTGTTACCTGCTCAGACTAATCATTATCTGAATATCTGGCTTGGTTTGTTTGTTGGTTTTAATTCGTGTGAATTAAAGTTTTATAATTAACCTACTGTTTAATTTTCAAAGTTCTTAAATCAACTTCTTTATTGTATCAAAGCTATTTTTCTTTGTCAACAACTTTTTTAAGAAGTTTTTTGCTTTCTGCTTTTCAGCTTCTTGCGTTTTGTCTTGTTTCTCAAAGACAAGTAATACTTTATCACCTATTTTTATAATCGTCAACACTTTTTTTGAAATTTTATTTAGTTTTTTTACTTTTATTAACAATATAAATAAAAACCAAATTTTAGTTCCTAAATAGGCGAACAAAATACTAATTAATATCATTTTTAATCATATACAAAAATACATTCATCCATTAATATTTTTTGTGAATTATAAATTCATACAGTGATTTAAGTATATTTTTATACTAAAAAATTTTATTCTTATATATATTATTTCAAATTAATATTATTTTTCCAAAATATCTATTTAATATTCATACTTGGTTAAAAAAAATAAGAAACATCATATAACTGATATAATGTTTCTCATTTTATTCAGCTTCTTTAATTATTCTCTGCTATTTGTCCCAAATATTTTTGAATGCCTACATATATAGCCCATGCTACTTTATCTTGATATTTTGAATCAGCTAATAACTTACTTTCTTTTTCATTAGATAAGAAACCACATTCAATTAATACTGATGGCATTGTAGTATTTTTCAAAAGATATATATCATCTCTAGGTTTTATCTTTCTATCATTATCTTGATCTACAACACGCTTTAATTCATCTTGAATAAATTGAGCTAATTCTTTTCCATCATCTTTACCTTTTGGATAAAATGTTTGCGCACCATAATATTTTGATTGTTCAAAAGCATTTAAATGAATAGATACGAAAACATCCGCATCAGATTGATCTATTATATTCTTTCTATTTCTTAGGTTTTCATTATACTTTTGTCTTATTGTCTTATTCCCATCTTCTTCGTATAAACTCACATCCTTATCTCTAGTCATTATAACCGTAGCACCGCTAGCTTCAAGTAAATCTCTTAATTTCTTTGTAATAGCTAGATTTACGTCTTTTTCTAATATAGTTTTATCATTATTCATAGCCCCAGGATCTATACCACCATGTCCAGCATCCAAAACTATTATCTTATTAGCAACTGGCATATACTCCATAACATCAGCTGCTTCATTTTTTACTTTAAGTATTAATAAACTCGTTATAAGTACGGCTATAGAAATTATTATGTACTTCCATTTTTTCATTATTATCACCCCGTACATTTATATTTTTGTAACCGTTTATATATTCCAAAAATAAAAAAGCCTCATGGGTTTTAAATAATCCATAAGGCATAATATATATTAATTACTATTAAAATCTTTTCTAATATCTATATAAAAATTAATTAAATATTTTTCTATATTGTGTTGGTGTTTGTTTCATATATCTTTTAAATAATCTCGAAAAATAATTTACATCATTTATTCCTATAATCCTTCCTATATCCTGTATAGGTAAAGCTGTATCTCTAAGTAAAAATGTTGCATGTTTTATTTTTAATTTATTAATATATTCTATTACACAAAGACCTGTTTCTTTTTTAAATGCTCTGGATAAATAAGTTGGTGATACAAAAAAATGGTTAGCAATCTCATTCACAGATAAATTATTCTGTAAGTTTGAATTTATGTAATTTATAACTTTTCCTACTAATGCAGAATGATGCTTTATACTAAACTCGCTAATAGCAAAACAATAGTCCATCACCATATCATAAAAAATATCTTTAATATCTTTAATAAACCTTGCAGATTCTATCTTATCCATATATCGTTGGAATAAACTAGTAGCATATAAATTACTTACATCCTTTCGCTTTAATAAGTCTAAAAACAAAGTATTATAATATATAAGTTTATTTTGATAAATCCTAATGTTATAGGCTTCCTTGTCTATAAAATATAAGTCTAAGATTTTATCTAAAACTTTTATAGAGTTAACCTTGCTTCCTGACCCTACATGATGTATAAGTTTTTTATCCCAACTTACACTATCTTCCACAAATTTATAATTTAATATATCTGCTGTAATTCTATGGGTATTAATATCCTTTGAATCTGGCTTTTTTAACTTTCGTTTATATATAAACTTAAGGTCTATGCTCTTATCGTAAATATTGTTCTTTATCACTGATATGATAGATGTTACCTTACTCTTACTTATAAATGGTAAAGAGTTGTAATATTTATGTATAGATGTTAAATCATCATGAGATAAATTATATTCAGCAACATTCCTTAATAACTCTTCAGATTTATTTTCTGACAAATACGGTCCAATAAATAAATAACTTTCTTTTATTTTATCTAAACATATAATTATGTAATTTCCAAAAGCAAAGTTATCTACAATATATACGTGTTCCTCCATCATATGAATTAACATATCTCTAAATCTATCTATCTCTTTTTCATTATTTATAAATATGGGTGGCATAAGTTCTTTTAAAAAGTGCAAACCTTCATCTAGTCCTTTTGTATAAAAGCATCTTAAGTTTAATGTTGC
The DNA here is from genome assembly GCF_018917435.1 of Intestinibacter bartlettii. Classification (GTDB taxonomy): domain Bacteria; phylum Bacillota; class Clostridia; order Peptostreptococcales; family Peptostreptococcaceae; genus Intestinibacter; species Intestinibacter bartlettii_A. Next base: position 2,818 of record NZ_JAHLOQ010000004.1, read on the forward strand.
ATCTAACATTTCTGATATTAAATCTATTCTGTCATAAACCATTATATTTTCTCCCTTTAATTAAAAATAGTCCCCTAGATATTAAAATTTATTTTAAATTAATATAACAATTATATATGAATTAACTTTTACGAAACAAGTAATATTTGTGCTAAAACTATTCACAAATATTCTATAATATATTTTTTTAGATTGATATAATTATAACAAGGAATAGGTATTCCTACATAAATTAGCATAAAATTATTCGACAATGAAAGGAATATAAACATGGCAATTAATTTAAAAGCAAAACCATTTTATTTATCTGATGAAGATATAAAATGGGTAGAAGATACTTTAGCAAACTTAACATTAGACGAAAAAATAGGACAAGTTTTTGTTGATATGTTATGGAATAACACTGAAGAAGAAGTTGTTGAAAGAATACAAAAATACGGTATGGGTGGATTCAGATATAACAATATGTCTCCAGCTGACTTACATAGACAAAATAAAGTTATACAAGAAAACAGTAAAATACCTGCTCTAATAGCTGCTAATATAGAAGCTGGTGGAGATGGTGGTGTTGGTGGGGGTACTCACTTCGGACACCATGTAACAATAGGTGCTACTCAAGATAAAGAAAATGCATATAAATTAGGATACTATGGTTGTAAAGAAGCTGCAGCTATAGGTTGTAACTGGACTTTCGCTCCAATAGTTGATATAAATAAAAACTGGAGAAACTGTGTTGTTTCAAGTAGATGTTTCTCAAGTGAAGCTCAACAAGTTTTAGACATGTCTAAAGAATACTTAAGAGGTGCTAAAGATGCTGGTTTAGCTAGCTGTATGAAACACTTCCCTGGTGATGGACTTGATGAAAGAGATCAACATATAGTAACTACTAATAACGATATGTCTGTTGAAGAATGGGAAGAAAACTTCGGTAAAGTTTACAGAGGTATGATAGATGCTGGTGTTGAATCAGTAATGATAGGACATATAAGACTTCCTGAAATGTCTAGAAAATTAAGACCAGGAATAAAAGATAATGAAATAATGCCTGCTACTATAGCTCCAGAATTATTACAAGATTTATTAAGAGATGAATTAGGATTTAACGGATTAGTTATAACTGATGCAACTCACATGGTTGGTTTAACTTCTGCTATGAGAAGAGCTGAAATAATGCCTTATACTATAGCTGCTGGATGCGATATGATTCTTTACTATAGAGATAAAGATGAAGATGTTGAAGCTATAAAAGAAGGTTTAGCTAATGGTGTATTAACTGAAGAAAGATTAAACGAAGCTGTTACTCGTATATTAGCATTCAAAGCAATGTTAAAATTACATACTAAAAAAGCTGAAGGTACTTTAGTTCCTGCTGAAGAAGGTCTTTCTGTTATAGGTTGCGAAGAACATAAACAAGTTGCTAAAGACATAGCTGACCAAGCTATAACTTTAGTTAAAAATACTAAAAACCAATTACCATTAACTCCAGAAACTCATAAGAGAATCATGCTTTATACTGTAGAACAAGCTGGTTTTGCACCAAATAAAGTTGAATCTGATAGATTAAATCAAAGAGTAAAAGCTAAATTAGAAGCTCAAGGTTTCGAGGTTACTTTATTCGACCCAACTGCTGGATTAAACGGTAAACAATTATTAGCAGCAACTCCAATAAAAGAGTTCGTTGACCAATTTGATGCTGTAATGTTATTTGTTCACGTTGCTGGATTCTCTCAAAGCAATGTTAGACGTATAACTTGGGCAATGCCTATGGGTCCAGATATTCCATGGTATGTAACAGAATTACCAACAGTTTGTGTATCTGTGTTTAATCCATTCCACTTAATAGATGTACCTATGGTACCAACTTATATAAACGCATATTCTGATAATGATGCAACTTTAGATTTAGTTATAGAAAAAATAATGGGTAAATCTGAGTTTAAAGGTGTAAGTTCTGTAGATGCATTCTGTGGAGCTTGGGATACTCGTTTATAATAAATTAAGCCTTCAATTTTGCACTGTTCAAATTGAATCATATATTTAACTAAAAGAGCCAAAGTAAAAGTAGTATATTATTCTACATTTACTTTGGCTCATAATTATTTTAAACTCTTTTATTTTAATATATATTAAAGACTTAATGTTGTCTTGTCTATCCAATTATATTCTGGTTTAAGCTTCTTTATATCACCTACAAGTTTAAAAAGTGCGATGTCTTTTTCTTTACACTCTAGCATTACATCAAAATCAGTATTTAATACTTTGCTATGCTCCAAAAACTCAACAAAATCTTCAGCATATATATAATCTGCATGTTTTCTATCTAATTCGCCTTCTCTTGGAGATGAAAAATGAATTTTTGGAGGTAACTCTTGCCCTTTCCATGTGTCAAAAATATCTTTAAGCATACCATAAATATTTTCACCGTTATTATTACAATTATGATGATGTACATCTAGTACCATCGGTATTTTTAACTCATTGCATAAATCAAGTGTCTCTCTTGCAGTGTATATCTTATCATCATTTTCAATTATTAATCTATTCTGTATAGATTTAGGAAATATTTCAAAATTTTTTATAAACCTATCTAATGCCTTTTCTTTTCCACCTGTAGCTCCACCAACATGTATGACCATCTTTCCTTCTGGATAATTCATATCTTCAAACCATTCTTCTTGTTTCAGCAAGTTTCTTATTGTATTTTGAACGACTTCTTCATTTGCACTATTAATTACATTAAATTGATCAGGATGAGTGTCTACCCTCATATTACTATCCTTTATTAACTTACCTATATATTCAAAATCTCTTTTAAATATTTTTCTATATCCCCAATCTGGTACTTCAGGATGAGTAGTCAGTGGAATTAATGCTGATGTTATTCTATAAAAATGTATGTCATTTTCTATATTATATCTAATTATTTTTTCTAAACCATCAAAGTTTGATGATGTTATGGCCTTTAATTTCTGTAGCCTTTTTTCTTGTGAGTTTAAATTACTATATGTTTTATACGTAACATTACTAGAGCTCGTTACCTTCTTGCCTAGTGCATTTGATATCGCCACGTATCCTAATCTTATTTTCATATTATATACTCCTAATATTTCATTAATATCATTAGTATATCCAGCATTTATAAAATTAATATCTTATATAACTACATATAAAATAGTCGTTTTAGTATTTATTAATAATAAAAATAATATTAAAATAATACCTCCATAGATGATAAGTTCCACAATTCTATATCTACGTTATTATTGCTACTTATTCTTAATGTATATTCTTGTGGATAAAATCTAGTAGAAAATACTTTTTCGCCATCATTTAAGAATATCTCTATACATGATTTATCCACAAATATTTGAAGTTTATTTAACTTTTCAATTTTTGCTCTTCTAATAGTTCTTCCCGCTCCTATTCTATTTTTAAACTGCATGCTAAAAATAGATATTTTTGATTCATAATTTACTTTTAACCCATGTGATATTGCAATTTCCAATTCTTCTATATCACCATTTATATTTATCTCATTTAATCCACTTAAATTTATTTCTTCATCTAAATGAGCTTCTTCTCGATTAATTCTTAATCGCTTTAGTTCATCAATTGGACTTTGAAGTATTATGCCGTTTTTTAAGATCAATTTTCTAGGTAATGTTAAATTATGTTGCCATCCATATTCTAATGTTTTATTAGTATAATCAATATCAGGAAGCCCCATCCAACCTATTAAAATGTTTCTTCCTGATTCATCGACAAATGTTTGTGGTGCATAAAAATCAAATCCCATATCCCATTCAACAAATTCGCCTAATGCATATTGTTCTTTAAAATCACCCTTTATTGAAAAGTAACCTGATTGATATACATTTTGATATTTAAATGTATAAGCTTCTAATCCTTGTGGTGATACACTTAAAAACTTATCCCCATTTAAAGTTATCATATCTGGACATTCCCACATATATCCGAACCTATTTGTAGTTGCTATTTCATTTTTTAATTTCCAATTTATTAAATCACATGATGAATAGAGCAATACTTTCCCTATGTCATTAGTTTCAGTTCCATCTACCATTTCTCTTCCGCCTAATACCATATAGTACTTTCCTTGCTCTTTCCATACCTTTGGGTCTCTAATATGACAAGTATATGTTGACGGGTAATTTTTATTAGTCATAAGTACCATCTTTGGAGATAGGGATTTGCCATCTGACATTACTAATATTGTATTCGCTTGTCTTCCTGAGGTAACATAGTCATGTTTGCCTGGTTCCTCTACATTTCCTGTATAATATATATACATTTTTTCATTTTCTATAAATGTAGATCCAGAAAAAACACCATCCTTATCAAATGGAGTATCTGGTGCCATAGCAACTCCTTCGTATTTCCATGAAATCATATCTTTTGAAGTATAGTGTCCCCAAAACTTTTCTCCTCCATTAACATCAAAAGGAGAATATTGAAAAAATACATGATATATACCTTTAAATTGACATAAACCATTTGGATCATTTAGCCACCCAGTTGGTGGCATTAAATGAAATCCTAGTTTATATTTATCACAATTTATTCTTGTATTTTTCTCAGCTTGTTTAACCTGTTCTAATTTTCTTTTATTTATAAAATTATTCAAAACTACACCCCTTTATTTTTTATTCATTTTGAATAATTTATTATAACTATTTCTTTTTTATACACATACCAGCAAGCATACCTATCAACATTCCAAAACTTACTCCATATGTCATTGAAAACATTCCTGTACGACTTAATGCTATACCTAAGCTCATACCAAGACACATTCCTACAGCCATATTGTTAGCAACTTCTTTGTCTTGTTTATCTTCAGTTTCTGTATTTTCGTCATCATTATCATATTTTTTTATATTACCTTGATTTTTCTTATTGAAATTTACTGCCGCTATAGCAACAGTTATTCCTATTACAATCCAAGGTAATGCTGCATAAATAAAATCTTTCATTTTAAACACTCCTTTTATAAATTAAAACTTATATAAAATAACCTTCATTCAATTTTATATAGTATCTATATTCTTATATTGTTACCCCTCTATTTCAATTGCTTTTATTCTATTTTCAAATCTTTTCACTACTTTAAATACTACAAAGAAAAGGAAAAATAAAATTACAAATGAAACTATATTATATTTCGCACCACTCATAAATATAGGTGGTAATTGCAATAATGAAGCTATTAATTCTAAATACATAAGGGGTTTAAGAAATTTAACTATATTTTCATAGTGACCTTTTAATGATTCTCTATCTGAATATAATTTAAATTCTCCATTTGATGATGTTTTTTTACGAAGATAAACCCAGTAATACCATCTGCATACTACTTCTACCCCTGCATCTTCCATAAAATCATAATAGTCTTCTTTCTTTACATTCTCTGGCATGAAATCTATTTGGTATTCGTATTCTCCTGGTTCACATTTTTCAAATTTATAAAATCCTAAAAAGAAACTTTTTAATGCCCAACCCTTTTTAGTAAGATTATTTAACCATCTTTGTTCCTTTTGACTATCTATATAGTAACGAAACTTAATCATAATTATTATACCCCCATTTTTTCACCATTTTTTATTAATTCATTTAACCTTTCCACTTCTCTCTTAAACGCCTCTACTCCTAAAGACGTTATAATATAAGATTTTTTCTTTCTAGATTCTTTTTCTTCGCTATATAACTTTATCCATCCTTTTTCTAATAAGGAATTTATCGCACCGTATAAAGTTCCTGGCCCCAAATTCACTCTTCCATCTGTCATTTCTAATACATCTTGTATTATTCCATAACCGTGATTTGGAGTTCTTAATGCTAATAATATATAATAAACCGCTTCTGTCAGTGGTGCTTCTTTTACCATACCTATCGCCTCCTAATATATCGTCATCTGATATATTATTAATATATCAGTTAACGATATATCCGTCAACGAGACATCCATTTTTTAGAAATCGATTAATATAACCCATTTTATTTTTTTTACCATATGTAAACTTATTTATTTTTATCTAAGTAAAATTATTATTTAAAATTATATAATCTCTGTTAATACGCATTTTTTTATTTTCACAATAATACTTTAAATGTTTTATAGTACAATAAAAGTGTTAAAATATATTAAAAAGGATTATTTAAATTAAAAATTAATTTAGCCAATTAAAGAAAATATCAAAGGAGGAACGCTATGCTACAAGAACTGAAAACATTTATGATAATCGTTGAACTAAAAAATATAATAAAAGTTACAGAACACCTAAATTTACCTAAGTCAACTATTTATGATCATATAAAATACTTAGAACAGTACTTCCAATCAAATATTGCTATTATTACAGAAAAAAATAATATAGTTATAACCGATAGCGGTAACTTGCTTTATGACAGGGCTAAACAAATTTTTAATATAATAGATAGCACTTCTATGGAATTAATTAACCTTAATTCTCTTGTAGAAGGTAATATAAAAATAGGAGTTAATTCTATATTAGAGGAATACGTTTTACCAAAGTTTTTATCTTATTTTTTGAATAAATATCCCAATATCACTGTAAATATTTCGTCTGATAATAATGATGTTATTTATTCAAAACTTCAAGAAAATAAACTTGATATTGGATTGATTGAAGAATCAGATGCTTATCCTAATTTTGCACAAAAGAGATTTTTAAAAGATAGGATGGTCCTTATAATCCCATATGCAAATACTATCAAGGATATTTCTGAATATATGAATGAATTTAAATCCAAGAGATGGCTGACAAGAGAAGCAAATTGTAAAACAAAAAAATTTATAGATTTTTTTCTAAAAGAAAACAATATTAGTCCAGAAAACATAATGGTCTTAGGCAGTAACTATGCAATTAAAGAAGCCGTAAAAAATAATTTGGGTATTAGTATAGTTTCTAAATTTGTAGCAGAACCTTATTATAGAAATGATGAGATATGTATTCTTCCGCTTGATAATTCTTATGAAATGTATTTTTCTTATGTTATAAATGAAAATAATAAATCTAAATGCGTAGAAATTTTTTTAAGTGAATTAAATGATTTTTGTAAAAGTTTTTATAGATAATAAAAGTGCAAAGACTCCCTAAAATAATTTAAAGAGTCTTTGCACTTTTTATTTTTTAATGATGGAATAATCTTATTTCTGTGAATGCCATAGCTATATTGTATTTATCACAACATTCAATTACAGCTTTATCTCTTACAGATCCACCTGGTTGAGCTATATATTTAACACCACTTTTGTGTGCTCTTTCTATATTGTCAGGGAATGGGAAGAACGCATCTGAACCAAGTATTACATCAGTCATTTTGTCTAACCAGGCCCTTTTAGCTTCTCTTGTGAAAACTTCAGGTTTAACTTTAAATGTTTTTTGCCATTCACCTTCAGCAAGAACATCCATATATTCGTCACCTATATAAACATCTATTGCATTATCTCTTTCTGCACGACCGATTTCATCTTTAAATTGTAATCCCATAACTTGTGGTGATTGACGAAGATACCAATTATCAGCTTTTTGGCCAGCAAGACGAGTACAATGAATTCTTGATTGTTGTCCTGCCCCTATACCAATTGCTTGCCCCCCTTTAACATAGCATACTGAGTTTGATTGAGTATATTTTAATGTTATAAGTGCAATTTTCATATCTATTAATGCATCTTCTGGTATTTCTTTATTTTTAGTAACTATATTTGATAATAAGTCACCATTTACATCTAATTCGTTTCTTCCTTGCTCAAATGTTATTCCATAAACTTGTTTTCTTTCTAATTCTGCTGGAACATAATCGGGATCTATTTGAATTATATTATAGTTACCTTTTTTCTTAGTCTTTAATATTTCAAAAGCCTCATCTGTAAATCCTGGAGCTATAACACCATCAGAAACTTCTCTTTTTATTAAATTAGCAGTGTCCACATCACATACATCTGATAATGCTATAAAATCACCGAATGATGACATTCTATCTGCCCCTCTTGCTCTAGCATATGCACTTGCTAGTGGTGATAATTTTCCTAAATCATCAACCCAATAAATCTTAGCTAATGTATCATCTAATTCTTTCCCTACTGCTGCTCCTGCTGGTGATACATGTTTAAATGATGTTGCTGCTGGAAGTCCTGTTGCCGCTTTTAATTCTTTTACTAATTGCCATCCATTGAAAGCATCTAAGAAATTTATATATCCTGGTCTACCATTTAAAACTTTTACTGGTAAGTCTGAACCATCTTCCATAAATATTCTTGATGGTTTTTGATTTGGGTTACATCCATATTTTAATTGAATTTCATTCATTCTAAATACTCCTTTTGTGCATCTATGCACTTTTATTTATATATTCCTATTCTTGTATTAAAATTTATATTTTTATTTCGTAATTCCATATAACTACTAAATACTATTTGTTTTTATTAACTATCCTTGTTTCGTATTCTCCAGTTTCTATATCTATGAATCTAACAAATAATGAAACTTTACTATCTTCATTTAAATTAGTCCAAACCATATTAGTAAATTCATCTATGTCCCCGTTTATTTCTACTAATTTTGGTTCACCTTCAAAGCTTGGTAGTGGATTTCCGTCGTGCATATATGTATGTATAAAATGTCCCTCACCTGCTACTGGATTTTCGTATGCAAATGTGTAACGATTACAAGCTTCCGGGTTTCCGTTATTGCTTTTTAATATTGACATTGCATAATTGTATTTTCCATTTTCGACATGCATTATTCCTGAAATTCTAGGAGTGTAATTTGGTGCATCTGGTTCAAATTCTCTACTTCTTAATGATTGTTCAAAAGTAAGTTGTTTGTCCATTCCTTCATATATAGTATCTGTTTGATCACCATTAGTTACTATTGTTTTATTTCCTAAAACTCTAACCGGAGCGTAAATTATCAATGATGGATCTTCAAGTTTTGATGGGTCAAATGCTTGTGTTCTTATACCTTCTCCATCTTCAACAAATACTCTGTTTCTACTATTATTACTTCTTCCCATTATAAAATATGCTGTTACTGCTTTTTTTCCATCTTTAGTTTTTCCTATTACTATACCTCTTCCTGGATAAGTGTTACTACCTAATTCATTTGCAAGTGATAACATGTTCATAGTATTTCCCCCTAAATAATTTATTTTAAATATAAAAAGACCGCCTGCACGCAAATATTCTATAAAATATCATACGTGCCCAGGCGGTCGGCAATTTCTAAATATATAATCAAGCTCCCTGTAGGTTATCCTACGCATCTTTCGATGTTTCCACCAGTCACTTGACCGTTCTTTGTTGTACAAGTTTATTATATACGAATATAAATTCAGTTTCAAGTTAAAATATACGTATTTTTTATTTCTTTTCTTAACACAAAAAAGCTAGACCATATTGGTCTAGCTTTCCATCTATAAATATCAATAAATATATTGATAATACTATCTTTTTGAGAATTGAGGTGCTCTTCTTGCAGCCTTTAATCCGTATTTCTTTCTTTCTTTCATTCTAGCATCTCTAGTTAAGAATCCTGCTTTTTTAAGTTCTGGTCTTAATTCAGCATCAGCTTTTAATAAAGCTCTAGATATACCATGTCTTATAGCACCAGCTTGTCCAGTGAATCCTCCACCTTCAACTTTTACTATAACGTCATATTTATTTTCATTGTTAGTTAAAACTAATGGTTGTTTAACATCTCTTATTAATGTATCGTAATCGAAATATTCGTCTAATGCTCTTCCGTTTACTGTTATGTTTCCTTCACCTGCAACTAATCTAACTCTAGCTACAGAGCTTTTTCTTCTTCCTGTTCCGTAGAATTGTACTTTTTCCATGATAACTCCTCCTTTCACCTAGTTAAATTAGAAGCTTATTACTTCTGGTTTTTGAGCTGCATGAGTATGTTCTGCTCCTGCGAATACTCTTAATCTAGTCATCATTCTAGCTCTTAATTTATTTTTTGGTAACATTCCGCTAACTGCATGTGCTACTACTTCTTCTGGTTTCTTTTCCATCATTTCTCTGTAAGAGATTTCTTTTAATCCACCTACATAACCAGTGTGGTATCTATAGTATTTTTGATCTAATTTTTTTCCTGTTAAAACTACTTTTGATGCATTTACAACAACAACGAAGTCTCCACCGTCTACATGTGGTGTAAATGTTGGTTTATGTTTTCCTCTTAATATAGTTGCTATTTCTGTAGCAAGACGACCTAATGTTTTTCCTTCAGCGTCAACTAAGTACCAATTTCTTTGTACTTCAGCTGGTTTAGCTATATAACTTTTCATGGTTGTCCCTCCTTCTTAATTTTCAAAAATTTTATTTTACCGTTTTATATAAAGTCCGGGGCGTTGTGGACTTATTAACACATTCCTATATATTCTAATACAACTACGAAAAAGTGTCAAGACTTTAATAATTAACTTTTTTGAGAAATAAACCATGCGCAGGCGCTGTGTGGCCACACATTGACCTACTTTTTGAATTTATTATTTCTTCCATATTATGTTTAATTCTGCCTCGACCTATATCCACAAGTGTACCTACAATTATCCTTACCATATTGTATAAAAATCCGTTTCCACTTACTTCAATAGATATCATTCCGTCGTTTTCTTGTATGTCGACATCATAGATAGTCCTTACTGTATCCTTTACTGATGATCCTGAACTCATAAATCCACCAAAATCATGTGTACCAATTAAATATTTGGCTTCTGAGCGAATTTTATCTAAATCTAAGTCATACCTCACATGATATGATAAATCCTTGTATAAAGGGCTTCTGTAAGGTTTATTGTAGATTAAATATCTATATGTCTTTCCACAAGCATTATATCGTGCGTGAAAGTCTATGTCAACCTCTTCGCATGATATTACAGAAATATCTTTTGGCAATTTGGCATTTAATGCATCAGGTACTCTATCTGCTGGTATGTTACATTCTGTTTTAAAGTTTGCCACTTGACCTAGGGCGTGCACACCTGCATCTGTTCTTCCCGATGCAGTAACTTTTACTTCTTCTTTTGTTATTTCATATATGGCTTTTTCTACTGTCCCTTGAATCCCAAGTGCATTGGGTTGTTTTTGCCATCCACAGTAGTCTTTACCGTTATATTGTAAAGTAATCTTTAAGTTTCTCATTAATTACCTCTTTAATTTAACTACACTAAAATGTGTATAAATCTACTTGCTATACTTCCTGCTAAGAATAATATCATTAGTAAATATGCTACTTTATCAGCAGTTGTTATAACAGCTTCTCTCATTTTTGTTCTATTATATCCACCTCTATAACATCTAGCTTCCATAGCCATTGCTAACTCGTCAGCTCTTCTAAATGCACTTACGAATAATGGTACTAGTAATGGTACAAGATTTTTTGCTCTATTTATAAGGTTGCTACTTTCAAAGTCTGCACCTCTAGACATTTGAGCTTTCATTATTTTATCTGTTTCATCTAATAATGTTGGTATAAAACGTAATGCTATAGTCATCATCATTGCTAGTTCATGTACTGGTAGACCTATTTTGTTAAATGGTGATAGAAGTCTTTCTATACCGTCTGTTAATTGTATTGGTGATGTTGTAAGTGTTAATAAAGATGTACCTACAACTAAGTATATTAATCTAATAGCCATAAATATCGCTTGTCTTAGACCTGCATCAGTAATTTTTAAAAATCCTAATTGAAGTTTAACTCCTCCAACAACAAGTACTTCTCCAGGTAAACAAAACATATTTATTACAAATGTGAATAATAGAATCCATCTTAAAGGCTTTAGTCCCTTCATCATATATTTCATAGGGATATCAGATGCCTTAACTACAGCTGCTATTATTGCAAATATAATTGCATATGGCCAAAATTGATTTACTACGAATAGAGCAATCATAAATATAATTGCTGCTATAATTTTTGTTCTCGGATCTAATTTATGGATTTTAGAATTTGCTGGATAATATTGACCTATAGTTATATCTTTTAACATTTCTTTCTTCCTCTCATAACTTTTAGTATTTCGTCTTTGACTTCCTCTACTGTAAGTATGTCTGGTCTTATATCAAAGCCTTTTTGTCTTAATTTAGTTGCTAATTCTAATACTTGAGGCACATCTAGGCCTATTTCTCTTAGTTTGTCAGCATGAGAAGTGAAGACTTCTCTAGGTGTTCCCATAAATTCTATTTTTCCATGATTCATAACAATTATTGTTTGGGCAAGTTTTGCCATATCATCCATACTGTGTGATGAAAGTATTATAGTTATATTATTGTCACGATGTAATTTTTTAATCAGATTAAATATTTCATCTCTACCACCTGGGTCTAATCCTGCTGTCGGTTCATCTAATATAAGTACTTCTGGGTTCATAGCTATTACACCAGCTATTGCTACCCTACGTTTTTGACCACCTGATAAATCAAAAGGTGATTTATCTTTATATGTTTCGTAGTCAAGTCCAACTGCTTCCATCGATTTTTTTACTCTATCGCTTATTTCAGCTTCATCTAGTCCTAAATTTCCTGGACCAAAGGCTATATCTTTTTCTACAGTTTCTTCAAATAACTGATACTCAGGATATTGAAAAACTATCCCTACTCTTTTTCTGATTTCAGTTAAATTTAAATCTTTATCTGTTATATCAAAACCATTTACTAGGATTTGTCCTGAAGAAGGCTTTAATAAACCATTTAAATGTTGTATTAATGTTGATTTTCCTGAACCAGTATGTCCAATTAAACCAACAAAATCATTATCTTTTATTTCAAAAGATATATCATCAAGGGCCTTACTTGCAAAAGGCATTCCTTCATCATATATATATGTTAAATTCTTTACTATAACTGACATAATTTATCCACCATCTCATCCACTGTTAATATGTCATCATCTAAATCTAGTCCTTCTTCTCTTAAAAGACTAGCTAGCTCTGTCATATAAGGTACATCTAGACCTATTTTCTTTAATAAATCTACATTTTTGAATACCTCTTTTGGAGTCCCTTCTAATAGTTTTCTTCCTTTGTCTACAACAACTACTCTATCAGCTTGGACAGCTTCTTCCATATAGTGAGTTATATGTAAAGTTGTAATATTTTCTTCTTTATTTAATTTTTTTATTACATTCATAACTTCTTTTCTACCTGATGGATCTAACATTGCTGTTGCTTCATCAAATATGATACATTTTGGTCTCATAGCTATAATACCAGCTATTGCAACTCTTTGTTTTTGACCACCTGATAATAAATGAGGCTGTCTATCTTTTAATTCGTAAATACCAACACTTTTTAAAGATTCTTCTACTCTTTGTCTAATTAACTTTGGTTCTACACCTAAATTTTCTGGTCCAAAAGCAACGTCTTCTTCTACTATTGTCGCTACTATTTGGTTATCCGGATTTTGGAATACCATACCCGCAGTTTGTCTTATATCCCAAAGCTTTGATTCATCTTTTGTATTCATACCATCAATATAAATATCACCTTCAGTTGGTACTAAAATTGCATTTAAATTTTTAGATAAAGTGGATTTTCCTGATCCATTGTGACCTATTATTGCAACAAATTCGCCTTGTTTTACTTCTAAGCTTAAATTATCTATTGCTTTAAATTTAGAATCTATTGTTACATATTCAAAGGTCATATCCTTTACACTTATTATATTTTCCATCTTATATACTCCTTTATAAAGCAGTAGCTTAAAAACTTATACAGTTTATTATTATAACATAGTTTAGCCATAAAAATTTAAAAATATTGCTTTCAACTTGAAATCATTTCCATATTTTGTTTTTTATCGGTACAATCTATATATTTTATATTCTTAATATACACATAGTACAAACATATCTATTCATATTTTATTTTATAAAAAAATAAAACCCATACTAAACAGTATGGGTTTATCTATATAAAACTATTATTTACTATACTAATTCTATAAATGCCATTTCAGCAGCGTCGCCTCTTCTTGGCCCTTTTTTGATTATTCTAGTGTATCCACCGTTTCTTTCAGCGTATTTTGGAGCTAAATCAGTGAATAAGTTGTTTACAACAGTTTCATCCATAACATAAGCTAAAACTTGTCTTCTAGCATGTAAATCTCCTCTTTTAGCAAGAGTTATCATTTTTTCTGCCATTCTACGAGTTTCTTTAGCTCTAGTTACAGTAGTTTCTATTCTACCGTTTCTTAGTAAGTCAGTTACTAAGTTTCTTAACATAAGATTTCTGTGTGAAGTCACACGACCTAATTTACGATAAGTAGCCATGTCAATCCCTCCTTTGTCGATTATTCTTCGCTTGGTTTAAGACCTAATCCAAGTTCTTCTAGTTTTTGAATTACTTCTTCTAATGATTTTTTACCAAGGTTTCTAACCTTCATCATATCATCTTCAGACTTATTAGCTAATTCTTCAACTGTGTTTATTCCCGCTCTTTTTAAACAGTTATAAGATCTAACTGATAAATCTAATTCTTCTATAGTCATTTCTAAAACTTTTTCTTTTTGATCTTCTTCTTTTTCTACCATTATTTCTACGTTACTTACATGTTCAGTTAAATCTATGAATAAATTTAAATGTTCAACAAGTACTTTAGCAGCTAGAGATATTCCTTCTTGAGGATTTATACTTCCATTAGTCATAACTTCTAGAGTTAATTTATCATAATCTGATTTTTGACCAACTCTTGTATTCTCTACATGGTAGCTAACTTTTTCAACGGGAGTATATATCGAATCAACAGGTAATACACCTATAGGCATATTGTCTGTTTTATTTTCTTCTGCTGGTACATATCCTCTACCTTTATCAACATATATTTCCATATTAAGTTTAGCATTATCATCTAAAGTAGCGATGTGTAAATCTTTACTTAATATTTCAACGTCTGGAGGACATATTATGTCAGATCCTTTGATAGAGCATGGACCTTGAGCTTCTATTTTAAGTGTTCTACTACCTTCACCATCAATAGTAGCTGAAAGTTCTTTTAATGCTAATATTATTTCAGTAACATCTTCTTTTACACCTGGTATTGTAGAGAATTCATGTAACACTCCATCTATTTTTATAGAGTGTACTGCTACACCTGGTAAAGATGATAATAATATTCTTCTTAGGGCATTCCCTATAGTTATTCCGTAGCCTCTTTCTAGAGGTTCCACTACGAATTTTCCATATCTATAGTCTTCGCTAAGCTCAACTATATCTACTTTTGGTTTTTCTATTTCTATCATGGACTAAACCCTCCTTAAAATTTGTTAATCCACTGAGGGTAAACAATTTTAAAATTATTTTTAAAAACTGCTTATTATTTTGAATAAAGTTCTATGATTAAGTGTTCTGCTATTTCGATATCTATATCTTCTCTAGTTGGTAAAGCAACTACTTTAGCAGACATTTCTTCTAAGTTTACATCTAACCAGTTTGGAGCAACTTTGTTTGCTTCAACTAGAGCTTTGAATTTAGCTGATGATTTAGAAGTTTCTTTAACAGCTATAACATCTCCAACTTTAACAGTTAATGATGGTATATCTACTTTTTTACCGTTTAAAGTAAAGTGTGCATGAGTAACTAATTGTCTAGCTTCTTTTCTAGAGTTAGCTAATCCCATTCTGAAAACTACGTTGTCTAATCTTTCTTCTAATAGACATAATAAGTTTTCCCCAGTTTTACCTGACATTTTTTCTGCACGTTCATATAAATTTCTGAATTGAGTTTCTAAAACTCCGTATATTCTTTTAACTTTTTGTTTTTCTCTTAATTGTAATCCATAGTTAGAAAGTTTCTTTCTCCCTTGTCCGTGTTGCCCAGGAGCATAGTTTCTTTTAACTATAGCACATTTATCTGTATAACATCTATCACCTTTAAGGAATAATTTCATTCCTTCTCTACGGCATTGTCTACATGATGCACCAGTATATCTTGCCATTATCTATACCTCCTATGATTATACTCTTCTTCTTTTTGGTGGTCTACATCCGTTGTGTGGTATTGGAGTGACGTCTTTTATCATTGTTACTTCAAGTCCTGTAGCTTGTAAAGCTCTTATAGCAGCTTCTCTACCAGAACCTGGTCCTTTAACAAATACTTCTACGCTTTTTAAACCGTGTTCCATTGCAGCTTTAGCAGCAGTTTCTGCAGCCATTTGAGAAGCAAATGGAGTTGATTTTCTTGATCCTTTAAATCCTAATTGTCCTGAAGATGCCCATGATATAGCATTTCCATGAACGTCAGTTAAAGTAACTATTGTATTATTAAAAGTTGATTGTATATGCGCATGTCCACGATCTATGTTTTTACGTTCTCTTCTTCTTACACGTGTTGCTTTCTTTTTTGGTTTAGCCATTTCTCGATTTCCCTCCTATCTATTTATTATTTTTTCTTTTTACGAGATACAGTTTTTCTAGGACCTTTTCTAGTTCTAGCATTAGTCTTAGTTTTTTGTCCTCTTAGAGGTAATCCTTTAGCATGTCTTATACCTCTGTAACATTTTATATCTCTTAATCTTTTTATGTTTAATGCGATTTCTCTTCTTAAGTCACCTTCAACTAAGAAATCATTATCTATGATTCTTCTTAATGTATTAACTTCTTCTTCTGATAAATCTTTTATTCTTGTATCAGGATTTATCTCAGCTTTAGCTAATATTTCATTAGCAGTTGCTCTACCTATACCATATATATAAGTTAAGCCTATTTCCGCTCTCTTTTCGTTAGGTAAATCTACCCCAGCGATTCTTGCCATAGTTGCACCTCCTACATTAGTTTTCTATAAAAAAACGAGTTTTTTATATATTTTCGTATCTATTTTTTTCGTTATTTTTTAACATTTTTTGTTAACATCACAGTTTTCTATTATAGCATAAAACAACTGTAAATGCTATCATTTTTTATATTATCCTTGTTTTTGTTTGTGCTTTGGATTTTCGCAGATAACCATTACTTTACCTTTTCTTTTGATTATCTTACATTTTTCGCACATTGGTTTTACTGATGGTCTTACCTTCATTATTAATCCCTCCTTAGACTATACGCTAGTCTACTTCTTACGCCAAGTGATTCTTCCTCTTGTAAGATCATAAGGTGAAAGTTCTATTTTAACCTTATCACCTTCAAGAATTCTTATGAAGTTCATTCTTAGCTTACCAGATAAATGGCATAATACTTCATGTCCATTTTCTAATTTAACTTTAAACATAGCATTTGGTAAGTTTTCTACAACTGTACCTTCAAATTCTATTACATCTTTTTTGGCCATTAAACAACCAGCCCTCCATTCAATAAGTCAGCAAATCGACTTAATTAAGTTAGCTCTTAAAAAGTATCATTAACAATTTTATACTATTTTATTACCTTTTTCAAAGTAATATTTTAACTCAAGTGCTTAACTTTATGTCAGCAAGTTCAAAACCTGCATTATTTATAATACCATTTATTTGACTAAATTTAAAGACTTGTTAGCAAAATTGGCTCATTTTCTGTAATTACTATCGTATGTTCATAGTGTGCTGAATTTTTCCCATCGATTGTAACGATAGTCCATCCATCGGATAGACATTTGACATTGAATTTGCCCATATTCACCATTGGCTCTATAGCTAAAACCATTCCAGCCTTTAATTTTGGTCCTTTGCCTGGTTTCCCATAATTAGGTACATCAGGTGGTTCATGAAGATGTGTGCCTACTCCATGACCAACCAAGTCCCTAACTACTGAAAAGCCATGCTTTTCAACATGTGTTTGTATTGCGTGTGAGATGTCCGAAAGTCTGTATCCAATTTTTGCAAACTTTATTCCTTCATAGAAGCTTTGACGTGTCACTTCTATTAACTTCCTATTGTCTTCAGATATTACGCCGACTGCATGCGTTTTTGCCGAGTCACCATGATATCCTTTATAATAGGCTCCTATATCAATACTTATAATGTCTCCCTCTTTCACTATTTTGTTTCCAGGAATACCATGCACGACCTCATTATTGATAGACGCACAGATACTTCCTTTAAATCCTCCATAGCCTTTAAAAGATGGTACTGCATTATATTTTCTTATATTCTCTTCAGCTATTGTATCTAACTCTAGAGTTGATACCCCCGGAATTATAGCTGACTTTAGTAATTCATGAGTTTCGGCAACAATTTTGCCTGCCTCCCTCATGATTTCTATTTCTTCTTTTGATCTTAATTTGATCATTTTTATTTGCCTTCTAATGCAGCAACTATATCATTGAATACTTTGTCTATAGATTGTTGACCATCTATATCTGCTATTATTCCTACTTTAGAATAATAATCAGCTAATGGTTTAGTTTCATCTAAATAAACTTGTATTCTTTTTGAAACAGTTTCTTCATTATCATCGGCTCTTTGATAAAGTTCTCCTTTACATATATCACAAACACCTTCTTCTTTAGATGGGTTGAATTCTATATGATAAGTAGCGCCACAAGATTTACAGATTCTTCTACCTACAGCTCTTGCAACTAATTTTTCTTTATCAACTTCTATGTTTATTACTTTATCTAAAGCAATACCATTATTTTGTAAGAATGCATCTAATTGTACTGCTTGAGATACATTTCTTGGAAATCCATCTAACATGAATCCATTACCACAATCAGGTTGTGATATTCTATCAGTTACAAGACCAACTGTTAATTCGTCTGGAACTAATAAACCTTGATCCATATATTCTTTAGCTTTCTTTCCAAGCTCTGTTCCCTCTTTTATATTTTGTCTAAATATATCTCCTGTTGATATATGAGGTATTTTGTATTTTTCAACTATTCCTGCTGCTTGAGTTCCTTTTCCAGCACCAGGAGGTCCTAATAATATTAGTCTCATTTAATCATCTCCAATTTATTTTAAAAATCCTTGATAACTTCTCATAACTAGGTGTGACTCTAACTGTCTCTTAAGTTCAAGTGCTACCCCTACAACGATTAGTATTGATGTACCTGCTAAACTCATGTTTACATTCATAAAATGTACTGTGAATGCTGGTATCATTGCTATTACTGCTAGGAATAAAGCTCCCGCAAGAGTTATTCTTGATAGTATTTTGCTTAAATACTCTATTGTAGGTCTACCAGGTCTTATCCCTGGTATGAATCCACCATTATTTTTCATATTTTCAGCAATATCGTCCACATTGAATGATATTGTAGTATAAAAATAAGAGAAAAATACTATTAATAGAACTTCTAGTGATCTATAAATCCAAAAACCTATATCACCAGATGTGCTTAAGTAAGTGGAAACAAATTTTTGAGCATTTTCGCCCATAAATAATGCTATTGTTTGTGGGAAAGCTAAAAGTGAACTAGCAAAGATTATTGGCATAACCCCTGATTGATTTACTTTCATTGGTATATGAGAGTTTTGACCTCCATATAACTTTCTTCCAACAACTTTTTTAGCATATTGTACTGGTATTTTTCTTACCGCTTCGTTAATGAATGTAACTAAAGCAATAGTTACTAACATTATTACTGCTAATACTATAGCTAACCATAGTACTAACGTACCAGATTGAACTGATTTTACTACACTTATCAAATCTGAAGGTATTCTAGATATAATACCTACAAATATGATGATAGAACTTCCGTTTCCTAGTCCTTTTTCAGTTATTCTATCACCCATCCACATTAAGATCATACTAGCTGATACTAATGTGATGATAACTGTAACAATAAAGAAAATACTATCAGATGACAATGCACTCTTTACAACTCCTAGAGTTATACCAACAGCTTGTATTATTGCTAATACTAATGCTGTATATCTTGTGTACATGTTCATCTTTTTTCTTCCTTCTTCACCAGATTTTTGTAGCTCTTTCAAGCTTTCAAAACCTACTGTAAGAAGTTGTATTATAATTGAAGCAGTGATATAAGGTCCTATACCTAGAGCAAATAGTGTAAAGTTACTAAATGCTCCTCCTGTGAACATATTATATAGCGCTAGTAAGCTATTACCACTTACTAAACTGCTTATAATACTTGTGTTAACTCCAGGAACTGGTATTGTGGTACCTATTCTAAATATTAGAATCATCATTAGGGTATATAAGATTCTTCTTCTTACATCTTTTACTTTCCAAGATTGTTTTATCTTTGATAGCACGTAATATCACCCACCTGTAACTTTTGAAAGAACAGATATTATACTAATTCTGCTTTTCCTCCAGCTTTTTCGATTTTTTCTTGAGCTGAAGCAGTGAACTTAGCAGCTTTAACTGTTACAGCTTTCTCAAGAGTTCCTTCTCCTAATATTTTTACTCCGTCTTTTTCTATTTTACTTATAGCACCTGTAGATTTTAATAATTCTGCAGTTATTTCTGTACCATTTTCAAATCTATTTAAAAGTTCAACGTTAACTTCTGTGTATATTTTTCTGAATGGATTTTTGAAACCTCTCTTAGGAAGTCTTCTAGCTAGTGGCATTTGTCCACCTTCAAATCCAACTCTTACTCCACCGCCTGAACGAGATTTTTGACCTTTTTGTCCACGTCCTGCAGTTTTACCTTGACCTGTAGCAGTACCTCTACCTAATCTTTTTCTAGATTTTACTGCACCTTGAGCAGGTTTTAACTCATGTAGTTTCATGGATTGCACCTCCTTCTTTATTCCTTATCTATTATTATTCAGCTATTTCAGTTACTTCAACTAAGTGAGCAACTTTTGCGATCATACCTCTCATTTGGGCATTATCTTCTTTAACAACTACTTGTTCTCTTCTTCTTAATCCTAAAGCTTCAACATTCTTTTTTTGTTTAGGAGTAGTCCCTATTGTACTTCTAACTAATTTTATTTGTAATTTAGCCATTTCACACTACCTCCTTATCCTAAAAGATCTTCTACTTTTTTACCTCTAAGTCTAGCTACATCTTCAGCTGTTTTTAAAGAACTTAATCCTTCTATAGCAGCATTAACCATATTTCTTGGATTTTTAGATCCTAAAGATTTAGCTCTAACATCTTTTAATCCTGATAATTCTAATACAGTTCTTGCAGCACCACCAGCGATGATTCCTGTACCTTCTTGAGCAGGCATTATTATTATTTTCCCAGCACCGAAGTGTCCGATTACTTCGTGAGGAATAGTTGTACCAACTATTGGTACTCTGATAAGATTCTTTTTAGCATCTTCTGCTGCTTTTTTTATAGCATCTGGAACTTCCATTGCTTTTCCAGTACCTATACCAACGTGTCCGTTTTCATCTCCAACTACTACTAAAGCTGCGAATCTAAAGTTTCTACCACCTTTAACAACTTTAGTAACACGTCTAACCTCAACAACTCTTTCTTGTAAGTCTAGTTGTCTAGCATCTATAAGTTTACGACGCATGCCTTCTTCCCTCCTCTTTTATTAGAATTTAAGACCAGCTTCTCTTGCACCTTCAGCTAATTCTTTTATTCTTCCATGATATATATATCCGCCTCTGTCGAATACTACTTCAGTGATTCCTTTTTCAACAGCTTTTTTAGCTACCATTTCGCCAACTAATTTAGCTGCTTCTTTGTTTCCTGTATGATTAACAGCACCCTTAACAGCTTCATCTAATGAAGATGCAGCAACAAGAGTTACTCTATTTGTGTCATCTATTATTTGAGCATATATATTGTTTGAACTTCTAAATACACATAATCTTGGTCTTTGAGGTGTTCCGAACACTTTTCTACGAA
This sequence comes from Intestinibacter bartlettii, assembly GCF_018917435.1. Classification (GTDB taxonomy): domain Bacteria; phylum Bacillota; class Clostridia; order Peptostreptococcales; family Peptostreptococcaceae; genus Intestinibacter; species Intestinibacter bartlettii_A. Next base: position 24,557 of record NZ_JAHLOQ010000004.1, read on the forward strand.
CTCTCTTATGTCTTTGAAGTCTTTTAGCGTTTTTATCAGCTTTCTTTAACACTGAGCTCACTCCTTTCAACCTTATATTTGGTTCAACTTTATTTTGGTTAAAACTTAGGTTCTACCTATTTTTTACCAGTTTTACCTTCTTTACGTCTTATATATTCACCAGCGTATTTTATACCTTTACCTTTGTATGGTTCTGGTTTTCTCCAATCTCTTATTTTAGCAGCGTAGTTACCAACTAATTGTTTGTCTATACCTTTTACTACTAATTCAGTTTGATTTGGAACTTCTACAGTTATTCCTTCTGGATCTTCCATTTCTACTGGATGTGAGAATCCTAAGTTCATAACTAATTTATTTCCTTGTTTTTGTGCTCTGTATCCAACACCAACTAATTCTAATTTCTTTTCGAAACCAGCGTTAACACCAGTTATCATATTGTTTATTAACGTTCTAGTTAATCCGTGTAATGATCTATGTTGTTTGTTGTTTGTTGGTCTAGCAACTGTTATAACGTCGCCATCTTTAGTTATTGTTAAAGCAGCGTCGAATTGTTTTTCTAAAGTCCCTTTTGGTCCTTTTACAGTAACGTGGTTACCTTCAGCTATAGTAACTTCTACACCTGCAGGTATTGTTATTGGTTTTAAACCTATTCTTGACATAGTTACACCTCCTTGCTTCCTTTAAGATTATTACCAAACGTAGCAGATAACTTCTCCACCAACATTTTCTTTTCTTGCTTGTCTGTCAGTTAATATCCCTTTTGAAGTAGATATTATTGATATACCTAATCCGTTTAATACTTTAGGTATTTCATAAGCGTTTGTATAAACTCTCATTCCAGGTTTAGAGATTCTTTTTATACCTTGTATAACTCTCTCTCCTGCTTGTCCGTACTTTAATTGTATTCTTATTATTCCTTGTTTTTCATCTTCTATAACATCATAACCTCTAACGAAACCTTCTTCTAATAAGATTCTTACTATTTCTTTCTTTATGTTAGAAGCTGGAACATCAACAGTTTCATGCTTAACAGTGTTTGCATTTCTTATACGTGTAAGCATATCTGCAATTGGATCTGTCATTGTCATATTGAAAACCTCCTTTCATATTTGGGCAAATTCTACCAACTTGCTTTTCTAACACCAGGTATTTGTCCTTTGTAAGCTAATTCTCTAAAGCATATACGGCATATACCAAAGCTTCTTAAAACTGAATGTGGTCTACCACATATAGAACATCTAGTGTATTCTCTAGTTTTATATTTTTGTTTCTTTTGTTGTTTTACAACCATTGCTTTTCTAGCCACTGGAATCCCTCCTTTTTATTATTTTGAAAATGGCATTCCTAATAATTTTAGTAATTCTCTAGCTTCCTCATCTGATTTAGCTGTAGTAACGAATATTATATCCATTCCTCTTACTTTGTCTACTTTATCATACTCTATTTCTGGGAATATTAATTGTTCTTTTATTCCTAAAGCGTAGTTTCCTCTACCATCGAAAGCATTTGGGTTTATCCCTCTGAAGTCTCTAACTCTTGGTAAAGTAACTGATACTAATTTATCCATGAAATAGTACATTTTGTCTTGTCTTAAAGTAACTTTTGCACCTATTGGCATACCTTCTCTTAATTTGAAGTTAGCTACTGATTTTTTAGCTCTTGTTATAACTGGTTTTTGACCTGCTATAAGTTCCATTTCTTCAACAGCTTTTTCTAATCCTTTTGGATTTTCTTTAGCGTCACCTATACCCATGTTGATAACTATTTTATCTATTTTAGGTATTTCCATTACGTTTTTGTAATTAAATTTCTCCATTAACGCAGGAGCAACTTCTTTCATGTATTTTTCTTGTAATCTAGAAGTCATTTACGGTCCCTCCTTTCGAGTTATATTGTATTATATTTCTTTTCCGCTCTTAACTGCTACTCTTACTTTTTTTCCATCTTTCATTTCGAATCTAACTCTAGTTCCTTTTCCAGTTTCTGGATCAAGTGGCATTACGTTAGATATATGAATTGGAGCTTCTTTGTTTATTATTCCACCTTGTGGGTTTATTGCAGTTGGTTTTTGGTGTTTAGTCATTATGTTAACACCTTCAACAACTACTCTGTTTTGTTTTGGTAAAACAGCAACAACTTTACCTTTTTTACCTTTATCTTTACCAGCTATAACTACAACTGTATCATCTTTCTTAACGCGCATCATGTCTCCTATTGCACCTCCTTATTATAGTACTTCTGGAGCAAGAGAAACTATTTTCATGAATTCATGATCTCTTAACTCTCTAGCAACAGGCCCGAATATACGAGTTCCTACTGGAGTTTTATCATCTTTTATTATAACTGCAGCATTTTCGTCGAAAGCTATATAACTTCCATCGTTACGTTTAATGCCTTTTTTACTTCTTACTATAACAGCTTTAACTACTTTTCCTTTTTTTACAACTCCACCAGGTGTTGCACTTTTAACTGTAGCAACTATTACGTCACCTACGTTACCATATTTTCTTTTACTTCCGCCTAGTACACGTATACATAGTAATTCTTTTGCACCAGAATTGTCAGCAACTTTTAAGCGTGTCTCTTGTTGTACCATAGTAATCCCTCCTTTTCAAAAAAACTACTTAACTTTTTCAACAACTTCAACTAGTCTAAATCTTTTATCTTTTGATAAAGGTCTAGTTTCCATTATTTTTACTCTATCTCCGATTCTACATTCGTTATTTTCGTCGTGTGCCTTAAACTTTTTAGTTCTTTTAACAGGTTTGTTGTATAATTCATGACGTACGAAATCTTCAACAGCAACAACTATTGTTTTGTCCATTTTATTACTTACAACACGGCCTATTCTTACTTTTCTTCTTCCTCTTTCCATGTTTAAAAGCCTCCTTTCCAAATTAAGCTCTAGTTTCGTTTAACTTTCTTTCAGCAAGGATAGTTTTAACTCTTGCAATATCTTTTTTAACCATTTTTATTCTTGCTGTATTTTCTAATTGACCAGTAGCTAATTGGAATCTTAAGCTAAATAATTCACTTTTGAAGTCATTTAATTTAACTATTAGCTCTTCGCTTTTTAAATCTCTTAACTCTTTAGCTTTCATCCTATTCACCACCCTTTACATCTAAATCTTCTTTTTTCACAAATTTACATTTTATAGGAAGTTTGTGAGCTGCTAGTCTCATTGCTTCTCTAGCTTTTTCTTCAGGAACACCTGCTAACTCAAACATTACTCTTCCTGGTTTAACTACGGCTACCCAATATTCTGGAGAACCTTTCCCAGCACCCATACGAGTTTCAGCTGGTTTTCTTGTTACTGGTTTGTGTGGGAATATTTTTATCCAAACTTTCCCGCCTCTTTTTATATATCTTGTCATCGCGATTCTGGCAGCTTCTATTTGATTAGAAGTTATCCAAGATGGTTCTAAAGCAACTAGTCCGTATTCTCCGTAAGTAACTGTGTTACCTTTTTGAGCCTTTCCAGTCATTCTTCCTCTATGAACTCTACGACGTTTTACTCTCTTTGGCATTAACATGAGATTTCTCCTCCTTCCTTGAAGCTAACTTTGATTAATTATTTTTTTCAGATCTTTGAGGTCTTTGTCCTCTAGCTCTATCATTTCCTCTAGAATTTCTTCTATTGTTATCTCTTCTGTTATCTCTTCTCTTGTTATCTCTTCTATCTCTTCTGTTATCTTTTCTTTCTTCTCTAGGGTTTACACCATTTCTAGTTGGTAGTACTTCCCCGTTGCATATCCAAACTTTTATACCTATTTTACCATAAGTAGTATCAGCTTCTGCAAAACCGTAGTCTATGTCAGATCTTAAAGTTTGAAGAGGTACATTTCCTTCGCTATAACCTTCAGTTCTAGCCATTTCTGCTCCACCTAATCTACCAGATGCAGCAACTTTTATACCTTTTGCACCAGATTTTAAAGCTCTTTGTACAGCTTGTTTCATAGCTCTTCTGAAAGCTACCCTTCTTTCGATAGCTAATGCTATGTTTTCAGCTACTAATTGAGCATTTCTGTCTATTCCTTTAACTTCTATTATATTAACTATAACAGTTTTCTTAGTCATTTTTTCTAATTCAGCTTTTAAAGCTTCTATTTTAGCTCCTGCTGCACCTATAACCACACCTGGTTTAGCAACATGAAGATCTATTCTTATTTTATTTGCTGATCTTTCTATTTCTATTTTAGCAACACCAGCAACGTATAATCTTTCTTTTAGGAATGTTCTTATTTGGTGGTCTTCTAATAATAAACTTCCGAACTCTTTTTTATCAGTAGTGAACCATCTTGAATCCCAATCTTTTATAACACCGACTCTTAGTCCGTGTGGGTTAACCTTTTGTCCCATTTATTTCCCTCCTATCTCTTATTGTCTTTCTTTTAAAACAACCTCTATGTGAGAAGTTCTTTTTCTTATCATAGTTGCACGACCTTGTGCTCTAGGCATAAATCTTTTTATTGTTGGCCCTTGATTAGCAACTATTGATGCTATATATAATTTATCTGCATCCATTTCATGGTTATTTTCAGCATTAGCTTTTGCTGATTTTACTACTTTAGCTATTATATCAGCTGCTCCTCTAGGAGTGAATTTTAATATTGCTAAAGCTTCATCAACGTTTTTACCTCTTACAAGAGAGCATACTTGACCTGCTTTTCTTGGAGATACACGTACATATTTTGCGATTGATCTTGCTTCCATCGTTCTTCCTCCTTTCCTAGTCAGGATTTAATTATTTTCTCTTATTTCCTTTTTCGTCATCTTTGTGACCTTTGAAAGTTCTTGTTGGAACAAATTCTCCTAATTTGTGTCCTACCATATCTTCTGTTATATATACAGGAATATGTCTTCTTCCGTCATGTACAGCTATAGTGTGCTCTACCATTTGAGGGAATATAGTTGAACTTCTTGACCAAGTTTTTATAACTTCTTTGCTTCCGCTTTCGTTCATAGCTTCTATTTTTTTAAGAAGTCTAGGGTGAACAAAAGGTCCTTTTTTAGTTGATCTTGACATTTAATTTCCTCCTTCCCGAGTAAAATAAATTTCTATTTAAAATCTATTGTTTCGTCATCTACTATTTAGTTCTTCTTGAAACTATTAATTTATTAGATGCTTTATTTTTCTTTCTAGTTTTGTATCCAAGAGCTGGTTTACCCCATGGAGTTACTGGAGATGGTCTACCTATTGGAGATCTACCTTCCCCACCACCGTGTGGATGGTCGTTAGGGTTCATAACAGAACCTCTTACTGTAGGTCTGATACCCATATGTCTTTTTCTACCTGCTTTACCTATAGTTTCGTTAGCGTGTTCTACGTTACCTACTTGTCCTATAGTAGCTTTACATTCTATTGATACATATCTCATTTCACCAGATGGTAATCTTAATAATGCTTTGTTTCCTTCTTTAGCCATTAATTGAGCTGAAACACCTGCAGATCTAACTAATTGAGCGCCTTTTCCAGCTTTTAACTCTATGTTGTGAACTACAGTACCTACTGGCATGTTTTTTAATGCTAATGCATTACCTGGTTTGATATCTGCATCTGGTCCAGATAATAAAGTATCTCCTACTTTTATACCTACTGGAGCAAGTATATATCTTTTCTCACCATCTGCGTAGTTTAATAATGCTATATTAGCAGTTCTGTTTGGATCGTATTCTATTGTAGCAACTTTTGCTGGAATACCATCTTTATTTCTTTTAAAATCTATTATTCTGTATTTTCTTCTGTTTCCTCCACCTCTGTGACGAACAGTTATTTTTCCGTGAACGTTTCTCCCAGAATTCTTCTTTAAAGGTACTAAAAGAGATTTTTCTGGTTGGTTAGTTGTAACTTCATCAGATATAAAAACTGTCATTTCTCTTAAGGCAGGAGAAGTTGGTTTAAATTTTTTAATAGCCATCTTATTTTCCCTCCTTTATTTCTTAAGTATTACATACCTTGGAAAAATTCTATTTCTTTGCTATCAGCAGTTAATTTAACTACTGCTTTTTTGTAGCTAGCAGTTTTTCCTATGCTTCTACCCATTCTTTTAACTTTTCCATCGTAGTTTAATGTATTAACTTTTTCTACATCTACTCCGAATATTTTTTCTACTGCTTTTTTTATTTCAGTTTTGTTAGCTCCTTTTTGAACTACAAAAGTGTATTTTCTGTCAGCCATATCAGCCATACTTTGTTCAGTAACTATTGGTCTTATAACTATATCATGTGGATTAGTCATTTTATGCGTACACCTCCTCCACTTTTTTAACAGCATCAGTAGTTATTATGAATGAATCATATTTTAATATGTCATATACATTTATAGTGTTAACTAATGCAGTCTCAACGTTTGGTATATTAGCAGCTGATTTTATTACGTTTTCGTTCTTTTCAGCCATTACTACTAAAGCTTTTTTAGCAGCATTTACATTTTTTAATATTGCAGCGAACTCTTTAGTTTTAGGTGCTTCCATTGTTAAAGCATCTAATACTATCATTTCGTTAGCTTGAACTTTAGAAGTTAAAGCACTCTTCATAGCTAATCTTCTAACTTTCTTTGGTAATGTATATCTGTAGCTTCTTGGTTTTGGTGCGAAAGCAACTCCTCCACCTATCCATTGTACAGCTCTTATAGAACCTTGTCTAGCTCTACCTGTTCCTTTTTGTCTCCAAGGTTTTCTTCCGCCACCTCTAACTTCTGCTCTAGTTTTAGCAGATTGAGTACCTTGTCTTTTATTAGCAAGTTGGTTTTTTACAACTTCGTATAATACATGCTCATTCACTTCAACACCGAATACAGCATCTGATAATTCTATTTCACCAACATTTTGTCCTTGTATATTTAATACGTTTAATTTTGGCATTGTGATTCCTCCTTTCTTAGGTTAGTCAATTATTTAGAAGCTTTAACTGCTTCTTTTATTGTTACTACTGAACCTTTAGCTCCTGGTATAGCACCTTTAACTAATATAAAGTTTTTGTCAGCGTCAACTCTTACTACTTCTAAGTTTTGAACTGTAACTTTAACGCTACCCATGTGTCCAGCTAATTTTTTGTTTTTGAAAACTCTACCTGGGTAAGAACAAGCTCCCATTGAACCTGGTCTTCTGTGGTATCTAGAACCGTGAGTTTCAGGACCTCTTGATTGTCCATGTCTTTTTATTGGACCTTGGAATCCTTTACCTTTACTTATTCCAGTAACATCTATTAATTCACCTGCAGCGAATAAATCAGCTTTTATTTCTTGTCCAACTGTATATCCTTCTACAGAGTCTACTCTAAATTCTTTTAAATGTTTTTTTAATGTGTTAGCAGCAGCTAAGTGACCTTTTTGTGGTTTGTTTAAAGATTTTTCTTTAGCATCTCCGAAACCAACTTGTATAGCAGTGTATCCATCATTTTCAGTTGTTTTTATTTGAGTAACAACTACTGGACCTGCTTCAACTACTGTTACAGGTATTACTTCACCATGTTCAGTGAATATTTGAGTCATACCTATTTTTTTTCCTAATATTCCTTTCATATTAGCACCTCCTATAATTCTTACAGCGGATTACCAAAATCGGTAATCATTCTAAGATAACAACCTTATAGGACCGTATCTTAGGTGTTGTCTATTATAATGTAATTATTATAATTTTATTTCTATGTCTACACCAGCTGGTAAATCTAATCTCATTAATGAGTCTACAGTTTTAGGTGTTGGACTAGTTATGTCTATTAATCTCTTATGAGTTCTTATTTCGAACTGTTCTCTAGAATCTTTGTATTTGTGAACAGCTCTTAATATTGTCACAACTTGTTTTTCAGTTGGTAGTGGCACAGGTCCTGAAACTTGTGATCCAGCTTTTTTAGCAGTTTCAACTATTTTTCCAGCTGAAAAATCTAATAATTTGTGATCATATGACTTTAATCTTATTCTTATTTTTTCATTTTTAGCCATTTTTGTTTCCCTCCTTTTTTAACATTTAAATTTAATCATTAATACCGATACACAGTTCCGGGTGTTCTGTAAACTTAAACCTAAATTTCACTCGATATAATAATTAAATTTGGATTTGTTTTTCGTATCTCTCAAGCACACTATTATATTTTATATTATTCTTCTTAGTTTTTCAAGACTTTTTTTAATTTATTTAGTTTATTTTTTTTACCAAATCTTTTGCTAAATCTTAAGTTTAGAAGAAACTTTATCTGTAATTTAAAAGCCTTATTCAGTATACAATTTAAAGATTGTATTGTCAACAGATTAAAATTATTTCTTTAAAATAAAAAGGGGAAAACCTAAGTCCTCCCCTCAATTGTTTATTTTATTATGCGTATTTTGAAAAATTAATTAATCTATTATAGATTATTCTATTATAGATGCTACAACACCAGATGCTACTGTTCTACCACCTTCTCTTATAGCGAATCTTAATCCTTCTTCAACACATATTTTGTTTATTAAGTCAACTTCTATAGTGATGTTGTCTCCAGGCATAACCATTTCAGTTCCTTCTGGTAATTTACAAGCACCAGTTACGTCAGTTGTTCTGAAGTAGAATTGTGGTCTGTATCCATCGAAGAATGGAGTATGTCTTCCACCTTCTTCTTTTTTAAGAACGTATATTTCAGCTGTGAATTTAGTATGTGCGTTAACACTACCTGGTTTAGCTAATACTTGTCCTCTTTCTATTTCAGTTCTTTGAACACCTCTTAATAATGCTCCTATGTTGTCTCCAGCTTCAGCGCTGTCTAGTAATTTTCTGAACATTTCTATTCCAGTTACAACAACTTTTCTAGTTTCTTCAGTTAAACCTACTATTTCAACTTCGTCTTGAACTTTTAATTGTCCTCTTTCTACTCTACCTGTAGCAACAGTACCTCTACCTGTTATAGAGAATACGTCTTCTACTGGCATTAGGAATGGTTTGTCAACATCTCTTTCTGGAGCTGGTATATATTCGTCTATTATTTCGAATAATTCAACTATTTTGTCTCCCCATACGCTTGATGGATCTTCTAAAGCTTTTAAAGCTGAACCTCTTACTATTGGAGTATCATCACCTGGGAATTCATACTCGTCTAATAATTCTCTTATTTCCATTTCTACTAATTCTAATAATTCTTCGTCATCTACCATATCGCATTTGTTTAAGAATACTACTATGTATGGTACACCAACTTGTCTAGATAATAGTATATGCTCTCTAGTTTGTGGCATTGGTCCATCAGTTGCAGAAACAACTAATATAGCACCGTCCATTTGAGCAGCTCCTGTTATCATGTTTTTAACGTAGTCAGCATGTCCTGGGCAGTCAACGTGAGCGTAGTGTCTGTTTGGAGTTTCGTATTCAACGTGAGCAGTTGATATAGTGATTCCTCTTTCTCTTTCTTCTGGAGCTTTATCTATGTTAGCGAAATCTACAGCTTCTCCTAATTGATATCTGTCATATAATGTTTTTGTTATTGCAGCTGTTAATGTAGTTTTACCGTGGTCAACGTGTCCGATAGTTCCTATATTAACATGTGGTTTAGTTCTTTCGAATTTAGCCTTTGCCATTTTGAAATCCTCCTAAATAATTATTTTTATATATTTTTTATAAGACGAGGACGAATCCTCGTCTTTTATTTATTCTTTTATTTAAATAGATTATTATCTACCTTCAGCTATTTTTTTAGCTACACCAGCTGGAACTTGTTCGTAGTGGTCGAATATCATAGTGTAAGTAGCTCTACCTTGAGTAGTAGATCTTAATTCAGTTGAGTAACCGAACATTTCTGAAAGTGGAACGAATGCATTTATAACTTGTGCACCTGCTCTAGCTTCCATACCTTGGATTAAACCTCTCTTAGAGTTTATTCCACCCATAACATCTCCCATGTATTCTTCTGGAGTAACAACTTCAACTTTGAAGTATGGTTCAAGTAATACTGAATCACCTTTCTTTAAAGCTTCCTTCATAGCCATTGAACCAGCCATTTTGAATGCCATTTCTGATGAATCGACTTCATGGTAAGAACCATCGTATAATTCAACAGCAACGTCAACTACAGGATATCCTGCAACAACACCGGCTTGCATAGCACCTTGTATACCCATATCAGTTGGTCCAACATATTCTTTAGGAACAGATCCACCAACAGTTTTGTTTTCGAATATATATCCAGCACCTGGCTCTTGTGGAGTAACTCTAAGTTTAACGTGTCCGTATTGTCCTCTACCACCTGATTGTTTAGAGTATTTGTACTCAACATCAACTGGTTTAGTTATAGTTTCTCTGTAAGCAACTTGTGGAGCACCAACATTTGCTTCAACTTTGAACTCTCTTAATAATCTGTCAACTATGATCTCTAAGTGTAATTCACCCATACCACCGATTATAGTTTGTCCAGTTTCTTCATCAGTTCTAACTCTGAAAGTTGGATCCTCTTCAGCTAATTTTTGAAGAGCAGTACCCATTTTTTCTTGAGCAGCTTTAGATTTTGGTTCTATAGCTACGTCGATAACTGGTTCAGGGAATTCCATAGATTCAAGTATGATAGCATTGTTTGGATCACATAAAGTATCTCCAGTTGTAGTATCTTTTAAACCTACTGCAGCAGCTATATCTCCTGCATAAACTTCAGTTATCTCTTGTCTTGTATTTGCATGCATTTGTAGGATACGTCCTATTCTTTCTCTCTTGTTCTTAGTAGCATTTAATACGTAAGAACCAGATTCTAAAGTACCAGAGTAAACTCTGAAGAACGCTAATTTCCCTACGAATGGGTCAGTCATTATTTTGAATGCTAAAGCTGAGAATGGTTCATCATCAGAAGAATGTCTTTCAGCTTCAGTTCCATCTGGTAATACACCTTTTATAGCTGGTATATCAGTTGGAGCTGGTAAGTAGTCTATAACAGCATCTATAACTGGTTGAACACCTTTATTTCTGTAAGCAGTACCACAGAATACTGGGTTCATTTCACATGCTATTGTAGCTTTTCTTATAGCAGCTTTTATTTCTTCTTCAGTGAATTCTTCACCTTCAAGATATTTCATCATTAGTTCTTCGTCAGTTTCTGCAACTGCTTCAACTAATTTTTCTCTCCACTCAGCAGCTAATTCTTGCATATCTGCTGGTATTTCAGTTTCGTCCATAACAGTACCAAGATCATCTTCGTATATTATAGCATCCATTTTAACTAAGTCTATTATACCTTGGAATGTATCTTCTTTACCTATTGGTAATTGTACAGGTACAGCATTAGAACCTAGTCTGTCTTTCATCATTTCTACAACGTTGTAGAAGTTAGCACCAAGTATATCCATTTTGTTAACAAATGCTATTCTTGGAACTTTGTAAGTTTCAGCTTGTCTCCATACGTTTTCAGATTGAGGTTCAACCCCACCTTTAGCACAGAATACAGCAACTGAACCGTCAAGAACTCTAAGAGATCTTTCAACCTCAACTGTGAAGTCTACGTGTCCTGGAGTATCTATTATGTTTATTCTATGATCTTTCCAAGTAGTAGTTGTAGCAGCAGAAGTTATTGTTATACCTCTTTCTTTTTCCTGCTCCATCCAGTCCATTTGAGAAGCTCCTTCGTGAGTTTCTCCTATTTTATGTGTACGCCCAGTGTAGAACAGGATTCTTTCAGTAGTTGTAGTTTTCCCTGCATCTATATGAGCCATGATTCCTATATTTCTAGTTCTTTCCAAAGGAAAATTTCTAGCCATGGTTATCCTCCTTAGATATCTCTAATATTTCGTAAATCCTAGTTGAATTCTTATATTAGAATCAAATTAGAATCTGTAGTGAGCAAATGCTTTATTTGCTTCAGCCATTTTATGAGTATCTTCTCTTTTCTTAACTGATGCTCCTGTATTGTTTGCAGCATCCATTATTTCTCTCGCAAGTTTTTCTACCATACCTTTTTCCCCACGAGCTCTTGTGTATGTTACTAACCATCTAAGACCTAAAGTTTGTCTTCTGTCTGGTCTAACTTCTATTGGAACTTGGTAGTTAGCCCCACCAACTCTTCTAGCTTTAACTTCTAAAACTGGCATTATGTTGTCCATAGCTTTGTTGAATACTTCTAAAGCTTCTTCTCCAGTTTTTTCAGCTATTATATCAAAAGCATCATAAACTATTTTTTGTGCTTTTCCTTTTTTTCCGTCTATCATTAAGTTATTTATTAATTTTGTAACTACCTTACTTCCGTATACTGGATCTGGTAATACGTCTCTTTTTGGAACATTACCTTTTCTTGGCATTTTGCTTCCCTCCTTAATTATTTTTATCTTAAATCATAGGTACTCGACATATTATCACAATGCCGTATGCCATAAATATATATATATTTAAAGCACCGCACTATAATATTTCAATTTAGTAAACTCTATTATCTATTTTTTAGCAGCTTTAGGTTTTTTAGCACCATATTTAGATCTTGCTTGCATTCTCTTATCAACACCTGCAGTATCTAATGTACCTCTTAGTATATGGTATCTAACCCCTGGAAGGTCTTTAACTCTTCCTCCTCTTATAAGAACAACACTATGCTCTTGTAAGTTGTGTCCTTCTCCTGGTATATAAGCAGAAACTTCTATTCCGTTTGTTAACTTAACTCTGGCAACTTTTCTTAAAGCTGAGTTAGGTTTTTTAGGAGTAACTGTTTTTACTGAAGTACAAACTCCTCTTTTTTGTGGTGAACTTGCATCAGTAGTTTTTTTGTTTAAAGAGTTGTAACTCTTTTGTAATGCTGGAGCAGTAGATTTTTTTAATAAGTCTTTTCTACTCTTACGAACTAATTGGTTAATTGTTGGCATCATCGGCACCTCCCTCTTCTAAAATTTCGATCTTTTAATGATCGCCAACTAAATCGGATATTCCTACCGATTTCTGTAGTTAAATGTTCGTTACATACACAAACATCTAATAGTTTGGTACTTAATAGTTCTTTAATTATATTAAAGCTCACTTAAAAGTTTACCCTGAACAGTAATTCAGAGTAAACTTTTAAATTCGCACTTTTACATTTTAACATCACATACAGTTCATGTCAAGAATGTTTATATAACAATTCTTATAAAGATTCTTCCTCTATTTTTTCAACTGCTATGTTTCTGTATTTTTTCATTCCTGTTCCTGCTGGAATTAATTTACCTAATATAACATTTTCTTTAAGTCCTATTAGGTGGTCTTCTTTACCTTTTATAGCAGCTTCTGTTAAAACTCTAGTAGTTTCTTGGAATGATGCTGCTGATAAGAATGAATCTGTAGCAAGAGATGCTTTAGTTATACCAAGTAAAACTCTCTTAGCAACAGCTGGTCTTAATCCTTGAGCTTCAGCTTCTTCATTACATTCTTGGAATGTTAATACATCTTCATAACCACCTGGTAATAAATCTGTATCTCCTGGATCTTCAACTTTAACTTTAGATAGCATTTGTCTTACAATTACTTCTATATGTTTATCGTTGATATCAACCCCTTGAAGTCTATACACTCTTTGAACTTCTTTAACAATGTATTCTTGAACTCCACCGATACCTTTAACTCTAACTATATCATGTGGATTTATAGAACCTTGAGTAAGTGGATCACCAGCTTCAACAAGTTGACCTTGTTTTACTCTTACTCTTGATCCATATGGTATTTGGTAAACTTCTCTTTCACCTTCTTTAGGTACTACTATAACTTCTTTTCTCTTACCAGTTTCATCTATTTCAACTCTACCAGTTATTTCAGATATTATAGCTAAACCTTTTGGTTTTCTAGCTTCGAAAAGCTCTTCAACCCTTGGAAGACCTTGAGTTATATCTCCTCCGGCAACCCCACCTGTATGGAATGTACGCATTGTAAGCTGAGTACCAGGTTCACCGATTGATTGAGCTGCGATTATACCAACAGCTTCACCGATATTAACTTCTTTACCAGTAGCTAAGTTTCTACCATAACATTTAGAACAAACACCGTGATGAGTTTTACAGTTAAGAACTGTTCTTATGTTAACTTTTTCGATACCAGCATTTATTATAGCTTCTGCATCGTCTTCTTGTATCATTGTATCTGCTTCTACTAATACTTCTCCAGTTTCTGGGTGAAGTATAGCGTCTCTAGTATATCTTCCTACTATTCTATCATATAAATCTTCTATTGCTTCATTTCCATCTTTTATAGCAAAGATTTCTGTTGTTTCTTTAGTTCCACAGTCATAATCTCTAACTATAACATCTTGACTGACGTCAACAAGTCTTCTTGTTAAGTAACCTGAATCGGCTGTACGTAGCGCTGTATCGGCTAACCCTTTTCTGGCACCGTGTGAAGATGTGAAGTATTCCATTACTGATAACCCTTCACGGAAGTTAGATTTAACTGGGATTTCAACTGTTTTACCAGATGCATTGGCCATCAGACCACGCATACCAGCTAACTGTCTTATCTGGTTCTTAGAACCTCTGGCTCCTGAATGTGCCATGATGTAAATGTTGTTCATTCTTTCAAGACCATTCATTAGCTCGTCTGTAACTTTTTCAGTTGTTTTAGTCCAAGTATCTATAACTTTTTCATATCTTTCTTCGTCAGAGATTAAACCTCTTCTGAATACTTTTTCATATTTTTCAACTTGTACTTCAGCATCTTTGATTAATGCTTGTTTTGTTTCTGGTATTTTCATATCTGCAACTGCAACTGTTATACCACCTATAGTTGAATATTTAAATCCTAATGATTTAATATGGTCTAAAACTTCAGCAGTTATAGTGTTTCCATGTCTTCTGAAACATTTATCTATTATCTTACCTAAAGCTTTTTTATCAACTAAGTAATCTATTTCTAATCCAAATGGATCTTCTTCTCTGTTTACGAATCCTAAGTCTTGAGGTATATTTTCATTGAATATGAATCTACCTACAGTACTTTCTGTGATTCCAACTCTACCATCTTCTAAAACAATTCTCATTTTTACTGTTGAGTGTAATTCAACTGCTTTAGTTTGGTAAGCCATCATTAACTCATTGAAGTCTTTGAATACTGTTCCAGTTCCTTTTTCTCCTCCTTGAGATTCTATTGTTAAGTAGTAACATCCTAGAACCATATCTTGAGATGGAGTAGTTATTGGAGAACCATCTTTTGGAGCAAGTATATTATTTACAGAAAGCATTAAGAATCTAGCTTCTGCTTGTGCTTCTACTGATAAAGGTACGTGTACCGCCATTTGGTCACCGTCGAAGTCAGCGTTGTATGCTGTACAAGCTAGTGGATGTAATCTTATAGCTTTACCTTCAACTAAAACTGGTTCAAATGCTTGTATACCTAATCTATGAAGAGTAGGGGCACGGTTAAGTAAAACTGGATGGCTCTTAATTACTTCTTCAAGAACATCCCATACTTCTGGTTTTACTTTTTCAACTAATGATTTTGCACTTTTTATATTATGTGCATAACCTTCTTTAACTAATTTATCCATTACGAATGGTTTGAATAATTCAAGAGCCATTTTTCTTGGAATACCACATTGATAGAATTTAAGATCTGGTCCAACAACTATAACTGAACGTCCTGAGTAGTCAACACGTTTACCAAGTAAGTTTTGACGGAAACGACCTTGTTTACCTTTAAGCATATCTGATAAAGATTTTAATGGTCTATTTCCTGGTCCAGTAACTGGTCTACCTCTTCTACCATTGTCTATTAGAGCATCTACTGCTTCTTGAAGCATTCTTTTTTCATTTCTAACGATGATGTCAGGAGCTCCAAGTTCTAATAATCTTTTTAATCTGTTATTTCTGTTTATAACTCTTCTATATAAGTCATTTAAGTCAGAAGTAGCGAATCTACCACCATCTAATTGAACCATCGGTCTTAAATCTGGTGGGATTACTGGAATAGCTTCAAGAATCATCCATTCAGGTTTGTTTCCTGATTTTTTGAATGCTTCTACTACTTCTAATCTTCTTATTGTTCTAACTCTTTTTTGACCTGTACTGTCTTTTAAATCATCTCTTAATAATTTACTTTCTTGTTCTAGGTCAATTTTCATTAATAATTTTTTAACTGCTTCAGCACCCATACCAACTTCAAAAGTATTTCCGTATTTTTCGTAATTACTTCTAAATTCTTTTTCAGTTAATAATTGTTTTTCGTTTAGTCCAGTTTCGCCTGGATCTATAACTACATATGAAGCAAAGTATAGTATTTTTTCAAGAGATCTTGGAGACATGTCTAATAATAGACCCATTCTACTTGGGATCCCTTTGAAGTACCAGATATGAGACATAGGAGCTGCAAGCTCTATATGTCCCATTCTTTCTCTTCTTACTTTAGATTTTGTAACTTCTACGCCACATCTATCACAAACTACACCTTTATATCTAACTCTTCTATATTTTCCACAATGACATTCCCAGTCTTTTTGTGGTCCAAATATTCTTTCACAGAATAGACCGTCTTTTTCTGGTTTTAAAGTACGGTAATTAATTGTTTCTGGTTTTTTAACTTCTCCTCTAGACCATTCTCTTATACGTTCTGGAGAGGCTAAACCTATTTTTATCGACTCGAAATTGTTTAATTCAAACAAGGAGTTCTCTCCCTTCTATTTGATATTTATTTTATTATAAAACTATATTTCAAAATCACTGTTGTCTTCATCGCCAAAGCCACTGAAATCAAAATTTAAATTATCGTCTACTTCTTCAACATCATAATCCATGTCTTCTACTAAATCTTCGTCAGCATCATCAAGATCTTCTATAACGTGAGATTCCTCAACTTCTCTCTCATCACTAACAAGACTTAATTCGAAGTTTCCATCAACTTCATCATCTAAATCAGTTGATTCTCTAACTTCTAATTCTTCGTCTTCTTCACTAAGAACTTTAACATCTAGACATAAACTTTGAAGTTCTTTTATAAGAACTTTGAATGATTCAGGTATTCCTGGTTCAGGAATGTTTTCACCTTTAACTATTGCTTCATAAGTTCTTACACGACCTACTACGTCGTCTGATTTAACAGTAAGTATTTCTTGAAGTATGTGTGCAGCTCCGTATGCTTCTAGAGCCCAAACCTCCATCTCACCGAATCTTTGTCCACCGAATTGTGCTTTACCACCAAGTGGTTGTTGAGTTACTAGTGAGTATGGTCCTGTACTTCTTGCATGTAATTTTTCATCAACTAAGTGATGTAGTTTTAAGTAGTACATGTATCCTACTGTTATTCTGTTATCAAATGTGTCACCTGTTCTACCATCATATAATGTTAATTTACCGTCTCTTGGGTAACCTGCTTCTTCTAAAGCATCCATTATATCAGTTTCTTTTGCACCATCAAATACTGATGTAGCAACATGCCATCCTAATTTCTTAGCAGCAAGTCCTAAGTGCATTTCAAGTACCTGACCGATGTTCATACGAGATGGTATACCTTGTGGATTCAGAACTATATCCATAGGTGTTCCGTCTTCCATAAATGGCATATCTTCTTCTGGTAATACTCTTGAGATAACCCCTTTGTTACCATGACGTCCGGCCATTTTATCTCCGACTTTTATTTTTCTTTTCTTAGCTATATAACATCTAACTAATTCATTTACTCCTGGTGATAAATCGTCACCATTTTCTCTTGTAAATACTTTAACATCAACTATTATACCTGATTCACCATGAGGTACTTTTAGAGATGTATCTCTAACTTCTCTAGCTTTTTCACCGAAGATTGCACGAAGTAATCTTTCTTCAGCAGTAAGTTCAGTTTCTCCTTTTGGAGTTACTTTACCAACTAATATATCTCCTGAATCTACTTCAGCACCTATTCTGATTATACCTCTGTCGTCTAAGTTTTTGATTGCACTTTCACCAACGTTTGGTATATCTTTAGTTATTTCTTCTGGTCCTAGTTTTGTATCTCTTGCTTCACATTCATATTCTTCTATATGAATAGTTGATAATCTATCTTCTTTAACAAGTCTTTCATTAATTAAAACGGCATCCTCGTAGTTATAACCTTCCCAAGTCATAAACGCGATTAAGCAGTTTCTACCTAATGCTATTTCACCTAAATCTGTAGCTGGTCCATCTGCAATAACGTCACCTGCTTTTATCATTTCACCTTTATTTACGATAGGTGTTTGATTTATACAAGTTCCGTGATTTGAACGCTTGAATTTAAGTAATTTATATCTATCTCTATTTCCATCTTCTCTTTTGATTACTATTTCATCAGCTGTTACTCTTTCAGCGATACCACTGTTTTTAGCAACAACAACTGCTCCAGAGTCTTTTGCAGCTCTGTATTCAACTCCTGTACCTATGATTGGTGCTTCTCTTCTCATTAGAGGCACTGCTTGACGTTGCATGTTGGCTCCCATTAGGGCTCTGTTGGCATCGTCATTTTCAAGGAATGGTATCATAGCTGTTGCTATAGATACAACTTGTTTAGGAGATATATCCATGAAGTCAACTCTTTCAGTTGGTACAAGTTCAACTGCACCATTTACAGTTCTACAAACAACCTTTGAGTTAACAAAGCTACCATCTTCATTTAATGGTTCATTTGCTTGCACTCTTATGAATAAATCTTCTTCATCTGCAGTAAGATAATGTATCTCATCTGTCATTTTTCCTGTCTCTTTATCATATTTTCTGTAAGGAGATTCGATGAATCCATACTCATTTATCTTAGCATAAGTACTAAGTGAGTTTATAAGACCGATATTTGGTCCCTCTGGAGTCTCTATTGGACACATTCTACCGTAGTGAGAATGATGAACGTCACGCACTTCGAATCCAGCTCTTTCTCTTGAAAGACCACCTGGTCCTAATGCTGATAATCTTCTTTTGTGTGTTAACTCAGATAATGGGTTAGTTTGGTCCATGAACTGAGATAACTGTGAACTACCAAAGAATTCTTTGATAGCAGCTGAAACTGGTCTTATGTTCACTAATGCTTGTGGAGTTATAGCTTCCATGTCTTGTACAGTCATTCTTTCTCTTATAACTCTTTCCATTCTTGAAAGACCAATTCTAACTTGGTTTTGTAATAATTCCCCAACTGATCTTATTCTTCTGTTTCCAAGATGGTCTATATCATCTATGTTTCCTATACCGAAGAATAGGTTGAATTCATAACTTATAGACGCTATTATATCGTCTAATAATATATGTTTAGGAATTAATTCTTTTCTTCTTATTTTTATGCTTTCTTTTATTTCTTCTTCATCACTATATTCATCTAAAATTTCTTTTAATGTTGGATAGTGAACTTTTTCTTTTATGTTTAAATCATCTATATCAAAATCTATGTGAGCTTTTATATCAACAAAGTTATTTCCTATTACTTTGACTTTTTTATCTTCGTCAGTTTTTATAGTTACTGTGTTGATACCTGAATTTTGTATCTTCCAAGCATCATCATAACTTATTTTTTCATCAGCTTTTACGAAAACTTCTCCAGTTTCTGGGTTGATTATATCGTCGTAAGCTACTCTATTCATTATTCTATAAGCTAAAGCAAGTTTTTTATTAAATTTGTATCTACCTACTTTTGCTAAATCGTATCTTTTAGCATCAAAGAACAATGCATTTATTAATGAAGACGCACTTTCAACTGTTGGTGGTTCGCCTGGTCTTAATTTTTTATAAATTTCAACTAGACCTTCCTCAACATTTGTAGTATTATCTTTCTCTAATGTTGCCATTAGTCTTTCATCTTCACCTAAAAGTTCTATTATTTCAGCATTTGTTCCTATACCTAAAGCTCTTAATAATACTGTAACTGGTTGTTTTCTTGTTCTATCCACTCTAACAGAAATAACATCGTTAGAATCAGTTTCATATTCTAACCAAGCCCCTCTATTAGGTATAACAGTAGAAGATATTAGTTTTTTACCAGTTTTATCTCTTTCTAGAGCATAATATACACCAGGTGATCTAACTAATTGACTTACGATAACTCTTTCCGCTCCGTTTATTACGAAAGTCCCTCTCTCTGTCATTAGCGGGAAGTCTCCCATAAATACTTCTTGTTCTTTTATTTCTCCAGTTTCTTTATTAATAAGTCTTACTTTTACTTTTAGAGGCGCACAATATGTAGCATCTCTTTCTTTACATTCTTCAATGTCATATTTAGGCTTATCATCTAGAGAGTAATCTACGAACTCTAATATTAAATTACCTGTATAGTCCTCAATTGGAGAAATATCATTAAAAACTTCTTTTAAACCTTCTTCTAAAAACCACTTATAAGAATCTACTTGTATTTCTATAAGATTTGGTAAATCAGCTATTTCCTTTATTTTAGAAAAGCTCATTCTCTTTCTCTTACCTATCGTGACAGGATATGGCATTCACTTTTCACCTCTCAATAATTAAAAATAAAACCATTGTCATACTAAACGCATCTAGTAATTTTAGCACACTTCTTATTATTTTTCAATATTACATAGTATATAATTTAAAATTTATATATCATCAAATTTATATATTATACATATCAAAAACTTAATTAGTAAACATGCATAAAAACCTTACTTTATTTAGTATGCACATAATTTTATGTATTAATTCCATTTTTTCGTAATTTTTTTATAAAGTTGAGAATAGAGAATATAAAACTAGGTTGCCTTATATTCTCTATTCTCAACTTTATTTCTTAAATTTATCAATAAATTCAAAAAAGGTGTCCTACCGAGACACCTTTTTCTTAAAAAAATTATTTAAGTTCTACTGATGCACCAGCAGCTTCTAATTTTTCTTTTATTTGTTCAGCTTCTTCTTTAGAAGCTCCTTCTTTAAGAGTTTTAGGAGCGTTGTCTACTAAGTCTTTAGCATCTTTTAATCCTAAACCAGTTACTTCTCTAACTGCTTTTATAACTCCAACTTTTGATGAACCAGCACCTGCTAATATTACATCGAATTCAGTTTTTTCTTCAGCAGCAGCAGCTCCACCAGCAGCACCAGCAACCATTACTGGAGCAGAAGCAGATACACCGAATTTTTCTTCAGCAGCTTTTACTAATTCATTTAATTCTGTAACTTTCATTTGTTCTATAGCTTCTAATATTTGTTCTATTGTCATTTTTAGCACCTCCGAATTTTTTTACTAATTTTTATTATTTATAATCTTATTATCTAAATTTAACTGACAATTAAGCTTCTTGACCTTCTTGTTTTTTCACTAGAGCATCTAGTAAATATACGAAGTTTGACATTGGAGCTTTTAAGCTTCCAAGTAATTTTGCAAGAAGAACTTCTCTTGGTGGTATATTTGCGAACTCAACTATTTGAGCTTCGTTGTAGAATGTTCCTTCTACTACACCCATTTTTAATTGCATTTTTGGATGAGCATCCATAAATTCTTTTATAACTCTAGCTGGAGCTATTGGATCGTCATAACCGAATGCTATAGCATTAGTTCCAACTAATAACTCATCGTTGAATTCAGCTATTCCAACTTCTTTAGCAGCTCTTCTTACTAAAGTGTTTTTATAAACTTTGTATTCAACACCAGCTTCTCTCATTTTCTTTCTTAACTCTGTAACTTCTTCAACAGTTAAACCTTTGTAGTCAACAACTATTGTAGAAGATGATTTTTGTAGTTTTTCAACTATTTCAGCAACAACTTGTGATTTCATTTGTATAGCTTCTCTCATCAGTGTGCACCTCCTTCGCAAAAGTATATTCACCGTACAATTAAAAAAGCTTTTATTTCTAACACAATGGTAGACATAAAAGCTCTAGTTTCATTTATCTAAAACCTCGGCAGGAAATTAAGCTCTCGCACCTACTGTCTACGGCAAATCTATTCGTTTTTAACACAAGAGATATTATAACATTTGTTATCGACTATGTCAATAAATATTATTCAGATACTCTTGCAGGATTTATTTTTACTCCAGGTCCCATAGTTGAAGCAACTGTTACACTTCTTAAGTATTGACCTTTAGCAGCAGATGGTTTAGCTTTTATTATAGCGTTCATTAAAACGTTGAAGTTTTCAGCTAATTTTTCTCCACCGAAAGATACTTTACCTATAGCAACGTGGATTATGTTGTTTTTGTCTAATCTGTATTCTACTTTACCAGCTTTGATTTCTTCAACAGCTTTAGTAACGTCGAATGTAACTGTTCCTGATTTTGGGTTTGGCATTAAACCTTTTGGTCCTAATACTCTACCTAATCTACCTACTACACCCATCATGTCTGGAGTAGCAACTACTACATCAAAATCAAACCAGTTTTCTTTTTGTATTTTTTGTACTAAATCTTCAGCACCTACGAAATCTGCACCAGCAGCTTCTGCTTCTTTAGCTTTTTCACCTTTAGCGAAAACTAAAACTTTTTTAGTTTTCCCAGTTCCGTGAGGTAATACTATTGCACCTCTAACTTGTTGATCAGCGTGTCTTGAGTCAACACCTAATTTAACGTGAGCTTCAACAGTTTCATCGAATTTAGCAGTAGCTATTTCGCTTACTAAAGTTAAAGCTTCTTGAGAATCATATAATTTAGTTCTATCTATTTTTCCTAATGCTTCTACATATTTTTTGCTTTTTTTAGCCATTTTTCTATTCCTCCTTGTGGTTATTGTCGGCATATGCCTCCCACTTCTAACGAAGTGTCTAACTTATAATTAGTCTTCTACTACGATACCCATACTTCTAGCAGTACCAGCTACCATGCTCATTGCAGCTTCTACTGATGCAGCATTTAAGTCAGGCATTTTTAATTCAGCTATTTCTCTTATTTGAGCTGAAGTTAATGTTGCAACTTTCTTTTTGTTTGGTTCACCTGAAGCTGTATCTAAACCAGCAGCTTTTTTAAGTAATACTGCAGCAGGTGGAGTTTTTGTTATGAATGTGAATGATCTATCTTGGTATACAGTTATAACAACTGGTATTATCATTCCTGCTTGATCTGCAGTTTTAGCATTGAATTCTTTAGTGAATCCCATTATATTAACTCCGTGTTGCCCTAATGCTGGACCAACTGGTGGAGCTGGAGTAGCCTTTCCTGCAGGTATTTGTAATTTTATTTGACCTATAACTTTTTTAGCCATATCGAGCGCACCTCCTCAAATTTCTTCCAACTATATTGTTTCTATGCTTTTTAAATCTAATTCTAGTGATACTTCATTCCCACTAGAAGCATTTATGCATACTTTTACTGTCTCGTTTTTAAGATCGATCTCTTTTACAATTCCGCTTTGTCCTTTGAATAAACCGTCACGAACGTTGATTACTTCACCAACTTCGATTTCAGTACGTTTTTCGCCTATTTTATCTAAATCGATACCCATAGACTTAACTTCTTCTTCACTTAGTGGAACTGGTTTAGATCCTGGTCCTACGAATCCCGTAACACCTTTTGTATTTCTTACAATATACCATGATTCGTCAGTTATTATCATGTTGATAAGAACATAACTTGGGTATATTTTTCTTTGTCTTACTTTTTCTTTTCCTGTTTTTGTAGTTTCAATTACATCTTCAGTAGGGACAATGACTTGTTTTATATAATCTTCCATTCCCCTGTTTTTAACTGTGTTTTCTATGGTAGCTTTAACTTTATTTTCATGTCCTGAATAAGTATGAACTACATACCATTTTGCATCTTGTATTTCCGACATTTACATTCTCCTTTTTTCTATTTTATTATTAGCGCTAAGGCTCCTGATAGAAGCGTATCTAAGGCCCATACTAAAATAGTAAACGAAATAATTGTAGCTAAAACTATACCTGTGTTCTTTAGTAACTCTGTCTTTGTTGACCAAGTTACTCTTTTTAATTCTGCTATAGTTTCCTTAATATAAGTAACTAAACTGAATCTCTTCTTAGTAGATTCATTTTTTTTAACTTGTTGAGTTTTCATAATATTACTCACATCCTTAAAATATAACTATTTTGTTTCTTTATGAGTAGTATGTTTTTTACAGAATTTACAATATTTTTTTAACTCTATTCTGTCTGGGTTATTTTTTTTGTTTTTTGTAGTGTTGTAGTTTCTTTGTTTGCATTCAGAACATGCTAAAGTAACTCTTACTCTCATTTGCTACACCTCCAACTTTTAATACAATAATATATATATATTGTTATATAATATTTTGAAATAAATTATCAAAATACTATTACCTTCCTTTAACCATTACTTTGTATAAGTTATCATAAATTTAAAGTTGTGTCAATGTTTTTGTTTGTTTATTTACTAAAAAAAGAGGAGTGTAAAAACCCCTCTTTCTCATGTATATTTTAAAACAAAATACTATTCTATTATAGATGCTACAACTCCAGATGCTACTGTTCTACCACCTTCTCTTATAGCGAATCTTAATCCTTCTTCAACACATATTTTGTTTATTAAGTCAACTTCTATAGTGATGTTGTCTCCAGGCATAACCATTTCAGTTCCTTCTGGTAATTTACAAGCACCAGTTACGTCAGTTGTTCTGAAGTAGAATTGTGGTCTATATCCATCGAAGAATGGAGTATGTCTTCCACCTTCTTCTTTTTTAAGAACGTATATTTCAGCTGTGAATTTAGTATGTGCGTTAACACTACCTGGTTTAGCTAATACTTGTCCTCTTTCTATTTCAGTTCTTTGAACACCTCTTAATAATGCTCCTATGTTGTCTCCAGCTTCAGCGCTGTCTAGTAATTTTCTGAACATTTCTATTCCAGTTACAACAACTTTTCTAGTTTCTTCAGTTAAACCTACTATTTCAACTTCGTCTTGAACTTTTAATTGTCCTCTTTCAACTCTACCTGTAGCAACAGTACCTCTACCTGTTATAGAGAATACGTCTTCTACTGGCATTAGGAATGGTTTGTCAACATCTCTTTCTGGAGCTGGTATATATTCGTCTATTATTTCGAATAATTCAACTATTTTGTCTCCCCATACGCTTGATGGATCTTCTAAAGCTTTTAAAGCTGAACCTCTTACTATTGGAGTATCATCACCTGGGAATTCATACTCGTCTAATAATTCTCTTATTTCCATTTCAACTAATTCTAATAATTCTTCGTCATCTACCATATCACATTTGTTTAAGAATACTACTATGTATGGTACACCAACTTGTCTAGATAATAGTATATGTTCTCTAGTTTGTGGCATTGGTCCATCAGTTGCAGAAACAACTAATATAGCACCGTCCATTTGAGCAGCTCCTGTTATCATGTTTTTAACGTAGTCAGCATGTCCTGGACAGTCAACGTGAGCGTAGTGTCTGTTTGGAGTTTCGTATTCAACGTGAGCAGTTGATATAGTGATTCCTCTTTCTCTTTCTTCTGGAGCTTTATCTATGTTAGCGAAATCTACAGCTTCTCCTAATTGATATCTGTCATATAATGTTTTTGTTATTGCAGCTGTTAATGTAGTTTTACCGTGGTCAACGTGTCCGATAGTTCCTATATTAACATGTGGTTTAGTTCTTTCGAATTTAGCCTTAGCCATTTTGAATTACCTCCTAAATATTTAATATGATTAAAGTGTTTACAATAAGCATTTTACTATTAATTATTTCTGTTTTCAAGATGTTTTTCTAATTTTCTCTTAACTCTTTGTAGTGCATTATCAATAGATTTAACATCTCTATTAAGCATGTTAGCAATATATTGATATGACTTACCACTTAAATATAGTTCTAATACTTCTAATTCTAAGTCGCTTAATAATTCATTCATCTTGTTTTCAATATTTCTTAATTCCTCTTTGCTTATTATCAGTTCCTCTGGATCAGTTACTATACTTGTTGCTATTATATCCAAAAGTGTTCTATCTGATTCCTCGTCATATATAGGCTTATTTAAAGAAACATATGAATTTAAAGGTATATGTTTTTGTCTAGTTGCTGTTTTAATTGCAGTTATTATCTGTCTTGTTATACAAATTTCTGCAAAACATTTAAAAGAGTTTGTCTTAGTTCCGTCAAAATCTCTAACAGCTTTATATAAACCAATCATACCCTCTTGAATTATGTCTTCTTTATCTGCCCCTACTAAAAAATATGACTTGGCTTTTGCTTTTACAAAGTTTTTATACTTAGATATAATATATTCTAATGCTAGTTTATCCCCTTTATTAGCTTTTAATACTATATTATACTCATCTTGTTGACTATTATCCAAATTTTCATAATAGTTATAGTTTTTATCACTATCTTTAGCTAGTAACATGAAATCTCCCCCATTTACAAGTTTCGTGTACTTATATTATAGCTCAACAAATCCAGTATTTTCAATGCTTTCTACGAATGTTCTCAAGTTTCGACAAAGTTATATTATCTAATCTATCTTCTAAAAAATTTCGTTGAATTTTTCTTTCACTATCTCGCTGTTTTTCTTTTATTTTCGTCAAAGTTTCATCTAAATAGAGTTTTAATTCTCTTGCAGATATTCTTGTCGCACCTTTTCCTAAAATAATTTGTTGTTCTGCATAATCACTCGTAGCTACTTGAATTTTATCATATTTAGATAAAGTACTTATATATTTCTCTATATAACTATCTGCTGTTTGGTGTTCTTTTGTGTATACAATCGTTATATATTTTCTATTTTCACGTTTTTCCATACCGCCTTTTACATTATACGCGTCAAAAACAATAATTGCTTTTTTCCCGTGATATTGAGAATATTCGATTATATAGTGTATTAACTTCTCCCTAGCAGCATCTAAATCTTCTACTGATAACGCCTTCAGTTCTTCCCAATCGTTTATAATATTGTAACCATCTACAATTAAATATGATTTATGTTTCTTTTTAGCCATTAATCCTATTTCATTCTCTGTCTAAATATTTCATATAGTAATATACCACCTGCAACTGATGCATTTAATGATGATACATTTCCTATCATAGGCATTTTAACTACAAAATCACAGTTTTGTTTAACCAATCTAGATACTCCAAAACCTTCACTTCCTATTACTAGAGCTAATGGTCCAGTTAAGTTTTGCTCATAGAAAACTTCTCCATCCATATCTGCTGCAGCTATCCAAAGCCCTTCTTTTTTTAATTGTTTTATAGTGTTTGCTATATTGGTTACTTTACAAACTGGAACATATTCAACTGCTCCTGCTGAAGCTTTTGCTACTACAGAAGTAATATGAACTGATCTTCTCTTTGGTATAATTACACCATGAGCACCAACTGCATCTGCTGTTCTTATTATTGTACCAAGATTGTGAGGATCTGTTATTTCGTCTAGTATTATGAAAAATGGATCTTCTCCTCTTTCACGCGCTATTTCTAATAAATCTTCTAGTTCATGGTATTTGTAGTCACTTACTACTGCTATAACACCTTGATGTGAGTGACTTGTACTTATTTCATCTAATTTATGTTTATCTACATATTGTATAACTATATTTTTTTCTTTAGCCATTCCTATTATTTTTTTAATAGAACCTTCTTTTGATGTATTTGATATCATTAATTTATCTATTGCTCTATCACTTCTTAAAGCTTCTATAATAGGATTTCTACCTTCTATATTTGCCAATAAATTCACCGCCTATAAAGTTTTAAATTTCTCTCTTACTTCTTGTATTTTTCCACATGTCATTTTTCCTTCTGGACATACTCCATTTAAACAATTTGGACCTACATTGTTGAATAATATAGGTGCAACTTCTCTTACTAATCTAAGCATTTCTGTTGCTAATTCTCTTATTTCCCATTGTGCTCTTTCGCAACATCTATGGTGGAAGAAGTTATATAAACTTCTAGCATTTATTGTGAATACCATTTTTGTTTCACATGCATTTGGGAATACATATCTAGCGTCTTCTATAGACATTTTTTCAGCTTGAGATTTAGCTCTCTTTTCATTTAGTCCCTTGTCTAATAATTCTTGATAGTGTTTTGCAAATAGTATTTCTACTAATTTGTCATAGTCTTCTTGACATTTATTCATTGATTCAATAAATATCTTTTTAGCTTCTTCATTTCTTTCTATCTCTGGTGGAATTATATACTCAAATTGATCAAGTTTTACATATCTTTGAGACTGTTGTGAAAAACTCGCAATTCTATGTCTTACTATTTGGTGAGAGCAACTTCTTGATATTCCTTCTATACCAAAAGTAAATGTAACATGTTCAATTGGAGATTCATGTCCCATACTTACTAACATATTTAAAAATTTATTTATACTTTCTTCAGTTAGATTTTCCGCAATTTCATCAACACCAACTGGAGAGTAACATAGTTTTGCAGCCATTGATATTACTTTTTCTGGTTCTGGTGTGTGAGCTAATAACTTAACTTTCATTTTTAAAATCCTCCCTTTATTCATAAATTTAATATATAAAATACTTTAATTATATACTACTTTAATATGTATTTCTTATGACTATGAAAACATATATAAACTTCATTATACACTAAAACTATAGACTAGAGAAAATATTGTTTATATTACAAAAAACACCACTTTTATTTCACACTTTACAGTATGCCCAAAAGCGGTGTTTTTCTATTACATGTCTCGTTCTATAATTTCAATACCTTTTTGAATTATATATTCTAGTCTTTCTTTTTCTTCTCCAAGATATAAATATCCTATTAAAGCTTCAAACCCTGTTGCATATTTATAATCAATAATATCTGCATTTTTAGGCGCTGTATGAGATTTTTGATTTCTACCTCTTTTAAAAATCTTCATCTCTTCTTCTGTTAATTCGTCTTCTATTTCATGTATTATTGTTGCTTGTGCTTTAGCTTTAGAATATTGTATAGCTAATTTATGAAGATTATTTACTTTTCTATTCATATTTTGTCTTATTAGATGTTCTCTAATATATGATTCATATACTGTATCTCCTAAGTATGCTAATACTAATGGTGACATAGTTATAAGTTTAATTTTATCCATTTTTATGCTCTCTTCCATTTTACTCCTTGTCTTGTATCTTCAAGGATTATACCTTTATCTAGTAATTGTTGTCTTATTTCATCTGCTAATTGGAAGTTTTTATTTTTCTTAGCTTCTGTTCTTTGTTCTATTAGTTTTTCTATTTCTTCGTCTAATATGTCTTCTTTTTTATCTTTATTTACTATATTTAAAACTCCTGTTAATTCTTTGAATTCATCTAATGCTTTTTGAGCGAATTCTTTAGAAGAGTTTTCAGTTATGTTACTGTTCATAAATTTAGCTAATTCGAATATTGCACTTACTGCATCTGCTGTATTAACATCATCATCCATAGCATCTATGAATTTTTGTCTGAATGAAGCTAATTCTTCTTGTAATTTAGCTTCTTCTTCAGTCATTTTAGTATCTTCAAGATTATTTATAGTAAATTCAGCTTTTTCTTTAGCGTTGTATAATCTTTCAAGTCCAGCTTTAGATTGATTTAATATTTCATCACTAAAGTTGATTGGATTTCTGTAGTGAGTAGATAACATGAATAATCTAACAACTTCTAAATCGTATATTTCTGATATTTCTCTAACTGTGAAGAAGTTACCTAATGATTTACTCATTTTTTCGTTATTTACGTTTATATATTCATTGTGTAGCCAGTAATTTGAGAAATTCTTTCCGCTTCTAGCTTCACTTTGTGCTATTTCGTTTTCGTGGTGAGGGAATTTTAAGTCTTGCCCACCAGCATGTATATCTATAGTTTCTCCTAAATATCTGTTAGACATAACTGAACATTCTATATGCCATCCTGGTCTACCTTCTCCCCATGGACTTGCCCATCCTGGTTCACCTTCTTTTTTAGCTTTCCATAAAACGAAATCCATTGGATGTCTCTTTTGATCATTTACTTCTATTCTTGCACCTGCTTCTAATTCTTCTTGTTTTATACCAGAAAGTTTTCCGTAATCTTTAAATTTCTTAGTATCGAAGTATACATCTCCATTAACTGCATATGCATATCCTTTGTCTTCTAATTCTTTTACAAAAGCTATTATTTGTTCTATGTTATCTGTAACTTGTGGATGTACAGTTGCTCTTTTTATTCCTAGACCATCTGCATCTACAAAATATTCTTTTATGTACTTAGTAGCAACTTCTTCTGGTGTAATATTTTCTTCATGACTTCTTTTTATAATCTTATCATCAACATCTGTGAAGTTTTGTACAAATGTAACATCATATCCCCTATATTCTAAGTATCTTCTTAATGTATCAAATATTATAAAAGGTCTTGCATTTCCTATATGTATAAAGTTATACACTGTAGGACCGCACACATACATTTTCACCTTGCCCTCTTCAATTGGTTTGAATTCTTCTTTTTTACGTGATAATGTATTATATAATTTCACGACAATCACCTCTCCTCTAATTAAAATTTTGTTTTTATATATTATTAATATTTCTATATTTTTTTCTTTATTTTTTTGTATATTTTCAACTGTTTACTATATTATTATACCTTATTACACAATTTTAACAACATTTATAAACTTATTTTTTATTATTTTGATAATAGATACCCAAAATAGCAATT
Source organism: Intestinibacter bartlettii (assembly GCF_018917435.1). GTDB lineage: Bacteria > Bacillota > Clostridia > Peptostreptococcales > Peptostreptococcaceae > Intestinibacter > Intestinibacter bartlettii_A. The sequence continues at coordinate 54,984 of NZ_JAHLOQ010000004.1, forward strand.
TTTAAATTTTTTTGTATATTAAATAATATAAAATCATGTCTATTTGAATTTAATTTATAATATTTATAAAAATCCTTTTATATTTTGATTAGGCATTTACTCTAAAAATTGTATATAGTTCCATCGGCTATAGATTGTATCTTATTCCAATCATTTTTATAGTACTCATCATAAACACCTATAACTGTACAATGTGCATTTTTTGCACTTTCAATAGCATATAACGCATCTTCAAATACTACTGTATTTTGTGGGGCTTCATTCATTCTTTCACAAACTTTAATATATATTTGTGGATTTGTTTTACTCATTGTAAAGTCTTTATCAGTATATACCTTATCAAACAAATCTAATATACCTGTTCTTCTTAATGCTGAAATTGCTTGTTTTTTTTCTGATGTGGTTAGTACACACATCTTATATCCTTCTTTATGTAACTCTTGTAAATACTCTTTTACACCACTTTTTAATGGAATATCATTTAAATATTTATTTTCAATAAATGATATTATTTCTTTTTCTATTACATTTATATCTTCATTAAGATTATAGTTTGACTTAAAGTATGAGGCCGACTCTTCCAAAGTCATACAATCAATTACTTCTTCTAAGTTATCTTTAACTTCTTTTCCTTTACTTTTAAGATATATCCTGCCGAGATATCGCCAAAGTTCCATAGAGTCTAGTAGAGTTCCATCCATATCAAATACAAGTAACTTTTTATTATCAATAATATTGTCTAATTCCATAACATTACCATCCCTATTTTTTCGTATAAATACCTTAATTATATTGTAAAAACCTATGAGAATAGGTTTAATATCTATTATCATAGGTTCTTAATGCTAGTTATTTTCCATCATATAATTCAAATCTATATTTTTGATTTGTTATATTATCTTCTCTTCCATCTTCAACTTCTTCCATAAACATATCAAGAGGTCTTACAAACATCCCATATGGTGGATATAGTGCTTGGTATGAAACTAAAACTTCTTCTGTTTCAGTATGCGTAACTATATTGTGAACATAATATAATTTTCCTTTAAAATGTCTGTATGGTCTTTGTGTCTCTATTTTTCTAGTCATTTTTTCACCTCTATAAATTAATATTTTTAATATATAACTATATTATACTTCATTATTTTTTCCAATAAATGTTTTACAATTGCAATTTTTTATGTTAATGTATTATGGTATCAAAAATTGAAAGACAGTTCATTTAGACCATCCTGTCTATAAATAAAACTAGGCTATTGAATGAAAAAAGGTTTATTTTTTCGCACTAGTTTTATAGTGCAAAAAAATAAGCCTTTTTTTATTTCATAAATTACGCCTAAAATTTTGATATTTTAATCAACATAAGTATTTTGGGAGGTAAATATGTTTAAAGTAAAAAGTCAAATTGAATTCGATATGGCACATTACTTGAGTGGATACGACGGAAAATGCTCAAATATACATGGCCATAGATATAAATTAATCGTTTCAGTTAAAAGTAAAACTCTTCATCAAGAAGGACAACTTAGAGGAATGGTTGATGATTTCGGAAATATAAAAGCTAGATTAAAAGAAATAGAAGATTTATATGATCATAAATTAGTCATCGAAGATAATGAAGATGGTCGTTTGGTAGCACAAAAATTGAGCGAATTGCCAAATGCATTTAACGTTATGTTAGTTCCATATAGACCTACTGCTGAGGAAATGAGTAGAGATATTTTTTATAAATTAAAAGATATGGGCTTAAATGTTAGTGAAGTAGAATTATTCGAAACGCCAACAAATAGCTGTACATATTCGGAGGATTAAGATGTTTAATATTATAGAAAAATTCGTATCGATAGACGGCGAAGGTCCTACTGCTGGCGAACTTGCTACTTTTATAAGATTCCAAGGTTGTAATTTGAGATGTTCATGGTGCGATACTACTTATTCTTTTGATAAAAGCGAAATCACAGAAGTTTTATCTGCAGAAGAAATTTACGATTACATAAAAAGTACAGGTGTTTCAAATGTGACATTAACAGGTGGTGAACCTCTGTTTCAAGAGAATATAGACGAGGTTTTATCATTGTTAAATGATGATAAAAATCTTGTTGTTCATATAGAAACAAATGGTGCTATTGATATTCTTCCATTTAAAGAAAAATACCCTAATATAATTTTTATATTGGATTATAAACTAGCTTCTAGCAATATGACTCATCTTATGAAACTTGATAATTTCAATCATGTTACAAGTCAAGATGTTTATAAATTTGTATTAGGAAGTAATGAAGATCTTCAAGAGGCATACGAATTAATTACTAAATTCAATTTAAGGAATAAATGCTTAATTTATTTTAGCCCTGTCTTCGGTGCTATTGAACTAGAAGATATTGTTGAGTTTATGAAAGAAAAAAATTTAAACAAAGTTAGACTTCAAGTCCAACTACATAAAGTTATCTGGGACCCTAATATGAAGGGTGTTTAGGATTAAGAACGGTATTAATCAAAAGGGAATAAAAAATAAAGGAGAATTAGTATGAATAATAATAGTAACAACAACGCAGTGGTTGTATTCAGCGGCGGACAAGATTCAACTACTTGCTTATTTTGGGCATTAGAAAGATTTGATAAAGTTATTGCAGTAACTTTTAACTATAACCAAAAACATAAATTAGAAATAGAATGTGCTAAAAATATAGCTAAAGAACTTGGTGTAGAACATCATATATTAGATATGGATTTACTTAATCAATTGGCACCAAATGCATTAACTCGTGACGATATAAAAATTGAAGAAGGAAAAGACGGTGAACTTCCTTCTACTTTTGTTGAAGGACGTAACATGGTATTTTTAACTTTTGCAGCTATACTTGCTAAAACAAAAAATGCTAGACACATAGTTACAGGTGTATGTGAAACAGACTTCAGTGGATACCCTGATTGCAGAGATGTATTTGTGAAATCATTAAATGTAACTGCTAATTTAGCTATGGATTATGATTTTGTAATGCATACTCCTTTAATGTGGCTAGACAAAGCACAAACTTGGGAATTAGCTGACAAATACGGAAAACTTGAATATGTAAGAGAAAAAACACTTACTTGTTACAACGGAATAATTGGTGATGGATGTGGAGAATGTCCTTCATGCCAACTTAGACAACATGGTTTAGAGACTTATTTAAAACAAAAAGAAGAACTTAATAAATAGGGAAAGGAATTTAGATATGTTAGAAACAGGAAGACAAAATAAAGAATTAGAGGGTTTAAGTTTACTTGGAAATCAAGGAACTAAATATAAATTTGGATATGATCCAGATATATTAGAAGTGTTCGACAACAAACATCCAAACAACGATTACTTTGTTAAATTCAACTGCCCTGAATTTACAAGTTTATGTCCAATAACAGGACAACCTGATTTCGCAACTATATATATTAGTTACATTCCAGGTGAAAAAATGGTTGAAAGTAAATCATTAAAATTATATTTATTCAGCTTTAGAAACCACGGGGATTTCCACGAAGATTGCATGAATATAATAATGAAAGACTTAATAAAATTAATGTCTCCAAAATATATCGAGGTATGGGGTAAATTTACTCCAAGAGGCGGAATCAGTATCGACCCATACTGCAATTATGGAATACCTGGAACTAAATATGAAAAAATGGCTGAACATAGAATGATGAACCATGATTTATATCCAGAAAAGGTTGATAATAGATAATTTTAAATAATTATTAAGTATAAATTTTTACTATAAATAAAGAAGACAATAAGTTGTCCCAACCCATTTCACATGGTTTGTAACACTTATTGTCTTTTTAGTTAAGCTATATTATTTTTTATAAACAATTTTACCATCAATCATAGTCATAACAGGTAATATATCTCTTATTTCCATAGGGTCACAAGTAAATATATCTTTATCAAGAACTACTATATCAGCAAGTTGACCTGGCTTAATTCTGCCCTTCTTACCTTCCATAAATTCCATATATGCACTACCTTCAGTATATGCATCTATTGCTGTATAAACATCTACACATTCTTCTGGATAGAATCCTCCTTCTGGGAATCCTTTTGAATCTTTACGAGTTACTGCGCTATATATGTTAGGGAATGGATTGCAGTCTTCAACTGGACAATCAGTTCCATAAGCAATTTTTGCACCTAAATCTCCTAAAGTTTTAAATGCATAAGACGTAGAAGCTAATTCTTTACCACATCTTTTTTCAACTATATGCATATCATAATCAAGGAATATTGGTTGGTAGCTTACAACTATTCCTAATTTTGCAATTCTCTCTAATAAAGCTTTATCTGTTATTTGACAATGAACTAATGTATGTCTTAATTTATTGCCTTCTTCTCCAAATGTTTTTTCATAACTATTTATAGTTTTTTCAACTGCGCCATCACCTATAACATGAGTTGCAACTTGGATTCCTGCATCACTTGCTACTTTGCAGAATTCATCCATGACCTCCTCACTCATCCATTCAATTCCGTTATTTGTTGGATCATCTTTGTATCCATCTCTTACAAGGGCAGTTCTCGCACCTAAACTTCCATCTTTGAATAATTTAAGTGGTCCAAGTTGAATTAGAGAATCTTCATCGTATTTTCCATTTTTAAATTCTCCATCTTCGATATAATCTTTGAATTCTTCTACTGTTTCAAAAGATACTTGATGTCTATATCTAACAATACCTTCCCCTGAATTATAGATATCTTTGAAGAATTTGAAATATGCTGGATAATCAAATACTATTGTTCCCAAATCATTACTTTGAACAGTAGTTATACCATGTTCAGCTGCATATTTACTTGCCTCTATAAACATCTTTTTTCTTTGTTCTATATCAGTTTTTGGGATTACACTTTTAGCATAAGTACAGGCATTTTCAGCAAAAATTCCATTTGGATATCCATCTTCACCTATTTCAAATGTACCACCTGGATATTGTGGTGAACTTCCATCTATACCTAAAAGTTCTATAGTTTTTGTATTTGTAGTTAATATATGACCACAAATTCTTTCAAGAACTACAGGTATTTCAGTAGATATTTTATCTAAGTCAAATCTAGTTGGTATTCTATCGCTATCTGTAAAATAATCTTGATTCCATCCTTGAGCATATAAACCGTGTTTTACACTATCTGGATTTTCATTGATATATTTTTTGCAACGATCTATCATTTCATCAATAGTTTCACAGTCTCCTATTTTAACTTGGCACATTCTCTCACCAAAGTTAAATATATGCATATGTGAATCATTTAATCCTGGTATTACAGTTTTTCCTTCACAATCTATTTTTTCATCAATATCTGCAGTTGCTAAAATTTCTTCATTAGTTCCAATAGCTTTAATTTTTCTATCTTCAACTAAAACAGCTTCTACAAACTTTTCTCTTTCTACATAAACTTTTGCATTATATAAAGCTATTTTCATTTTAATTTTCCCCCTATAATTTCATCTAATATAATTAGAAATTATAAAAACTTTTTATCTTATCTAAAAAAATTCTATATTCTATTCCCTTCTTGTCTTTTCTTTTTATCAAAATATAAATAGAATACTATTCCTATAGCAGGAACTATAAATCCTATTATTGCACTTGTTGGATCATCTAAAAATGTACTAATAACTAACCCTATATATATAAGAACTATTATTATTACACTAACAGGATAGAACCAAACCTTATATGGTCTAGGCATTTCAGGCATTTTCTTACGAAGTATTGGCACCGCTAAAACTGTTAAGCAGTTAAATAACATTGTTGAAAATACTACTAATGTAGTTAATTGGTCTAAATCTCTCATAAGTACTAAAATTATTGATATTATAGCTTGTACTACTAATGGAGCTGTTGGAACTTTATATTTTGGATGTAACTTAGCAAATGATTTAAAGAAATGTCCCTCTACAGCCATTGCATAATATGTACGAGGTTGAGCTAATATTAACCCATTTATTGAACCAAACATGGCTATAACCATAGCTGTAGTAACTAATATACTTCCTACATTTCCAAAGATTAATTTCGCAACTTCAGTTCCTAAATAAAAATCTCCTTGTTCAATCATTGAAACTACTGTTTCATAAGGTAAAACTCTGTATATAGCATAATTAAATAGTGTATAAAGTATTGTTATTCCACCTATTGCTATTATTATTGCTAAAGGCAAATCCTTTTTAGGATTTTTTACTTCCTCTGCTACTGAGTTTAAATTAGTCCATCCCTCATAAGCCCATAGTGATGCTACTATTGCAAAAGCAACCATTGATATTGTTCCTGTTGTTCCAGAAGTAGCTACTTGTTGTCCTATAGAAATATCTGGTGTTACCTTCCCACAGAATAATGCAACTACCATTATTAATAAAATTGGTATTAATTTTGCTACCATAGAAATATTTTGAAGTATCGAAGCTAACTTCACCCCATAACAGTTATAAACTGTTAAACCTACAATCAATACTATTGCAAAAACTTTTATTCCTGCATCATTAATACCTGTAACTGGTTTAAGCGCTGTAGGAAGAGCTATAGCTAATGCCGCAACAGAACCCGGTCCACCGATTAACCAATCACAAAATCCAGCTAAAAATCCTACACATGGATGATATGCTTCTGTCAGATATACTGTCCTACCACCTGCTTTAGGCATTGCAGCCCCTAATTCGGCATAACATAAACCAGCGAATAAAGATATTACTCCTCCTAATATCCATGCTAAAAGAGCTAATCCTATATTATAATTAGTTCTTTGCAATACATATGAACCAAGATAGAATATTCCTGAACCTATCATGATTCCACCTATAATACTTACTCCACCGAAAACACCAATTTCCCTTTTGAATTCTGTTTTTTCAGATGATAATTCCTGTACATGTTGTTGATTTTTCATTTCATGCCCCCTTTATTATTTTGTATTTTTTCCCAATTATAACATGATAGAAAAATTCATACAATTCATTTATTGTCATATTTTCATAAATTAAAGTTTTTTATTATAAATATAATATTTTTTATTTAAAAATAGACTATTTTTTGTATATATATATCAATATTAAATATATACATATAATTTAACTTTATATAATACTTAAGTTATTGTTTTAATTTGACTGGGTATATTATAAAAATAAAGAAAAATCATGAAAGGAGGGTATGAGTAATTAGAATTTATAATTTACTCAAAAATATTTATGATAGATAATAATTTTAAAGCTGGATTTAATTTTGATAATTCATATATAAAACTTCCTAAAGAATTTTATAGCTATATAAATTTACACCCCATAAAATCCCCAAAACTAGTTATCCTAAATGATGAGTTATCTAAATCACTTGGTTTAAATACAGAATTTCTAAAGTCAGAAGAAGGAATTTACATTATGTCTGGAAATATAAAAACTCCAAATGGTGTATATATAGCCCAAGCATATGCAGGTCATCAATTTGGAAGTTTTACAATGCTTGGTGATGGTCGTGCTCTATTAATTGGTGAACAAATTACCCCTTTTGGAAATAGATTCGATATACAACTTAAGGGTTCTGGAGTAACACCTTATTCTAGAAACGGCGACGGAAGAGCTGTGCTTGGACCTATGTTGCGTGAATATATAATAAGTGAAGCTATGTATGGACTTAAGATTCCGACTACTAGAAGCTTATCGGTTATTTCAACCGGTGAAAAAGTATATAGAGAAACCATAAAACAAGGAGCTATATTGACAAGAGTTGCATCTAGTCATATCCGATTTGGAACTTTTGAATATGCAGCATACATGCTTGATAACAATAAATTAAAAGACCTAGCAGATTATACAATACAAAGACACTTCCCCTTTATAGAAAATCATGAAAATAAATATATAGCATTTTTGAAAGAAGTGATAAAACTTCAGGCCTCGCTTGTCGCTAAATGGCAAAGTGTAGGGTTTATACATGGTGTTTTAAATACCGACAATATGAGTATCTGTGGCGAAACTATAGATTATGGACCTTGTGCTTTTATGGACACATATAATCCTGATACAGTTTTTAGCTCTATTGATACAAGCGGAAGATATTCCTATAAAAACCAAATTAAAATGGTAAATTGGAATTTATATAGATTAGCTGAAGCCCTACTTCCACTAATTGATTTAGATGAAGATAAAGCTATCGATATTGCTACTAATTCTTTATCAAAATTCATAGAACTAGCCACATCTAATTTAATTTCTGAAATGTGTTCTAAAATAGGTATATTTAATCCTCAAGCTAGTGATGTAAATCTATTAAATGAACTGCTTGATCTAATGTATAAATACAAAGAAGATTATACAAATACATTCATAGCTTTAACATTTAAGGAGTTTCCTAATACAAAAATGTTTAAAAGCAATGAATTTACAGATTGGAATAACAAATGGCAAAATAGACTTAATTTACAAAATCAATCCCAAGATGAGATTTTTGATTTGATGAAAAATACTAATCCTGCAGTTATTCCTAGAAATCATCGAGTTGAGGAATCTTTGTTAGCAGCTGAGAATGGTGATTTTTCTGTAATGAATAATCTTTTAAAAGCTCTATCTAATCCTTATGAACACAGTGATTTTCAAAAAGAATATGCTAAACTTCCTCCTATATCACAATGTGTATATAAGACTTATTGTGGAACTTAATATTTTATCAAAAGGCGTTGTAAATCTAATTTATAACGCCTTTATTAATTCTATTTAGTACCTATTCATTTTTACTATTCTTTATATCATTTTTTATATATATTTCAGGGCACTTTGTATTCAATGCACTGTATATTTCTGATATAATATTAATACTATAAATTGGGAACTAAGGAGGTTTTACAATGATAAATAATTTACAAGAAGCTCAAAATTGCCTTCTTTGCAAAAAACCTAGATGTCAAACTAATTGTCCTATAAATACACCAATTCCTGAAGTAATTGAACTGTATAAAAACGGAGAAATAGAAAAGGCAGGCGAAGTATTATTCAATAATAATCCCCTATCAGTAATTTGTGCAATAGTGTGTCCGCACGAAAGACAATGTAGAGGAAATTGTATAAGAGGTATAAAAAAGGAACCTGTTCATTTTCATTCAATAGAAGAAGAAATTTCAACTAAATACTTAGAAAATACAAGATTTACAAAACCTGAAAGCAATGGGATAAAAGTGGCTATAATAGGTTCAGGACCAGCAGGTCTTACTGTAGCATTTGATCTTGCTAAAAAAGGTTATGATGTAACTATATTTGAAAAAAATGAAAGAATAGGTGGGGTTTTAGCTTACGGTATTCCTGAGTTTAGATTACCTAGAAAGTTAATAGATTTATTAGTTGCACGTCTTTTAGATCTTGGAGTTAAAATAAAAATAAACTCAATAGTAGGACCTGTAATAACTTTAAATAAATTATTTAAAGATGGATATAAATCAATATTCATTGGTACAGGTGTGTGGAATCCAAAGAGATTAGATATAAAAGGTGAAACTTTTGGTCACTCTCATTATGCAATAGATTATTTAAAAAGCCCTCAATACTACTCTTTAGGTAAAAAAGTAGTAGTTATAGGTGCTGGTAATGTTGCTATGGATGCTGCTAGAACAGCTAAAAGAAATGGTGCAGAAGAAGTTTATATAGCTTATAGACGTGATTTTGAAGATATGACTGCTACAAAGCATGAAATTTCAGAAGCTCAGCACGAAGGTGTTTTATTTAAAACATTTGAAGCTCCTGTTGAAATTGTAGATGATGGTATAATTCTTGCTCGTACTGAAAAAGTAGAAGTAGATGGAAGAAGTACAGTTGCCATGATACCTGATAGTGAGTATTTATTTGAATGTGACTCTATATTAATAGCAGTAAGTCAGGCACCTAAAAATACAATTGTTGTAAACAACAAAGGTGTTGATACTACTAAACGTGGTCACATTGAAACTGATGAAAAAGGTCATACTACAAAAGAAGGCGTATTCGCATGCGGAGATGTTGTTCTTGGTGCTAGTACTGTAATTCAAGCTGTAAATTCAGCTAAAATAGTTAGCGAATCTATGCATGAATATTTACAAGAGATAAATGAAGAAGCAGTAGTTTAATAAATAAAAAAAACAGTATCGATTATCTAATTTAGATTTTCAATACTGTTTTTATTTTTAACTTAATATCATTTCAATGTTTCATGTGGAACTTCTATTGAGCATCTACTTTTATAGCTGTCCATGCATCATCATACATTTGTTTAGTCTTTAAATCAAAATCTTTATATAATTCACATCTATTCATAATCTCTTTAGTCATATATGCATTTGGATTATCTTGAATTTCTTTTGGTTGTTCTAATCTAGCTTCTTTATTTGGTGTTGTATATCCTATTTCATCAGCTATTCTTAATGCACTTTCTTTATCACTAACAAAGTTTATAAACTTTTCAGCACCTTCTACATTTTTAGCATTTGCAGTAATACATAAACTATCAATCCAGAAGTTTGCGCCTTCTTTTGGTACAACATAAACTAAGTTTGGATATTCAGCTTGAAGATTTAATCCCTCACCTGACCAAATCATATTTATGTTAGTCTCTCCAGCAGGTATCATAGTAGTTCCATTATCAACCCCATATATAGGATTCACTAATTTTCTTTGTTGTAATAATAATTCTTTAGCTTCATTGATTTCATCTTCATTAGTTGAGTTTAAAGAATATCCTAATTTCTTTAATGCAACACCGATTGTATCTCTGTATGTATCAAACATGAAAATTTGATCTTTATATTGTTCATCCCATAGTATATCCCAACTATCTACTTTTTCTTTTACAACATCTTTATTATAAATAAGACCTACTGTTCCAAACATATATGGAACTGAATATTTATTTCCTGGATCTATATCTAAGTCTAAATATTGCTCATCCATTTGAGATATATTTGGTATATTGTCTTTATTTAATTCTTGAACAAGACCTTTCTCAATCATTCTAGGCATTAAAGCATCTGATACTAATACTACATCATATTGTCCAGCACCACTATTTATCTTTTGATACATAGCTTCCATGTCATCAAAAGTTTCCATATTTACTTTAATATTATATTTTTTTTCAAATTCTTTTATAGTTTCATCATCGATATTTTCTCCATAGTTGAAGAAATTAATTTGTTCCTGTTCTTTTTTGCTACATCCTGATAATAATGTTGTCATCATTATTATACACATTGATATAACTAATATTTTTGATAATTTTCTCATAATACACTCCTTTCAATTAATAAATTCCACTCATTAGTATCTAGATACTCAATTATATCATTAAACTTAATTATATCATTAAACTTAATTATTTTCTCATAATATATTCTATATTTTATAATAAAATCCTTATATTATATCTATTTTTATAATAATTTTAATTTCTTAAATAATAAAAAAGACGATCTGAAAGACCGTCTTTTTTATTATTTATCCGATTTTGTTATGAAAATATTTTATATTATAATACTACTGGAACTGCATTTAATTTTTCATTCATTTCTAGTAATTGTTCTTTTGTTAAAGTTACATTACCTGCTCCCATAAGAGAAGTTAATCTAAGAACTGTAAAGCTTCCTAACATTTTCATCATTGGCCCCATGTCAGCTTTTTCTGCATTTCCGCCCATCATGCCACCCATAGCTGGTGCCATAACTTCTGTAAATACTCTAGCCCCTTCTTCAGATTTAACTATATCTTCTATTTTACTGTTAAGAGAATAATATCCTTCTGGTGCAGTTACGTCGAACCAGTTTAATATTGCTCCTTTTTCTTTTAATCTATATTCTTCATTGAATACTTCCACTTTTCTTATGAAACTTTCGTCTCTACATTCACCAGCTACAGCTACTAAATTAGTTTCTCCTGTATTTGGTACTTCGAAATAGAAGAAGTGTTCTGGACAAGTTTGTTTTCCTAAACTTACACCATTAGCGAATAATTCTACTTCTGGTTGGTTTGAATAAACAGTTACTTTTGTAGTTTCTTCTACTCTATCTACATATCTTTTTCCACATATATGTACAAATGGCTCATCTGATAACCAAGCTTTGTAAGCGTAGAATGAATCTTTTTTGTATTTACGGTCAAATGTCATTAAACCTTTGTGGTTTTGTCCATTTTCTCCACCTTCGTTTCTTGAATCTGCACCGAAGTCAAACATGTTCCATACATGTGTTGCCCACATATATTTTCTTGTGAAGAATTGTTTGATTAATTCTTCATGGTAGTATGCTTGATATTCTTCTGTGTAGTCACCTTGTTGTGGATCAGAAGTATGCCAGTTTAGTGCTTCACAACCATATTCACTACAACCTATTGGTATATTTGGATATTTTGCATGGAACTCATCGAACCAAGGACCATTTTGAGAAGTATCTCCTCCATACCATCCGAAGTAGTGGTTGTATGATACTGTATCTGGTATTTGAACATATGGATCGTCCATGCTACACATAGATACACAAGCCATAGTTGTTAAACGAGTTTTGTCCATTTCATGAACTAAATCATTTAATATTACATGGTTTTCTCTTAAATCCTCATCAGAATCACCGTGCATTGTTATTTCGTTTGATAATCCCCATACAACTATTGATGGATGGTTGTAGTTTTGAACTACTAATTCTTTCATTTGAGATATTGTATTTTCTCTACCATTTGGCATATGAGTAGATATGTATGGTATTTCAGCCCATACTACCATACCTCTTTCATCACATAAATCATAGAAGTATTGGTCATGTTGGTAGTGAGCAAGTCTTATTGTAGTTGCTCCTAATTCACATATTAAATCCATATCTTCGTCATGATGTTCTTTAAGTAATGCATTACCTATTCCCCATCTATCTTGGTGACGAGATACACCTCTTAATGGATATTCTTCTCCATTTAATATGAATCCGTTTTCTGGATGTATTTCAAAAGTACGGCATCCAAATCTAGCACTTACGTTGTCTAAAACTTCTTCTTCTTTTAAACAAACTTCTGCAGTGTATAGATATGGATCTTTTTTACCATGCCATAAATGTACGTTTTCTATTTCGAAAGATGCTACTGTTTCTGATGCTGGTGTTTCTTTTTCTGCAACAACATTTCCTTCTGCATCTTTTAATGTATATAATAATGTTTGATTTTCTTTTGTATTTTTAACGAATACTTCAACTTCTACTTTAGCATTTTGTCCTACTACTTCTGGAGTTACTTTTATACCAGGTGTTCCGTAGTATTCTAAATCAAAGTGTGATTCATTTACAGCGATTATGTTTAAGTCTCTGTATATACCACCGTAGAATGTGAAGTCTGCATTTTGTGGATATACTCTATCGTTTGGAGAGTTATCTACTTCAAATACGAATAAGTTTCTATCTTCTAATACGTCAGTTATATCAACTCTCCAAGTTGAATAACCACCGTCATGGTTAGCTAATTTTTTACCATTTACATATACTATTGCTGAAGAATTTGCCCCTTGTATTTCTAAGAAATATCTATCAGCTTTTGGTAAATCTATTTTTTCAAGTTCTTTTGCATAGAAAGCAGTTCCTCTATAAAGGTCATTCCCTCCATCTTGTCCATCTATATCATTCCAAGTGTGAGGTATGTTAACCCAGTTCCATCTTTCAGGCATTGAAGTTGGTGCTTCTACTGCTTCTTTAGAGAATGCCCATTTTGTGTTAAAATTATATATTTGTCTCATATATATTTTCTCCCCTCATTCTAAATGTTAAAATTATATGTATTATTCTTAACAAATTAACGTTAGAATATTCAATTTTATATCATAAGTACTAACTATGATATTTGTTAACTGTCATTATGTATTACTTAACTTAAAACAGTATGTTAATTATATCACAAAAAACGTTTTTTCTCATTAATATATCCGTTTTTTTTATTAAAATATACGATATATTATTATATAGCCTAATAAGTAAACTACTAAACTATCTTGTATATACAGTAATTTTTTATATGTTATAAAACAAAAAGCGACCCAAAACTGAGTCGCTTTCATTATATTTATAAAAACATTATTATTGTGCAATTTCATTTAATCTATCGTTTAATTCAAGTAATTGTTCTTTTGTAACTTTTACATTTGTTGCACTAAGAAGTGTTATATATCTAAGAACTTTAAATGCACCAAGCATTTTCATTTTTTTCTTCGCATCCTCTTCACTTACACTCTTAGAATTATTTCCCCATCCAGAGCCTAGGTTATTCATAAATGACATGAATAATTTAGATCCTTCTTCTGATTTCATTATATCTTCTATTTTACTATTAAGAGAGAAATATCCTTCTCTTTCATTTATATCAAACCAGTTTAATATTGCTCCTTTTTCTTTTAAACGATATTCTTCATTAAATACTTCTACTTTTCTTATGAAACTTTCGTCTCTGCAATCTCCAGCTACAGCTACTAAATTAGTTTCTCCTGCATTTGGAACTTCGAAGTAGAAGAAGTGTTCTGGAGAAGTTTGTTTTCCTAAACTTACACCATTAGCAAATAATTCTACTTCTGGTTGGTTTGAATAAACAGTTACTTTTGTAGTTTCTTCTACTCTGTCTACATATCTTTTTCCACATATGTGTACAAATGGCTCATCTGATAACCAAGCTTTATAAGCGTAGAATGAATCTTTTTTGTATTTACGGTCAAATGTTACTAAACCTTTATGGTTTTGTCCATTTTCTCCACCTTCGTTTCTTGAGTCTGCACCAAAGTCAAACATATTCCATACATGTGTTGCCCACATATATTTTCTTGTGTAGAATTGTTTAATTAATTCTTCGTGGTAGTATGCTTGATATTCTTCTGTGTAGTCACCTTGCTCAGGATTAGAAGTATGCCAGTTTAATGCTTCACAACCATATTCACTACAACCTATTGGTATATTTGGATATTTTGCATGGAATTCGTCGAACCAAGGACCATTTTGAGAAGCATCTCCTCCATACCATCCGAAGTAATGATTATATGATACGACATCTGGTATTTGAACATATTCATTATCCATGCTGCACATAGATACACAAGCTATTGTTGTTAAACGAGTTTTGTCCATTTTATGAACTAAATCATTTAATATGTGATGATTTTCTACTAAATCTGGATCATCTTCTCCACCTATTGTTATCTCATTTGATAATCCCCATACAACTATTGATGGATGGTTGTAGTTTTGAACTACTAATTCTTTCATTTGAGATATTGTATTTTCTCTACCATTTGGCATATGACTTGATATATATGGTATTTCAGCCCATACTACCATACCTCTTTCGTCACATAAATCATAGAAATATTGATCATGTTGATAGTGAGCAAGTCTTATTGTAGTTGCTCCTAATTCACATATTAAATCCATATCTTCATCATGATGTTCTGGTAATAATGCATTACCTACTCCCCATCTATCTTGATGACGAGATACACCTCTTAATGGATATTCTTCTCCATTTAATATAAATCCGTTTTCTGGATGTATTTCAAAAGTACGGCATCCAAATCTAGCACTTACATTGTCTAAAACTTCTTCCTCTTTTAAACAAACTTCTGCAGTGTATAGATATGGATCTTTTTTACCATGCCATAAATGTACGTTTTCTATTTCAAAAGATGCTACTGTTTCTGATGCTGGTGTTTCTTTTTCTGCAACAACATTTCCTTCTGCATCTTTTAATGTATATAATAATGTTTGATTTTCTTTTGTATTTTTAACAAATACTTCAAATTCTACTTTCGCATTTTGTCCTACTACTTCTGGAGTTACTTTTATACCAGGTCCTCCATAATATTCTAAATCAAAGTGTGAATTGCTTACTGCTATTATATTAACATTACGATAAAGTCCACCATAGAATGTGAAGTCTGCATTTTGTGGATATACTCTATCATTAGCAGAGTTATCTACTTCAAATACGAATAAGTTTCTATCTTCTAATACGTCAGTTATATCAACTCTCCAAGTTGAATAACCACCGTCATGGTTAGCTAATTTTTTACCATTTACATATACTATTGCTGAAGAATTTGCCCCTTGTATTTCTAAGAAATATCTATCAGCTTTTGGTAAATCTATTTTTTCAAGTTCTTTTGCATAGAAAGCAGTTCCTCTATAAAGGTCATTTCCTCCATCTTGTCCATCTATATCATTCCAAGTGTGAGGTATATTAACCCAGTTCCATCTTTCAGGCATTGAAGTTGGTACTTCTACTGCTTCTTTAGAAAATCCCCATTTAGTATTAAAATCATATATTTGTCTCATATAAATTTTCCCCCTAATTTTAAATGTCAAAATAAAGCACATTATTTTAATCATATTTAAGTTAAAATATTTTTTTCCATATCATAAGTACTAACTATGATATATTTAATATGCATTTTGAATTTCAATTTTTCAATCGATATGTTAATTGTATCACAAAAAAAGGTTTTCATAATGCACAAATCCGATTATAATATTCACATATACGTTTTTTTATTAAATATATATACTAACAATTTCAAAGGAGATAATTTTATGCAATCAGATATTTTAGACTATACAATAAAATTACTATCAAAATGTATCCCCGTAAAAGTGCGCCAATTTAAAAAATCCACATTAGAATACCTTTATATAGATAGTTATTCAGACTTTTCATCTATGATAAATTACTATCTTACAAAATGTTTAAAAAATTATCTTAATCAATGCGAAGATTCCGTAATTACTAATATAATTACTCCCTTTAATACTCAATATTATACTTTATGTATTTCAAAAGAACATGATGAACACCTTATGATTGGTCCTTTTTTAGAAGACCCAATTACGGGAAATTTAGTTTATGAAATTATAAGCAATTTACAACTTAGCTTAGATTATGCAGCTAAATTAAAACTTTACTATCAATCAGTTCCATCAATTGATTCTGCTGAAATATTTGAAATATTATACACTATAAATGAATATATTACAGGAAACTCTAATCCTCCTAAAATACATAATTTAGATTTAAGCATTTTATCAAAACAAGACTCAAGTTATGATATCTTTTCAGAGGATATGAATCGAACTTCAATGTACAAAATTCTTGAAGAACGTTATATCTTAGAAGGTAAACTTTTATCTTATATTACAAAAGGTGATATAAATAGAGCCCAAGCTCATTTTGAAAAATATAATTCAAATATTAGTGAAATTAGCAATGCTTCTGATTCAATAAGGGATATAAAAAATCTTTTATTAAGTGGTAATACATTATTTAGAAAAGCATCACATATGGGTGGCGTTCCTCCTATATATTTAGATGAATTATCGAGAAAATGGGCAAAAAAAATAGAACATGCTCCATCATTTGAAGCATTAAATAACTTTGCTCCAGAGATGGTTCGTTCCTATTGTTTATTAACAAAAAAGCATTCTCTGTCACAATTTTCTCCTACAATAAAGGATACATTTAATTTTATTAATTTAAATCTTTCATCAAACTTAACCGTTAAAAAAGTGGCTAATGAAATAGGTTTATCTCCTGATCATCTCACAAGATTATTTAAAAAGGAAACTGGCATGAATATTATTACCTATATTAATAAGAAACGAATTGATACAGCGCTCGAACTTTTAAAAACAACAGACTTGTCTATCGCTGAAATTGGTGATTTAATTGGATTGAATAATACCTCATATTTTTATACATTATTTAAAAAAGAAACTGGTATGTCGCCGAAACAATACAGAAGCAGTTTAAGTTCAAAATAAAAAAGGGCTTCTTAAGCCCTAATTTTTTATAAAAAATAAATATACAAATAGTTTTTAATCTATTGTATTTTTAACATTATATATATATCTAGTCAAATGGTTGTTCTTCCAATACCCATGGTAATTCAATATT
The DNA here is from genome assembly GCF_018917435.1 of Intestinibacter bartlettii. Taxonomy (GTDB): domain Bacteria; phylum Bacillota; class Clostridia; order Peptostreptococcales; family Peptostreptococcaceae; genus Intestinibacter; species Intestinibacter bartlettii_A. The sequence continues at coordinate 72,920 of NZ_JAHLOQ010000004.1, forward strand.
TGTTACTTGTGCAATAAAGTATGGCTTTGACATACCTGTATTAGCATAAATACGTGCATCTGTATCATGTCTATATAATGTTATAACTACATCTTCATCATATAATACAGTCTTATCTTCAAATAATTCACCTTTAACTGAATAATAACTTTCGTAGATACGCTTATCTCCTTTTTCATTCCAACAAAAATCTATTATCTCTAATGGATAATCTATATTAATACCTAGCTCAGCTAATGCCCCTGCTGCTTTTGGATATTCTTTTTCAAAAGTTTTTAAATAATTTTTGCAATACATACACTGACAATGTTCATTATATGTATCTAAATAAGAGTTTGTCGCTTCAATATCAACATTATATTTCAAGTTTATTTCCTCCCGTATCTATATTAAATACTGTCTATGTTGTTTTCTATTTTATCATTAATTTTAATGTTTATGATATCTATTTATAATCTTCTTCTATTTTTAATATCTATAACTCACTATTTCTATCAAAAAATCCAATTTTAAATAATTGAAATTAATTATAAAAAATGTTATTCTATCAAAAGTAAATTCGCCAAAAGACCGTTAAAATATGGCGAATTTTTTAAATAATAAAGAGAGGTAATTATATGATAAAATTTGAAAATTTATCGTACTCATTCCCACAAAGAGATCTATATAATAATGTTTCATTTACATTAGAAGAAGGTCAACATTGTGCTTTTATAGGTGCAAGTGGTAGCGGAAAAAGTACACTTATAGATATAATAATGGACCCAGAAAAATACCTATTCGATGGTAAATTAGAAATGGAGCCAAATTTAAAAATCGGATATGTAAGTCAATTTACTTCAAGAGACAAGGCAAACGACATAACTGTTTTTGAATATATTGCAGAAGAATTTATAAAACTAGAAAATGAAATAGCAACTCTTTGTGCTGAAATGGGAACTACTGATGATATAGAAACTGTATTAGAAAAATACCAAGAAGCTTTAGATGCATTTGATGCAATTGATGGTGATAATTATGAAAACAACATCAATAAAAAATTAAATATAGCTGAGTTCGGTAATCATAGAGATAGAATGATTTCTGAACTTAGTGGTGGGGAATTTAAACTTATCCAAGTTATTAAAGAAATGCTTAATAATCCAGATTTAATGATTATGGATGAGCCAGATGTTTTCTTAGATTTTGAAAATCTTAATGCTCTTAAAAACTTAATTAATTCTCATAAGAAAACTATCTTAGTTATTACACATAATAGATATTTATTAAACCACTGTTTCAACAAAATTATTCATCTTGAAAATACTGAACTTCAAGAATTTGATGGAAGATATATTGATTACAACTTCTCTCTTCTTCAAACTAAAATTGAATTACAAGAGATGGCTATGGCTGATGAAGAAGAAATTGCTAGAAATGAAGCTTTAATAGAAGTATTAAGAGAAAAAGCAACTTATAATGCTGATGCCTCTAGAGGTAGAGCATTAAAAGCCAGAGTTAAAATACAAGAGAGATTAGAAGCAAATAGAATCAAACACCCATTTGTTGATATTAAACAACCATATATCAATTTAGAAACAAATAATGAAATAGAAGAAACTATAGCTCTAAAAGCATCTGACTTCGGTATTTCATTTGATGAAACTCTTTTAGAGAATGTAAACTTTGAAATAAAATCTACTGATAAAGTAGCTATAGTTGGTACAAATGGGGTTGGTAAAACTACTTTATTAAAACAAATATTTAAAAATAATAATGATGCTATTGAAATAGATGAAAATATTAAATTAGCTTATTTATCTCAAATGCAAAGCGAAGTAGTAAATGAATCTAATACAATACTTCAAGAATTCTACGATGTTGGTTTTGAAACTTATGGAGAAATAAGAAGATACCTTGGAAGATATGGATTCGATTCAGATATACTTACACAAAAAATCGACTCTTTATCTGGTGGAGAAAAAAATATTCTTCAATTAGCTAAAGTTTCTGCTAGTAAAGCAAATCTGTTACTAATGGATGAACCTACAAGTCACCTAGATATCTACTCTCAAATGGCTTTAGAAAAAGCTATACAAAATTATAAAGGTGCTATATTAATGGTTTCTCATGATTATCATTTTATAGTTAACTGTGCAGATTACGTTCTACTTATTGAAGATAAGACAATTAGAAAAGTAAGCATGCGTAAATTTAGAAAAATGATTTATGCTAATCACTTTGATAAAGACTACCTACAAATTGAAGAAAAGAAAAAGTCACTAGAAATGCAAATAGCATATGCTTTAAGAGATACTGATTTTGAACGTGCAAGAACTCTATCTGAAAAACTAGAGGAAATAATTAAATCACTTTAAATATAAACCCCTTAAAATTGTTAAACTTATCAATTCTTAAGGGGTTATTTTATAGATTTATTGTTTTAAAATTTGTTCGCCAATTATTAACTATTTTATATTTTTTATATACCTTCATCAATTTTTTTGGTATTATATATAAGTATGTGTATACAAAATACATTAATTAATATATTTATAGGAGGTTTCACGATGAATAACGAAACAAAAGTTAAAGTTGTAACTGCTGATCCTTCAGCATTAGGACTTTTCGGATTAGCAATAATAACATTAGTAGCTTCATCTCAAAAACTTGGATTAACTTCAGGTGTATCTTTAGTTTTACCATGGGCTATATTCTTAGGAGCAACTGCTCAATTAATGGCATCAATAAATGATTTCAAACACAATAATACATTTGGAGCAACTGCTTTCGGTGCTTACGCATTCTTCTGGTATGCAGTTGGATTCACTTGGTTAGTACAAAACGGAGTATTCGGTGAGAAATTAGCTGCTGCTTGTGATACTAAACAATTAGGATTCGCTTACTTAGGATACTTAATATTCACTATATTCATGACTATAGGAGCTATGGAAACTCATAAAGTATTATTCACTATATTTGTTCTTATAGACTTCTTATTCATAGGATTAACATTAACTTCATTCGGAATAATGGAACATGCTACTCATATGTTAGCTGCTTATTCTGAATTAGCTATAGCTATAGTTTCATTCTATGGATGTGGTGCTGCAGTATTAAATACTCACTTCGGAAAAGTATTCTTACCAGTTGGTAAACCATTTGGAATATTTAAAAAATAATAATTTTTAATATATAGGGCTATTGCAAAAGCAATAGTCCTTTTTATATGTATATAAAAAGAGATGCCACATTTTTTGTGACATCTCCCAAGTTTTTAGTAATATACACATTCCCTAGTTATTACTTTATAAATAGTCATTAAGATTATTTTTATATTAAATAGTATATTCTTATTTTGATAGTAATACTTCTCAAGTTCTATTTTTTCATATGTCCCAATACTATCTCTTCCATTTATTTGAGCCCATCCCGTAAGTCCTGGCAAATGGTCATCTATTTTATATTTTTTTCTTAATAATATTAAATCCGTCTCTTCAGGTATTACAGGTCTGTATCCTATAAAAGACATTTCTCCCTTTATGATGTTAATAAGCTGTGGCAACTCATCTAAACTACTTTTTCTTAGATATTTCCCCATTTTAGTTACATGCTTGCTCATTAATTCATTACTAGGTATGCTTCTTTGGGCATTATCTGACATAGTTCTAAACTTATATATATAAAATATTTTGCTATTTTTCCCTACTCTTTTTTGCTTAAATAATATTCCACCTTTAGAATCTAGCCTTACGATTATAGCTATTAATAATAATACTGGTGATAATATTATTAGCATTACTAAAGCTAGGCATCTTTCAAATATATTAACTATTATAATCCCCCCTAAAAACTGCTTTGTATACCTTTATTAATTACACATATCTGCTTTTTCAGCGAATTTTTCTATTATAGCATCTACAATATATTTACTTGCATGTCCATCTCCATATGGATTGCTAGATTTAGACATTCTACTATATTCAGCCTCATCCTCTAAAAGTTGTTTAGTTAATTTATATATAGTTTCTTCTTCTGTCCCTGCTAATTTAAGAGTTCCTGCTGCTACTCCCTCTGGTCTTTCTGTTGTATCTCTAAGTACTAAAACTGGTTTTCCTAAAGATGGAGCTTCTTCTTGTATTCCACCACTATCAGTCATTATTATGTGTGATTTATTTAAGAAGTTGTGGAAATCTAAAACTTCTAATGGTTCTATTAAGTGTACTTTTTCATTTTCTCCTAATACTTCATTAGCAATTCCTCTTACTATTGGATTTAAGTGTACTGGATAAACTACTTGAATTCCTTCAAACTCTTCTAATATTCTTTTGATAGCTTTAAACATATTTCTCATAGGTTCTCCTAGGTTTTCTCTTCTATGAGCTGTTAAAAGAATCATTTTATCTTGTCCTATTTTTTCTAATACAGGATGTGTGTAGTCTTCTTTTACTGTAGTTTTTAATGCATCTATAGCAGTATTACCTGTTACATAGATATCTTTTTCAGTTTTATTTTCTTTTAATAGATTATTTTTTGCTACTTCAGTTGGAGCAAAATGCATATCAGCTATAACTCCAGTTGCCTGTCTATTCACTTCCTCTGGGAATGGCGAATATTTATCATATGTTCTAAGTCCAGCTTCTACATGTCCTACTGAAACTTGATTATAAAAAGCAGTTAAACTTCCTGCTAAAGTTGTTGTTGTATCCCCGTGAACTAAAACTATATCTGGATTAACTTCCTTTATTACTTCATCTAACTTTTGTATAGCTCTAGTTGTTATATCCGTTAATGTTTGACCTTGTTTCATAATATTTAAGTCATATTGTGGTTTTATATCAAATGTATCTAATACTTGATCTAACATTTGACGATGTTGTGCTGTTACACACACTATACTCTCTATATTTTCCCTACTCTCTAATTCTTTAACCAGTGGCGCCATTTTTATAGCCTCTGGTCTTGTACCGAATACTGTCATCACTTTTACCATAAAATTATCTCCCTTTTTTATATTAATTGCGTTACATTTATTTTTCATTTTATGTTTACGCTATATTTTTCTCTTTATGTTTATGAGGGGTTTTTACCCAAGTACTTTGATTTCTCCATTTTATAAGCCCTACAATTTGTGTATATATATATGTTACTCCTACTACAAATACTCCACAAACTGTTTTTATTGGATTAGTTTTATGAGTTCCATCAATCTTATTTGCATATAATGGTAACCATATATATGAATACATTGCTAAAAATACTCTAATAAAATTGGTTGGTATAATCCAATCTAGTAACATAAATGTTAAATTAAATCTAGGCGCATTTATTATTCCTAATATTACTATTATTTCACTGAACATGAATGAAGTTATCAATATTAATAATTGAACTGATTTTCCCATATTAAATAAATATAGCAACTGATCAATATATCTAAAATCGCATTTAGATTTAAAGAAGCCTTTTATTAACTCAAATGCATTAGTAAATGCCACATACCAATGCCCTTGACACCACCTAATTCTTTGCTTTATGCTTATTTTTAAAGTATCTGGTTTCTCATCATAAATTCTAGTAAAGTGGTTCCATGAAACTTGTCCTCCTGATTTAAATATCTCTATGGACATTTCTAAGTCTTCAACTAAAGATTTATAACAAAATCCACCTGTATTTATTAGCCAATCCATTCTAACTGCAAATCCAGTTCCACCTATAGCATTATTTAAACCTATTCTTTTTTTAGATAATTGGAAGAATCTATTTGTTATATTGTATGCTGTTGCATAACCTGTTGCAATTAGTGATCTTGCATTTTTACTATCTAAATAAGTCTGTATTGCTTCTGGCTTTCCTTCATATAACCATTGAGAGTTTATCTCTCTTAAGATATTACTATCTACATGATTATCTGCATCTAAAACTAATAACATATCATATTTTTCTTTTAATTTTTCAAATCCCAATGCTCTTAATGCATACTGAAGTCCTGCTGATTTCCCCACTCCTTCTCTTGGGAATTTCTTTTCTATTGTATCTATATGCATAGCTCCTCGTTTATCACATAGCACTCCGGTGCTATCTGTCGAGTTATCATTAACTACATATAAATCAAATAATTCTTTCGGATAATCTATTTTTTCTAGGTTTTTCAAAGTGCTTTCTATAACATCTTCTTCATTATGTGCTGCAACTAAAATTAAAAACTTAGCTTCTGGATTAAATTCTGTATAATATTTTTCTAATTTTTTATACCCGAATATTGAAAGAAATACTGAATATGTCTCAATAACAAAGCAGTAAACAGACATTATTCCTACTAATATAAATAAAATCTCTAACATTTATAAATCCACTCCTTAAGTATTTTTACTTAAATGTAAACCTCTTATATTCGAGATATAGATATCTTTTATACACAAAAAAATAAAGTTGATATTTTTTTTGAATCTTTTTATTCTTATTGGCTCCTTCAGTATTCTATATAACCATTCTAGGTTATTATTTATTATCCACGATGGTGCTCTCTTTGTAGTTTCTGATATTACGTCAAAACTCCCTCCCACACCCATGAAAATTTTGCATGGAAGTTCATTCATATATTTCGTTATAAATATTTCTTGTTTTGGTGCCCCCATTGCAACGAATATAATTGTAGGTTGTTTTGATTTTATATCATTAATAATATAATCACAGTTATATATATCTATGTATCCATGATGATATCCCGCGATGTTGATATTTTTATATTTTTTTTGTACATTTTTAATAAACATATTAAGAACATCATTACTTGCACCTAAAAAATATACACTGTCTTTTTCATTTAAATTACTGAGTAATTCCATAAATAAATCTATTCCGGCGATTTTTTGTATATTATGTCCCTTTAATCTTAAAGGTTTAACGACACCTATTCCATCTGGGATTATAACTGAATTTTTAGATGTGAAATTATCATATATAAATCTATTATAGAGACCATTATATAATACCTCTGGATTGCCTGAAACTATATGGACTTTGTCATTTGCATCCATTACTTTCTTTATAACTTCATCTATTGTTCCATTGAATATTCTATATCCACATAAAAAGCACATTTTTTCTCCTTTCTATACATATATACAATTTTATCGCCTGTACAAATATAACATAGATTTCGTGTCGAAATTTGTAATTTTTTGTATAAAAAAATAAAAATATTTAATCTTTATTTTTTATACAATATTAAATTCGTAATAATTATTTATTTATAGATTTTACTTATGATATGGTTCTCCATTGTTTATTCTATAAGCTCTGTAGACTTGTTCTAATAAGATCAATCTCATTAATTGATGTGGAAATGTCATTTTTGAGAAAGATAATTTGTAATCTGCTCTTGATAAAACTTCATCTGAAAGTCCTAATGAACCTCCAATTACGAAAGTTATGTTACTTATACCCCTTACACCTAATTTATTTATAGTTTCTGCAAGTTCTTCTGATGATAGGTTTTTACCATCGATTGCAAGTGCTATTACATAGCTGTTATCCTTGATTTTTGATAGTATTTTCTTTCCTTCCTTTTCTTTTATCATTAGCATTTCTTTATCACTAAGATTTTCTGGAGCTTTTTCATCTTCTAGTTCTATTATCTCTAATTTGCAGTATTTAGATAACCTTTTTTTAAATTCATCTATTCCTAGTTTCAAATATTTTTCTTTAATTTTTCCGACGCATACTATATTTATTCTCATATAATTTGTACTGCTTTTTATATGCAGCAATTCCTCCTTTGTATTTTATCGTTCCTTTTTATTTAAATGCTAGAACTTATTATTCCACATTTAAATAATCCTATTTGATTATATTATATCAATTTGCATTTGTATATATTTTAAAATACAAGATTTCTTGCAATAATTAGAAATAAACAAAAATTCACATACTTATCCACAAATACACAGTGGATAAGTCCAAAAACGGTGGATAACTATCAATTTTTCATAAATATAATGAAAAAACCCCGCCATTTTATTGGCGAGGTCATCTATTTTATTAAAATTTTTTACCTATAATAAATCAATTAGAGCTTCAACATCCTCCATTTTAGTTGCCCAACTTGTTGCAAAACGGATTACTGTATGAGTATCATCATATTTTTCCCAAAAACTATATCTTACGCCCTTTGCAAGTTTCTCTAATTTATCATTTTCTAATACTATAAATTGTTGATTTGTTGGTGAATCTAAGTAAAACTTATATCCTTTATCAGCTAGTCCTTTTTTCAATACTTCCGCTGTATCGATTGCGTTTTTAGCTATTTTAAAATAAAGATCATCTGTAAATAATGTGTCGAATTGAATACCTAATAGTCTTCCTTTTGCAAGTAATGCGCCATGTTGTTTTACTCTTGTTGTAAAATGTTTAGGCATATTATTTTTAGTAAATACTACTGCTTCACCACATAACGCTCCTACTTTTGTACCTCCGATATAAAATACATCACAATATTTTGCTATAGTTGGAATATCTATATTTGTATCTTTTGCCATTACACCATAACCTAATCTTGCACCATCTAAAAATAGAGGAATTTCAAATTGTTTGCATACATCAGATATTTTTATTAATTCTTCTTTTGTATATAAAGTCCCATACTCTGTTGGATGAGAGATATACACCATTCCTGGAAATACCATATGTTCGTGTGCTTCATCATTATAAAATGTTTCTATAAAATCCCTTAATTCCTCTGCATGCATTTTTCCATCATGTTCTGGAACTGTTAAAACTTTATGACCTGTAAATTCAATTGCTCCTGCTTCGTGTACATTTACATGACCTGTTGCAGCAGCTACAACTCCTTCATATGGTTGTAACATTGTATCGATTACTATTTGATTTGTTTGTGTTCCTCCAACTAAAAAATATACTTCTGCATCATCGCAACCACAAGCTTTTTTTATTTTTGCCTTAGCTCTTTCACAATATTCATCGCTTCCATATCCAGAAAGGCTTTCGTAATTTGTTTTTGTTAATGCTTCTAAAACTTTTGGATGTGCACCTTCTGAATAATCATTTTCAAAATATAACATTGCTAACTCCCCCTACCAATTGTTGTTTTAGTATTTATAAAAATAAATCTTTTACAATATAAATTATAGTAAAAAACAATCTCTACTTTCAAATATTTAATTGTAGTCAGTATAATTTTGTGCATAAAAAATGCCCAAAAACAATAATTATAATTTTTAGGCATTACATATAAAAATAGTTTCTATAGTTCATAAACCTTTGAAACTTTATCTCTTGATAATACGTCTAAAGTTAAATCCTTACCTATTATCATCTCATTTTTAGTTAAGACATTTTTTGTTGTCGCATATGCTAACTCTGGAAAATTATTTTCTTTACTTAAATGTGCTAATAAAATTGATTCCGTTCCACCTTCTACTAACTCTGTACAAAAACTTGCCGCTTCTTCATTTGATAAATGTCCACCGTCTGACATTACTCTTTTCTTAAGAGCATAAGTATAACTACCCATCATAAGCATATTGGGATCATAATTTGATTCTAAAACTACTAATTTTGAACCTTTTAAATTGTTTCTAATATTGTCTGTTATATATCCGATATCTGTAGCTATAGACATTTTTTCCTTGTCCGAATAAATATTATATCCAACTGCATCTTCCGAATCGTGTGGTATTGAAAAAGGTCTTATTTTAAGTTCACCTAGTTCATACGTTTTGTCATTATCAAAAACAATCATATTTTCTTCTTTTATATTTCCGATTTTATCTTTCATTCCACACCATGTTTTAAAGTTTGCATATATAGGAATATCTAATTTTCTAGACATAATTCCTGCACCTTTTATATGGTCAGAGTGTTCATGCGTTATAAATATTCCTTGAATTTTATCTATATCAAAATCAGCCTGTTCTATTCCTGATGTAATTCTTTTTCCTGCAAGACCTGCATCTATTAAAATTCCTGTATCTTTGTAAGATACGACATGGCAATTGCCACTACTTCCACTTCCAATTGAACAATATTTTAACACCGCGCTACTCCTTTCTATATATCTTTCTAAATTATATTATACCAAAAAAATAGGGTGTGAGATATTTTTCCCCAACCCTATTTAAAATTTACCTATTTTTCTAAGTTTTAAACATTAAACACAACCTAGTTGCATTTATCAACTATCTTATTTATATCTACCCCTTTGTCCTTCCACATCTTCATAAATTGGTTTCCATTTACGTTTTGGAACATATAGTTATTGCAGTATTCTTGTAATGTTTCAAAGAATATTTTATCTCCGACTTCTTTTCTTATTTCATTAAAAACTACTGCCCCTTTTGTATATACGTTTAAACTATATTCTGATGAATTATCAAATTCTGTACTGGCTTTAAACATATCTGAACCTCTATAATTTTCGCTTTGTACTTCCATAGTTTTTAATAATTTATCGCTTACCTCTTTTCCGTATTTATTTTCAAAATATAAAATAGTTGAGTATTCTGTAAGTGCCTCATCTAACCATGGTTCATTAACTTCATCATTTCCAACTATACTGTACCACCATTGATGCGCAGTTTCGTGTGCTATTACATATTCCAATAAAAATTTTGTATCCTTATCATATAATGTTTGATCTATCATAACTAATGTAGGATATTCCATTCCTCCAATAAAGAAATCACTTGCTACTACCGAATATGTATCGTATGGATATTCAGCAAATAATTCACTAAATATCCTTATTGATTCTTTAGCAATTTTATTTGTTTCAACTGCTAAATCTTTATTTAAATTATATGTAACAATAGAAGTTTTTCCGTATACGCTTTTATTTATTATAAATTTATCACTTAATATCATTGCAAAATCTCTTACCTTTTTAGCTTGTAATTTACAAAGTTTTTTATCTTTATCTTCTTTTTTTTCTATTATTGAACCAGTACTAGCAACTTCATATTTACTTGGAATTAAAATATTTACTGTAAAATTACTTGTATCACTATAAAATGGATCTCCTATTGCTGAATAACTCTCTAGGTTCCAACCTTTTTCATCATATACACATGCTATAGGAAACCAGTTTGTTATATTGATAGTATCATCTCCATATCCAAAACGACCTAAGCAATTAGGTAATTTTACTTTATATTTCATATCAATAGAATATTTTTCGCCTTTTTGCAACTCTTTATCCAGTTGAATCTCTAAAATATCTTTCTTTTCACCTGTTATGCTATATTTTAACTTATCATCATCATTAAGAACATTTAATATATCAATATATCCTTTATTAAAACCATTAGGATATGCCTGTTCCATTTCCTCTTTTTCAAAAGGACAAGTTTTTTTATCAGAAAAAGCATTAGGATATATATGCATATACAACTTGTCTAAAGTTTTGCCTGTATTATTTACATATGTAATATTTTGATTACATTGAATAGTTTTATCTTTTTCATTAAATATAACATCAATTATGTAGTTATTTATTTGTTTATCATCTACTATTTGCAGAGTCTCATCCTCTGTTTGATTATTAATAACAAAAAATATTCCTATTGCACAGAGTATAATAATTAAAACTAAGGCAATTTTTCTCCTTTTCTTATTAAAATTTATAACCAATTTGTTTCCCCTCCCATTTTACATGCATATTTTTTTTTTTTAGTTCAAAGATAAAACTATAATGTCTTATGTTATAATTTATCTGAGGTGATGAAATGTTTTTTAAAGAAGTTAATAGAAAAGATTCTGGAGATACAATAATCTCTAATATCTTCATAGATATATTTATGCCTATGGCTAATGGATTATACGTACAAGTTTATCTTTTAGGCTACCGACAAGCATGTGATCCTAAAGCCAATCCGAATTTTAATAATATTTCATTGGCTAAAAACTTAGGGGTTCCCCTATCAGATGTAATCAATGCTTGGAAGTATTGGGAACAACAAAAAATAGTAAAAATGCATAAGAACGATGTGGAGGATGACTTCGATTTTTCAATTGAATTCGTAGACTTAAAAAACTTCTATATGAATAATATAGATAATAATAAAAATATTACTCCTGTTCAATCAGATACAGATAAACTTCTAGAAGCTAGAAATAACCCTAGTATTGTAAAGATGTTTAATTCTATAAATAAGATAATAGGAAGACCTTTAGTTCCAAGTGAAAATATGAAAATCCTAGAACTTATGAATGAATACAATCTTACTCCTGATTTAGTAGTTTATGCATATGAATATAGTAAAGAACAAAAAAATGGCAATCCTAAACCTTTTAACTATGTTGAAAGTGTACTTAGAACTTGGTATGATGCAAATATAATTTCTGTAGAAGATGCTAAAAATAGTTTTACAGCCAGAAAAGATAGATACACTATTTATCGCAGCATATTAAATCAACTTGGTTTCTCTAATAGACAACCAACTGATTCGGAAAAAGAAATTATAGATATATGGATTGATAAATATAATTTTAGTCAAGAATTAATAGCATATGCTTGTTCTAAAAGTATAAATACGCCAAATCCATCTATATCTTATATAAATGGAATAATTGAAAATTGGTATTCTAAAGATATAACAACTCTAGAAGATGTTCAAAAAGAAGAAGAAGAATTTAGAGCGAATAAACAAAAAGAAAAGGAAGATAATCAAAAGAAAAAGGAAACTAAAAGCTATAACTACAATAATACTAATAACTACAATAAGGACAGAACTCCAAAAGTAGTTACTAGATATCATAATAGCTTTAATGAACACTTTAGAAAATATTCCGAAGATGAACTAGAAGCAAAATTACTTAAAGTTCAAAATTCAAAAAAAGCAAAGTAGGTGATTAATTAATTGAAAGACTCAGCAGTAAGAGAAATTCTCTTTTCATATCAAAAGAAAAGAGATAAGGCCGAATATGAATTTGAAGAAAGAAAAAAGAAAATATATAATAAGTTCCCAGAAATAGAAAAAATCGATGATGAAATAACTAACGTTGGATTAAAAATGATGAGACTAGTTTTATCTAGTTCTCCTGATAAAGAAACTTTATTAAATCAATGCAAAGAAAATATAAACTCTTTAAAACAAAAGAAACAAAATGTTCTACAAGTACATAATATCCCTGAAAATTATTTAGAAATTCAATATGAATGTCCAATTTGTGAGGATACTGGATTTTTAAAAAATGGAGAAAAGTGTAATTGTTTTAAACAGGCTCTTATAAATGAATATTATAAAATGTCCAATATATCAAAGAACTTTAAAACACAAAACTTTAATACATTAGATCTTTCTTTATTCTCAGATGAGATAATACCAGAACTAAACATCTCATCTAAACAAAATATACTAGAAATATCAGCAATATGTGAAATGTTCGTTCAAAATTTTACTAAAGATAATGAAGAAAATCTTCTATTCTATGGTGATACTGGACTAGGTAAAACATTTATGTCTAATTGCATTGCTAAAGCATTACTTGACAAAGGTTTCACTGTAATATACCAAACATCATTTAAAATGTTTGAAATTATAGAAGAATATAAGTTCCATAATATAAACAACTCTATTTCAAAAGAAAATTACAACAATCTATTTGAATGTGATTTATTAATAATAGATGACCTTGGAACTGAACTTACTAATACTTTTACAGTAAGTGAATTATTTATGATATTAAATACTAGACTTTTAAATAAAAAGAAGACTATAATCTCAACTAATTTCTCTCTTGGTAAATTAGCTGAAACTTATACTGAAAGAATTTCATCTAGAATTTTTGATAAGTTTACATTAGTTAAGTTTGTTGGAAAAGATTTAAGATGGGAAAGTAAATTTGATTAAAAAAAGGATGTACCATTTAGATTCTAATCTAATGATACATCCTTTTATTTTATATTAAATCGATATCGTAAATAATCTATTGATTAATTATCGAATACATTTTTTCTTATTATAGTTTGAGCTCTATTTGGTCCAACTGAAACTAAGTCAACGTTAACACCTATTAACTCTTCTATTCTTGTTATATATTTTTTAGCGTTTTCTGGAAGATCTTCGTATTTTTCAACTTTAGTTATATCTTCAGTCCATCCTGGCATTGTTTCATAAACAGGTTCGCATTTAGCTAATTGTTCTAATGAAGCTGGGAAGTTTTCTAATATTTCATCTCCACATTTGTAAGCTGTACAGATTTGTATTTCTTCAAATCCAGTTAAAACATCTAATAACATGAATGCTATACTAGTTAAACCGTTTGTTCTAGCTGCATATTTAACAACAACAGCATCAAACCATCCACATCTTCTTGATCTACCAGTTACTGTACCAAATTCATGACCTTTTATTCTTATTTGGTCTCCGATTTCGTTTAATTGTTCAGTAACGAATGGTCCTTCACCAACTCTTGTAGTGTAAGCTTTAACTATACCTACAACGTCTTTTATCATGTTTGGTCCTATACCAGCACCAACTGCAAATCCACCTGATGTTGGGTGAGAAGAAGTAACGAATGGGTATGTTCCTAAATCTAAGTCTAGTAAAGTACCTTGTGCTCCTTCAAATAGAACTTTTTTACCAGCTTTTATTGCATCATAAACTATTACAGTTGTATCAGCAACAAATGGTCTTAATTTTTCTGCATATTCCATGAATTCAGCATATATTTCATCGAAGTTGAACATATCTTCTTCTTTATCATATACACCTTTAACTATTTTATTTTTTGCATCTACTTGACCTTTTAATTTTTTAGCAAATACATCTTTATCCATTAAGTCACATATTCTTATCCCTGATCTCTCAGTTTTATCCATATAACAAGGTCCTATACCTCTTTTAGTAGTTCCTATTTTGTTATCTCCTCTTGCTTCTTCAGCTAAACCATCAAGTTCTTTATGATATGGGAATATTATGTGAGCTCTATCACTTATTTTTATGTTTTTTGTATCTATTCCATTTGATTGTAACATCTCAAGTTCTTCAAAGAATCCTTTTGGGTCAAAAACTATACCATTTCCTATAACATTTATAGTATTTGGATTTAATATTCCAGAAGGTATTAATCTTAATGCGAATTTTTTACCATCTACAACTATAGTATGACCAGCGTTGTTTCCACCTTGAGCTCTTATTACTACATCTGCTTGAGTAGCTAAGAAATCTATAACTTTACCTTTTCCTTCATCTCCCCATTGAGAGCCTACAATTGCTACTGTTTTCATACGTTCACCTCTATATAAATTATTATTAATATTTCGAACACTTACGTCTAATAGTTTATCAAATATTCGATTTTATTGCAACTTTATTTATAATTTAAATGAATTTATTTGTATTTTTAAAAGTAGTCCAATATTTTATCAACATAAATTATACACAATTATCAACAGGAACCTGTGGATATTGTGTATAATTTTTAGTTTCTTTATTTTAATATATACATTTTGGCTAAAATATATATGTTTTTTCTATATTTTTTTATTTTTAAATTTTTTTATTCTTCTCTCATTTTATCAGCAAATTTTTGTATCTCACCGAACCAAACTAGTTCAACTGTTCCAGTTTCTCCGTGTCTGTTTTTGGCTACAATAACTTCACCAATATTTTTTCTCTCTGTATCTGGATTATAATATTCATCCCTATATAGAAACATTACTATATCGGCATCCTGCTCTATAGAACCTGATTCTCTCAAGTCTGAAAGCATTGGTCTATGGTCTGCCCTTTGTTCTGGCGCTCTCGATAACTGAGATAATGCAACAACTGGACAATCCAGTTCCTTAGCTAATATTTTTAATGATCTAGATATTTTAGCGATTTCTTGTTGTCTACTTTCATTATTGCCTTCGCCTTCCATAAGCTGTAAGTAGTCTATTAATACTAAATCTAGTCCCTTTTCTATTTTCAATTTTCTACATTTTGATCTTAATTCAGATATTTTTATCCCCGGTGTATCATCTATATGAATTTTAGCTCCTGATAATACGGCCATACCATCTGTTATTCTTGGCCAATCATTAGCAGCTAATGTTCCTGTTTTAATTTTCTTTAATTCTACACTCGATTGAGCAGCTACCATACGTTGAACAAGCTGTTCTTTTGACATTTCGAGACTAAATACAGCAACTGATGCATCACCTTTTAAAGCAGCATTTTGTACTAAATTAAGTGCAAATGCTGTTTTCCCCATTGCGGGACGCGCTGCTATTAATAATAAATCCGATCTTTGAAGTCCATTTATTTTTTTATTTAAATCTCGAAAACCTGTTGTTAAACCTGTAACATCACTTTTTTCTTCATATAACTTTTCTAACATAGAAAGAGTTTCTGTTAAAACTTGATTTATTGGTTTAAAGTCATTCGTTGTTCTCTCTTGAGATATGTCAAAAATCTTTTTCTCTGCATTTTCTAAAACATCTTCAACCTTTGTAGAGCTATCATAACCTAAGTTTATAATATCATTTGCTGCTGATATTAATTGCCTAGATATAGATTTTTCTTTTACTATGTTTACATAGTACTTTATATTAGATGTTGTAGGAACAATCGTTGATAAGCTTGTTATATATGCTATTCCTCCTATATCATCTAAATACCCCTGATCTCTTAGTTCATCTGCTAATGTTATTAAATCTATTTCAGATTGATTATTATAAAGTTTCAGCATACATTCATAAATTACTTTATGTGCCTCTTTATAAAAATCTTCTGGTATTAAAGTTTCTGAAACAGTTATCATAGCATCTTTGTCTAGTAATATAGATCCTAATACGGACTGTTCTGCTTCCACACTATGTGGAGGAATTCTTGTATTATCCTCCATTATTTATCACCTCAAGTTCAGGTTTATTTTTCTTTTACGTCTACTCTTATTTTTGTAACAACTTTTTGATGAATTTTTATTTCAACAAATCTAGAACCTAAAACTCTTATAGGTTCATTTAAAAGTACTTTTCTTTTATCTACTGTTATACCTTTTTGTTTTTTAAGTTGTTCTGCTATTTCTTTTGCAGTTATTGAACCGAATAATCTTCCGCCTTCTCCTGCTTTTGAATATATTTCTATATTCATTTCTTTCATTTTATCGCCTAATTCAACAGCTTCTTCATACTCTTTTTGAGCTTTTATTTCTGCTGATTTATTTTGTTCTTTTAATTCTTTAACAGCTTGATTATCTGCTACTTTTGCCATTTTTTTAGGTAATAAGAAGTTTCTTGCGTATCCATCACTTACTTCTTTAACCTCACCTTTTTTTCCTGTGCCTTTAACGTCTTTTAATAATATTACTTTCATTGATTTTCCTCCTCTAAATATTCTTCTATTATCTGATGCACCTTTTTATAAGCTTGATTTAGTGTTACATTTTTAAGTTGTGCACCAGCTATATCTATATGTCCGCCGCCTCCTAGCTTTTCCATGAGAACGTGAACGTTAATTTGTCCTAATGACCTTGCACTGATAAATACTGTATCATTTTTATGTCCTAGGATAAAAGAAGCTTCAACATTTTTAATATTTAAAAGTTCATCAGCTGCTTTAGCTATGACCACATTTATATTGCTTATTTCTGATTCTGAATAAGCTATACAAATTCTTTTATTTATTATTTTTGTATTTTTTATAATATCAGCTCTAGCAATAAAATCTTCTACATTTGATTTAAATAACATTTTAGTTTCAACAGTGTCTGCACCAATCTTTTTTAAGTATGATGCAGC
This sequence comes from Intestinibacter bartlettii, assembly GCF_018917435.1. Taxonomy (GTDB): domain Bacteria; phylum Bacillota; class Clostridia; order Peptostreptococcales; family Peptostreptococcaceae; genus Intestinibacter; species Intestinibacter bartlettii_A. The sequence continues at coordinate 90,645 of NZ_JAHLOQ010000004.1, forward strand.
TTCAAATGTTCTTACGCCAGTTTTAAATGCGAAGAATTTAGTATCTAAATTAATACCCGCAAGTAATCCCTCTGCTGTTAATTTGTTTATTTTAACATCTTCTTCTAAGTACTGAATAAGTTCTGTTACCATTTCACATGTAGATGATACATATATTTCGTGGAATAATAATACGGTATCTTTTATAAATTCCACACCTCTTCTATGATGATCTATTACTATTACCTTTTTTGCAATATTCAACAATTCTTGGCATTCTGTGTAGCTTGGTCTATGAGTATCTACAACAATTACAACTGTATCTTTATTGCAGTTTTTTATAGCTTCTTCGCATGTTACAAATAAGCCTTTATAATATTCTTGTTTCTTTACTCTTTTTACGAATTCTTCTATAGAATCATTCACTTGGTCTAATACTATGTTTGCTGATTTCCCACAAGATTTACATATGTCAAATATACCTACAGCTGCTCCAATCGCATCTAAGTCTGGATATTTATGTCCCATAATATATATATTATCACTTTGTGAGATTACTTCTTTAAGAGCATAACCTATTAATCTCGATTTAACTTTTGTAGTTTTTTCTACAGCCTTTGATTTTCCACCATAAAACTCAAACTTATCTTGTGTTTTTACTACGGCTTGGTCTCCACCTCTACCTAAAGCTAAATCTAATGCTCCATTTGCTCGTTGCAAGTTTTTATATAAAGAATCTCCCTCTATACCAACTCCTATACTTATAGTAACTGGAAGAGTATTGTCACAATTTATATTTCTTATAGTATCCAATATTGCGAATTTATTTTCTTGCAGTTTCTTTAATTCTTTTTCTCTAGTAAAAAATATATACTTATCCTTAGATGTTTTCTTGATTGCTCCTTTTAGTTCATTTTCAAATACAGCTGTAAAGATTCTTTCTAATTCAACTGTTATTAATGATCTTTTTTCTTCAGGTGCACTTTTTAGAACTTCATCATATTCATCAACTTGAATTAACATTATTACATTTTTATCATCTTCATATTGTTGTTTCAATTGTAAATAATCAGTTCTATCCATCCAATATAACATCATTAGATATTTTGCATTGTTATTTTGTTCATTTTTTATAACATTATAAACAACTGTATACTGTCTATTTTTATATTCTACATCCGTATACATTTCTTTATTTTCATTTAAAACTTTTCTTAAATCTAAGTTTTGTATTATATTATCGATATTTTCACCTAATAAATCGGGTGAACCGGTCATCTCATAAAATTTATTATTGTACCAATTTATATTTCCATCGAATTCTAGTATACAAAGAGGAATTGGTAAATTCATTATCGCCTTTTTTGTAGTTTCATCCATGTCTAAAGACAAATTCTGAATATATTTATTCCATTCCTTTTTTCTAAAATTAGCAATTCTCCAGTTGTGAAAAACTATATATATAAAACCAAAGAAAAATAAGCCTCCTAAGTATAAATTATAAGCAAGAAGCAGTATACTCATTATCCCTATTATTAATATATAAGCATTTATTTCTGGCATATTTATTTTAAAATTTGGCTTATTCCTCATTTTTATCCTCCTATGTTAATTCACAACTCTTTACTTTTCTAAAGTCAAATATACTATCTACCATTCCTAATATAGAAATTCCCATAACTCCTAATAGGAATATTGCTATTATCCCTACAATAAATTTAATTATTTGGCCTGATTTAAGCCATTTTTTTGCGAAAAATATAGCTACTGATACTCCTTGTATAAGAAATAATATATAGAAAATTAGCTCTAAATTTACTAATATTAAATCTGTATATAATGGAACTTTTAGTATTTCGAGTAACATTATAAGTATATATAAAATAAACGAAGTTAATACAGCATTTCCCGGTAAATAAAATCTAGAAAATTTTATTTCTTTTAGAACTTCCTTTAAGTTACTTTTTCTTATTTTCTTTAAGGTGAATATAGCTAAGAAATATGTAAGTATAGCTAATATTATAGCCCTAGAAAATAATATTAATGGCATAATATTTAAAACAGTCTGTATTAATGATTCTTCTGTAATATTTGGAACTGATGCCAAAGTAGATACAGACTCTTGTATTGCACTAATTTGTGTAGACAATTGTACTTTCATAACAGAAGTGAATTCTTCTAACATGTTTATATTAAATACATATTTTGATATTAAATAATTTGCAATCAGTCCCAAAATAAAGGCTATAGTTCCCATAAAAATTGGATTAAATTTATTATTATCTGTATAATTTAATACATTTCTAGTAATTATACCTATTATTATCCCTGGTATAACAAAATTTAGACAAATATCAAAAATATATACTGGATCGATAAAGAAAACTAATCCCAGAATTACCATTATAAAGGACATAAAAATTCCTTTACTATCTGATAACGCAGCAATTACCACAAACAATGCAGAAACACCTATACTTAATATACTTAATCCTGGTACATTAAAAATGGCCAATATCATTATTATTGAAAATAACGTTATTACTGCTGTCTGAGGTAATGTCATTTTTTTATTCAATTTATAATCACTCCCTATTTTCAATATGATTTTTTAAATTAGTTAAATCTCCATACCATTTTTCTATACTGTGATCTTCTTTTATTCCTAATGAAGTTTTTTCTTTTATTTTATAGTCTATCTCTTTAAAACTTATCCCTAGTCTCTTTGCCAAAAGATAAGTTATCATTATAATATTTGCTAATATATCTTGAAGTCCCTCATCTGCTGATCTTACACCTTTGAATAAAATATTAAATAATTCACTTACACTCATTAATAGTTCATTTTTCATCCATTCTATTAATTTCATGTTTTTAGTAATATCAGTATTTCTATCTATCCTCACAACTTTACCCCCTTTATATTATTTGACTTAAAAATAAATTCCATAAGTATTTAAAGTAATTAATTATTGTACCTATAATAATTCAATAAACAATATGTAATTACATTCTTATATTCGCAATTTATTTTTATAATAATCGCAAAATTTAATTTGAGTATAAAGTTTTTGTGAATTTGCAACTATCAAATATATAAACATATTATAACACATATATCATTATATCATTTAAAAAACGAATTTTTAAGTTCGTATTTCTATAGTCGTAATTAAACTACTTAAAGAAGATTTTATATCTTATTTTTATAAGTAGTTATTAAAAAAGCCTTCCTTGATATTTCAATGGAAGGCTTACTTTTATTAGTCTAAAGTGTATGGTAAAAGTGCTAAGTTTCTAGCTCTTTTTATTGCCACTGTTAATTCTCTTTGATGTTTTGCACAAGTACCTGATATTCTTCTTGGTAATATTTTACCTCTTTCAGTGATGTACTTTTGTAATCTTTGAGTGTTTTTGTAATCTATTCTAGCGTCTTTTGATGCGCAGAATTGACAAACTCTTCTCTTTTTACGTCTTTTTTTGTTTATCATCTGTGTTATTCCTCCTTTTCCTTAAAATGGTATGTCATCGTCATCTATAGCTTGAAAACCATTAGGATCTAATCCTTGAGTTGGCTCAAAACTTGGTTCAAAACCTGTTTGTGACCCTTGATGACTTTCAACATATGGATTTTCCGATTTTCCTCTATTGCTATCTAAAGCTTGTACGCTTCTTGAACTTACTTTAGTGAAAGTTCTATTTTCTCCTGATTGAGTTTGATATCTATCTACTCTAAGATTTCCTTGAACTGCAACTAGTCTACCTTTTGATATATAGTTTGCACAGAACTCAGCTGACTTACCTATAACTTCTACAGGTATGAAATCTGTTTCTTTTGTTCCATCTTTCTTAGTGTATTCTCTATCAATTGCAAGAGTAAATGTAGCAACAGGTGTTCCAGTACCAGGTATATATCTTAGTTCTGGATCCTTTGTTAATCTTCCAATTAAAACTACATGGTTCATAATGCGACCTCCTTATAAATCTGTTGGACTAAGCATTAATTATGCAACCACGATCATATGTCTTATTACGTTTTCGTTTATCTTTAAGTTTCTGTCTAATTCTTTTGGAACTTCAACACCAGACTTAAAGTTAACTAATACATAGAAACCTTCTGAGAATTTAGCTATTTGGTAAGCTAATTTCTTATTTCCCCATGTATCAACTTTTTCTACTTCACCATTTGAAGAAATAACGTCTTTTATTTTGTTTAAAACACTTTCTTTTGTTTCATCATCAGAATTTGGTTTTACAACATAAACTAATTCATAATTTTTCATTCTTTTTCACCTCCCTTTGGACTTAACGGCTCTACTTTTTAGAGCAGAGAAATGAGAATTAAATCTCATACTTGTCTATTTTATCATCATTAGATAAATATATCAAGATTTATTTTAGATTTATATTCATTTTCTTATAGTACTATTTTTAATCATTTTTTACATATTTATACTAATATTTTATTCGCTTTTCGAAATTATTTTTTTCGTTCTTTTTTCTAACGTAGGTCTATCTAACATAATAAGTCTACCGCAATTTTTGCATTTTATTTTAATATCCATGCCAACTCTTATTATCTCGAACTCTTTACATCCACAGGCATGTTGTTTTTTTAGCTCAATAGTATCTCCTACATTAAGATTTAATGGCATATTACACTCCCCCTCTTAATTAATTTCTTCTACTTGTTTCTTTCCATCTTGTTTAAATATTTTATACATTCCTTTATATTCAATTTGATTTTCATCAATAATTTCTTTTACATTATCTATATTTTCTATTGAAAATTTTATAGATATTCCACAGCTTTGAGTTATTTCTCTAGGTGTAGGTAAAACTGCGTAATCCATTTCATTTTTACCAAAAACTTTATCACATTTTATTGCTTGATGTGTTGAATTAAATGATATTATATACATTTCATTCATAATATTTTAGTTGCCAAAATTCTATTATCTTGGCATACTCCTTTCCTTATTCATTTTTCATAATCATATTATCATATATTTTCTTATTTTTCATTTAAGATTCTGAATTATTTTTGAACTTTAAATAAATATACAAAAACTAGACTCTAAGAGTCTAGCTTTTGCTTTGTTGTTATATTATTTCCAAATCTTTAAATATAGTTACACCTTTTTGGTAACATTCTAATTCTTTTTCTTTTGATATTCCTGAATACAACTGTCCTAATTCTATATATAAATTTCCTAGAATTTTTTCTTCATCCAATTTAGAAACTATATCTATACATTTTTTAAGATATTCTATAGATATATCAGTCTCTCCTTTGTATTTATATATATCACAATAATATTTTAGAGCCCTAAATTCATCATATTTACTCTTATTTTTTATTGCTGCTGCTAAGGCTAATTTAGAATATTTCTTAGCTATTTCAAATTGGTTTGTATCTATATAAGATTCAATAATGTTAAATAAACTACTCATCATGTAGTTATCAGTATCGTTTTTCTTTATATCGTATACTTTCTCTGAATATTCTAGGAATTTCTCATTATCCCCCATCTCTCCATAAATATTTCCTACTGTTAAGTATACTTGGGCTAACTTATCTTTATTTTCTTCTTTTTCTATTATTTCTAAAGCTTTAGCGAAGTAATCTTTTGATTCTACATAATTTCCCTCAGCTAATAGATGCTTAGCTTTTAATACTAGCATTTCTATTTCTTGTGCTGGTGAATAGTCATTATCTATGTTCCCTATTTTTTCTATAAATTCTAATGCTTTTTCACTATCATCCATTTTCATATAACATTTAGATATTTTGCTATATAATTCTTTATATGTGTCTGGATCATCTATATTAATTTCATCCAATATATCTTTAGCGAAATAATAATTTGTTAAAGAAACTTGATAAAATTCTTGTTCAAAATATATATTTGCTATATTCATATAACATTGTAATATTCTTTTTTTATCATCATTTTTTATAAAATGGAATAATGCCTTTTCAAAATAAAAGTTTGCTTTTGCTCCATCTTTTCTTTTTAAGTAAATAGTTGCTAATAAGTAGTTACATTTGCCATAGTTCTCTGATAGGTCATACTCTTCACATATTTCTATAATTTCTTGTATTTCCTTTTCCGCTTCGTCTAAGGCATCTCTTTTTATATATATTTCGCTTTGTAAAATCAAATTATCAGTAATTTTTTTAGATTGCATTTCTTTTGTTTCTAATAGATAATCTATACTTACACCTAGTCGCTCAGATAAGTATTCTAAAAGTTCATAACTTGTATGAGATTTATCCCTTTCGATATGACTTATTTGTGCTGCTGTTATTCTGTCCCCTGCCAACTCTTTTAATGTCATATTTTTTTCTTTTCTGAGTTTTTTTATTTTTTCCCCTAAACTCAATATGTTCATATATCTCACCCACTTTAACATTATTTATTCTTATTAATTATAATATAATTATAACTTATACTTACATTAATTACACTATTATTGTTTACATTTTTTTCTAAAAATTCTATTTTTTTAATAAAAAATAGCTATTAATTATACTTTAACTTATATTATTTTGTTAAAATATAATTTTATGTATTAATTAAGCAATCTACTCTATAAAATATCCACTTTTAGTAACTATATTATAATTGTATTAATAATAAAAATGTTACTTTGTATTTTTCTTTTTAAAGGAATTACTATTTTAGTTTTTCAATATATCTTTATTAAAAAACATATATTGACATAATTTTTATTTTTACAATCTATTCCTCTAAAAGTCTATATATTATATCATTTAAATCTTCATCTGTATAATATTCTATCTCTATTTTTCCCTTTTTTTTCCCTGATGTAATGTTTACTTTTGTGCCTAAAGTGTTCATTAATCTATCTTCTATGTCTTTTATAAATATATCTTTTTCTTTTAATTTATTTTTATTTTTTTTATCTTCTAGTATATTTTTTACTATTTCTTCAGTTTTTCTTACTGATAAATTTTCTTTTATTATTTTTTGTGCTAACTCTATCTGTTTCATTTCGTCACTAATCCTTAGTAACGCCTTACCATGGCCTGGTGAAATTTCATCTAATTCTATATATTTTTTTACCTCTTTAGATAAATTTAATAATCTCATTGTGTTAGTTATATAAGGTCTACTTTTACCAACTAATACAGCTAGTTCTTCTTGTGTTGATTTATATTGTTCTATTAAATTTTTATATGCTTTACCTTCTTCGATTATATTTAAATTTTCTCTTTGTAAGTTTTCAACTAATGCAATCTCCATTACTTCTTTAATTGGTATATCTTTTATTACAGCAGGAATTTCATCCTTTTTTGCCATAATACTTGCTCTGTATCTTCTTTCTCCTGCTATAATCATGTATTTACCATCTTCATCTGGTTTTAATACTATTGGTTGAAGAACTCCATATTTCTTTATTGATTCACATAATGCTATTACTTTATCTTCATCAAAATATAATCTCGGTTGATTATTATTAGGATATATATCTGCTATTTTTACATTTACAACCTGGTTTTCATTTTCTTGATTTAATATATTTAAATTTTGTTCTAACTCTTGTTTTGACATTAAATTATATCCTCCTATAGTTTATAGTAAATTGATTTTACCTAATATAATTGTCTTTGTTTAAAAAAAAATTACTGCTACGCAGTAATTCTATTTTTTAGGGATTTTAACGACTACTTCCATGTAGTCTCCCCTGTCTATTTCGTTATATTTAGCTTCGATGCCTGTATTTAGTATTGCATCATAAGCTTGTTTTAATGTATTGAGATATATTTTTATACTCATAGAACATTTTATATTTTGTTTTTTTTCTGGATTTTCTTCTGCTTGTATACTCTCCAAAATATCTTTTATAAGCCTTTCAGTTTTCTTAACAGTTAATTCATTTTTTATAATTTTTGATACAACCTCATTCATTAATTCTTCATTCGGTAATTTAAGTAATGCTCTGGCATGTCTTTCAGTTAAACCATTTTCAACTAATAATTCTTTTATAGATTGTGGCAATTTCAATATTCTCAATTTATTAGCAATTGTAGATTGGTTTTTGCCAAGTTTTTGGGCTAATTGTTGTTGGGTAAAACTATGTTCTTTTATTAAATTTTCATATCCCAAAGCCTCTTCTATAAAATTAAGATCTTCTCTTTGAAGATTTTCAAGTAATGCCAATACAGCTGATGTTTCATCAGATACTTCATGCACTATAGCAGGTATAGTGCTTAGTTTAGCTAGTTTGGCTGCTCTAAGTCTTCTTTCACCAGCAACTAATTCAAATTTCTCATTCTTCTTTCTTACTGTAATCGGTTGTAATACCCCATAGCTTTCAATCGAACTTTTTAATTCATCCAATGACTTTTCAGAAAATACTTTTCTTGGTTGATATGGATTTGGAACTATTTCTTCTATCGGTATTTGTATAACTATTTTCTCTTCCATAACATACCCCTCTTATTCATAACTATTTTATATCTAAACTGATTCCCTTATTATGATTTATTAAAGAATTTCTGTTTCGATTATCAACATTCTTTATCAATATTATTCTTCATTTTATGTTGTAATCCTTTATATTTTTGGTTTTACAAGCATTCTATCTTACTTTATAGGGTTTTTAGTAACTTTTCCAGCTTTTCTAGGGTATTTACTTGGGGTATTTCTAACTTTTTTGAATACTAATATGTTATGGTCTAAATCTATTTCTGGTAATTTTATATCTATTTTTTCAATATATTCTATTCCCAATACTTCCATAGCTTTTTTAGATTCTTCTAATTCTAGGTTAGCATTTGGTCCTTTTAGACATACAAAGTATCCGCCTACTTTTACAAATGGAACACAGAATTCCATAAGTGCTGGTAATCCAGCAACAGCTCTTGCAGTTGCAATATCAAAACATTCTCTATATTCTTCACTTTTACCGAAATCTTCAGCTCTTCCATGAATAAATTCGATATCATCTATATCTATTTGACTTGCTACCTCTTGTAAAAAGTTAATTCTTTTATTTAAAGAATCAAGTAATGTTACTTTTAATTCTGGTAAGCATATTCTAAGTGGCATTCCTGGGAAACCTGCACCTGTTCCAACGTCAATTAAAGACATTCCATCTTTTATATAACCTTTTGAAACAGCAGATATAGAATCTAAGAAATGTTTTATAAATACTTCTTTTTCATCCTCTATTCCTGTTAAGTTCATTTTTTGATTCCACTCAACTAATAGCTCTTTATATTTTTGGAAATCAGCTAGCATTTTATCGCTAGCCTCTATTCCAAAGTCTTGTATTCCTTGTCTTAGTAAATCTATATTACTCATTGTTTCCACCTCTTGTTCTTCTCATTTGTTCAAGATATATAAGTAATACAGATATGTCAGCAGGAGAAACCCCTGAAATTCTAGACGCTTGACCTATTGATATTGGTTTAATATCATTAAGTTTTTGTCTAGCTTCTATTCTAAGACCTTCTATTGTTGAATAATCTATATCCTCTGATAGTTTTTTGTTTTCTAATTTTTTAAATTGATCTATTTGTTTTAATTGTTTATCTATATATCCTTCATATTTAGACATTATCACACATTGTTCTTTTACATCATAAGGAACTTCTTCTGATGCACCTTTACCTATTTGTTCTAATAAATCATAAGTAACTTCTGGTCTTTTTAAGAATTCATATAAAGATAAACCTACTTTTATTTCTGATGCACCTTTTTCAGCTAATAATTCATTTACCTCTTTTGGTGTAACTCTTTCAGTTTTTAATCTTTCTAACTCAGCTTCTACTAAAGCTTTTTTAGTTAAGAATCTATCGTATCTTTCTTGACTTGCAAGACCTATTTCATATCCTTTTTCAGTAAGTCTCATGTCAGCATTATCTTGTCTTAAATAAAGTCTATATTCTGCTCTTGATGTCATCATTCTATAAGGTTCGTTAGTTCCTTTAGTTATTAAGTCATCTATTAGAACACCTATATATGCTTCTGATCTATCTAATATAAATGGTTCTTTTCCTTGTATTTTTCTAACAGCATTTATACCAGCCATAAGTCCTTGGGCTGCTGCTTCTTCATATCCTGATGTACCATTAAATTGTCCTGCACTGAATAAGTTTTCTGTAACTTTTATTTCAAGTGAAGCTTTTAATTGTGTTGGATTTAAGCAATCATACTCTATTGCGTATGCAGGTCTCATTATCTTACAGTTTTCAAGACCTTTCATACTTCTATACATTTGAAGTTGTACTTCATATGGTAAACTTGTAGATATACCTTGGATGTACATTTCTTTTGTATCTAGACCTTCTGGTTCGATAAATGTTTGGTGTGATTCTTTATCATTAAATCTAACAACTTTATCTTCTATTGATGGACAATATCTTGGTCCTGTACTGTTAATTTTTCCACTGTACATAGCTGATCTATTTATGTTATCCATTATAACTTTATGTGTTTCTAAGTTAGTTCTAGCTAAATAGCAAGATACTTGGTCTATTTTTAAATCATCACTCATGAATGAGAATGGCGTTATTTTTTCATCTCCTTCTTGAGGAACCATTTCTGAGAAATCTATACTATCTCTATGGATTCTTGCTGGTGTACCAGTTTTGAATCTTCTCATGTCTAATCCTAAATCAACTAATTTATCAGTTAATTTTTCTGCATAACCTAATCCATTAGGCCCTTCGTTTAATGTTACTTCACCTATATAAATTAATGAATTTAAGTAAACTCCTGTTGCTAATACAACTGCTTTAGAATGATATTTACATCCCATTCTAGTTACAACACCTTTTATTACTTTTCCGTCGTTTATTAAATCAACAACTTCGTCCATAACTATTTCTAGATTTGGCTCGTTTTCTAGTGTTTTTTTCATTTCTGTATGATATTTAAATTTATCTGCTTGAGCTCTTAATGAGTGTACTGCTGGACCTTTTGCAGTATTTAACATTCTACTTTGTATAAAAGTTTTATCTGTGTTAACTCCCATTTCACCACCAAGGGCATCTATTTCTTTTACTAATTGTCCTTTTCCTGTTCCACCTATTGATGGGTTACAAGGCATCATTCCTATTGAATCTAATGTTAATGTAACCATTAATGTTTTACATCCCATTCTAGCTGAAGCTAATGCTGCTTCACACCCAGCATGTCCTGCACCAACTACGATTACATCATAATTTCCTGCATCAAATGTTATCATTATTGCTCCTTTCTAAAAATGTTTCACGAGAAACATTTCTATTTCACATAGTTTATTACACATCTATAAATTATAAACTTATAAAGTTTAAAATCAACAAGATATAAATATATTTTTTGTATTTGTTTTCCTAGCAAAAAATAATTTATATCTTGTCCTTAAATTCTACTAATTATTTTCCTATACAGAAATTACTGAAGATTGTATCTAGTAAATCTTCTTGTACTGTATCTCCGTTGATATATCCTAGGTAATCCCAGATATTTTTGAAGTCAACTTCTATAAAATCATATGGTAATCTTTGTTCTATTCCGTCTATTGCATCATTTATTGAATTATAAGCTTTAAATAATGCATCTTTATGTCTTGAGTTTGTTATTACAACACTTGAAGAACTCTTAACGTCTCCTGCAAATACCATTGACTCTATTTTATCATGTATTTGTTCTATTCCTTCATTTTTTAATGCTGAAATTTTTATTATATTTTCTTTTCCTACAATATTTTCAATTGCTGTTTGATCTATTGCTTGATCTAAGTCTATTTTATTTAATAAAACTATAGTTTTTTTACTTTTTGCATTTTCTAATATTTCTAAGTCTTCATCAGTTAATGGTTTTGATGAATCTAGAACTATTATAACTAAATCTGCTGAATCAATAGATTCTTTAGATTTTTGTACACCTATTTTTTCGACTATATCTTCTGTTTCTCTTATTCCTGCAGTATCTACTATTTTTAGTGGTATACCTTTAATGTTTACAAACTCTTCTATAACGTCTCTTGTAGTACCAGCTATTTCTGTTACTATAGCTCTATTTTCTCCTAATATAGAGTTTAATAATGATGATTTACCTACGTTTGGTTTTCCGATTATTACTGTTTTTAATCCATCTCTAAGGATTTTACCGCTCTCAGCTGAATCATATAATTTTTTAATTTCGTCTCTTAGTGCTAAAGATTTATCTTCTATTTCTTTATAAGTAACATCTTCAACATCTTCATCAGAGAAATCTATAGATACTTCTAATTGTGCTAATACTTCTGTCACGTTATTTCTAAGACTTCTTATTTTCTTGGCTAATGAACCTTCTAATTGATTTTGAGCAACCTCTTGTGCTTTATCAGTTTTAGATTTTATTACATCTATTACTGCCTCTGCTTGAGATAAATCTATTCTTCCGTTTAAGAATGCTCTTTTTGTAAATTCACCAGCTTCTGCTAATCTAACATCTTTAGTTAAAATTAATTCTAATATTTTCTTTACTGAAATAAACCCACCGTGGCAATTTATTTCTATTACGTCTTCACCTGTGTATGAGTTAGGTCCTTTCATATAAGCTACTAAAACTTCATCTATTCTTTTTTCTCCATCAAATATATTTCCATATATTAATGTTCTAAGATTATATTCACTTATTTTTTTACCCGATACTGATTTAAATATTTCTTCTGCAACTGGTAATGAGTTGCTTCCGCTTATTCTTATTATTCCTATACCACCTTCACCTGGGGCAGTGGCAATAGCTGCTATTGTATCATCTATAAACAAAATTATCACCTCTTAAATTTCTAATTATATTTTCTATTTAAATTTTACAATCTCTATTTTAACATTTTTAACTCAAACTCAATTGAATATTATATCAACACTTATTAACATTTTATACCTAATTTAAAAATTCTATAAATATCTAGTAAAAATATTTTAAAAAATACTACTTAAAAAGAAAACCCCCTATATCTTAGGAGGTTTTCAAATTATCTTTTATACTCTATTACTAATCTTCTATATGGATCTGTTCCTTCACTATAAGTAATTACATACTTATCATTTTGAAGTGCTGAGTGAACTATTCTTCTCTCATATGGATTCATATAATCTAATTTTTTTGTTTTTTTAGTTTTAGCTACTTCTCTAGCTACTTTATTAGCATATCTAATTAAAGATTGCTCTCTTTTTTCTCTGTAGTTTTCTATATCTACTAATACTCTAGAGTGAGAATCCTTATTTATTTTATTAAGAGCTAAACCAGTTAAAAATTGAACAGCATCTAAAGTTTCACCACGTCTTCCTATTAGACATGTTGCTTCTTTTCCTTTGATATTAATTTTTATTAAATTATCTTCTTGAGTAGCTATTACATCAGCATTTACTTTTGCATTATGTAACATTGTTTCTATAAACTCTTTTGCTATATCAATTTCTTTTATTTCTATTTGTTTTTCAATTAAAGTTATTTTATAAAGTCCATCTTTAGCTCCTATAAAACCTAAGAATCCTTTACTTGGTTCTTCAATAACTTCAACTTTTATATCTTCGATATCTTCTTTATCTACATTTAATTGCTCAATTGCTTTTTGTATTGCTTCTTCTTGTGACTTACTTCTTAGTTCCAGACTTTTTTGATTGTCTGTTTGATTGTTCTTTTTTGTTTGATTTTCTATCGCTTGATTTTTCATCTTTAACTACTTCCTCCTCAGAGTTAGCCATCTTAGCTTTTAAAGGACTTGTTACTAAATAGTATTGTGCTATTGAGAATATATTACTCATTGTCCAATAAAGTGCAAGACCTGCTTCATAAGTATATCCCCACCAGAAAGACATAGCTGTCATTACTATCGTCATCGATTTCATCATTTGAGCTTGAGACTCATCAGTTGTTGCCATAGATTTTTGCATGAAGTAAGCACTTATACCAGATAGTATACCTAAACTTAAGTTATGCGTTTGTGATACACTTGAAATCCATAAGAATCCGTGGTTAGCAGCATGATATGCCGCTTCATTAGGAAACACCCCATGTGAAACAGGATTTCTTAATAGTGCAAATAACCCCATTAATATTGGTAATTGTATAAACATCGGCAAGCATCCTGCCATAGGATTTATTTTTGCATCCTTGCAAAGCTTCGTTATTTCTTCTTGTTGTTTTTCTGGCTTATTCTTATATTTTTCTTGAATTTCCTTTAATTTAGGTTGAATATCTTGCATAGCCTTATTTGATTTTATTTGTTTTACCATTAAAGGCAGAAGACATAATCTAACTAATATAGTGAATATGATTATTGACCAAGCATAGTCATTAACTATATTTACTATAAAGCTAAGTATAATACCTAAAAAATTCCCTATTGCGTCTAACAATTCGTATACCTCCCGAAATATTATTTTAGAGGATCATAGCCCCCTGGATGGAATGGGTGGCATTTTAGTATTCTCTTTATTGTGAGAAACATGCCCTTTATCACTCCATATTTTTTAAATGCTTCTATTGCATATTGAGAGCATGTCGGATAAAATCTACAAGTGGGTCCTTTCAATGGAGATATATATTTTTGATAAAATCTTATTAAGTAAATACATACTTTCGATAAATAAACGTTTATTTCCTTCAATTTATAAACTATTTTATTCAACAAATTTGAACCTCCATAATTAGAAACAATTATCTATCTAAATAATTTAAACTTATTTACTAGATGCTTCATAGATTTATTAATTTCATCGTATTGCACATCATTTATCGCAACTCTAGCAATAAAAACTATATCGTATCCAGATTTAACTTTTCCATCAACGTCTAACCTAAATGATTCCCTTATTCTTCTCTTAACCTTGTTGCGAACATTAGCTTTTCCTACTTTTTTAGAAACTGATATGCCCACTCGATTATATTCTAAATTGTTTCGCATTATATACATTACTAAGTATCTATTTGCAAAAGATTTACCGTGTTTATAAACTCGTCTAAAATCAGAGTCTTTTCTCAAACGTTCAGTTTCATTAAAATACATCTTAGTTAATCCTCCATAAACACAGCTTCATTTATTTTCTCTATTTTAAATTTAAAAAAATTACGCAAAAAGGCCACTTTCTTAAGCGGCCTTTTTAAATTAATGAGTTAATCTATTTCTTCCTTTAGATCTTCTTCTTTTTAACACGTTTCTTCCGTTAGAAGTTTTCATTCTTTTTCTAAATCCGTGTTCTTTTTTTCTTTGTCTTTTTTTTGGCTGATAAGTTCTTTTCATTCTTTGCACCGCCTTTCAAATTTTTTTCCATTTATAAAAATAATAATTTTACTTTCAAAGTAAACATAACACATATTATTATAAATGCTTTTAGTTAGGTTGTCAACGAGTTTTTGAGCTTATTAAACATATTAAAACGGTTAAATTTTTTATAAAAATTACATCTAATGCAAAAATATATTCACATTATTATCAACATGTATGTGCATATCTAAAAAAAATAATCCTAAAACACTTTCTTTATTTTTTTAGCCCTTAGTGCTAACCAACTACAATTTGATATTCAATTAATATACATATTCTATTTTATCCACAACTATCCACATTTAACTGTTGAAAATGTGACTTTATTTTTCTATTTCTTCATTATTACAATATAAACATTTAAAATTTTTTTATACTCTCTTTCTATTTTTATCTAAAATATATCATTTATATTAACTAAAAATAAACCAATTTGCATTTTCCACAAAATTATGCACCTAATTCACATAAAAAACACCTTTTTTCTTTTTTATTCAATTATGAAATTCGCTCTTGCTTTTAGGTTTCAAATAATATATTTTTTTATATGCACATTTAATTCACACTCTGTTAATTAAATTATCCACACCCTTGTTTATTTGTGGATAATTTAGTTGCATTATATTGTAATTTGGAAAATTTTTTGATATTATTAAGGTGCATGTTAATACTGTGGATAAAGTTATTAAGCAATTCACAACATGTGGATATTCTTGTGTATAACTAGCACTTTTATTGACAATATTATTACTATTCATTGAAATTACAATACTTAATACTCTTGATAACTTTATCCACAGCTTGTTAATAATTATATATATTAAATACGTACGCACACATTATCCACAAGTTATCCACGAAACACTGTTAGTAACTACATTAGAAAACTAACTATGTCTTTTTTTCACGTTTTTGTGGATATTTCTGTGGAAAAATAAATAATTTGTTGGAGGTTTAAATATGGACATCGTTTCATTATGGAAAAAAACATTGCAACTTATAAAAGGTGAAGTTGCATCTGCTAGCTTTGAAACATTTTTTAAAAACACTGTACCTATTGAAACAAATTCGAATGAGTTGACATTACTTGCACCTACTGAATTTGCAGAAGATATATTAAGAACTAGATATTTAAATTTGATAGAAAGTTGCTTAAGCCAACTTACTTCAAACAAATTTGAAATTAAAATAATTTCTGATAGTAATGAAGTTGAACAAAATCCTTTAAAAACTTCAAATAATAATCATAATATTAATAACAATAGTAACAATAATATTATTAGAAATTATCCTAGATTAAATCCAAAATATACGTTTGACACATTTGTAATAGGAAATAGCAATAGATTTGCTCACGCTGCTTGTGTTGCAGTTGCTGAGTCACCAGCAAAAGCATACAATCCATTATTCTTATATGGTGGAGTTGGACTTGGAAAAACGCACTTAATGCATGCTATCGGACACTCTATTATGAAAGAGCAAAATGATGCAAAAGTCGTTTATGTTTCATCTGAAAAATTTACAAATGAACTTATAAACTCAATAAAAAGTGATAAAAACGAAGAGTTTAGGGATAAATATAGAAATGTTGATATACTGCTTATAGACGATATTCAGTTTATAGCTGGAAAAGAAGGTACTCAAGAAGAGTTCTTCCACACTTTTAACGCTTTACATGAAGCAAATAAACAAATAATTATTTCTAGTGATAGACCTCCAAAAGAGATACCTACATTAGAAGATAGATTAAGATCTCGTTTCGAAATGGGATTAATAGCAGATATTCAACCACCTGATTTTGAAACAAGAATAGCTATATTAAAAACAAAAGCTCAAATTGAAAATATGGATATACCAAATGAAGTAATGAACTATATAGCTACATATATAAAATCAAATATAAGAGAGCTAGAAGGTGCTTTAACAAGAGTTGTAGCATATTCATCACTTATCAACAAAGATATATCTTATGACCTAGCTGTTGAAGCTTTAAAAGATATAGTAACAACATCAGAAAGCCAAGAGATATCTGTAAATAGAATAAAAGAAAAAGTATCTACTGCGTTCGGAATCAAAATGGACGACTTTAACTCAAAGAAAAGAACAAGAACAATAGCTTATCCACGTCAGATAGCAATGTACTTAAGTAGAGAACTTACAGACTTATCGTTACCTAAGATAGGAAACGAATTTGGAGGAAGAGATCATACAACAGTTATACATGCACATGATAAAATATCAAAAGATCTTGAACTTGAAAAAAATAGTGAATTAAAAGAAAAAATAAATAAGATAATAGTTGAATTAAAAGGGTAAAGTTATCCACATTTAGGTTGTGAATACTTGTGGATAAACCTGTGTATAGATGTGTACATAATTTTTAGCCAAAAAGTTATCCATAATCTTTCCACAAAGTTATCAATAGGTTTTTGCATAGTTATACACATTTTATACACATGCTGTGATTATTTATATTACTAGTCTACAAGTACTTATACACATTATCAACAACACCTACTACTAATACTACTATCATTATTATTAATTATTTTATTAAAAAAGCAACAAGGAGGTTATCCACATTGAAGATAATTTGTAATCAAAAACTATTAGCTAATAAAATTGGAATTGTACAAAAAGCTATTAATTCAAAAACAACTTTAGATTTACTAAAAGGTGTTTTAATAGTTACGAAACAAGATGAAATAATCTTAAAGGGATATGATTTAGAAATCGGAATAGAAACTCACGTTTCTGCAGAAGTCATTGAACAAGGAAGTATAGTAATAAATTCAAAACTATTTGGGGATATCATAAGAAAATTACCAGATTCATTTGTAGAGATAGAAACAGATGAGGATAACAATGTTTATATAAATTGCTTAAACTCAAAATTTAAAATAAAAGGAGATTCAGCAAAAGAATATCCACAAATACCAGATGTTAATGAGGATAAGTTATATAGTATTCCTCAAGATGTACTAAAAAGCATGATAAAACAAACAGTATTTGCTACATCACAAGATCAAACTAAACCAATACTTATGGGAGAGCTTCTAGAAATAGAAAATGGGGACATAAATTTAGTAGCAATAGATGGTTATAGATTTGCGGTTAGAAGTTGTCAAGTGGATAACTTAAGCCAAGAAGATGTAAAAGCTAAAATAATTATCCCCGGAAAAACGTTAATAGATGTGAATAGTTTATTATCTTCAGAGGAAGATGTAAAAGTAGGGTTTAATGAAAAAAATGCTATATTCATACTAGATGAAACAAAAATAGTAACTAGACTTTTAGATGGTGAATTTATAGACTATAAAAAGTTATGCCCAAGGGAGTATAATTCAAAAATAAAATTAAAAACAAGAGATTTATTAAACAGTATAGAAAGAGCATCTTTACTTGCTCAATCAGAACTTAATAATCTTATAAAATTATCTATAAGAGATTCTGTAATGGCTATAACTTCAAATAATGAAAAGGGTAATGTTTATGAAGAAGTAGCATTATCATTAGAAGGGGATTATTTAGATATAGCATTCAACTCTAGATACTTATTAGAAGGTCTAAAAAACATAGACTGTGAAGAAATATTTATTGAATTCACAACTAATGTTAACCCTTGTATAATAAAACCAGCTGATGGAACAAAATATACATACTTACTTTTACCAGTAAGAATATCTTCTAATAATTAATCCACTGAATAATCCACAACTGTTAATAATTGTTAATATATTACAGAAAAGGAATACATAAAAAAAACTCGTCTAAAAATAAATAGTACGAGTTTTTTTTAGTTATGATATAATAAGTTATTAGATTAAAATTGTAGGAGGGTAAGTTATGCTTGAATTGAAAATAGAATCAGAATATATAAAATTAGATCAATTTCTAAAACTTGCTGATATTGCTTCAACAGGTGGACATGCAAAATACCTTATTCAAGAGGGCGTTGTAAAAGTAAATGGTGAAGTTGAAATGAGAAGAGGTAAAAAGTTAATACCTGGTGATATCGTTGAAGTAGAAGGAAATCAAATAAAAGTAGTTTAGTACTCTAAGGAGAGTCTTCTTATGCGATTAAATAGCTTACAATTAATAAATTTTAGAAATTATGATAATTTACATTTAAATTTTGAGAAAAACATAAATTTACTCGTTGGAAAAAATGGACAAGGAAAAACTAATATTGTAGAAGCTATATACATGTTATCATTTGGAAAATCATTTAGAACTAATAAAGATAAAGAAGTCATAAAATTCGGAAGTGAAAACCTATATATCGGTGGAAATTATTTAAAAAACTCTTCAAAAGGTTTAATTGAGGTTGCAATTGGAAAGAATAAAAAGGGAATAAAAGTTAATAAGATTCACATTCAAAAAATTCAAGAATTGCTGGGGAACTTAAATGTCGTGATTTTTTCTCCAGAGGACCTTAAATTAGTAAAAGATGGTCCGAGAGAGAGAAGATCGTTTATTGACAAAGAAATTAGCCAAATCATGCCTAAGTATTATAATTATCTTGTTAATTATAATAAAATATTGATTCAGAGAAATAAAACTTTAAAAAGTAAGATGGTAGATGCTAATCTATTGTCTGTGTATGATGAGAACCTGGCTAATTATGGTGCCTATATTTATATTTTAAGAAGAGATTTTATCAAAAAAATAGCTAAAATATCTAATGAAATGCACAAGAAATTAACAGGTAACAATGAGGAATTGTTGATAACTTATAAAAATCAGATAAATTTATCTGATGAGGATACCGTTATAGATGCTAAAAAGAAGCTATTAAAAAAATTAGAATCAAATAGACAACACGATATAGAAACTAGAATGACTAAGTACGGAATTCATAAAGATGACCTAAACATTTTTATAAATGATTTAGATGTAAAATTATACGGTTCTCAAGGCCAACAGAGAACAGCTTCTATTTCGCTAAAATTATCTGAGATAGAACTAATAAGACAAGAAGTGAACGAAAATCCAGTTTTAATTTTAGATGATGTTTTTAGTGAATTAGACGAAACTAGACAAAAATTATTAGTTAAAAATCTAGGAGAAGTCCAGATGTTTATAACTAGTGCAGAATTAGCACATAAGAGAATTTTTGATGAGAGTGATACAGCAATTTTTTATATAGATAAAGGAAAAGTAACAAATATTGAAGATGGAGGTAATTAGATGAAACAAGAATATGGTGCAAATCAGATTCAGGTACTAGAAGGTTTAGAAGCAGTTAGATTAAGACCTGGTATGTACATTGGATCTACAGGACCAAGAGGTTTACACCACTTAGTGTATGAAATTGTGGATAACAGTATCGACGAAGCTTTACAAGGATACTGTGACAGAATATATGTATGCATTAATGAAGATGGTAGTGTAACAACTAAAGATGATGGTAGGGGTATACCTGTAGAAACACATCCTAAAACAGGTAAATCTACACTTGAAACAGTATTAACAATACTACATGCCGGTGGTAAATTCGGCGGTGGAGGTTACAAGGTATCTGGTGGTCTTCACGGTGTTGGTATATCTGTTGTTAATGGACTTTCAGAATGGTTAGTTGCTGAAGTTTACAGAAATGGAAAGATATACAGACAAAGTTACAAAAAAGGTATAACTGATTCAGAATTAGAAATAGTAGGTGAATCTGATCATACTGGAACAATAATTCAATTTATGCCTGATGCTACAATATTTGATGACATAGTTTTTGATTACAAAACATTAGAAACTAGATTAAGAGAATTAGCATTCTTAAATAAAGGTGTAAGAATTGTTTTTGAAGATAAAAGACCAGGTCAAGAACAGAAAAAAGAATTCTTATACGATGGTGGTATAAGAGAGTTCGTAGAATATTTAAATAGCACTAAAACTCCTATACATGAAAACGTAGTTTACATAGATAAGAAAATACAAGACTGTATGGTTGAAATTGCTATTCAATACACAGATGGATATTCTGAAAATATATTATCATTCGCTAATAATATAGATACTCATGAGGGTGGTGCCCACTTAGCTGGGTTTAAAGCTGCGTTAACAAAAACTGTGAATGAGTATGCTAAGAGAAATAAATTATTAAAAGAAAATGATGCAAACTTATCAGGTGAAGACATAAGAGAAGGTCTTACAGCTGTTGTGTCTGTTAAATTACCAGACCCTCAATTCGAAGGACAAACTAAGACTAAATTAGGTAACACTAGAATGAGAGGTATAGTTGATGCAGTAACTGTTGAAGAACTTGGTGCATTCTTAGAAGAAAATCCACAAACTTCAAGAATAATTGTGGATAAAGCCTTAAGAGCACAAAGAGCAAGAGAAGCTGCTAAGAGAGCAAGAGAATTAACAAGAAGAAAAACTGTACTTGAAAGTACTTCTTTACCAGGTAAATTAGCTGACTGTGCTGAAAAAGATCCTGCTAAAAGTGAAATATTCTTAGTCGAAGGGGATTCTGCCGGTGGATCAGCAAAACAAGGTAGAGATAGATATACACAAGCTATATTACCACTTAGAGGTAAAATACTTAATGTTGAAAAATCTAGATTAGATAGAATTTTATCATCAGACGAAATTAAAAACATGATAACAGCTTATGGTTGTGGTGTTGGTAATGACTTTGATTTAGAAAAAGCTAGATATCATAAAATAGTAATAATGACCGATGCCGATGTCGATGGTGCACACATCAGAACATTATTATTAACATTCTTCTTTAGATATATGAGACCACTTATAGACAATGGTTATGTTTATATAGCACAACCACCACTATATAAAGTTAAAAAACAAAAGAAAGAATACTATGTTTATTCAGATAAACAGTTAGAAGCTTTATTAGAAGAGATCGGTAAAAGTGGAATCGAGCTTCAAAGATACAAAGGTCTTGGAGAAATGAATCCAGAACAATTATGGGAAACAACAATGAACCCAGAAACAAGAACTTTACTTCAAGTAACTATAGACGATGCTACAGAAGCAGATAGAATATTCTCTATGTTAATGGGAGATAAAGTTGGACCAAGAAAAGAATTCATAGAAGAAAATGCTGAATTCGTTAAGAACTTAGATATTTAATGAGGAAGGAGAATGAACATGGAAGAAAATAATAGAATAATTCCTGCCGAAATTTCGAAAGAAATGAAGGATTCATATATAGATTATGCCATGAGTGTTATTGCTGGTAGAGCACTTCCAGATGTAAGAGATGGTTTAAAACCTGTTCATAGAAGAATACTTTATTCTATGAATGAGTTAAATTTAACTCCAGATAAACCGTACAGAAAGTCTGCCCGTATAGTTGGGGACGTTTTAGGGAAGTACCATCCACATGGTGATAGTGCAGTATACTTAGCTATGGTTAGAATGGCGCAAGACTTTTCAACGAGAGGACTTTTAGTTGATGGACATGGTAACTTCGGTTCTGTGGATGGTGACTCACCAGCAGCAATGCGTTACACAGAAGCAAAAATGAGTAAGTTATCATTAGAATTATTAAGAGATATAGATAAAGAAACTGTAGATTTCGGACCAAACTTTGACGAATCTTTAAAAGAACCTACTGTATTACCAGCTAGATTCCCTAACTTACTTGTAAACGGATCAAACGGTATAGCTGTAGGTATGGCAACATCTATACCACCACACAACTTAGGTGAAACTATAGATGCTACAGTACATCTTATAGATAACCCAGATTGTGATGTTGAGGAATTAATGGAATATATACAAGGTCCAGACTTCCCAACTGGTGCAATAATAATGGGTAAAGATAGTATAGCTGAAGCTTATAAAACTGGTAGAGGTAAAGTTAAAGTTAGATCTAGAGCTGAAATAGAAGAGCTTCCTAAAGGAAAACAACAAATAGTTGTAACAGAAATTCCTTATCAAGTTAATAAAGCTAAATTAGTTGAAAGAATAGCTGAATTAGTTAAAGATAAAAGAATAGAAGGAATATCAGATTTAAGAGACGAAAGTAACAGAAACGGTATGAGAATCGTTATAGAGTTAAAAAGAGATGTTAATGCTAACATAGTATTAAACAACTTATACAAACATTCTCAACTTGAAGATACATTCAGTATAATAATGCTTTCTCTTGTAAATGGTGTTCCAAAAATATTAAACTTAAAACAAATATTACATTACTATGTAGAACATCAAAAAGATGTAGTAACAAGAAGAACTAAATTCGAATTAAATAAAGCTCAAGCTAGAGCTCATATACTAGAAGGTTTAAGAATAGCGTTAGATTACATAGATGAAGTTATAAACTTAATCAGATCTTCTGCAAATACTCAAATTGCTAAGAGTGGATTAATGGATAGATTTAAATTAAGTGATATCCAAGCTCAAGCAATATTAGATATGAGACTTCAAAAGTTAACAGGGCTAGAAAGAGAAAAAGTAGAAGCTGAATATAATGAATTAATGAAAAAGATAGAATACCTAGAATCAATACTTGCAGATGAGCAATTATTATTAGGTGTTATAAAAGATGAAATCTTAGAAATTAAAAAGAAATATTCAGATGCTAGAAGAACTGAAATAAGACATGCTGAAGGTGAAATAGACATAAAAGACTTAATAGATGATGAGGAAATAACTATAACATTAACTCACTTCGGATATATTAAGAGATTACCTTTAGATACTTATAAGAGTCAAAGAAGAGGTGGAAGAGGAATATCTGCTCTTACTGTTAGAGAAGAAGATTTCGTAAAACACCTAATAACTACAAGAACTCACAATAGATTATTATTCTTTACTAATAGAGGTAGAGTATTTAGATTAGATGCATTTGAAGTTCCAGAAGGTAAGAGACAAGCAAAAGGAACTGCTATAGTAAACTTACTTCAATTAGGACCAAATGAAAAAATAGCAACATTAATCGAAGTTGATGCAAATGCAAATGACGATTCTTACTTATTATTAGCAACTAAAAAAGGTATAGTTAAGAAAACTAAGAGATCAGAATTCAAAAATATCAACAAGTCAGGTTTAATAGCTATAGGATTAAGAGATGATGATGAACTAATAGATGTAAAAACAACTAACGGAGAAAAAGATGTTTTACTTGTAACATCAAATGGTATGTCAATCAGATTTGATGAAAAAGACATAAGACCTATGGGTAGAACTGCTATGGGTGTTAAAGGTATAACTTTATCTGAAGGTGATAGAGTAGTATCTATGAGTTTATCTGATGAAGGTGAAGACTTATTAGTTGTAAGCCAAAATGGTTATGGAAAAAGAACAGACATAGATGAATATAGAAGCCAAATAAGAGCTGGTAAAGGAATTAAAACTTATAACATGTCAGAAAAGACAGGTGAAATAGTTGGGGCAACAATGGTTAACAACGAAGATGAATTGATGCTTATAAATTCTGATGGAGTTCTTATCAGATTAAGAGTAGATGATATTTCTGTATTCGGAAGAGTTACTAGTGGAGTTAAACTTATGAAAACAGATGACGAAGTTAATGTGGTTTCAATCGCTAAAATAAATACAGATGAAGAAGAATAGGGTAACACCTATTCTTTTTCTATATTACATACTTTTATGTTTATATTGTGAATAAATATTAGTAATTGTGGGTAACTACTATGTTTGTAATGAATATAGTACCCAAATTATTAAAATACTCATCCAATAAATTACTTTAAAAGAATTTTTTTAATAAAGATTTCCTTATTTTGAATAAATAATATATAATCAATCCAAAATGTAATATATAATATAAATATATTTGAATATGGAAGGAGCTAGATGATATGAGTAAAAAAAGAGGAAGAACGTTAACATTAGGAGTAATAATAGGATTTTTTATTGGATTATTTTTAGCACCTAAAAAAGGCACAGAATTAAGAAGAGATGCCAAAGAGAAAATAGACACAATAAAAGAAAATCC
Organism: Intestinibacter bartlettii; assembly: GCF_018917435.1. Taxonomy (GTDB): domain Bacteria; phylum Bacillota; class Clostridia; order Peptostreptococcales; family Peptostreptococcaceae; genus Intestinibacter; species Intestinibacter bartlettii_A. The sequence continues at coordinate 115,831 of NZ_JAHLOQ010000004.1, forward strand.
AAAAGATGTTCTACATGAAACATTTGAAGATATGAAAGAAAAAGTGTCTAAGTTAAAAGAAGATTTATCAGAAGACAAAATGGAGATAAAAGAAGAAGATATAGTAGTCAGCAGAACTTTTGATGATGAAGAAGGAGAGAGTAAATAATGAACGCAATTGGTTGGCAAATTGGGGCGGTTTTGTTTGGTGTTGCAATATTAATAATAGCTATTTATATAGCTAAAACATTAAATAGTGCTACAAAAACAATAGATAGAGTTAACAAGATAATTGATTACAACGAAAAAAATTTAAATCAAATAATAGATAATGCAGCTGATATAACAAATAAAGTAAGAAGTATATTAGATGTAGTGGAGAAAGTTACTGGTTTCTTTAAGGTTTTAAGAGTATTTAAAAAATAATTTAAACAACATACAACATAGGAGGTTTTTAAATGTCTATAGGTATAAATTTAAAAAATGATACAAATGCTGAGTTTTGGGAAATATCAGTAACAGGAGAATTAGATGTATCTACAGCAGACCAATTTAAGGAATATTTACATAAATTAATTGATGAAGATATAAGAAACATAAGATTTGATTTACAAGGTTTAGACTATATCGATTCAACTGGATTAGGTGTTATTATAGGTATACTAAAAAGAATTAAAGTAGAAAATAAAGAAATATATATAAATTCGCCTAAAGACAATGTTAAAAAGATTTTTTCTATAACAGGTCTTGATAAAATATTTAAAATGGAGGGATAGAATTGAATTTTGAAACTATAAAAATGGAAATTGCTTCTAACCCACAATATGTAAGTGTTGTAAGATTAACGACATCAGGGATAGCAAATAAAATAGGATTTTGTCTAGAAGGCATAGAAGATATAAAAGTAGCTGTGTCTGAAGCTTGTACAAATGCAATAAAGCATAGTTTGGATAATAGATTTTCTGTAGAATACACTATATTTGAAAATGGATTAACTATTCAAATAACAGATAGTGGAAAAGGATATGATGTTGAGGCTGTCAGCAAACCTAATCTAGAAGAACCAAAAGAAAGTGGATTAGGTTTATTTATAATACAAAGTTTAATGGACGAAGTAGATATAAAATCTGATATAGATCATGGAACTATTATAAAAATGACAAAGTATTTAGGAGTTGATAATTAATGAGAGATATTTCATCTGTTACCAATTATCTAGATATGGATAACAAAGAACTTTTTAATATCTACAGTCAAGATAAAAATAATAAAGAAGTTAGAGATATTTTGATAGAGAGAAATCTTTACTTAGTTAATATATTAGCTAAAAAATATATCAATAAAGGTGTAGAATTTGAAGATTTATATCAAGTGGGTTCTTTAGCGCTTATATACGCAATAGAACGTTATGATATGTCTAAAGGGTATGAATTTTCTAGTTTTGCGACACCTACTATAGTAGGTGAGATAAAAAAGTACTTTAGAGACAAAGTTTGGACTATGAGGGTTCCAAGAAGGGTTCAAGAGTTAAATAAAAAAGTTAATGAAGCTAAGCTTTTATTAGAACAAGAAAATAAGAAAAAACCTAAGGTAAGTGAAATTGCAGAATATATAGGGTGCAGAGAAGAAGATGTTTTAGAAGCTTTAGAAGCATCATATGGATATCAACCAGTTTCGCTAGATTCTCCTGTAAATAGTGATTCAGAAGATACAGAAGTAAGTTTAATAGATAAGATAGGATCACAAGAAAATAGTTTTTCAGATATAGAATATAAAGATTTTTTAGATAAGTTTATGAGTAAACTTAATGAATTAGAAAGATGTATATTTGAAGGTAGATTCTTTAGCGAAAAAACACAATCTGTATTAGCTAAGGAATTAGATATATCTCAAATGACTATTTCTAGAATTGAAAGAAAAGTAGTACAAAAACTACGAAAAGAATATGAAAAATAAATATTAATTAAATTTTATTAATATTATAGAATAAATAAATTCATTTTATGAAAATAAAGAAGGTGGTTTTTTAATGCTACCTTCTTTATTTTTATAAACAAATTTCTAAAAAAATTTAACTAAGTCATAAATGTAATATAAAAATATAGGGATAATAGTAGGCTTAAAACTAGAATATAAGCGAAAAATAAGGTTATTTAAGAAAAAAATAAAAAAAATTAAAAAATCTGTTGACAATGATATTTATAGGTGGTATTATTATACCTGTACTGATTAAGCGGTACAAACAACGAAATAAAATAATCTAGTTATTATAGCGAAGAGGATACACCTGTTCCCATTCCGAACACAGAAGTTAAGCTCTTTAGCGCCGATGGTACTTGGTGGGCAACCGCCTGGGAGAGTAGGACGTAGCTAGGTGGTGCATGCCGAAGTGGCGGAACTGGCAGACGCACAGGACTTAAAATCCTGCGGGACTTATACTCCCGTACCGGTTCGATTCCGGTCTTCGGCACCATATTTTAGTGGACCATTAGCTCAGTTGGTTAGAGCGCCCGGCTCATAACCGGTAGGTCCGGGGTTCGAGTCCCTGATGGTCCACCACAAAAATATTTAAGAACTTTGAAAATTAAACAGTAGGTTAATTATAAACTTTAATTCACACGAATTAAAACCAACAAACAAACCAAGCCAGATATTTCAGATAATGATTAGTCTGAGCAGGTAAACAACTTTTATTTGAGAGTTTGATCCTGGCTCAGGATGAACGCTGGCGGCGTGCCTAACACATGCAAGTCGAGCGATTCTCTTCGGAGAAGAGCGGCGGACGGGTGAGTAACGCGTGGGTAACCTGCCCTGTACACACGGATAACATACCGAAAGGTATGCTAATACGGGATAACATAAGAAATTCGCATGTTTTTCTTATCAAAGCT